>NZ_JAQQDU010000001.1:0-286925 GCF_046027825.1 Paraburkholderia sediminicola
ACTAATAATCCAATATCAATTCAAGGAAAGGCCAAAGCCGTAGGCAGACAGACGTCAAGCGCCACGCAGGCAAAAAAACCACCCCGGCGCCCCGCGCAACCCAACCTCAATAAACCCCCGCCTCCCCAACCGGCCGATTCTTAAACCTCTTATGCACCCAATAATATTGATCAGGAATCCGTCGCACCTGCGTCTCAAGAAACTCGGTAATCCGCAGCGCATCCACAGCAACATCATCCGAAGGAAAATCACTTAACGCATCAAAAATAGTCAGCTTATACCCACGATAATCCGGCAAGACCTCAGTCACAAACGGCACCACCCGTGCATTCCCAGCGCGCGCCATCCGCGAAACAGAAGTCAGCGTGCAAGCCGGCACGCCAAAAAACGGCACAAACACCGAATCCCGCAACCCGAAATCCATATCGGCAGCCAGCATAACCGGCTTCCCCTCGCGCAACACACGCAAAGCCCGCCGCACGCTATCGCTGCGCGGAATCATCTCCGTGCCGAAGCGCGCGCGCTGCCGCTTCGCCATCGCGTCGAGCAAAAGATTCGACATCGGCGTGTACAACGACGCAACCGGATGCCGCGTCGAATACATCATGCAGCCCGCCTCGATACCGACAAAATGGAAGCCGACAAAAATCGTCGGCTTGCCTTCCATGTCGGAAAGATCGATCGCGCTCTCCACTTCGACAAGACGCTCCAACGATCTCGCATTGCCGAACCACTGCGGCCCGCGCTCAACATAACTGCGAATCACATGGCAGAAATGCGCGCGCGCGAGACGTTCGCGTGCCTCGTCGCTCATATCGGGAAAACACAGTTTCAGATTGGTGTGCACGACGCGCCGACGCGTGCTGGGAATCCGGTACAGCAGCGCACCGATGCCGGTGCCGATGCGCGCGACAACGCCGTATGGCAGGAAAGCAAACACGCGCAGCAAACCTGTCATCAGACAGATGAGTATTCTACTTTTCACGAGGCAAAGGCCCGGTGGATGCTGGATGACAAACACGCCGGCCGCGGCAACCTGACGGTTGCCCACGGGCGAAGTGGCATGCGCACGCGTCAAAAAACGGGTCTCACGCGGCGTGACTTTCGAAGACGAACGCCTTGCTCGCGGCAAGACACAGCGGTGCTGGAGGCCGAAACCTCTTTGGAATCAAGCGCCCGTATAGGGCCCCATATAAAAGCACCGCAGGCGTGATTAAAACACACTGCGGACGGTGGGCACAAAATCTGCTCGTGGGGTCTGTCCGAATAGCGCGAGGAAATCCGCGTCAGGTAGCGATTTCCCCGCCCTTTCAAAAACGCTTGTGTACGCCCCAAGCAGGCCACACACACTCGTTACACCGCTCGCCCCACCCAGGAAGTCCACCGACCGTCCCGAAGGAAGTCCCCTCGGGAGAACGGGGACATTAAGGCTTGTTCGTCTCGAACAGATCCATGATCTGCTTCTTCTCATTCGACGAGACGCTCGGCGGCGGCACTGCCGGCGGCGTCATACCCGCCGGCCCCACGCCGCCGACTGCGTCGCTCGCACCGGCCGTCGGATTCGCCGAATCCAGTCCGATGCTGGCCACGAAACCATTGCCCGGCGTCATGTCCGTATAGAACAGTTCGCCGTCGACCGAGGTCACGCCGTCCGGCTGCGCCGGCTCGCTTTCCGGCACGCCGCGCAGCGCACGCTGCATGTACTCGACCCAGATCGGCAACGCGAGCTGCGCGCCGAACTCGCGGCTGCCGAGGCTCTTTGGCTGGTCATAACCCATCCACGCCACCGCGACCAGCGATTGCTGATAGCCGGCGAACCAGCCGTCTTTCGCGTCGTTGGTCGTTCCCGTCTTGCCCTGCAGGTCCGAGCGATGCAGGACGTTGGTGCCCGCGCCCGTGCCGGCCGTGGCCACCGAATGCAACAGGCTGTTCATGATGTAGGCATTACGCGGTTCGAGCGTACGCGGCGCATCGCGGCCAGCGGTCAGCGGCTGCGCTTTCGAGAGCGGCTCGCCGCGTGCGTCCGTCACCTCGTTGATCAGGTACGGATTGATCCGGTAACCGCCGTTCGCGAACACCGAGTAGGCACCCGCTGATTGCAGCGGCGTGACGAGGCCCGCGCCGAGCGCCATCGGCAGATACGGCGGGGTCTTGTCGGCGTCGAAACCAAAACGCTGCGTGACAAAATCCTGCGCGTACTTGGTGCCGATGAACGACAGGATGCGGATCGACACCAGGTTCTTCGATTTCTGCAGCGCGAGGCGCATCGGCATCGGACCGTCCGGCTGGTCGTCGTCCTTCGGCTCCCACGCATCGCCGCCCGGCGTGCTCGGCGGGAAGTACAGCGGCGCGTCGTTGATGATCGTAGCCGGTCCGAGGCCCCTATCGAGCGCCGCCGAATAGATGAACGGCTTGAAACTCGAACCCGGCTGACGCCACGCCTGCGTGACGTGGTTGAACTTGTTCTTGTTGAAGTCGAAGCCGCCCACCAGTGCGCGAATCGCACCGTCCTGCGGCGTCAGCGAGACCAGCGCGCCTTCCACTTGCGGAAGCTGCGTGATCGACCAGTTGCCCTTGTCGTCGGCGACGAGGCGCACGATCGAGCCCGGCTTGATCTTCGTGGCCGCCGTCGCGCGCGCGGAGAGCCCGCCGGCCACAAAGCGCAGGCCGTCGCCGCTAATCGTGACTTCGGTGCCGTCGACCAGTTGCGCCTTCACCTGCTTCGGATTCGCGTCCGTCACCACGGCAGCGATGATTTCGCCATTGTCGGGGTGATCGGTGAGTGCGTCATCAATAGCCTGATCGCGGTCGTCGCCCGGTGCGGGCAGGTCCACGAAGCCTTCCGGTCCGCGGTAGCCGTGGCGCCGCTCATAATCCATCACGCCCTTGCGCACCGCCTGATAGGCCGCGTCCTGATCGGCGGAATCGATCGTGGTGGTGACGTTCAGGCCGCGCGTATAGGTTTCGTCCTTGTACTGCGCATACATCATCTGGCGAACCATTTCGGCGATGTATTCGGCATGCACGCTGTATTCGTTGCCCGGATTCTTGGTGTGAATCTCTTCCTTGACGGCCTGATCGTACTGGTCCTGGCTGATATATTTCAGCTCGAGCATGCGCTTCAGAATGTATTCCTGACGGATCTTCGCGCGCTTCGGATTGACCACCGGGTTATACGCGGACGGCGCCTTCGGCAAGCCGGCCAGCATCGCGGCCTCAGCCAGCGTGATGTCTTTCAGATCCTTGCCGAAATACACGCGCGCGGCCGCGGCAAAACCATATGAGCGCTCGCCCAGATAAATCTGGTTCATGTAGACCTCAAGGATCTGATCCTTGGTCATCGCGCGCTCGATCTTGTACGCCAGCATCATTTCGTAAATCTTGCGCGTGTAGGTCTTCTCGCTCGAGAGGAAGAAGTTGCGCGCCACCTGCATCGTGATCGTGCTCGCACCCTGCGAGGCGCCGCCGTGCATCAGGTCGGAAACACCCGCGCGCAAAATGCCGACGAAGTCGACGCCGCCGTGCTCGTAGAAGCGATAGTCTTCGATCGCGAGCACCGCCTTCTTCATCTGGTCGGGAATGTCCTGGAAGCGCACGATGCTACGCCGCTCTTCACCGAACTCGCCGATCAGCACGTGATCCGCTGTGTACACCCGCAACGGCACTTTCGGCCGATAGTCGGTCAGCGCATCGAGCGACGGCAGTTGCGGCCCCATCACCACGAGCGCGTAACCGACGATCAGCGCGCCCACCACGGCGATCGTCGCCAGCAGGCCGACAAACCAGATGACGATGCTCGCACCGATCGAACGGCGGCCGGCCTCAGCGTCGCGCGAAGCAGCGTTGCGTCCTGGCGTGCGGTGGTAGGTGTCCCGGTCGTCACCAGCCGGAGAATTTGAAGAATGCGGTCGTTTGATGATTGGCATGACTGGAATAGTGGGCGCGTAACTGAACGCCTTGCTGCATGAGGCGCAAAACACCGCGCGGCCCTTGCCCCCGGGCGGCCGCACGGCACGCCCTGGACAGGCGTCCGGCGCAACGTAACAGCGCATTTTAAAGAAATCAAGCGCCGTCCAAGACAGTTTTTTTGTAAGAATTCCCTTCGCATCACGTTACGACGGTAGATTGTGGCAGTCGCGCAAGCGTCCGGCGCTGCCCACCAGGGTTATCAACAGAAATTGTTGAAAGGCCTGTGGACAAGGCCGCCGGAAAGGCTACAACTCATTGATGTCACGGGATTTTCATGTTGCGCCCGTTCCGCAGCGATGCAACTCGTCATATGATGGACTCGGCGCGGAAGTCGTTACCGACGCGCACGACGGCGTACGCCAAATACACGCCTTGAATCGCCAATGCAAACAAGTATGCGAGCCGACCATGAACAAGCCCAGCGAACGCATCGTCGTATTCGTCACGACCGCGCAAAAACGCGCGATCGCCGCCACCGCTGAAAACCTGGGCATTAGCGTCAGCGAGCTGATGCGGCGGGCGGTATTGAGCTTCGGCGCGACCAGCGAGCAGGTAAAAGCGGCCAGCATCGTCGACCGGTTGCATGCACCGCGCGCGCCGGACGCGCTCGACGCCGCGCTGCAGCGGGTCGCGCGCGGCACGCGCCACGCCCGGGCGGCGCTTCCGGCGGCCTTGCAAACCCGCGATGACAACGAATCCGCTGCACCGGCGCCAGGCGCGGCCGCATCGCAAGCGGAGGAATTGTTAGGCACACCCGCGGGCTCAAGCCCGGCACCGCTGCTGCCGGCCGGGGTATTGGCCGCCCTCACCGCGACCCCCGAGGAAATAGAAGCCGCCGCGGCAACCGAAGCCGTGGCGCGCGTCGCCGCGGCCAAGGCGGCGTCCATTGCAGACTCGGCGCAGGAACCGGGCGCGGTGGAAGCGCAGTTGCGCAAAGTGCTCAAGCGCCCGCGCCTCGACGCGGCGCGTGACGCAGACGATCCGCAGAGCGATCCGAGCACGGAAGGCGGCCGCTTCGCCTGAATCGAAAGTGGCAGGAACTCGCCGCCCAGCCCAACGTGAATCGACGCACTGCGGCTGAAACACAGGCACGCTGCCGCTGCCACGCCACGTCTATTCATATTCACGACACCCGCCACGCGGATGCCCGCCGCGCGCAAAGTTGGCGATCCTGTCATCGCGCCCTTTAAGTCGGTTTTAAGAGAACGCGTGGTGTAATATCCGCGAACGGCTGAATGACCGGCCGCGCGTTTTAACCGCTAAGGCTGTTTGAACCCGGTTTCAAAAACGTAAATTTATGGCACTCCTATTGCAATTGGCGGGTGTGCCCCGAACTCCGGTCCGAACGTTGCGCAGCTTCGCGCGCAGCGGCGTAAAGTAGCATTTGAAAGCAGTTAAAGCGCGTGGGATTATTCAGCGCCGATTTCATTCTTTGGAGGTTTTCATGTCGCTTTTTGACAGCATTTCGCGCACGCTTAAAGGTCTCCTGAACGACGCAGCCGATTCCGTGCAAGACCCGTCGCGCGATTCGCGCCAGATCGTGCGCGAACTCGATGAGAGCATCGCTAAAGCCGAGAACTCGCTGATCGAGATTCAGGCGCAAGTCGCCACTCAGCAAAGCAAGCGCGATGTTGCCGCCGACAAGGCGAAAAAGTACGAAGACGGCGCAAAGCGCGCGCTGCAATCGGGCGACGAAGCGCTTGCGCGCGAAGCCCTCGGCGCGCAAGCCACGGCAGAAGCCGAGCGCGATGCGCTAGCGCGAGAATTGACCACGCTGGAGCCGTCGGTTGACCAGTTGAAGAGCCAGATCGACGACATGCGTGGCCGTCGTAATGACCTGAACGCGCGTTCGAACATTCTGCAAGCCAAGCAGCAGATCGCTCAGGCCAAAGATGTTGCAGCGACTGCGTTGGGCGGTATCGGCGGCAAGAATCTGTCCGAAGATTTCCAGAAGCTGGAAGACAAGGTTGCGTTGTCGAATGCCCGTTCGGACGCGCGCCTGAATACGGCCGACGTCAAGAGCGGCAAGGCGCTCGACGACAAGCTCGCGGATCTGAGCCGTGGCCCGTCCGTCGAAGATCGTCTTGAAGCGTTGAAGAAGCAGATCAACACGCCGGCTCAGTAATTGCATTAGCAGTAAATACCGGCTGCCGTCGCAAGCGCAGCCGGTATACCGGTCACCGGTATCGACTGAAGGAGACGGGTGCATCGCACCCGGTCCATAAATGAAAAAATTTCTCGCAAGCGCGTTCGCCTCACTGATGTTCGTGTCGGCCGCGGCGTTCGCTATACCGACGGTCCAGCAGATCGAATCCGCCATGTCGCAAGGCAACTGGCAGCAGGCCGATGCCGGTTTGAGCGAAGTGCTGCAAGCGCATCCGAACAATGCACGCGCGCACTACCTGTACAGCCAGGTGCTCGATCGCGAAGGCCGTTATGCCGACGCCCTCGCCCAGGTGCAACAGGCCAAGACGCTCGACCCGCAAATCCGCTTCACCGACCCGACCCGTTTCGCGCAAACCGAAGCGCGTATCCGCAAGGACGCGGAACGTGCCGGCGCCGCCGGTGGCAACACCACGAGCCGCGCGGCCAACCCGTTCGTCCAGCAGAATTCACCGGCCGTGCAGCAGTCGTCGATGGTGTCACAAGCGCCGCAACGGCATGGTCCCGGCATCGGCATGTGGGTCGGCATCATTCTCCTGATCGGCGTGATCGCGCTGGTGTTGCGCTGGACTTTGCGCCGCGCCCGCTCGCAAGACGATTCGCGCGCCGACGACGATCGTCGCGTGCAGTTGAAGCGTGCGACTGAGATGCTCAACGCCGTGCGTTCACTGAAGCTCGACGTGAAGCTGTCCACCGTACCTGGTCATGAGGTGCTCGAGAAAGAAGTCGAATCGACCGAAGACCAGTTGCGCGGCCTCGTCGAAACGCTGTCGAACGGCAAGAATCCGGTGCCGCCGTATCAGCTCGACGAACTGGAGCAGCGCATCGGCAGCATGCGTGCCCGCGCCGATGGCCGGCCCGATCCGTATGCCGCGCCGGCCGCTGCCACGCAGCAGTCGCCGTATGCGCAGGAAGCCGAGCGTTTCGGCAACCCGCCGCAGCCGTATCCGCAGCAGGGACCGTATCAGCAGCAGCCGCAGGTCATCGTGCAACAAGGTGGTGGCGGTTTCGGCGGCGGCATGGGCGGCCTGCTGACCGGCGTGCTGCTCGGCGAGGCGCTGAATTCCGGGCGTGACCGCGTCGTGGAGCGCGACGTGATTGTCGACGACGAAACGCGTCGCCGCGGCGGTGATGGCGGCAATGGCGGCGGCCTCGACTTCGGCCAGGGCTCGAATGACTGGAACGACAACAGCGGCGGTGGCGTCGACATGGGCAGTAACGACGATTCCGGCGGCTGGAGCGATACCTGAGAAACACAGCGCTGTTTGAGATGCAGTCGCTCAAGCGGTAATCAATCAAGCCGCACCAAAAACAGGCTCCAACACGGTATTGAGGGAAAAAAATATACTAATTACGATGTGAGTGAGTAGCGACGGGCTCCTGACCACATCGTTGAATTAGTAAGTGTACTAATATTTGGCTGCTTCAATCCCCTTCGCGAGGTCGCGGAGGGGATTTTTTATGGCGCTTGGGACCGATAAGCACTGGCCGCTCCACTTCAAACCCCGCACTCGCCGTGAGGCAGCCGGGGTAGGTTGAAAAGCCAACCCACCCCGGCAGCCAGAGCGTTGGTCGCTTTGGTCCGTCAAGAGCCTTTCGCGGCATAAACGGGTTCCTTCCCACGCACGCGTGGGCCCCTTCCATTTATTCCACGGTGCTCTTGACTGCCCTCCGCTTTGGGCAGGGAGCGTCACCATTGCGCTTTGGTCTCATCAGGTGCTTGCGGCATCCAATACTTTTTTGATGGCGGTGACGAAGCCCGCCCTGAAGATTGCGTGACCACCTTTCGAAACTCGCCCTGTCTTCCCGTCTACAGCCCACCCCATCTTAGTAAGCAATTCATCCGAGATAGCATGCCGTAAGGCATCGACTTCCAACGGCAGTAAGGTGCTCAAGGGTGCGAGCACCTGCACTCCGGACTGCGGTCCCGTCACAGCCATCTTCGCCATGGGCCGTCGGTCAATCACGACCTCCGCCTTCTTTTTAAGCAGATTGTTTTCAGCTTTCAACTTACGGTTCTCAGCCAGAAAGCTGCCGACCAACGCACGAACGGAGGAATCTGGAATCATATCCAGCACATCATCCGCTACACCAGGCTCGGCCCTCGCCGGTGGCTTGCGGGCAGCGCCGTCGACATAATTGGCCCATGCCTTCAGCAATGTCCGATAGTGCTCGCCAGTTGAGTTGCGAATCGACTGTGGCGAAGGGCCCCCTCGTCCAGATGAGAGGCGACCAATAGTTGCAACTGAGAAGTCTTCGTTACCCGCCGCATGCTGTTCGCTACAGATGGCATGAACGATGTCCAACGATTTTTGCGTGCGCGTCGTCGCGCCCAACTGTAGCGCTACCAGCACTTGGTCGGGCGAAATCTTATGCTGCTTCATGTGGTAATTCCTCGGCGCATTCGTGGCTGTTCCTCATCAAACCAAGAGAGGCTGTTCGTTACCCGGAGCCGGGGCTAGTTGAATTACTCGCGCGGCGGCCATATCATGCGCCAGCTGTTCAATGTCCAGGTCAAGCCCAAGTTCCGCGAGACGGCGCGTTCCTTCGATGAACGGCAGTGCCTCTTTGATGCTGCCGGCCTGAGTGGCTAGCAGCTTTGTCATGTGCTGAACAACGACAGGCAACTCATCTTCCCCAAGCCGGAAGAAGACCGGCTCCTTGCCGTTTCTTGCCAGCATCATGTCGAAGGCTTTACCTGCCTGCAGTGCGGCCTTGGTTACATCATGTTCGGGGTAGACAGCAGAACCAGCGACGGCGGTCAGAATCTGTTGCAACTTGTCGCACTCGTTTATTGCGATTTGCACGTCATGCAGGCTGCCAACTGCAACCAACCGTATGCTGTCATCGTCGTGTTGCTCGTTCGATATAACCTTGCAGCGAACGATGAGCCGGTGCGTTGCGTTACAGTCCGCTGCATTTTTGATGTTCTTCTCGTGTTCAGCCTGATGGATTTTTCGAAGCGTGTTGAGCTTGTCATGCTCAAGGAAGGGCCGGTCGTTTGCCTGGCATTCGTACAGCTCATCCTCAAGCGAGGTAATCTGCCCCTCCAGCTTCACTATGCGCTCGCCTAAATCCCCCATGTTCAATTGGATGTGATTCCAGTGATTGTGCAAACCATCGAGAAACGCAGGTCCGGTAAAAAACCACCGGCAACGCGGACAGTTTTTTTGAGGGTAGCCGGGCACTTCGCCGTACGTAACCTTACCGGTTTCGTCATTGACGTAGACCCCACCAGAATCGCACCCCCACCCACCTTTCGGGCAGAAGCCCTTATCGTCCTTTATGAGGCTGACACCGTTCTGAGTTGCCTGCATCACGGCCTGAATCGCAGCCGGGTCGAAGAAGGCCCCATTGGCCTCCAATTGCTCGTAGGTTTTGTCCTTTAGCCAGCGCGCGTAGTTTTCCTGTTCAGTCACGATGAGGCGTTTGGTGGCTGCATCCATGGTCTCCGTGCAATAGGTAATGCCGGCTTTCGTATAGTAAAGCGTCATGACCAGTCTCGCGTGACCAGCGATACACTTCGACAGAATCGTCATTGGCACGCCACCCTCCAGCGCATAGGCTGTAATCAGGGAGACGCGTAAGGAGTGAAGCGGATAGTACGTAGTAACGTTGGTATTTGGCTTGACGAAGGCTAGCGGGTTCCGCGCAGCGTCTCGAACGTTGTTGGCAAGACACTGGTTCTCGAGCTGCTGAAGCAACTTGTGCCAGAGCAAGTCGAGCATGCCGGAAGTAATCGGCTTGGACCGGTCGTCGCCACTGGCAACCGCATCGCGGAACAGAAAGCAAGCCGAGCCCATCGCCAGGAGGCTAGCCTCGGATTTCGAAACTCGAAGATGCTTTACGTCAAGGTCGGTCCACGCGGTCGGAGCCGAGATTGGATTATATTTTGCCTGCCAGTTCCGTAGCTTTTCCAGCCAGAACAGTACCTCTTTGTGCTCCCACGGGATGGTGTACCCCTTGCTCCCTTCTTCTTTGCCTCCGTCGGCAGTCTTGTTCGTGTTGACGAACAGTCCCGTCATCGACACGTGCTTGATATCGTCCGTCATTTGACGGAATATGCCACGGCGGTATTGATTCTTCTCCGTGCCCTTCGCGAGCGGACCGGTGTTTCGAATCCATTCGCCGTGCATGTACCGATAGGTATCGGCCTCACCGCTATCAAGCATTCGAACCTGATACGTCCGTAAAGGCAACTGCAGCTTCACATACATTGCCACAGCGCGTACAGGGCTCCAGATTTCATACACGCACTCCGCGTAGCCGAATTTATCCCTCTCATACGAAGATGTTTCGCGTTCGCGCCATACACAGTCCGGGTCGGCCTCGTCAATAAGTTCATACGGCGCGACGAACCAGCTTCCTCCTCTGTTTGCACTGTCCTCCGCGACTTGCACCCATTTCCAATCCGCAAAGGTCCTTGCGTCCGTCGGACAAAGAATGTTGCGCACTTGGGAGATGAGGTGATACGGAAGAACTCGCTTATCGGATTCCTGAAGACCGTCCCCGTGACCTTCCACTGCCTCGGGAAGGTCCGGAATGGGATTCCCAAACTCGGAGGGAACCACGGGGTGGCCGTCGTCATCCTCAACAGAGAAAAAGTTTGCAAGGATATAGCCAGCTAGTAACGAAATTCTTTTGTAGTGGTCTCTTACGGCTTTTTTTCTTTTGAAGCGTTTCAAGCAAGATTCGTAAAGACAGGGGGCACGATATCCACAGCGAAAGAATTTTGCGGGGTCAGTTTCCAGTTGCTGTGCGTAGATATAATCCACCAAAAACAACTTGAGGGAGTCCATTGCGAGGTGCTTTCCGTCCCGTACAGTGGCAAGCCACTCGGATGCGAGCGCGCGCCATTGTTCCATTCTCGGGTCAAGGGTCGTTGCATAACGCAACTCTGCGTCCAATTTGGTACCCCGAATCGGCTTCGTCCTAGCATTTCCGATACGCTCATTCATGGCTATTCCGCCTCCTTGTCAGATATCGTTTCTGTTCTTTTCGTTCGGCAAGAGTGAATGCATCCAGGCCACTCACCATAGGAAGTGACTGACCTGCTGCCAAGGCATCGGTCGCCACTTCGAGAGCTTTCGTGACCTGTGATATCGATGGCTCGGTATAGACGGCCTGCGAATCGATGGACTTGTGGTGCAACCCCTTCTGGGTGACGATGTTGTCAACCTCACCACGACGCGTGCGCTGCCCATAGGCATGACGATGCCCGTGCTCGGTCGTTCCATTCATCTTCGCCGGTACAAGTCCGATGCGGCGAACGGCACGTTTGTGAGCGTCGCGGTAAGCATCAATGGTGTACGGCTCCCCGCGCTGAGCGCCGCGAAATGAGACGAACAGGAACGGGTGTCTGTCAGCGCCGATTCGGGCGCGCATGCGCTGATACATATAGAGCTTCCATGCCTGAAGGAACAGGCGACCCGCAATTCCGGCGGGAAACCAGTGAACGTGCATGTAATTCTGGGTAGTGTCGTCGAGCTTGGGATTCTTCCAGCCCGCTTTGCGATTTCCGGTTTCCCTGTTGCGCGGGGGATAGCCAGGATACCGTGCCTTGAGATACGCCTCCCGGTTCGGCAAGAGCCTTCTGTCTGGCCCACGGAAGTCCTTCGGGGCAGCACCGTCAATCGGATGGTAGACACGAACCATTGCCTCGTCTGCGTTAAGGGGATTGACCATCACATCACTCACCCAGAGATGAAATGGCTCAGAAACGCGCAGTCCACCCCAATGCATCAGTATGGCAATGCAGATGCCGCGCCAGTCATAGCGTTCGACGATGTCCGGGCTGTCCTGCTTGCCAGGCACAGCGAAACCTACGAACAGCAACTCCATGAACCGGTCATCCGGAAAGACCTTAGTCTCTCCGAGGTCGCCGGTTGGGGTGCGCCGCTGCCGAGTATTGCGGGCCTGCTTGGCAGCCTCAGCCGCGTCTTCGTAGCTGTCGAGGTGTCCCAGGAAAGAGCGTTCGCTCTTGTGGACGAACGCTGCCCAGTTCAATCGTTGCTCGTAACCCGTAGCCTGTCGCCATGGGTTCAGAGGCTCCGCCCCACACTTTGCGTGCATCCAATCGGAGAAGTCACTCAGGTTGTTCAGTAACTGCTTGGCGGTCTTGGTCCGTCTGGGTAACCAGTAGAGTCCGCTAGGGTCCCTGCCGTCCTCGCCGATGGTGCCCGTATAGACTCGTTGTACAAACGTCTCGAATAAGTCTTGTGGCCGTTCGAAATGCACATGATTTGTTGCCATGTAGTCGAGCAGCATTCCGACCACCTGGCACAGCTTGGTCATCCAATCATGGCTTCTAGCTTGAGAGTTAGCAATCAGGTAGTCGACCAGCGGTTCCAACGCCATACATTGGCCATTCTGTTCGACCAGAATGGCCGGAATCCTGACTCTGATGCCGGTGTCGTCGGTCACCACACTCGCGGTAACACGAACGTGACTCATGCCACATCCTCCGGAGTCAACAGGCGTGACAGCAACGAACCTAGCGCGACCCGGCGGTGGCGAGCCCGGGGTAAGCCCACGACGGCCGTTCGCGCCGCGAACTCATCGCCGACGAGAAGTACCTGACGCTGGGCTCGCGTCACGGCTGTGTAGACCAACGTTCGGTCAAGCAATCGATTGCCGGTGATAGGCACGATAACGCGTTCCCACTGTGAGCCCTGGGCTTTATGCACGGTAATGGCGTAACCTAGCTCGAGGTTGTCGAGCATCGTTTCGAAGAGCGGGCGACGTTCCCCATCGTCCCACTCGACCCATGCGAGCGCGTACCCAATCTCCTCGCCGTCGTCATTCGTGAGAAGGCGCGGTTCGTCTTCAATTCGCACGAGTTTTCCGAGCGACCCGTTCTGCAGGCCCCAGTCCCACATGTTCTTCGTGCAAAGAAGAAGGTCGCCTAACCGGAACCCGGTGTATGCCTGTGCTGCATGTTCGTCGCTCCAGACCAAAAGCGGACGAGCGTTGCCCGTCGTAACGTTCTGGCAGAGGCCGTTCAGCGTTTTAGTACCGTCAATGCCGTTGCGACGCGATGAGAGTATCTGGGTGTTCAGAGGACTTTTCATGTAAAGCCTTAGAACGGCTTTCTGCAACGTGTCATCGACGGCACTAGCCGCTCGACCGGACTGTGCACCACATCGGATGAACGCAATTGGTGCCGATTCCATATCAGGCAGGTCGGGCCAAACGCCTTCGCGGATGGCATGCGCAGCGGCAGCTATTTGCCCACCATAGCGCTTGGCTACCTTAAGCTCAACCTGAGGAACGTCCACTGTTTCAGCCAATGCGTGGAGCACGAGTCCAGGCCCCACAGGCATCAACTGATGAGGGTCGCCAACGAGAAGTAACCGGACGTGTGCTGGAAGTAGCTCGCACAATCGACTCATGGTAATGATGTCGGCCATCGACGCTTCATCAATGACGACCACGCAAGGTCCGGTAAGGTCGGGTTCCTTAACATTGCGCAGGAAGCTGGCAATCGTTGACGCTGGGCGCCCCGTGGCCTCTTGCATTCGCTTTGCCGCACGGCCGGCGAGAGCCATCTGATAAACGCGCGTACCAGCCAAGTCATATGCTTGGTACAGCGCTTTCAGTACGGTAGTTTTACCGACCCCGGCACCGCCGGTGATGAGCGCAAATGGGTTTGTGCAAGCCGTCAGGATGGCGAGACGCTGCTCGTTGTTAAGGGTGATGCCCTCGACATTTTCGTAGGTCAAAGTCAGCGCATCGAGTTCGACGGGGGATAGCAACGGCGAGTGCCGGGCGTTGAGTAGCCGTTCCGCTACTGCGCGGGCGACCACGGTTTCCATTACGAACGGTCCAAAGGGGTGGAGAGCGCGCTCGGCGCCTATCACGTAGCTGCCGTTCGTCAAACCTTGGGACAACGCTACCGGAACCAAGTCCCTCCAGCGGAAGCTCCCCGTCGAGACGCCTAGTATCGATGTGAGACGTTCAATAAGCATCGACTGCGTTGCCACCGTATGACCGTCGCTGAAGACACGGTAGCAGGCCTCCTCGATGGCACCCTGAAGGCGGCGTTCGTCATTTTCCTCGACGCCGAAATGCTGACGGGCCAGTGCGTCCGCCTGCCTCCAGGTAGCGCAGAAGCTCAGCAGCCGGTAGGGGTCTGCTTCAATCTTATGGGCTGCTTCGGAACCGAAGAACGCAAGCACTTTGCGTCCAATCGAGCTATCGAAGCCCTTAGCCTGTAGCCATTGGAGCGTACGGGTGTCGGCGTACAAGGCCCACGCGGTCACCACTTGATGTGCGCTTTCTGCGGTCAGAACTTGTGCCAGGGAAGAGATGTCGCCCCGGTCGAGGACGTCGTAAAGCCCATCGCCAAACATTTCCCACAGCTTGCGCGCCTTAACGTGTCCGACGCCCCGGAAGTCGGGGCTCTCCGCAATGAGTGTGATGATGTGCTCGCCCGAAGGCAGCAACAGCTCTGCATCGCTCGCAGTGATTTGCCACTCAGTCAGATGATAGCCATTGACCGCGATGGCGTTTGGTTTGGGTTCACCAGTGATGCGCCACCATTGGCCGACGCGCACCTGAACATTCCCGAGAATCACATTTGACGCGCGAACGACGTAGTAGGAGCGGGCATCGAGCACGTTGCCTTGCTCGTCAATGGGTGTGCCGGCGAATATGCAGCCGCCATATCCTTTGGGATTTTGGCTGCGAATGGTAGAGACACGAAGGGTCTGCGCGCTCAACGTGGAATCCGTCCCGTCAGCGACAGGGCATCTTGAAGTGCCGCGTACCGTACCAATTGGCGCTTGAGCTCGGCGTTCTCTGCACGCAGACTGGCGTTGTCCTGTTCGAGTCGCTTCAGCCGCTCGCTTTCGAGTACCGCCCGTTGCATGCCTGTCTCGCGCACTAGGGGCATCTCAAGTTCTCCGCCCCCCCTTTCTAACGGCGCGGGGAGGATGCCGCGTTCGCGTAGACCGTCTTCGGTAGCTCTGAGAGCCGCTTTGATACGTGGATTTTGGTCGAGAGCTGACTTGGCGAATCCACATTCTTTGGCAATCTCTTTCCGTGACAGGACGCCACGACTAACCATTTGCCTGAAATCCGAGTCGGCCTTGCTTGCGAGCCATGTCTGGAAGGACCGAAAATTCTCGTCTGCGATTTGCCTGCCGCTTGCCATACTGGTTCCTCGTTCGCGATGTCCGATTTCGTAAAAGTATAAATATTTTCCCAAAGAACACCAAGTCGAATGACAAAAAAACGCTCACTTGGTCAGCAAGTGAGCGTTTTTTGCAGCAATTAGTAGATGCGCATTACCCCATATATCAACACGGAGCCTGTTTTTTTATGCCCGCGCCCCTTTACGCCCGCTCTGCAGCGGGCGCCCTCGCCGGCTCATGTTGCGCCAGCAACACCGAACCCGCGAACAGCCGGACGATGAAACGTTCCGCATACGCAACCAGTGCTTCCCGGCGCGCGGCATCCCCGTCGATGTACTCCGCTGACAGATGAAAGAGCTGCAGCACGATCTGCGTGCAGACTTCGTCGACGGTTGCGCGAGTAAGGGTCGGCATCAGTTCCAGTTGCACGACATCGTCCGACATTTCCGCCGACACCTCGTGGAGGTTCGCCCGCACCGCTTCGCGCAGCGCCGGCGAGGTGCCGTGATACTCGGCCAGCGCGCTCAAGAACGCCTCGCGGTTCTCCAACGCAAACGCAAAAAACGCTACGCACGCGCGACGCGGCACGCTCTGCGGCTCGTCGTGCGCGGCCAGCCAGCGCGCACGACGCAGCATCGGCCGCAAGCGGCGGCTGACCGATTCGACCGCCTCGCACGCCAGGTCGTCGAGCGTGTCGAAATGGCGGTAGAACGTGTTGGGATTCAGGCCCGCCTCGCGCGCCAGTTCACGCAGACCTAGGCTTGCAAAGCTGCGCCCGCCCGCGGTCAGACGCAACGCGGCTTCGATCAGTTTGCGCTTGCCGGGCGGAAGGTCCTGCCCGGCAAAAGCGCCATGGTCGGCGACAGGCGCCGCTTCGGGTGCGGGGTTCATGAGCTTTCAGTCAGAGCGCGGCTCGCGCGTTTAATAGTCGTACTCTAAACGATCTTGACGCGAAGTGTACAGTTGTCTACCCTGCGCGTTATGCTGGTGTAGACATATGTAGACGCCCGAATTTTGCCTTTCGCTGGAGACCCGCCGTGACACCTGCCTCATCCGCCCAACCCGCCGCGCCACGCATTGCCATTGTCGGAAGCGGGTTTGCGGGCATCGGCATGGCGATCCGCCTTCAGCAGATGGGCATCACGTCGTTCACGGTTTACGAGGCGGCCAGCGATATTGGCGGCACGTGGCGCGACAACACCTATCCCGGCGCGGCTTGTGATGTGCCCTCGCATCTGTATTCGTTTTCGTTCGAGCAGAATCCGGCGTGGTCACGTGCGTTCGGCAGCCAGGCGGAGATCTTCGCTTATCTCAAGGATTGCGCGCGCAAGTACGGCGTCGATCGGTACGTGCGTTGCAATGCGCGCGTCGCCTCGGCGCGTTTCGACGAAGCGCGGCAGACCTGGCAAGTCGAGATCGATTCGAACGGCACGCGCGAAAGCATCGAGGCCGACGTGGTGATCGCCGCGAGCGGTCCGCTATCGCGGCCGGCCATGCCGCAGATTGCCGGCCTCGACCGCTTCGAAGGCAAGCTGTTTCATTCGACGCGCTGGGACCATGACTATCCGCTCGAAGGCAAGCACGTCGCCGTGATCGGCACCGGCGCCAGCGCGATCCAGTTCGTGCCGCAGATCCAGCCGCGCGTCGCGCAACTCGACCTGTTCCAGCGCACCGCGCCTTGGATCATGCCCAAGCCAAACAAGCCGGTCGGTCCGCGCATGCATTGGCTGCTCCGCCATCTGCCGTTCACGCAGCGCTTCGTGCGCAATGCGATCTACTGGCAACTCGAATCGCGTGCGATTGCGTTCGTCGTCAATCCGAAGCTGATGAAGTTCCCGATGAAGTTCGGCTTGAGCTACCTCGAACGGCGCATCAAAAACCCAGCGCTGCGCGCCAAGCTGACGCCGAACTATCGGTTCGGTTGCAAGCGTGTGCTGCTGTCGAGCGATTACTATCCGGCGCTCAGTCAGCCGAATGTCGACGTGGTAACGACCGGCATCCGCGAAATCGTCGCCGACGGCATCGTCACAGACGACGGCGCGCATCACCAGGTCGATGCAATCATCTGCGGCACGGGTTTCCAGGTGAACGACGTGGGCGCGCCGTTCGATGTGACCGGTCTCGACGGCGCCGACCTAAGCGCAATGTGGCTGCGCGATGGACCGGAGGCCTACCTCGGCGTCAGCGTCGCCGACTTCCCAAACTTCTTCATGATTGTCGGTCCGAACACCGGGCTCGGTCACAACTCGATGATCTACATGATCGAGTCGCAAGTGCAGTACATCGCCGATTGCCTGCGCGTCTTGCAACGGCGCAAGGCACGCACGATGAATCTGCGGCCCGAGGTTCAGCGCGATTTCAATGAACGTCTGCAGAAAGAGATGCAGCACTCCGTGTGGACCAGCGGCTGCCATAGCTGGTATCAGACAAAGAGCGGCAAAGTCACCGCGCTGTGGCCGGGCTTCACATTCAGCTTTCGCAAACGCACGCGGCGTGTGCGGCCGCACGATTATCGCTTCGTACCTTAAAACAGCATGCTGCGGCTGAGGGGCTGCTCGCGACGCGGATGGGGGGCGGCTATAGGCTCAGACGCTGAGTCTGTGGCAGACGCAGAAGCAATCCAATTCGAACTAAAGGGAGACAACAACTATGGCAAGCATCGAATCCGCGACACCCGCATCAACAGCGCCGCTGCCGCCCCGCTCGATTGCCGCTCGCCTCGGCATCACCAGTGTGCCGCGCGCCGAATTGCAGCGGCGCTACACACAAAGCGGTTCGAAGTTCGTCAAGATCATGGGCGCCGACGTGCATTACGTCGATGAAGGCAGCGGCGACACGATCGTGATGATTCACGGTTTCGCGTCTTCGTTGCATACGTGGAATCGCGTTGCCGACGAACTCAAGCGCGAGCATCGCGTGATCCGCCTCGATCTGCCGCCGTTCGGCGTGACCGGACCGCTGCGTTCGAGCGCCGGCGAAATCGAAACGATGAACCTGCCAACGTACCGGCGTTTCATCGACACGTTCATGCAGGCACTCGGCATCTCTCGCGCGACGCTGATCGGCAATTCGCTCGGCGGCCTGATTTCGTGGGATTACGCCGTGCGCCATCGCGAGGCTGTCGAGCGGCTGGTATTGATCGACTCCGCCGGTTTTCCGATGAAGCTGCCGATTTACATCGGCCTCTTCAACAGCGCGCTGGTGCGGATCAGTTCACCGTGGTGGTTACCCGAAGTCATTATCAAGAGCGCGGTGCGCAACGTGTATGGCGACCCGCGCAAGCTCGATGCGGTGACGCTGCGGCGTTACGTCGAATTCTTCCACGGCGAAGGCACACGCACGGCCATCGGCAAGATGGTGCCGACGCTCGACTTCAAGGACGTCGACACCGACGTGCTGAAAACGCTGAAGGTGCCGTCGCTGGTGCTGTGGGGCGCGAAGGATCGCTGGATTCCGCCTGCGCACGCCGCCGAATTTGCGAGCCGCATTCCAGGTGCGAAATCGGTGATGTACGCGGGACTCGGTCACATCCCGATGGAGGAAGCGCCCGAGCGCGTGATGACCGATCTGCGCGCGTTTCTCGGCACGAGCACCGCGGCGGCAGGCGCTCCGGAACGTTCTCCGGCATAAGGAAGCGCCATCCCGGCATTGTTCATGACTGACCGTCACGCCGGCCCGGAGAACGTTTCACGTTAGCCTGGCCGCGCGGCCGACGCACGGCCGTCGCGTGACGCCCCCTTCAACCACCCCCGAGCAAGCGCAACAGGCCCCAGAGAAACTTGCAGAGCATCACGATCAGCTCCCACAACTGATAGAACTGCTGCCAGCCCGAAACGCGTGCGAAGGAGTCGATCATGGTTGGCTGGTGAGAGGGATGGCTGCGGGAAATGGCTGGCACAGCCACTTGCTGGGCCGAGCCAGTCTCGGGGCGGGTCGTCGCACGCGTGCCGTGCACCGGGCTGTGTCAACGCCCTACCGGATCCCACATCATAACGACTGCGGGATACCCCGTATCAAGTCGATTGAAAGTGTGCCGTAAACGCACTGAGAAGACGCGGCATCCGCACTGGGTGACCACGCCAATTGACTGCGCCAACCGCGCCATCAAGGAGACGAGCATGACGCGTTTCAGCTTTCGCCGCAGCGGTCGTTCGCAAACGATCGTCGGCGATATTGCCGCGCAAGCCGGCAAATTGGGAATTGAAATCTGCGACGTATCGGGCCACGTCGAAGAAGTTGCCGCACGCGTGCAGCACCAGGCGCAGGTATGTCGCGCGCTGCGCGAGTCTGCCGCGCAGACACTCGCGGGCAATCATCGCATTGCCACTGCCGCGCGCGAGATGCGCAGCGTGTCGGCCGGAGCCGCGACCAGCGTGCAGGAATCCCAGCAAACGTTGGAAGCGTCGCTGGCCGACATCCACGGGCTGGTGGAAGGCGTGACGGTGATCGAGAGTCAGATCGGCGCGTTGCGCAGCGCGTTGACGCATGTTAGCCGCGTCTCCGAGGAAATTTCGTTGATCGCCCGCCAGACGCATTTGCTGGCGCTGAACGCCGCGATCGAAGCCGCGCGTGCCGGCGACTCCGGTAGAAGTTTCGCGGTGGTGGCCGCCGAGGTGAAGAACCTGTCGGCGAAGACCGCCCAAGCGACGGGCCAGATCGAGACGACGCTCGCGCAACTTACTCAACAGACCGAGCAGTTGATCAACGAGGGTTCAGTGAACACGGCGCGTGCTCACCGGGTACGCGAAGGCACCCGCAAGATCGGCGACGTCGCGCATGCGACGGGCGATGCGATTACGCAGCTCAACGACGAGGCTGGGCAGATCGCCGCGTTGACTGGCGAGATCGAAACGCAATGCAATGGGCTCGAGGCGCAGGTGTTGGAGATGGCGAGCGGCGTCGAAGATTCGAGCGAGAACTTCGCTCAGGCGAAGGACCGGTTGGGGAATTTGCTCGGCGTGTCCGAGATGCTGATCGAGTTGACGACCGCCACGGGGGTCGAGACGGCGGATACGCGGTTTATTGATGCTGTGCAGCAGGCCGCGGCTACAGTGAGCAAGGTATTCGAAGCGGCGGTTGCTCGGGGCGAAGTGTCGATTGAGGATCTGTTCGATCAACGTTACGTGCCCGTTGCGGGGAGCAACCCGGCTCAGTTCGTTACCCGGTTTACTGCTTTCACTGATCGGGTTTTGCCTGCTATTCAGGAACCCTTACTCGGGCTTGATCCACGTGTGGCGTTTTGTGCGGCGGTCGATGTGCGCGGGTATCTGCCTACTCACAATCTGAAGTTTTCTTTGCCGCAGCGCGAGGATGTGGTCTGGAATATGGCGAATTGCCGGAATCGGCGGATGTTCGATGACCGTACCGGGATTGCAGCTGCTTCGCATGTTAAGAAATTTTTGCTGCAGACGTATCGGCGCGATATGGGTGGCGGGCAGTTTGTTTTGATGAAAGATGCGTCGGCGCCTGTGTTCGTTGCCGGACGGCATTGGGGTGGGGTTCGGATTGGGTATAAGGTTTGAGGTTTTTTTGCCTGCGTGGCGCTTTGTTTCTGTGCGCCCACGGCGTTGGCTTTTCCTTGATTTCTTATCGGACTATTAGCGTCGCCCCTGTGCGGGGCAGGCACCTACTTTTCTTTGCCTGCCGCAAAGAAAAGTAGGCAAAAGAAAGCAGCTCGAACCCCCTGCTAAGCGGGTCTCTCGCACAGTCACGGTAGTGGTGCATCTGGAATCCGTGCCCTCGCACCTTCAGCGTCAGTGACAAAGCGCTCATCAGCTCCCACTCCGCACTGCGTGCGTCGCGGACGGGTATGCATGGGAAACCACCGGC
The DNA here is from genome assembly GCF_046027825.1 of Paraburkholderia sediminicola. Lineage (GTDB taxonomy): Bacteria > Pseudomonadota > Gammaproteobacteria > Burkholderiales > Burkholderiaceae > Paraburkholderia > Paraburkholderia sediminicola_D. The sequence continues at coordinate 21,096 of NZ_JAQQDU010000001.1, forward strand.
TTCGTTTCCGCGCGGTGGGGGCCATCGGCTTCGACAACCGTTGATGCGACTGCGGGCTTGGGTTCCGTGGAAAACCGCGAGAGCCGCGACACAACGGGTGGTTTTAGAAATGCCTTTCGGCGCGCGCAGCGCCGCCGGAAGTATGACTCCTTTGTCACCGACGCCAAATGTGCGAGAACGCAGATTCCAGATGCACCACTGCCGCAACTGTGCGAGGGACCCGCTTAGCAGGGGGGTCGAGCCGCTTTCTCTTGCTTACTTCTCTTTGCGCCGGTGTAAAGAGAAGTAAGTGCCCGCCCCGCACAGGGGCGACGCTAATAGACCACTAAGAAAACAAGGAAAGGCCAACGCCATAGGCATACAGCCAACAAAGCGCTCCGCAAGAAAAACCCTAAACCGCCATCACAGCCCTCTTCCTCTCGGCCCGCTGCATAAAATAATTAGCAGCAACAACCCCCACCGTGACAACAGCAATAAACAACGTAGCCAGCGCATTCATCTCCGGATTCAACCCAAGCCGAACACGGGAGAAAACAACCAGCGGCAACGTAGTCGACCCAGGCCCCGACAAAAACGCCGACAAAACCAGATCGTCGATAGACAAAGTAAACGACAACAACCACCCAGAAACCAGAGCCTGCGAAATCAACGGCAACGTAATAAAGAAAAACACCTTGACCGGCGTAGCCCCAAGATCAAGCGCGGCCTCCTCAAGAGAGGGATTCAACTCCTTCACACGTGACTGCACGATGATGGCCACATAAGAAATACACAACATCACGTGCCCGATCCAGATCGTGAAAATGCCACGCCCAGCGGGCCACCCCAACCACTTGGCCATTTCGATGAACAGCAGCAGCAGCGAGATCCCCTGAATCACCTCGGGAATCACCAGCGGCGCGTTGATCATCCCGGTATAAAGCGTAAACCCACGAAACCGCCCCATCCGGGCCAACACAAACCCGGCCCACGTGCCGATAATCACCGACGCGAACGCCGTCAGCAACGCCACGCGCAAAGACAACCACGCAGCCGCGATCAACTCGTCGTCCTGCAGCAACGCCGCATACCAGCGCGTAGAAAACCGCGTCCACACCGTGACCAGTTGCGATTCGTTGAACGAATACACAATCAGACTCACGATCGGAATGTAGAGAAACAGAAACCCGATCCCCAAGGCGATGAACTGCAAAATCCGGTTCGGCTTCATCAGCGTCTTTCCTCCATCGCCTTCGCCTGCGCGTACTGGAAAAACGCCATCGGCACCAATAACAACAACACCATCGCGCACGTCACGGCAGACGCCATCGGCCAGTCGGCATTGTCGAAAAACTCATTCCACATCACACGGCCAATCATCAGCGTGTTCGCGCCGCCCAACAATTCCGGAATCACGTACTCGCCTACCGCCGGAATGAACACCAGCAAACAACCGGCAATGATGCCGTTCTTCGACAGCGGCAAAGTGATCTGCCAGAACGCCCGCCACGGCTTCGCGCCGAGATCGTAGGCAGCTTCCAGCAACGTCATGTCCATCTTCACCAGATGCGCGTACAGCGGCATCACGAGGAACGGCAGGTACGAATAGACCATGCCGATATAAACCGCGGTGTTCGTGTGGTACAGCTCGATCGGCGTATGAATCAGCCCGGTCGACATCAGGAAGTTGTTCAGCAAGCCGTTATTCTTCAGGATACCGATCCATGCATACACCCGAATCAGAAACGACGTCCAGAACGGCAGCATCACGGCCATCATCAGCAAATTGCGGCTCGCCGGATTCGATCGCGCAATGTAGTACGCCATCGGATAACCGATCAGCAAACACAGCAACGTGGAAATCGCCGCGACCACTACCGAATTCACATAAGTCGCGAAATACAGGCTGTCGGTCAGCAGAAACGCATAGTGCGACAGGTCCAGCGCGACGTGAATCACACCGTCCGTATACGTAGTGAGTTCCGTATAGGGCGGAATGCCAAGCTGCAAATCGGCAAAGCTGATCTTCACGACCAGCAAGAACGGCACGAGGAAGAACAGCAGCAGCCAGATGAACGGCCCAGCCACCACCGCGGTGCGGCCGGTCAGGTTGAAACGGCGCACCGGCCACGACGCCAGAGAACTGATCGAGCGCTTCATGACGTCAGCACCACACCGGCGGACGCGCTCCAGCGCACATACACTTCGTCGCCCCAGGTTGGCGGGTCGATCTCCGTCAACGCAAGGCTCGTCACGTTGGCGATGACCGTTTTGCCGGCCTCGAGCTTCACGTGGTACAGCGAATAGCCGCCCATGTAAGCGACATTCGTGACGACGCCTTTGCCCCAGTTGTACGCACCTTCGGGCGGCTTGCGCGTGAGCGCGATACGCTCGGGCCGTACCGAGATCGTCACCGGCATGCCGAGCGGTCCGGTGATGCCGTGGCTCACGTAAAGACGGACCGGCAGATCGGGGGTTTCGATGAACACGTGATCGGGTTCGTCTTCGACGACATTGCCATCGAACAGATTGGTCGAGCCGATGAACTCGGCCGAAAAACGGCAATTCGGATATTCGTACACTTCGTGCGGTGTGCCGAGCTGGATGATCTCGCCTTCACTCATCACGGCAAGACGGTCCGCCATCGTCATCGCCTCTTCCTGGTCGTGCGTCACCATCATGCAGGTCACGCCGACCTTGTCGAGAATGTTGACCAGTTCGATCTGCGTGCGCTGACGGATCTGTTTGTCGAGCGCGGACATCGGCTCGTCGAGCAACAATAGCTTCGGCCGCTTGACGAGCGAGCGCGCAAGCGCCACACGCTGCTGCTGACCGCCGGAGAGCTGATGCGGCTTGCGCTTCGCAAAGCGGCCCATCTGCACGAGATCGAGCGCGTTCTGCACGCGGTCTTTCAGTTCCGATTTCGGCACGCCTTCCTGCTTCAGGCCGAAGGCGACGTTGGCCTCGACCGTCATATGCGGAAACAGCGCGTACGACTGGAACATCATGTTGACCGGCCGGCGATAAGGCGGCAATTGCGCAAGGTCCTCGCCGTCGATCAGGATCTTGCCCGACGTGATCGATTCGAGGCCTGCCAGCATGCGCAACAAGGTCGATTTGCCACAGCCGGAACTACCCAGCAGCGCGAACAGCTCGCCCTTTTTTACCGACAGATTGACGCCTTTGACCGCCACGGTCTCGCCGAACTTCTTCACGATGTCGACGATCTGGACGAAATTCTCTGCGGCGTCGCCCGCTTCGGCGTTCAGGCCCGGGAACGGCGCGGCGGCCCCTGCCAGCGCGCCCGACTGGTCACTACTCATCACAATGCATTACTCCGGCGTTTGACGAACAAAGCCCCCGGTGGACACCGAGGGCTTCATGATGATACTTACCCGTTCACTCAGGCCGCGGGTCAGCGACCGGACTTGAATTCAGTCCACAGCCGCGTTTGCAGCCGCTGGATTTCCGGCGGCAGCGGCTTCAACAGGAACAGCGTCTTGATGACTTCGGGCGACGGGTACACGGCCGGGTCGTTCGCCACGTCCTTGTCCACATACTTGCGCGCTTCGAGGTTGGCGCTCGGATAGTAGACGGCGTTGGTGATCGCGGCGTGAACCTGCGGCGTTTCGATGTAGTTGATCCACTCGAGCGCGGCTTCCTTGTTCTTCGCGTCTTTCGGAATCGCCATCACGTCGAACCACACCGGCGCGCCGCCCTTCGGAATGTAATACTCGATCTTGAACGGCTTCTTCGCCTCGACCGCGCGATGCTTGGCGATCACGACGTCGCCCGACCAGCCGTACGCGAAGCACACGTCACCGCCGACCAGGTCATTGATATAGCCCGACGAGTTGAACTGCGTGATGTACGGGCGGATCTTCTTCATCATCTCGAGCGCGGCGCGATAGTCGGCCGGGTTCGTGCTCATCGGATCCTTGCCGATGTAGTGAAGCGCGGCGGCAAACACCTGGTCCGGCGCGTCGAGCACGGACACGCCGCACGCTTTCAGCTTCGAGATGTTTTCCGGCTTGAAAAGGATGTCCCAGTTGTCGAGCGGCGCGTTCTTGCCGAGGATCTGCTGGACCTTGGTGACGTTGTAGCCGAGGCCGGTCGTGCCGTATGCCCAGGGCACCGTGTACTTGTTGCCCGGATCGGCGCCGGCCACGAGGGCCATCAGCGAGGGATCGAGATACTTCAGGTTCGGCAGCTTCGATTTGTCGAGCGGCGCAAAGATGCCCGCTGCAATCTGCTTGCCGGCGTAGTTGCTGGTCGGCACGACGATGTCGTAGCCGGAATTACCGGTCAGGAGCTTGGCTTGCAGCGTGTCGTCGCTGTCGTAGTTGTCGTATTTGACCTGGACGCCAGTCTGCTTGGTGAAGTTCGGAATCGTGTCCTTAGCGATGTAATCGGACCAGTTATACACGTTCAACTGCGTATCTTTCGCAGCGGCCGTCAACCACGGCGTCGCGCACAAGATCAGCGCTGCCACTTGCCCCACTACCCGTCTTTTCATCCCGTTCTCCGATCCTGGCCGGCCCGAGCCGACCGTCTTCGCCCACGCCGCGGCATACCGCACGCGGCTCCCCTGAAAAACCGAAAACTACCATTAATTATTGCGCGCACCAAAAAAAATGCCAGGCTGTCGCGCAAACGGTACAGCGTAAGCCGTGCCGCTACAAAATGGGCGCAATTTTAGCGGGTTATCGGCGCGTGTCTACCCGAAAAAAACACCAGTGGCGGCCTCGGTGTTAACTCGCTGTCAAGTTGCGGCGGTCTCGCCAGGGGCACGTCGATTGCGAACGAGCGTCGTCTTAATGAAGTGGTTTTGTAAGCATCTTCGGAGCACCTCACTGTTTCGGGACGAAGGCGGCAGTGGATACGGCCAACCGTGCATGTATCCGTGCCACGGCGAGCGCGGCGCCGGGGTGTGATCGCCGCATCGGTTAACATAGCGGAACTCCGTTTCTCCGCCCCAAGGTTTCCGATGGCTTCGAATCTCCATGATCTTCCCGACAGCCCGTGCATCGGCGTCTGTTCCACGCTTTTCGACGAGGTCTGTAAAGGCTGCGGCCGCACCGCCACCGAGGTGTCCAACTGGGTATTCCTGAGCGACGAGGAAAAGCGCGCCGTATGGGTACGCATCGAGCAGGATGGCACTGCGATGCGCTTCAAGAACGACAAGCTGTAGCCTCCTCGCGCCGCCGCCGGCCGCATCGGACCGACTGCCCGAGAGCCCGTCTCCCGATTGGGATTCGGATCGTGATTGCAAAAAAAACGCCGGAGATTCCGGCGTTTTGCATGACGAGCGCGGCTTTTCCAGCGCGGCGATCAGAACCGCATACCGACGCCCAACCCGACCACGACCGGATCAATATTCAGCCGGCCGAGCGACTGACCGCCAAGCGATGCGTCAGCGTGCATCCAGATCTTCTTGATGTCCGCATTGACGAACAGCGACTTGGTCACCTGCACATCCACCCCTGCCTGCAACGCCGGCCCAAAGCTGTGGTTGGTGATCGAAATCGGCTGACCGCCTGCGTTCAGGCCGTTGTTATAGAACAACGTGTAGTTCAGACCCGCACCGACATAGGGACGAATACGCCCCGCGTGGTTGAAGTGATATTGCAGCAGCAGTGTGGGCGGCAACACGTTTACGCCGCCAAGATTGCCGAGGCTCGATGTCAGCTGATGGCGCGACGTGCCGAGAATCAGCTCGACGCCGAGGTAATCGCGGATCATGTAGGTCAGATCCAGCTCCGGCACGATGGCGTTATTGACGCCCACGTTGAGCGCCGACAGCGACTGGTTGGTCCCGACATTCGGCATGATGCTGATTGCGCGCAGACGCACCAGTACGTCGCCAGCGTGAATGCCGTTCATGGGATCATCGCCGGCAACCTGAGCCTGGGCCTGCGGCGCCAGCGCGCCCGCGCATAGCAGGCACGATGCGACGGCAGCGGCCTTGATTCTGTTCCTGAGCAAGTGCTTCATGTGCTTCCCCGAGTGTTTGTTTGCGTGCGGGGATTGTCGAAGGTCCCGTGCGGCTTCACTTTGACCCGAATCAACCAAGCGAAAACGCCCATCGTCCTGCGACAGCGGGTCGCGTCGCGCCGGTCAGCAGCAGTTCGATCAGGTCGTGGACGCTCCGAATGGCCGTACCGAACGGCAACGCTTCTCGGCCACGAAAGAACAGACCGTTGGCCACGTCGCCACGCAATGCCGCGGCGAGCCGCGTGTCGATGCAGAAGTGGCCGAACTTCTCGACGCCGTCGCGCCAGCCGCAGACGCTGAGGCATTGGAGAGCGGTGGGGCAGACGTGTTTGAGCGTCCCGACCTTCTCGCGGATTTTCGTTTCGTGGCGCAGGTAGCGCATCAGCCACGGCGTTTTCACGGCGCGCGCAGGCAGCCCCGTGACGCTGACGAATTCGACGATGTCGTCGGGCGTCGCTTCTGCCAGCACGCGTTTGAAGTTCGGATGCGCGTCGCCTTCCTCGGTGACGGCGAACGGTGTGCCGAGCTGCACACCGCTGGCACCCGCGCTCAGTAACTCGCGCACGCCTTCGTGACTGTTGATGCCGCCCGCGACGATCAAGGGCACGTCCTGGCGACTCAACCCAAACGACGTGAGCACCGTCTCGAGTTCCTCAAGGACACGCAGGAAATCGAAACGCGGATCGTGCAGGTCGGCGAGATTGGTCACGCCGAGATGGCCGCCTGCATGGGCCGGATGTTCGATCACGACGGCGTCGGGCAAACGGCCCTTCTTCATCCACTTCTTCAGCACCAGTGCGACGCCCCGGCTATCCGACAGGATCGGAATCAGCGCGATGTCGTGGTCCTGGGTCATGTCCGGCAAATCAAGCGGCAGACCGGCGCCCACGACGATCGCATCAGCGCGGTTCTCGCAGGCGACGCGCACGTAGTCTGCTTGCGCGTTGACGGCCTTCATCACGTTGACCGCAATCATGCCGCGGCCTTTGCTGAGTGCTTTGGCGGCGTGGATTTCACGGGCCAGCGCGGTGAGGTTCGCCTGTTCGAGCGTGGCCCGATCCGGCGATTGCCCGCAGCGTTCGATCAGATCCTGATGATGATGGCGCAGGTCGATGCTGGCGATGGTGCCGAGCGCACCCTCACGGGCGACGCTGCCGGCCAGCCGGTGGGCCGAGATGCCGACGCCCATGCCGCCTTGTACGATCGGAAGCAGCGAGCGGCCGCGGATAACAAGCGGTGGGAATGAGTGAGAGGTGAGCATTGACGACCCGATGAGTGGACTATCGAAGCGGTGATAATCGGTCGTCGGGCGCGGCTCGCGTTGCTTTGGGTCAATGAGCCTGTTTGGCGGTCTGGTTTTGAGTATGGTTGGTTGACGCTGGTCACTTCATGGTGAGATTTATGGTTCCTCCCTTGCGACGCTTGCGGGTCCGTAGGCCGGTTCGTCCGTAAGGCTGTGGCGTTCGGACAAACTGGAATCGGAGCGCAAGACCCGCATCATGAAAAAAGCCCGCTTCGAAGAAGCGGGCTTTGCCTGACGCGACGCCGTGAAGCGAGGAGCGCTTACTGCACGCCCTGACTCGTCAGGAACTCTTCGTAGTTGCCGCCGAAGTCGTTCAGCGAGCCATCGGTCTTCACTTCGATGATCCGGTTCGCGAGGCCGCTCACGAACTCACGGTCGTGCGACACGAAAATCAGCGTGCCATCGTACTTGTCGAGCGCGATCTGCAGCGATTCGATCGATTCCATGTCCATGTGGTTGGTGGGCTCGTCCATCAGCATCACGTTGTGGCGGCCCAGCATCAGCTTGCCCCAGATCATGCGGCCCTTTTCGCCACCGGACAGCACCTTGACCGACTTACGGATGTCGTCGGCATTGAAGAGGAGACGGCCGAGCGTGCCGCGCACCATCTGCTCGTCGTCGCCTTCCTGGCGGTAGCCGTCGATCCAGTCCATCAGCGTGACGTCGTCCGGGAACTCTTCATACGTATCCTGCGGCATGTAACCGATGTTCGCGTTTTCAGCCCACTTCACCGTGCCGTGATCCAGCGTAAGCTTGCCGAGCAGCGAGCGCAGCAGCGTGGTCTTACCCGCGCCGTTCTCGCCGATGATCGCGATACGCTCGCCCGGTTGCACGCTGATGCTGAAATCGTTGAAGATCGAGCGCTCGTACTTCTTCGAGATCTTCTCCGCCACCACGGCGATGTTATGCAGCTTCTTCTCGTACTCGAAACGGATGAACGGGTTCTGCCGCGACGACGGCTTGAATTCCTCGATCTTGATCTTGTCGATCATCTTCAGACGGCTGGTAGCCTGACGCGCCTTCGACTTGTTCGCCGAGAAGCGGCGCACGAAGTCCTGCAGGTCGGCGACACGTTCCTTGGCCTTGGCGTTGGCGTTCTGCTGACGCTCGCGCGCCTGCGTGCTGGCCAGCATGTAGTCGTCGTAGTTGCCCGGATAGACCTTCAGCGTGCCGAAGTCCATGTCGGCCATGTGCGTGCAGACCTGGTTCAGAAAGTGACGATCGTGCGAGATGATGATCATCGTCGAGTTGTACTGGTTGAGAATGTCTTCCAGCCAACGGATCGAGTTGATGTCCAGGTTGTTGGTCGGTTCGTCCAGCAGCAGGACGTCCGGCTTCGAGAACAGCGCCTGCGCGAGCAGCACGCGCAGTTTCCAGCCAGGAGCCACGTTGCTCATCGGGCCGTTGTGGTCTTCGATCGCGATGCCGATGCCGAGCAGCAGTTCGCCCGCGCGCGCTTCGGCGGTGTAGCCGTCGTACTCGGCGAACTTCGCTTCGAGCTCGGCGGCGTGCATGTAATCGTCGTCAGTCGCGTCGGGGTTCGCGTAGATCGCGTCGCGCTCGGTCATCGCGGCCCACATTTCGGCGTGACCCATCATCACGACGTCGAGCACGCGAACGTCTTCGTACGCGAACTGATCCTGGCGCAGCTTGCCGAGGCGGATGTTCGGTTCGAGCATCACGTTGCCGGAACTCGGTTCCAGATCGCTACCCAGGATCTTCATGAAGGTGGACTTGCCGCAGCCGTTCGCACCAATCAGGCCATAGCGGTTCCCTCCCCCGAATTTGACCGAGATGTTCTCGAAGAGGGGCTTTGGCCCGAATTGCATGGTGATATTGGCGGTAGACAGCACGGCGCGTCCTTAAATGTGATATCGGCGAACAACCCAACATTTTAGCAGGTTATCGCGAAACCAACCCACGCGCGCGCCGTCCTCCCGCGTTTTGGCGCCGCTTTCACATGGCGTTCACGTATGGTTCGCGCCTCCCGCGTGCCTTCTAGCCGCCACGCGGCGTCTGCAAAACGTCGATAAAGGCCGACAGATCGGCCTCACCCAGCCCCATCGCCGCGCCGAGACGCAGCAGTTGCTGAACCGTCGACGAAACCGGCATTGGCGTGCCCGTCTCGTACGCCGTCGCGGCAACGGTGTCGATGTCCTTCTGGAACGTGCGGAACGCGCCGATCGGCGCGAGGCCGCCTTGCGTCATGCGCGGCACGAAAATCTGCAGCAGGACCGAATCGGCCCAGCCGCCGGCGAGGCCTGCCGTCAGTTTGGCGGCGTCGATGCCGCTGCGTTGCGCGAGGCTCACCGCCTCAGCGATCGCCGCAACGGTCGCGGTGACAATGGTCTGATTACAGAGCTTGGTGGTCTGCCCCGCACCAACGTCGCCCATGTGCGTGACGCGGGCTGAATATGCGCCGAGGAGCGGCGTGATCGCTTCGACGTCCGCTGCGGCGCCGCCCGCCATGATCGCCAGCGTGCCCGCCATCGCACCGGCTACGCCGCCGGATACGGGCGCGTCGATCCAGCCGACGCTGGTGGCGCCGTCGCCCGCAGGCTCCCGCTCCCGCCCGCCCTTGACCCCACCGGCGAGCGCGCTTGCCGCCGTCGCGCCAGCAACCGTCGCCGCCCGCCGCGCGAACGCCCTCGTCGCTGCAGGCGGGATACTGGAGTGATCGACAATCCAGCGCACGCGTCTCGGAGCCGTGGCATCCGCGCTCAGCAGTCCCTCGGAGCCGAACACGGTTTCCTCAACCGCCGCCGCATCCGCGACGCACAGCAGCACCGCGTCGCACCGCGAGGCCAGTTCGCGCGGCGTATCGACCACCTTGGCCCCGTCCGCCATCAACGCTTCCGCCTTGGCCCGCGTGCGATTCCAGACATGCACGGTATGCCCCGCGCGCAGCAGATGCCGGATCATCGGCGCGCCCATCAGACCGGGACCGCAAAAACCAATTTCCACTTTCAAGCCTCGTCAGGTTTCAGATTGAGTTGCGCGGCCATCATAACGGCCCCGCCTCCCCGTGGCATATCGGCCACGCGATGGGTGACATGACGCGTTCATACGGGCAACGTCAGCGGCAATCCATTGCCTATACTTTTTTCACACCAACGGAGGTCAAAGGAGGAAGTTCATGTCAGAACACGTCTACAAACAAATCGAACTGACCGGCTCATCGACCAAATCGATCGACGACGCAATCAGCACCGCGATTACAAAAGCATCGAAAACGCTGCGCAACTTGCACTGGTTCGAGGTCACGGAAACGCGGGGCCAGATCGAAAATGACAAGGTCGCCTACTGGCAGGTAACCATCAAGGTCGGCCTGCGCATCGACTAGTGCTTCGCCTGAAACTCGTTCGACACAAACCCCGAAGCAAAAAAAAGCTGCGTCCGTACTGGACGCAGCGCCTTAAAGCAGCGGCTGCTGAGACCGCCGCCGGGTCGATCGTTACCCGTCATTCGCGACCCGGTCTATGGCGACCCCGTCTATCGCGACCCGGTCGATCGCGATGACCGTAAAAGCCGAATTACTTCGGCAGTGAGCCGTCCACGCCTTCCACATACCAGTTCAGGCGTTGCAGTTCCGGATCGGTCAGCGTCTTGCCAGCCGGCACCTTCACCGCACCGGACTGATCCTTGATCGGGCCCGTGAACACGTCCCACTTGCCACCCGCCAGTTCCTCACGCTTCGCCTCGACCTGCTTCTGCGCGTCAGCCGAAATCACCGACGTGTTCAGGTCTTCAAGATTGACCGCCTTCTGCGGAATGCCCCACCACACCGGATCGTTCTTCCACTTGCCGTCCAGCACCTGCTGAATAGCCGCGTTGTAATACACGCCCCAGTGCGCGACCACCGAGCCGAGGTGCGCATCAGGACCGAACTTCTTCATGTCCGAATCCCAACCGAACGCATGCACGTGCTTTTCCGAAGCCGTCGCGAGCGTCGCGCTCGAATCGGTGTTTTGCAGCAGCACGTCAGCGCCCTGGCCGATCAGCGTTTCAGCGGCCTGCTTTTCCTTGCCCGGATCGAACCAGCTGTTGATCCAGATGACCTTGGTGTGAATCTTCGGATTCACCGAACGCGCGCCGAGCGTGTACGCGTTGATGTTGCGGACCACTTCAGGAATCGGCACCGACGCAACAAAGCCAAGCGTGTTGGTCTTCGTCACATAGCCCGCCGCGACGCCTGCCAGGTACGCGCCCTGATACATCCGCACGTCATAGGTACCGAAGTTCGGCGCCTTCTTGTAGCCGGTTGCGTGCAGGAACACCGTGTCCGGGAAGTCCTTCGCGACCTTCAGTTCGAAGTCCTGATAGCCGAAGCTCGAACCGATGATGATCTTGTTGCCCTTGTTCGCCAGATCGCGGAAGATGCGCTCGGAGTCGGCCGATTCCGGCACGTTTTCGATGCGGGTGATCTTGATCTTGTTACCGAACTTCGCCTCGACTTCCTTCGAACCCTGGTCGTGTGCATAGGTCCAGCCGGCATCGCCAGGATTGCCGAGGTAGACGAACGCGACGCCCGGTGCGTCGGCCGCTTGCGCGGTTTGCGCGAGCGGCGCGGCGAGTGCCAGCGAGGCCGCACCCCAAGCGAAAGCGGTCAGCAGATTTCTTCTCTTCATGTTCTCTCCTGTCGTGTTTATCGAGTGATTTGAAACGTGTGGTCGGTCATATGAAACGGCATCTGTGTCAGCCCGCCGAGAAAAACGGCTTGCCGAGCGACGCGGGGGCATTCAGACGAATCGTGTTCGGGTTGCGCGAAATCAGCACCAGCACGACGACGGTCGCGACGTACGGCAGCATCGCCAGAAACTGCGTCGGCACCGGCACGCCGATAGCCTGAGCGTAAAACTGCAGGCCGGTCACGGCGCCAAACAACAGCGCGCCGATCAGCAGACGGCCCGGGCGCCACGTCGCGAACACAACGAGCGCGAGCGCGATCCAGCCGCGGCCCGACGTGAGCTGCTCCTGCCACAAGTGCAGGTTGACGATCGAGTAATAACCGCCGGCGAGGCCAGCCATGCCGCCGCCGAAGGCCACCGCGCCGTAACGCACGCCGACCACCGGAAAGCCGACCGAGTGCGCCACTTGCGGCGATTCGCCGACCGAGCGCAGCACGAGGCCCGCACGCGTGCGGTACAGGAACCACCAGATCACCGCGAACATCAGGAACGCGAGGTAGTCGAGCGGCGTGAGGCTGAAGAGCGCGGGTCCGAGCACCGGAATCTTCGAGAGGCCCGGAATGGTCCACGTGTCGATCGTGGCGCGCACGGCGGCCGACGTGTACGGCTTGCCGACATAGGCCGACAGGCCAATGCCGAAGATCGTCAGCGACAGGCCGGTGGCGACCTGGTTGGCGAGCATGGTCAGCGTGAGGAACGCGAACAGCAGCGACATCGCGAGACCCGCGCCGATCGCGGCGACCACGCCGAGCCACGGGCTGCCGGTAATCGCGGTGACCGCGTAGCCGGTCACCGCGCCCATCAGCATCATGCCTTCGACGCCGAGGTTGAGCACACCCGACTTCTCGGTGACGAGTTCGCCCGCGCCCGCGAACATCAGCGGGATCGCGGCGGTGACGGCGCTCGAGGTAAGCGCGCTGGCTTGTTGAATATCCATGGAGACCTGGCTTGAAAATCAGTAGCGAATGAGTGGACTTACGCGGCGAGCGTTCGACGGCGCACGCGATAGTTCACGAACAGGTCAGCACCCAGCAGGCAGAACAGCAATAGCCCCTGGAACACGCCGGAAAGCGCCTGTGGCAATTGCATCGAGGTCTGCACCGCTTCGCCGCCGAGATACAGCAGCGCCATCAAAAGGCTCGCGAGCACGATACCGACCGGATGCAATCGTCCGACGAACACGACGATGATCGCGGTGAAGCCGTAGCCCGGCGACCAGGTCGCCTGCAACTGGCCTATCGGACCGGCGATCTCGCCCATGCCGGCGAGGCCCGCCAGACCGCCGCTGATCAGGAGCGACGTCCAGATGGTTTTCTTGTCGGAGAAACCGGCGTAGCGCGCGGCGAGCGGTGCCAGACCGCCGACGTTCATCCGGTAGCCCGCAAAGCTCTTGCGCATGAACAGCCACACGCACGGAATCGCGATCAGCGTGACAAATACCGAGGCGTTCAGACGCGTGCCGTGCAGCCATTTCCAGTGCCAGTCGCCGGCGAAGGTCGGGTATAGCGCGTCGCCGCCGAACATCTCCGAGAGCGGGAAATTCATGCCCTGCGGATCGCGCCACGGGCCGCTCACCAGATAGATCAGCAACTGCGTGGCCACATAGGTGAGCATCAGGCTGACGAGAATCTCATTGGTGTTGAAGCGGCTTTTCAGCAGGGCGGGGATCGCGGCCCACGCCATGCCGCCGAGCACGCCGGCGACCATCATGGTCGGCAGAATCCACCAGCCGGTAGCCTGATCGAAATAGATCGCGACGCCGCTGGCGGCGATGCCGCCGAGCAGCATCTGCCCTTCAGCGCCGATGTTCCAGACGTTGGCGCGATAACCGATCGCGAGGCCAAGGCCGATCAGGCACAACGGCGAAGCCTTCAGCAGCAGTTCGGACCAGCCGTTCACGCTGGAGAGCGGTTCGATGAAAAACGCGTGCATGGCTTCGAGCGGATCACGGCCGACGAGGCTGAAGATCAGGAAGCCAATCACGAGCGTGAGCAACGCGGCAATCAGCGGCACGGCGAGCTGCATCGTGCGCGATGGCGTCGTGCGTGCTTCGAGTCGATACGGAAGAATCATGGGAGCGTGCGCCTATGTGAGTGCTTAGGTCTGGTTCTTGTGTTTCTGGTGTTTCTGGTGCTTTAGCGTCGATCAGCGAACCGATCGCGCATCTAGCGGGTCAGGCATGCGCCGGCTGTTCCGCCGAAGGCGCCGCGCCCTCGCGGTCGCCGAACAGCCCCGCCATCCAGCGTCCGATTTCCTCGGCGTTGGTCGCCCCCGTGGCGCGCACCGGCGAAAGCCGGCCGCCTGCAAGCACCGCGATGCGATCACAGATGTCGAACAGCTCTTCCAGCTCCTCCGAGATCACCAGAATCGCCACACCGCGCGCCGACAGGTCGAGCAACTGCTGACGAATGAAAGCCGACGCGCCCACGTCGACGCCCCAGGTCGGCTGCGCGACCACCAACACCTTGGGTGCCTGCAGAATCTCGCGGCCCATGATGTATTTCTGCAGATTGCCGCCGGAAAGACTTTGCGCCAGCGCTTCCGAGCCGCCACAACGCACATCGAACGCATCGATGCAACGTTTGGCGAAGGCGCGCATCGCGCCCGCCTTGATCCAGCCGGAGTTCACCATCTGCTGACGATGCGCCGTAAGCAGCGCGTTTTCCGACAGCGTCATCGCCGGCACCGCGCCGCGGCCCAGGCGCTCTTCGGGCACAAAACCGAAACCCAGCGCGCGCCGCCCGCCCGCCCCCATCCGCCCTGCCGCCTTGCCGCAGATCGTGACCGCATCGGCACGCGTGCCGCGTTTTTCACCCGAGAGTGCCGACAGCAATTCGGCCTGCCCGTTGCCCGACACCCCGGCGATGCCGAAGATCTCGCCGGCATGCACGCCGAACGACACGTTATTGAGCGAAGTGCCGAACGGATCGTCGCTTTCCACGGACAACTGCTTCACGTCGAGCAGCACAGCGCCCGGCGTATGTTCACGGCGCGTGTAATCGGGCAGCGAATGGCCGACCATCAACTGCGCGAGCGACGCATGCGTCTCTTCTTTCGGCGTCACGTGACCGGTCACGCGGCCGCCGCGCATCACCGTCGCGGTATCGCACAGCTCCTGGATTTCGTCGAGCTTGTGGCTGATGTAGAGGATGCTGCACCCTTCCGCCGCGAGACGCCGCAGCGTTTCGAAGAGCTTGCGGACCGCTTGCGGCGTGAGCACCGAAGTCGGTTCGTCCATGATGAGCAGACGCGGGTTCTGCAGCAGGCAGCGCACGATTTCGACGCGTTGCCGCTCGCCCACAGTCAGACTATGCACGTGACGTTGCGGGTCGATGTCGAGGCCGTAGTCGGCGGAGACTTCGCGGATACGCCTGGACAGCGTCTTCAGATCGAAAGGTTCGTCGAGCGCGAGCGCAATGTTTTCGCCGACCGTGAGCGTCTCGAACAGCGAAAAATGCTGGAACACCATGCCGATGCCGAGCTTGCGCGCGGCCGCCGGGTTGGCGATCTCGACCGGCTGGCCTTCCCAGCGGATCTCGCCGGCGTCGGGTCGCACCGCGCCGTAGATGATCTTCATCAGCGTGCTTTTGCCGGCGCCGTTTTCGCCGAGCACGGCATGGATTTCACCCGGCGCGACGATCAACGTGACGTCGTCGTTGGCACGCACGGCCGGATATTGTTTGGTGATGCCCTGAAGCATCAACCGGGGCGCCGCCTGTTCCGGCCTGTTTGCCGGCTGCGCGGCGGCGCCGTCGCTATAAGAAGAGTCGCTCATGTGATTCCGTAGTACGTCAGAGACTGCCGGTCGCAGCGCGTCCGCCCGCCCTGTCAGCATGCGATCCGTCACCACAACCGGATGACAATACCTAATTCGACTCGCTCAGTCGAGCCGTCAAAATTCCCCGCAAACCCCCGCCGCAGCGTGCTCTGCGGGTATCCCACTCTTGACGTGGCCTTGAGTTCATATTAAAAGCCATATATACCCACGCCCGTTCGATCAGCCAGATCATATATTTCGGAGAAGTCATGAGTCAGCAACGCGAGGCGATCGATACGTATCTATTACGCGTCTTGCACACCCTTTTGATGGAGCGCAGCGTGACGCGCGCGGCCGTCAAACTGAATCAATCGCAACCCGCCATCAGCGCGGCGCTGCGCCGTTTGCGCGACATCACCGGCGACCCGCTGCTGGTGCGCGGCAAATCCGGCATGGTGCCGACCGAGTACGGCCTGCGCCTGCTCGAACCGGTGCAAAACGCGCTGCGCGAAATTGAACGCATCAAGTTCCAGCAGCACAACTTCGATCCGGCGACCTCGATCCGCTGCTATCGGATCGGCTGCCCGGACTACCTGAACGTGCTGTTTGTGCCGACGGTAGTGGAACGCTTCCGTCAGGCCGCGCCGAACGCGACGCTTGAATTTCACTCGCTCGGGCCGGCATTCGACTACGAACTCGCGCTCGAAGACGGCAAGCTCGACATCGTGGTCGGCAACTGGCCGGAACCGCCGGAGCAATTGCACCTGTCGAACCTGTTCGTCGATCAGATCGTCTGCCTGATGAGCAATGCGCATCCGTTCGCCAAACGCGGCGGGTTGACGCTCGACCAGTATCTGAATGCGCCGCATCTTGCGCCTACTCCTTACTCGGTGGGCCAACGGGGCGCGATTGACGTGCATCTCGCGCGCGAACGGTTAAAGCGTCACGTGGTCGTCACGTTGCCGTACTTCAATCTGGCGCCTTACGTGCTGATAAAGTCCGATCTGATCTTCACGACAACGCGCCTGTTTGCTGACTACTACGCCAAGTTCCTGCCGCTGACCGTGGTGCCCGCCCCGCTCGATTTCCCGCCGATGCAGTACTACCAGCTATGGCACGAGCGCGTGCATTACTCTGACGAAGTGCGCTGGCTGCGCAGTCTGGTTGCCGAGGCGACCAAGACGTTGATCGACAAGCCTTAACCCGTTGCTCTGCGGTCTATCGGCATCCAGTCTTTGTGGATGCCGACAGACCTGCCTCTTCTATTCCACGCTTACTCCATCATTGCGCTTACGCTGCCGCTTCGTAAAGCGTCTTCGCCAGCCGGTTGTGCTGCTCGATGACCGGTCCGAGTTCCAGCGTCGTCAACTGACCATTCTTCACCACCACTGTGCCGCCGATCACGCTATGGCTCACCTGCGACGGCGCGCAGAACACCAGTGCCGCGACCGGATCATGCAACGCACCCGCAAACAGCGGCTGACGCAGATCGAAGGACACGAAATCCGCTGCCATGCCCGGCGCCAACGCGCCGATGTCGTCGCGATTGAGCACCTTCGCGCCGCCTAGCGTCGCAATCTCGAGCGCTTCACGCGCGGTCATCGCGTCCGGGCCGAAACCGACACGCTGCAGCAGCAGCGCCTGGCGCACTTCGGCGACCATTTGCGCACCGTCGTTCGACGCCGAACCGTCAACGCCCAGGCCCACCGGCACCCCCGCGAGGCGCATCCGCTTGACGGGCGCGATGCCCGACGCGAGCCGCATGTTCGAACACGGGCAATGTGCGACGCCGGTCCCCGTGCGGGCGAACAGTTCGATGCCCGCGTCGTCGAGCTGCACACAGTGCGCATGCCACACGTCGTGACCGACCCAGCCCAGATCCTCCGCATACTCCGCCGGCGTCATGCCGAACTTCTCGCGGCTATACGCGATGTCGTTGACGTTCTCCGCCAGGTGCGTGTGCATCGACACACCGTAATGCCGCGCCATCACCGCAGATTCGCGCATCAGATCGCGGCTCACCGAGAACGGCGAGCACGGCGCCACCACCACGCGCAGCATCGCGTAGCGCCCTTCGTCGTTGTACGTTTCAATCAGCCGCTGCGTGTCTTTCAGAATGTCCGCTTCACGCTCGACCACCGAATCCGGCGGCAGACCGCCGTCCTTCTGCCCCACGCTCATACTGCCGCGCGCTGCGTGAAAACGCATGCCGATCCGCTGCGCCGCGACGATGCTGTCGTCGAGGCGGCTGCCGTTCGGGTAGATATACAAGTGGTCACTCGAGGTCGTGCAACCGGACAGCAGGAGCTCAGCCATCGCCGTCAACGTCGAGACTTCGATCATCTCCGGTGTGAGGTTCGCCCACACCTTATAGAGGTTGGTCAGCCAGCCGAACAACTCGGCGTTCTGCGCGGCCGGAATCGCGCGCGTCAGGCTCTGATACATATGGTGGTGCGTGTTCACCAGTCCCGGGATCACCAGGTGGCCGCGCATGTCCAGCACTTCATCGGCCGTTTGCGGCAATTCCGCCGTCGGCCCGACCGCGACGATACGGTTGTCCTCGATATACATGCCGCCGTCGCGCAGTTCGCGCCGGGCGCCGTCCATCGTGACCAGCACGTCCGCGTGCTTCACCAGCATCGTTTTTTTCGGCTTGTTTGGCTTCATAGCCGCCTGCTCCATCGTCATTCGTTTCTCCGCTTTATTGCTTCCGTGCAAAGCCGTTCGAACGCGATGTGACGGCACGCCAACCGTGCCGCCGCGTCCCGTCGAACGCCGTTGGCCCGGTTACCCAGCGTGCTTCCGCCGTCTTCGGGGTGTGCCGCGCTTCACTCAGGTTTGCTGCGGCGCACAGGTGTAACCTTCGACGGCCAAAATAATACTGGCAACTCGTGCCGGTGCGATACTCAACCTCACGCTATCGATATAGTGGGCCCTTTTTTGGCGCCGGTACGATTAAATGCACGGCAATAGTCGAATGAATCGGCTCAATGCGGCTTTCAATGGGCTGTCTGTCATGCGCCAGGTATTATCTTTCCTATCTCGCGCGCGCTGACGGGAACATCCTTTTTACAATGGTGCCACGGCGCTCGCTTCAATTCGCCGACGGGTATGTAGCCACTGACGTGGAGCCTCGATCCGCCGCAACGTATTCTGGATCGGGCCGCCGCCGAAACCTCGCATTCACATAAGGAAAATTGCGAATGGGAAAGCTCACTACCCATGTGCTCGACACCGCGAACGGCCGTCCTGGCGCGGGCATCAAGGTCGAACTCTTTGCGCTCTCCGGCGACACTCGCCGCGCGCTCAAAACTACCACCACCAATGACGACGGCCGCTGCGACCAGCCGCTGCTCGAAGGCGACGCATTGGTCCCGGGCGAATACGAACTCGTGTTCGGCGCCGGCGACTACTTCGCCTCGATCGGCACGAAGGTACCGGAGCCGCGTTTTGTCGATCGCGTCGTATTGCGCTTCGGCGTGGCCGATGCCGGCGCGCACTATCACGTGCCGCTCCTAGTGTCGCCGTGGTCGTACAGCACCTATCGGGGCAGTTAAGTGGGCAACTGAGCTCACGGCGTGTTTTTCGATAGGCGCTGGAAGAGGACGAGGTTGAAGTCGCGTTGCATTTCCGAGCGCGCCCGATTGCACTGTGCGGATCCTTGGAGACACCCGCGAAGCGCAATCGAACGCGAGCGACTCGACCTGACGTTCCAATAAAAAACGGCGCGTGCGAACTGAGCGCACCGCGTCTTTCACCCCGCAGTCTGTGCAGCGACGCCATGCTTGCCGACGACCCCTCAGCCGGGTCACCCAAGGCGCAATCAGGGCACAAGCATCGCTGCGCGTACAACGAATCAGAAGTGGAGGAGTTTCATGGAAGGCTTTATCACAGACTGGCTGAACCTGGCATTGCGCTGGTTTCACGTCATCGTCGCCATCGCCTGGATCGGCGAATCGTTCTATTTCGTCGCGCTCGACAACAGCCTGAAACCGCCTACGGACCCGAACCAGCGCAAGCGTGGCGTGTTCGGCGAGTTGTGGCACGTGCACGGCGGCGGCTTCTACAACATGCAGAAGTACACCGTCGCGCCGCCGGAAATGCCGGACGACCTGCACTGGTCCAAGTGGCCGTCGTACACCACGTGGCTGTCGGGCGCGAGCCTCTTCACGGTGCTGTATCTGATGTCGCCGTCCACGTACCTGATCGACAAGAACGTACTCGACATGGGCCCGGTGGTCGCGGTTGCTTCGGCACTCGGCTTCCTCGCCGCGGGCTGGATCGTCTATGACTCGCTGTGCCGTGTGCTCGGCAATAAAGACAAGGTGCTCGGCATCTGCGTCGGCGTTTATGTGGTGATCGCGGCGTACCTGGCGTGCCATATCTTTGCGGGCCGCGCGGCTTATCTGATTATGGGCGCGATGCTGGCCACGATCATGTCGGCGAACGTGTTCTTCGTGATCATCCCGGGTCAGCGCAAGATGGTTGCCGCGATGCTCAAGGGCGAAACGCCGAACCCGATCTACGGCAAGCGCGGCAAGCAACGTTCGGTGCACAACACGTATTTCACGCTGCCGGTCGTGTTCGCCATGCTGTCGAACCACTACGCGATGACGTACACGAATCAGTACAACTGGGTCGTGCTCCTGATGATCATGCTGGCCGGCGCGCTGATTCGCCAGTTCTTCGTGATGCGTCACCGTGGCCAGGTGCTGTGGTACCTGCCGCTAGTCGGTATCGTGCTGATGTTTGCCGCCCTCTTCTCGACAATGCCGAAGCCGATCGTGCCGCAAGCGCAAGCCGCCAACGCACCGAAGGTTACAGTGGCCGAAATTGCGCCGGTGCTGCAACAGCGCTGCGCTGCGTGCCACTCCGCGCATCCGACGCTGATGGGCAGCGCACCGGCCGGTGTGTTGCTGGATACTCCGGACGAGATCTCGCAGAACGCACAGCGGATCTATCAGCAGGCAGTGACGTTGAAGGCGATGCCGCTGGGCAACGTCACGCACATGACCGACGACGAGCGGATGAAGATCGCCGCGTGGTTCGAAGGCGGTGCAGTGAAGTAATGAGTTGGCCGGGCGTCGCGCCCGGTTTTGCAAAGCATGAAGCGGGCTTTTCGCGTGAGCGGGAAGCCCGCTTTTTTGTTTGTGCCGGGCATCGGTGAATAGGCTTGCGACGGGACACGATGCCAGGTTGTAGCCCGTAGGCTACATAAATGCACGATTAGCTGTAATCTGTAGCCCGCGAGCTACAAAGCTTCGTCCGACAATTGTCTCCCAAGGGGTGTCAATATCAATCAGCACCGTGAAAACGGACGACCGGAGGCTGCAAAATGATCACTCTCCCGGAGACCCTCGGACATGCTGAGGGCCGTAAGGCGCAAAACCCGCTTATCGCAAGGTGAACTGGCGCGACACGACGGCAGCCGACTTCGCCAGTGAGCCCGTGCCGATGAGAGAAGAAGACTGGCTCTGACCGCTTCCCTGGTAAGCGCAACTGTTCGACGAGGCATACCCCGCAGCGTGATGGCCCACAAATGAAAAAGCCCACAGCATGCACTGTGGGCTTTTTTACAACCAACCTCTGCTCAACCTACTACGCTAAAGTGACGACCTCAAACAGTCACCGCGCTCAACGCATCGTCAGTGAGCCAGAGCGACTCGGCCAGATCCTGCTCGTTCAGGTTGAGTCCATCACCGCCACGATCGACGACGATAAAGTCGCTCACGCCGCCCAATGCGATCAGCGGATGGTGCCAGACACCTTTCGCATAGTTCACGCCTTGCCAGCCGCTCGTGACGAAAGCACGAATCTGCTTCGGATCAAGCTCGCCCGCCGGCGCCACGACCACCAGATACGGCTTGTCGTTCAGCGGCACGAAGGCCTGGCTGCCCAGCGGATGCCGTTCGAGCATCTTCACTTCGAACGGCAACGTGCGCGGCTGGCCGCGAAACAGGTTCACCAGCGTCCGGCCGTTCTCGTCGGTCACGTCCACTTTCGCGAGATCGTGAAAGCGGATCGTGGTCCCGAGGTTGATCGGGATCTGCTTCGCACCTTCGAGTTCGACCACGTCGCCGAATGCGGCGAACGCTTCCTTCGTCAACGGTTCGATGACCAGCGTTTTCATGATGCGAGCGTGCCCCACAGACGCAGACGCGAGACGCCGCCGTCCGGAATGATGTTGAAGCGCACGTGCGTCACCGGACCCAATGCAGCGATTTCGCTTTCGAAATAGTGCTGGTTGTCCATCTTCAGCTTCTGTTCGCCCAGCAAAACCGGCCAGAACATGGCTTGCGTGATCAGCGAGCTGTCCGTGCCACCGGTAACGTATGCAGCCTGGATCGAGCAGCGGTCCGGATAGTTGCCCTTGAAGTGAGCCGTATCGACTTCGATCTTCTTGATCACGCCCGGTTGCGCCAGTGCGACGATCGCCCAGTCGTTGCCCGGTTCACGGCGGCGGCGCGTTTCCCAGCCGTCGCCCATGTTCACGCCACGGCCCGGCATCAGAATCGTCGACGCTGCGCCGAAGTGCTGGTTGTTCGCCGCGACCAGATACGCGCCGTTTTCCATTGCAGCCAGATCGAACTGCTCGGTGCGGCTTGCGCCTGCCCAGTCGACTTGCGGCTGACCATACACACGCAGACGCGCAATACCGCCGTCCGGGTAAATGTTCACGCGCAGATGCGTGTAAGCATTCGCGTCGCTGACGTCGTGATAGTGGTGGCTGTTGCCTTGCAGCGTGGTCGACGGAACGATTTCGGTCCATTGCGTCGACTGGTTCGGCACACCGTCCACGACGCGCGCAGCTTCAACCGAAGCCGCCGGCGGGAAGTTGCCCGTGAAGTGGCTGGTGTCGAGGTCGAGCCCCTTGATCACGCCCGGACGTGCGAGCTTCACGACGCACCAGTCGTAGCCGTTGGCGCGCTTGCGGCGCGTTTCCCAGCCGTCCATCCACTTGCCGTTGTCGTCGTACTTGCCCGGAATGAAGACGGCCGGCTCCGGATTCAGCATGCGTTCCTTCGGTGCGAAGAAATCGTCGCTGGCCTCGAGTGCCTGCGCGCCCAGACGCGGGTCCGCCAGGTTCACATAGCGACGCGTGAATTCCGGTGCGTTGGGGTCGAGAATCGGGAGTGCCATCTTTGTCTTCCTTAATGTTTGTTAGTGCTGAAAAAGCGTTTCCGTTCGAGGTCCGCGACGCGTAATCAAGCTTACGCGTCGATCAGGTCGTCGAGCCGGAAACGTGCGATGCGGTAGATCTGATCGAGGCTGGCGCGCAATTCGTCGGCGCGGCTGTTGTTCACGCGCGTCTCGAAGTTCGCGATGATGCCGTGGCGGTCGTAACCGCGCACCGCGAGAATGAACGGAAAGCCGAACTTCTCGCGATAGGCGCTGTTCAACGCCACCAGCCTGTCGAATTCTTCCTGCGTGCACTGGGCGAGGCCGGCGCCGCTCTGCTCACGCGTCGATTCGGCCGTCAGCTCGCCGCGCACCGCAGCCTTGCCAGCGAGCTCCGGGTGGGCGTTGATCAGCGCCAATTGCTTCTCTTCGCCCGCGGTTTCGACGATATTCGACATCTTGCTATGCAGTTCGTCGATGCTGGCAAACGGCCGTTGCTGCGCCGCGATTTCCGCGACCCACGGCGAGTGCTCGAAAATGCCCGACAGCGCCGCGACGAACGCGTCAGTCGAGATGCTGTTGAGTTGGTCCAGAGTGTATTGCATCGCCTTCATGCCGCTGCCCCGCGGTTGTTTTGTTGGTAAGGGTGATGTTCGCGCCAGTGACGCGCGATATCGACGCGACGCGTCACCCACACGCGATCGTGCTGTTCGATATGGTCGAGAAAACGTTGCAGCGCGCGGAAGCGCCCCGGGCGGCCGAGCAGACGGCAGTGCATGCCGATCGACAGCATCTTCGGTGCTTCGTCGCCTTCTTCGTAGAGCACGTCGAATGCGTCGCGCAGATACGTGAAGAAATGGTCCGCGGTGTTGAAGCCTTGCGGGCTCGCAAAGCGCATATCGTTAGTGTCGAGCGTGTACGGCAGGATCAGTTGTGGGCTCTTTGCACCGCCCGTGACTTCGACATCCATCCAGAACGGCAGATCGTCGCCGTAGTAATCCGAGTCGTACAGAAAGCCGCCGTATTCGGCGACCAGACGATGCGTATTGGGGCTATCGCGGCCGGTGTACCAGCCGAGCGGCCGCTCGCCGGTGATGCGCTCGATCGCTTCCATGCCGAGGCGCATGTGCTCCGCCTCTTTTTCCGGCGTCACGTCCTGGTAGTGAATCCAGCGATAGCCGTGACAGGCGATCTCATGACCGAGCTCGACGAAGGCGCGCCCCAGGTCAGGATGCCGCTCGATCGCCATGCCGACGCCGAACACCGTGAGCGGCAGGCCGCGTTTTTCGAACTCGCGCAAAATGCGCCACACACCTGCCCGCGAGCCGTATTCGTAGATCGACTCCATGCTCATGTGACGCGCCGGATAAGACGCCGCGCCTACGATTTCCGACAGAAACTGCTCCGAGCCCGGATCACCGTGCAGCACGCAGTTTTCACCGCCTTCTTCGTAGTTCAGGACGAATTGCACCGCGACGCGCGCTCGACCCGGCCAGTTCGCCTGCACCGGGTGGCGGCCGTAGCCGATCAGATCGCGTGGATAGTTCGAGTCGAGTGGCATGGTTTGACGAAAGCGTGGTGACGGTACGTAAAATTCGCGTGGAACTCACGTGACATGCACGTGAGGTTTGCGTGGCGGTTGCGTGCATTTGCCTGCATTGGTCTGATGCTCACGCCGGCGCGGGCGAAAACAGCCCTAACAAAGCGGCACCAGAAGCAGCGGCAAAATAGCGTTCAGACACCAGCGCCGAGTGGGACCAGTGTAGCGAAAACGCCCGGGTGCGCCCATACACCCGGGCAGATAGTGCGTGTCAGACGGGAAGTATGTGCGGAGCCCGCTCCACCGGGCGTTCCGTGGTGTTTACCCGCAGTAAACCGGTCGAATTTACGCTTTCCGCAGCCCTTGCGGCCGAATCGCGCGGTGGCTGCGGATTTGGGTCCGCATCAATCGGACTGAAAGCTTCCAACGCGCCGTCGTAACGTTTGGCCAGCGGCCGCGCATAGTCGCCCCGTTTGGCTGTCGACAATCGCAGCGCGACCAGCGCCTCGGTCCATTTGACCGCCGCCGTCACGCCCTCGATTACCGGCGCGCCCAACGCGTCTTCGATCTCCGCGCACAACTCGGCCATGCCGGCGCAACCGAGCACGATCGCGTCCGATCCGTCCTCTTCCAGCGCGCGCCGGCATTCGTCGAGGATGATGCGGCGCGCCGCCGAGCCGGGCTTATCCAGATCGAGCACGGCGACATCGGTGGCGCGCACGTTGCGGCAAAAACGCTTCATGCCGTAGCGCTCGGCGAGATGCCATGCCATGCCGCAGGTCCGCGCCAGCGTGGTCACTACCGAAAACCCGGGGGCCAGCACGCTTGCCGCATGCATTGCCGCTTCGGCAATGCCGATAACCGGGCCACGCGCCAACTCGCGTGCTGCGTACAAACCAGGATCGCCGAAGCAGGCGATCACGTACCCGTCGCAGCCCTCACGCTCACCGGCGATGATCTCGGCCAGCAAGCCGGGCGTCGCAAGTGCTTCGTCGTAATAGCCTTCGATCGACGGCGGCCCCATGGTGGGATTCACCGCAATCACTTCAGTGCCGGGCGCGGCGACCTCGCGTGCACAGCGGCCCATCGCGTCCGTCATACGTTGCGTCGTATTCGGATTGATCAATTTGATACGCATATCGACTCCTGTTGCAGCACTGGCTCAGCGAGCGAGCACACGGTAGAACACGGCACCCAACCCAGCCCCGATGAACCATGAGAAATTGGCCAGCCCGTCGAGCGTCGGCACCATCACGCAGATCACGGCGATGAGCGCAGCCGGCAGCAATGCAGCCACGGCGCGGTAGTTGACACCGTTGGTGTACCAGTACGAACCGGCTGGGGATACCGAGTAGAGATCATCGAGCACGACCTTTTGACGCTTCACGAGAAAGTAGTCAACGATCAGGACACCATACAAAGGTCCGATGAAACTGCCGAGCACATCGAGCGTGTAGTGAATCACCGCTGGATTGTTGAACAGATTCCACGGCGTGATGAAGATCGACGCCACCGCCGCGAGCATGCCGCCCGCGCGCCAGCTGATCAGACGCGGCGCGACATTCGAGAAATCGAATGCCGGCGACACGAAATTAGCGACGATGTTGATGCCGATCGTTGCAATCGTGAAGGTCAGTGCACCGAGAATCACCGCGGTCGGATAGTCGATACGGCCCACCGTTTCGACCGGGTCCGTAATCAGTTGGCCAAACACCGGCAGCGTGGCGGCGGTCGTGACCACCGTCACCAGCGAGAAGGCAAGAAAGTTGACCGGCAGACCCCAGAAGTTGCCGCGCTGCACACTGCGAAAGCTCTTGCCGTAACGCGAAAAATCGCCGAAATTCAGCATTGGGCCGGAGAAGTACGACACCACCAGCGAGGTCGCCGTGATCATCACGGGGACCACTTGCATACCGTGATATTTAACGCCACCCAGGTTGATGCCGATATTTCGCCATCCTGCGCGATATACCATGTAGCCTGCGAGAATGAACATCACCACGTAGACTGCCGGACCGGCGAAGTCGATGAACTTCTTGATGGTCTCCATGCCGTGCCAGAACACCAGCGCCTGCAGCACCCACAGCAGCATGAAACCCGCCCAGCCAAGGGTCGAGAGACCCATGAAGCCATGGTGATGAACGTCCGCGTACGGCAACAGTTGCGGGACGAACTTCAGCACCACGATCACCAGCGCGCTCGAAGCCAGATAGGTTTGGATTCCATACCATGCCACCGCGATCAAGCCGCGAATGACGGCTGGGATATTCGCGCCGAGCACGCCGAACGTCGCGCGGCAGGCGACCGGATAAGGCACGCCGTTCGCCTGACTCGGCTTCGCAATCAGGTTGCAGAGCGCGTTGACAATGGTAATGCCGACCAGCAGCGCGATCAGCACCTGCCAGCTCGTCAGACCAAGCGCAAACAGACTTCCCGCGAACACATAGCCACCAACGCTGTGCACGTCCGACATCCAGAACGCGAAGATGTTGTACGCGCCCCAGGTTTGATGGCGCAGCGGCGCCAGGTCTTCGTTGTAAAGCCTCTCGCTGTAGCCTGCGGGTATCGACGGTTCGCTTGACGCGACGCCGTCTCCATACGTGGAAATTGCGGGACTGCCGGGCGCTGCACTGAACTGAGCCATGATTCCTCCTTGGGATAGGGACCCTCGATTGCGAATCGAAGGACTTGGCATCGGCCATGTCAGTCGCCCTCTTCTCCTCGATCTGGAAACAGGAGGTTCGAGCCGGCTGATTGACCGCGCCGCGGGTGTCTCCGTACTTGATGTACTTGTCGTTATCGCACCGGCGGCAGCCGCGGACTCCGGGCGATGTGTTACTACTCCAAGGCGGTCATTCGCGACGGCCACGCGTGCGCAAGCCGGCAGCGCTCACGCCGAGCCGCCTTGCAACGCTTGATTCAGTTCAGTTCAATTCAGTGCGGCGCGCACCAGCAACAAGCGCGCACCGGCCGCCCGCCTTAGCCGGCCGCGGACTTGGGTCCAGGTGCTTCCTTCGGTGCGCCATTGAGCGCGCCGAACACTTCATGCAGATCGGCCGCGCCACGTGCGGGGCGCTCCAGCATCTTCAACTCGACGCTTTGCAAATGGCGCGACATGAGTGCCGCCGCCTCTTTTGCATCGCCGGCGTCGAGCGCGGCGAGAATCGCTTCGTGGTCTTCGAACGAGCAAGGGCTGCGTCCGAGCGACTCGTACAGTGCCGAAATCAACGTGGAGCGCGCCACCAGTCCATTCAGGCAATCGCACAGCACGGTGTTGCCGGTGAGCCCGGCCAACTCGGTATGGAACTCGCCCGACAGGCGAATCCACGCCGGAAAATCACGTGTTTCGAACGCTTTGCGTTCGCGGCCGATCATGCTGCCGATGCTCTTCAAACGGCGCATGCCATGACCGCCGCCGCAAATCTTTTCAACCACAGCCAGCTCGATGATCCGGCGCATTTCGAACACTTCATGCACTTCCTGCAGCGACGGACTGGCGACAAACGCACCACGATTCGGCTCGAGATCGACGAGGTGGTCTGTTGCCAGTTGGGCGAGCGCCTGCCGGATCGGGCCGCGCTTCACGCCAAATACTTCGCATAACTGTGCTTCTGTCAGCTTGGCGCCAGGAGCCAGCCGATGCTCGAGGATCGCCGCGCGGATGCGCTCGGCGATCGCTTCGGGTTTCGAACTATTCGCGGCAGCGGAATCTGTGTCGGACATGATGTGCGTCTCGGTATGTTTGTCATCATAGGACGGACATAAAGATTGTCAACAATTTTTGATTGGATTTTCGACAATCTCAATGACAGGAACGGGCTGCGGGCTAGTGAGTACGCCGTACAGGCCTTGTTCTACTTCACTACCAGTTTAATTAAAGTATGGGAGGGTCGTCTATTGGCAGCGCTTTTTGTCAACAAAGTGGAGGACCTTCACGGCAATGGCCTGCTTGCGGTTGCCTCGAATAACGGACCGTTAGTTGCGTTATCGATTTGAAAATAAAGCGGGCAAACGCCCGCTTCCCTACCCCAGCGTAGCCTCAAGCGAGGGTCGGATAACCCGATAACGTCAGCTTGAACCCGTGCGCATCGGAGACGAGGTGCGCGTCCGCGCCGACCGGCAGCGTCAGCATGTTGGGAATATGGCCAAATTGCAGGCCGGTGATGACCGGAATCCCGACCACCGACCGCACCTGCTCGATCACCGCGTGCATGTCGTAACCGTTGTCATACTCGTACGATTTGCCGCCGGAGAAATCGCCGAGCACAAGCGCCTGCTGCTGCGCGAGGATGCCCGACAGGTGCAATTGATAGAGCATCCGCTCGACCCGGAACGGCTGCTCGTTGACATCTTCGACGAACAGGATTCCGCCCTGCACCGGCGGCATGTACGGCGTGCCGATCAGCGATGTCAGCACCGCCAGATTGCCGCCCCACAACATGCCCGAGACGTCGGCCGTCTGCGCTTGCGGTGCATTGCCCGTCACCGTAATGGTCGGCTTGGTCAGCGCGGACCAGAAGTGCTGCATGGTGAATTCGCTCAGATCTTCCGCGCCGAAGTCGCTCATCAACATCGGGCCACCGAAAGTTTTCACGCCGGCGCGTGCCAGCAAAGCAAGCTGTATCGCGGTGAAATCGCTATGGCCCACCAGCGCGACCGGTTGATCGGTCAGCCGCCGTTGCAGTCCTTCGTAGTCGAGGCCGTGGAGGATACGCGCCGCGCCATAGCCACCACGCACGGCCAGCGCGATATCGGGCAACGCCCGCGAGGGGTCGGCCAGCCGGTTCAGATCGGCCGCACGCTCGCCGTCGGTGCCGGCGAAGCGCTGGTAACGGCGCTTTGTCGCCTCCACACCCTCCACGCGATGCCCCTGCGCATGCAGGCGATGCAATGCGCGATGCAGCACCTCGGAATCATGCGGATACCCGGACGGCGCGATCAGTTCAATGGTGCGATGAACGGTCATGGGCGAGACCTGTTGGATGTTTTGGTTTTAGAGCGGCTCGGCCGGCCCTGGTTCGCTGCGAGCATCAGCGCGCGGGTCGGCGTGTGCTTCAACGCGTGCTTCGCTGCGTGTTTCGACATGCGCGCCGGGGGGTGTTTCGGCGCCTGCCAGGCCGTGCGCTTCGCCCCGTGCCGCCGCGCGTGCTTCACGGCTTGCGCGCCGCCGTTCGGCAAAGAACGATTTAAGCGCGGCGCCGCATTCGGTTTCGAGCACGCCGCCCGTGACCGTGGTGTGGTGATTCAACTGCGGATTCGCGAATGCATCGACGACACTGCCACACGCTCCGGTTTTCGGATCGCGCGCGCCGAACACGACGCGGGCGATGCGTGCGTGCATGATCGCCCCGGCGCACATCAGGCAAGGTTCCAACGTCACATAGAGTTCGCAGCCGGGCAGACGGTAGTTTTCGACAGCTTGCGCGGCTGCGCGCAGTGCGATCATTTCCGCATGCGCCGACGGATCGTGAGCACCGATCGGATGGTTGTACCCTTTAGCGATGACTTCGTCGCCCCGGACGAGCACAGCACCAACCGGCACTTCGCCGGCTGCGCGAGCTTCTTCGGCCGCGGCCTGGGCGAGCGCCATGAAGCGGCGATCGCGCTCCGAGACAGGCGGCGCGGGCGATTCGTCGGGCGTGGGGGTGTCGATCAGCGTCGTGGCGGCAACCGTTGGCGTGGGATCACCCGCCGCGGGGGCTGGAGCGTCGGGACAAATGGATCCGGCAGGAGCAGCCGGCAATGTCGCCGTGTCAGCGGATTCGCCGGCCGCGACGGACTCCGGACCCGGCGTGGCGGAGCGGGCAAGCGGCTCGCTCACTGCGTACCCGCGTCGGCCATATTGAGGTTGCCGACGCGTTCCGACAGCCGCTCGGCAATGCGCCGGCAGTATTCGCGCGGCAGGACCAACGGGCCGCCGCGCAGGGACTCAAGTGCCATATCGAGCGCCAGCATGCGCGCCTGGAGACGGCAACGGGTGGCCCGGTCGCTCACGGCATTCAGCTCCGCTTGCAGGTCGCGCAAGGCGCGCAGCTGTTCGACAGCCGGCGGCACGAAACCCGCATTTTTCAGAATCCGGTTGGCGACGCGCACTTCCTCAGGGACCAGTGCATCGTCCTCCAGAGGCAGCGGCGCGCCCGCGCCCGGCAAATCATCGAACTCACCGCGCGCGGCTGCGGCGGCAATACGCTGTTCGACTAACGCATCAAGCAATCTCATCTGCAGTCCACTACGTTGCGGCTTAAGCATTCTATCAGGGAGCGCCAGACGATTCTGACTGCCTGACCGACGGATCCTCCTGGTTTTCAGATTTTGCGTATTTGAGGGGCGCATGACGTGGACTAGGCTGAGGGGTTCGCGGCCGCGCCGTTTTCTGCGGACGAAAGCTAACAAAAAACTTTCAACGAACGACACCGCTCGTTCCCTCACTCGTCGCTTATCGAGCCCAATCAGGTTATGCAATCCGGAAAGATCGACCCACGCTTTGACAACTCAGGTTCTGCCTTTGCCGTAACCAAAAGTCCCAGACTCGCTGCATTCCCTGCGTGTTCTGGGCTGCGCACTTTCAGAACCCGTCTTCGTGCAACGTTCGCAGCTGTGACGATGTTGGTTGCGCTATCCGGGTGCGGCGTATTTTGCGGTGGCGCAGGCGGAAGCGGCGGTGGCTTTGCCGGCAGTTGTTCGACTGGCATGCGGTTCTAGACGCCAGCGTTTCACCATATTGGCAGCACGTCGGCCCGATCCGCGCCCTGAGGCATCACTCCGTGCCAACTAAAGGCCATCGGGCCAGCGCGATATGCCGGGTACGCCCGAGCAAACTGTGCATCAACGCAAACTCGCGTACGTTCCAGCAGACAGACTCGATGGGACGTGGAGGTAACGGAGGCATGCCATAAGCGAGAGTAACGTGCGGGGTGTACGGTGTGCTTGGCACCAGCGCACGATCGCCAAAGCCCGCGTCCTGCAAGGCCAGCGCAAGTGTGTCGTGCAACGCATGAAGTCCGACGAGCCCCTCGTCTCCGCCTAATACCAGCGGCCCTGGCCTCGGCTTCACCGCGAAGCTCACCACCTTGTCGAATTCGACCGTAAAGGGTTTCAGCCTGATCGACTCGGCCGCGCGCATCGCCGCATCAACACGTGCTTGCGGTAAGCCACCGGCGAAATTCCCAAGATGCAGCAACGTGACATGCAAGCGGTTGGCTGCGAGCGGCTTGCTCTTCGAGCGCGTCTCCCCGCACAGTTGCTGCGCGAGCTTCGAGATGCTGGTCGCCGTATTCGTATCGGGAAAGACGGCAAAGAACAGGCCGTCTGTCGGCGTTGGCGGCGCCTCGAGCCCGGGCAACCAGAGTTGTTCAGGCATGTTGCGCCTGCATGGGTGAAGCTGGCATAGGGTTGAATCTCCGTTCGTTGCTGCAGACGTAGCCGCGTATCTGGATAATTTTGACAGGTCTGAGGGCGTAAC
Organism: Paraburkholderia sediminicola; assembly: GCF_046027825.1. Classification (GTDB taxonomy): domain Bacteria; phylum Pseudomonadota; class Gammaproteobacteria; order Burkholderiales; family Burkholderiaceae; genus Paraburkholderia; species Paraburkholderia sediminicola_D. Next base: position 52,938 of record NZ_JAQQDU010000001.1, read on the forward strand.
GTTACCCAAAGTACTGTATATTTATACAGTATCGACTATAACAAAAAAAACCGCCACAACGCTCTCTTCGCATACCGTTAGCGTTTAACCGGAAGCTATGCCCTTGTTTACGCCAGCTCCTTCAAAAGCCTTTCACTTGACAGAAGACAGGCCGCGATGAACCTTGCGCCTTCGTCATCGCCAGGCGACATCGTCGCCAATAGAGCCTATCCACGCCACCTATCAAAACAAGCTTTCCAGGCGATTGGCGGAGAACTCATCGTGTACGGTGAAGAAACGATCGGCCCGATAGAGGTTCTGCCGCAGATGCGGTGCGATAAGGAGCTTGCCACGCAGAGAAAACAGGTTGTCCTGCCGGGCGATGTAGTCGCTGCGCAGACCACGCTTGACGATGTGTTCGACCGCGCGCAGGAACTCCGCGAGAAAGATTTCCAGCAGTGGCATGCGCGCCGCCATGACCTTGGCGCTGTCGGTCTGAACGTGCCGGAAGCCCTGAAGGCAGCAGAGCATCTCGATCAGAAGCTGACGCGCCTCTACCGCACCGCCGCCGATTGCCTTAGCTACGCATGCACGGCAAGACGAAAGGCAGCTTCCATTTGCTGCTGTTCTCTGTACGAAATCGACAGAGAGTCAGCGATCGTCCGCCACTGCGAAACAACCAGAATCTGGTTCGAAATGATTTCTTCGGCCTGCTCAACGGAAATTCTGAAGTAAGGCGCAACAGACTGCGCCAACTCCAGATCCATGGCGTTGTCCGATTCGCTGATATTGAGCTTCAGCCCGTGTGCGTGGGCCACAGGATTCATATCGAAGGCCGGAGAAAGCGCCCACCCCCGGCTTGGCTCCAGCAAGAAACCGTGGTTACGCAGATGATCATCGGTATTGGACACGAGCACATTGAAGACAATGCGTGACCACAACTCTCGCAGATCGGCATCGGTACTCGCGCCGTCTGTCATCAACACCTGCGCGATTTCCAGGTAGCTGGCGCCCGTCGAGGCATCGTCGCCATCCTGGTGGCCAGTCAGGTTCATCGCGGAGGCGAAGTGCCGCCGCCGTCCTTGCGCCGTACGATCGAAGCGTTTAACCAGGAACGTGTGGTGAGCGCTGCCGAATCGCCGGACCAGTGCATCGGGCACGTCAAGCCCGCAGGCTTTGGCCAGGGTGTACACCACCATCTCCCAGGCTCCGACGTCATGGTCGTCCCTCACACTGGGAAACTTGGCGATCCACAGATGTCCTGTCGGATCGACCACGCTGGCCTTGGGACGTGCGCCGCCCAATGAACCGCCGGGTGCGATCAGCATGCGTAGCCATTCATCAGCCTCGCTCGCCAGATTGTCTTTATCGCGCTCCAGGGCCAGGCTTGCGGCCTCCAGTGCACGCAATTGCACAAAGGGCGGTGCCGCAATATCGTGCTGATCGTCCAGAAACGGCCCTTCGTCGTCGCGCCGAAAGCGCAGCGCCCCTATCCGATATGCGTCATGCACGCCCATCAGGTAGTCCGATTCATAGAGCCGCGCCTTGGGATCCGCCCTACCGGCGCGCTGCGCCCGCTCCAGCCGCCGACGCATCAACAATCGCCCCCATCGGTCCGGGCTGGTGTCGCTGAATGCACCAAACGTCTCCTGTCCCTGCGGCGGATATTGCCGACCCGCGAACCAACCTAACCGCGGGTCGAGCTTGAGACCTGCCATATCGGGTCGATTCAACACTTCGCGTTCGAATTCGTATTCGAAGACTTCCTGGACGCCAGTGGGACGCGTGTAAAGCCGGCCCAACCTTACCGGCTCGGCGAGGCCGTCCCAATCGCCATAGACGGCAATCAGACCGTTGCTCATCTCGCCGGCCCCTTCTTGTCCGGCCTGGGAATCTTGATGAGAGAAGCCAGGCTGTCGGCACTGACGAACGTGTCATCTGCCGTCCAATCGCTCGTCACGCTGGGCTCTCCCTTCGCGGCAGGCGCAGACGGAAGGGCACGACGCTTTGGCGCCCCAGGCGCGACATGCGTTGTCGCGCGCGATCGTCTTGGCAATGCAGCGTCCTGCAGGTTGCGGCCGAGGGGGTCGTCCTTCAGCAGCAGATCCAGGTCTTTTTCCGCGCCCAATACCTGCATGACAGCCAGATAGGCGCCTATCGTGACCCCGGAACTCCCCTTTTCCAAACTCCGCAACGTGACGGGCGTCATCCCAGCCCGTTCCGCGACCTGCTTACCGGTCAGGCGCCGGCGCAGGCGGCCCAGGCGTAAGCGCTCTCCGAGCTGCTGCAAGCGCAGTTCGGTCCCAGGAAGTAAGGGAGCGGTTTTTTTTGCCATAAGAGCAATATTACTACCTTAACCACTGAAAAAAGAAAGAATATTATGCTTTTTCTTCTACTCGGTTGCCCACAACACGCTCCTGCTCCAGCGCTGGCAAGACTTATCGACGTCATCGCCGACTGCCGGATCTAGCGAACTGTCCAGATCATGACGCATGCTCCCCCATTGGGCCGCAGATGAGCCAAGTGACAGAACGAGGCTCCCAAAACGCGCCTTTGTGCTATAAAAAAAAGGCTAGTTAGCATGTCCACCGGTCGCCCGGCCGAAGAAATGGGCGACTCTACTGGAGCGAGCGCGACAGTCTATGAGTCTTCTGGAGCTCAGAGGCGTTTCCAAGCACTTCGGCGCCATTCACGCCCTGACCGACATGACCTTCAGTCTGGAGCCGGGCCAGGTGGTCGGCCTCATGGGCGACAACGGGGCCGGGAAATCGACGCTGGTGAAGGTCATCGCCGGTAACTTTCCCCCCTCGCACGGCGAAATCCTGATCGATGGCAAGCAGGTGCATTTCAGCAGGCCGGTTGACGCCCGCACTCAGGGAATCGAAGTGGTCTATCAGGACCTCGCGCTCTGCGACAACCTCACGGCGGCCGCCAATGTCTTCCTCGGCCGTGAGCCCCGGCTCGGTTTTTGGCCCATCCGCATTCTCGATCACGCGACCATGTATCGGCGCGCCGGCGAACTCTTCAAAGAACTGAAATCCGAAACGCGCCCCCGGGATCTCGTCCGACAAATGTCGGGCGGTCAGCGACAGGCAGTGGCAATCGCTCGCACGCGGCTCTCCGAGGCGCGGCTCGTCATCATGGACGAGCCGACAGCATCGATCAGCGTCCGGCAGGTGGCGGAGGTGCTCGACCTCATCCAACGCCTGTCCGAACATGGCATCGCGGTCATTCTCATCAGTCACCGCATGCCTGACGTTTTCGCCGTCGCCCACCGCGTGGTCGTCATGCGGCGTGGGCGCAAGGTTGCAGACAAGAAGACCGAAGCGTCTTCGCCGGAAGAAGTGACCGGCCTCATCACCGGGGCCATTGCCGTCGCCTGATCCTGCCTCACAAGGCTATGCATGGGGTCGCACTAAACGCTAAAGCGCCAAGTGCGACCGACAGGAGTCGCAAAATTGGACGATCTGCCGGAAAGGCCCACCTCAATGTCGGCATTGCTTGAAGATCCGCAATCCGCGAAGACTCATACCCGCTGGACCGGGCTTCTCGCGAGCCAGGTGTTCTGGGTGGTGCTCGCAACTGTGGTCGCCTGCATCCTGCTTTCGTTCGTGACCTCGACCTTTGCCACGCCGCAGAATCTTTTCAACGTCACGCGTAACTTCGCCTTCGTCGCCATCGTCGCGCTCGGCATGATGGCCGTGATCGTCACGGGCGGCATTGATATTTCAGTCGGCTCGACGATCGGCTTGAGCGGTATCGTCCTCTCGGTGGTCATGAACGCCGGTTACCCGATCTGGGCCGGCATCGGCATGGGGCTCCTGACCGCAGGGCTCGCCGGCCTCGTGAACGGTCTGCTGATCGCCTATCTCGACATGCAGCCTTTCGTCGTGACGCTCGGCATGCTGAGCGTGGGCCGCAGCCTCGCGCTGGTGTTCTCCGGCAGCCGGACCATTTTCGATTTCGGTCCCGACGGCAGCAAGCTCCTTGCGCTCGGCGGTGGCAAGACTTTCGGCCTCGCCAATCCGGTGTGGTTCCTCGTTGTCCTCGCCGTGCTGTTCTGGTTCGCCTTTTCGTGGACGCGCTGGGGCCGCTACGTCTTCGCGGTCGGCGGCAACCGGCATGCGGCGAATCTCACCGGCGTTCCGGTGCGCCGCATCATCTGCTCCGTCTATGTGCTGGCCGGCCTCATGGCGGGGGTCGCAGCGATCCTCGAAGTCGGCTGGCTTGGCGCGGTGACAACAGGCCTTGGCACCGGCGACGAATTGCGCGTGATCGCCGCGACCGTGATCGGCGGCACCAATCTCATGGGCGGCGTCGGCAGCGCCTTCGGGACTGTCGTCGGCGCCGCGCTCATCGAAGTCATTCGCAACAGCCTGATCCTGCTCGGCGTCGACTCGTTCTGGCAGGGAACGGTTGTCGGTGCCTTCATCATCGTCGCCGTGCTGTTCAACCGGCTCGGCGGCGAGCGGCAAGGAGATTGAAATGTCTGTGGGTGCGCCAGCCACGATGCGGCTGGTGCCAGGGGAGGCGGCCGGACGAGATGCGGAACCGCCAGACGCACAGGTTCACACGATGACAAGGTTCCGCGGGAAGGTTAAAGCTCGAACACGGGCTTTCCTTGGAACTATTATGAATTGTATGCAAGCAGACATGGGCACCGTAGACCTGGTGCCGAAAGCTTTGCATGGGACGGGAGTAAGTGTTAAAGCGCTAATTCCGGTCGACCGCTCTGCATGGGACCAGAGTAAGCGCTAAAGCGCTAACTCTGGTCGACAACGGAGGAAACAATGAAGAAAGCTTTGATGTGTCTTGCCGCGATCGGAGGGCTCGCCATGTTGGCCTCCCCCGCCTTCGCAGCCGATAAGACCCTGGCACTGGTGGTAAAGGGTCTCGACAACCCCTACTTCGACCTCATGCATCAGGGATGCGACCGGGCGAACAAGGAACTCAATAAGGAAGGCTACACCTGCTACTACACCGGCCCCGCAACGGCCGCGGACGAAAGCGCCGAAGTGCAGATCATCGACGACCTCCTGACCAAGGGCGTGGCGAGCATGGCAATCTCGCCCGCGAACGCCCCGGCCGTGGCCGAAGAGCTGCGCCGCCGCAATGTGACAATCCCGGTCATCACCGCGGATGCCGACTTGTTACCGAAGGACGCCTCGCTCCGCAAGACCTACGTCGGCACCGACAATTACGAACTGGGCGTCAAGCTCGGCGAGCAGTTGAAGGCGCTGATGCCGAAGGGCGGCAATATCTGCCTCGTCATGGGCAATCCCGCTGCCGAGAACATCAACCAGCGCGCCCAGGGCACGCGCGACGTACTCTCCGGCAAGAAGGGAATCGCGAAGCTCGCAGGCGAAAACGGCTGGCATGAGATCAGCGCCTGCCCGCTCTACGTGAACGACGACGCCGCCAAGGCGAACCAGATGATGCAGGACACGCTGACCGCCAACCCCACCGGTCTCGATGCCTTCGTGCTAGAGGGCGGCTGGCCACTCTTTGCTCCGCAGGCCTATTCGCAGGTCGTGGCTCCCATCATGGATAAGATCCAGAGCGGCAAGTTCGTCATCGTCTCGGCCGATACCCTCGGTCCGGAACTGCAAGCCCTCAAGGATCACAAGGTCAATGTCCTCGTCGGCCAGCGGCCTGAAGAAATGGGCTACCGGGCAGCCATGGTCATGCGCGACCTCGCGGAAGGAAAGAAGGTGCCGCCGGTCATCCACACCGGCCTTGACACCTGCACCTGGAAAAACGCCGACACCTGCCTCAAGCATTGAGGACCGGCATGATCCGTTGCAAAGATGGATACGGGAGCCGAGGCACCCCTGACTCGGCCCCGTCAGACGGCTTTCTTCGCAGGGCGGCCCCAACCAGCGCATCCGCTCGCTAGAACCGGTATCCAAGTCCGAGAAAAACGATCACCGGATCCGCCGTGATGCGCGTCTTGTTGGACAGCACCGTCTGACCGTTGGCCGCCACGGAACTGACCGTCGCATTGGTCTTCAGAAACAGATACGTCACCGACGCAGTCGCGTACCAGTTCTTGCTGATGTTGTAAGAGGCGCCCGCGGCGAACGCGGGGTTCCATGACGGACTGAGCGAAGCCTTGACCTGTCCGCCCGGCCCTGCAATCTCCTGCAACGCCCCACTGAATGTCGAATTGAGATTGGTATGCGAGTACCAGGTATAGTTCGCACCGACACCGACGAACGGGCGCAGCTTCGTCTGCGCGTCGAAGAAGTAATACTTCAGGAACAGAATCGGGGCCCACGACCGGGTGGTGGCGAGCGGCTGCAGATTCCCCAGATTGAGCGCCGGACCGCCGGCACCGAAGGGTGTGGCGTTTCCTTGCGCAAAAAGCTGGAGCTTGGGCGGTATGCCCGTTGCCAGGTCAAAAGCAATATGGTCCGTGACGAAATAAGTAGTCGAGAGCTCCAGGGTGAACGTGTTATGTATCTGACCACCCGTTCCCGACGACGTGAATGTCCCCAATGCCGAACTGCTCTGCAACGACGTTGCGGAAGACGGGCCGAAATCGAGCCACGCCCCGCCCACACTGGTGACGAGACTGCCTGCGCTCTGCCCGATCGCACTGGAACAAATCGCGCCCGATATTAACGCAAGGCATGCAAGTTTTTTAATCACGTCTCCTCCAATTTATTTCGCATTACATATCAATTCCTTCACATCGACGCCTCTTCTTGCGGCGCCGCTCAGAATTGATCGATTGGCAGACTCGACCCGCTCGATGCGCCGCTGCGGATCGCCGCCAGAAGCGCATTTGCTTTAGGCAAGACCTTGTCGGTGTAGAAGCGCGCAGTGGCGAGCTTGGTGCGATGAAAGTCCGGGTCTTCATTCGCTGCGCTTTTTCCTGCCGCGACAAGCGCTGCGCGCCCCATCTGCCACCCACCGCACACGTAACCGGTGAGCATCAGATAGTCGACTGAACTGGCAAGCGCTGCGTCGGACTGAGTCGACAATGCATGCAGCATCCAGGCGGTGGCATCTTCAAGCGCCTGCACACTGGTCGCGAGCGCCGTGCCAACGGACGCCACTTGCGCATCCGTGCTGCGCCCCAGCTCCAGCGCATCCTGACGCATCTGCGCAACCAGTTCAACCATTGCTGCACCCTGATCTGACGCGAGCTTGCGGCCTGCGAGGTCGGCAGCCTGGATGCCCGTCGTGCCCTCGTAGATCGGGGCGATTCGCGCGTCGCGCAGGAACTGGCATGCGCCCGTCTCTTCGATGTAGCCCATGCCGCCGTGCACCTGCACACCCATCGACGCTATCTCGACGCCCAGCTCGGTACACCATGCCTTCAACACGGGGATCAGCAGATCGACGCGCGCCTGGCGACGCGCGCGTTCAGCGGCGTCGGGGTCACGGTGCGCGCGGTCCATGTCCGCGGCCATCACGTAGGCGAAGGCACGCATCGCTTCGATCTGGGACTTCATTGTCATCAACATGCGCTGCACATCCGGGTGATGGATGATGGCAACCGCACCAGCCGATTTACTGGCCGCGAGCCGGCCCTGGACGCGTTCCTTCGCGTATTCGCGGGCCTGCTGATAAGCGCGTTCCGCTATGGCGAGCCCCTGGATACCGACCTTCTGGCGCGCCTCGTTCATCATCGTGAACATATGCGCGAGACCTTTGTTCTCCTGCCCCACCAGATAGCCGATCGCCCCGCCCTGATCGCCGAAGCTCATCACGCAGGTCGGACTCGCGTGAATGCCGAGCTTGTGTTCGAGGGACACGCAGTGCACGTCGTTACGTTCTCCCGGAGAGCCATCGTCATTCAGCAGGAACTTGGGCACGATAAAGAGCGAGATGCCGCGCACGCCCTCGGGCGCATCCGGCGTGCGCGCGAGGACGAGATGAATGACGTTGTCAGTCATATCGTGATCGCCCCACGTGATAAAAATCTTCTGACCGTAGAGGCGATAGTGATCGCCTTCGGGCACCGCCTTCGTGCGCACGGCGGCGAGATCCGAGCCCGCCTGCGACTCGGTCAGATTCATGGTGCCCGTCCACTCGCCGCTGACGAGCTTTGGCAAATAGCGTCCCTTGAGTTCTTCCGAGCCGTGCTGCCGCAACGACTCCGTAGCGCCCGCCGTCAACAGCGGACACAGTGCGAACGCCATGTTGGACGAATTCCACATCTCGACGGTCGCCGCATGCAGCAACTCGGGCAGCCCCTGGCCGCCGAATTCCGGGTCGCCGGAGAGGCCGCTCCAGCCGCCTTCGGCGAACTGCCGGTAGGCTTTCGCGAACCCGTCCGCGGCGACGACGCCATCCTTCGTCAGGCACGCGCCCTGCTCGTCGCCCGTCTTGTTGAGCGGCGCCAGCACTTCGGTCGCGAGCTTCGCCGCCTCGTCGAGCACAGCCTCGGCGAGTTCGGGGCTCACCTCCTCGTAGCCCGGCAGCGAAGACAACTCGCCGAGACCGGCCAGTTCCGTCATTACGAAGCGCATGTCGCGCAGCGGTGCAATATAGGTGCTCATCATGGTCTCCGGAATCAGTCTTGTTGCAGTTTGTCCAGCTCACTGGACAACTCTGGCAATACCTTGAAGAGATCGCCGACAATCCAGTAATCGGCGACCTGAAAGATCGGCGCTTCCTCATCCTTGTTGATCGCGACGATCACCTTCGAGTCCTTCATGCCGGCCAGATGCTGGATCGCGCCGGAGATGCCGACTGCGATATAGAGTTGCGGCGCGATGACTTTGCCGGTCTGGCCCACCTGATAGTCGTTCGGCACGAAACCCGCATCCACGGCCGCGCGCGACGCGCCGACCGCTGCGCCCAGCTTGCTGGCGACGTCCTCCAGCAAGGCGAAGTTTTCACCGGAGCCCATGCCCCGGCCGCCCGAGATCACTCGCCGCGCCGATGTCAGTTCAGGACGCTCGGAGCGCGTCAGTTGCTGGCTTACAAAACGTGAGCCCGGGACCTCGACCGCCGGCGCGAGCGATTCACTCGCCGCCGCGCCGCCTTCGGCGGGCGCTGCCGCAAAGGCTGTCGTGCGTACGGTGATGACCTTGATGCGGTCCGTGCTTCGCACCGTCGCCAGCACGTTGCCGGCGTAGATGGGGTGCAGGAATACATCCGCGGACTCGACGGCGACGATGTCGGAAATCTGCGCGACGTCGAGCAGCGCGGCCACGCGCGGCAATGCGTTCTTTGCGGTTGTGGTGGCGGGCGCCAGCACGTGGCTGTAGTCGGCCGCGACCGTGGCGATCAGCGCGGCCAGGTTCTCGGCCAGCGGATGGGCATAGTGCGGCGCATCGGCAACCCGCACGCGGGTCACGCCGGCGATGCGTGCGGCCTGTTCGGCCACGGCCGCGCATTGCGATCCGGCGACGAGAACATGAATGTCGTTTCCAAGACGCGCGGCGGCGCTGACGGTGTTCAACGTCGCGGCCTTCAGCGTCTGATTGTCGTGTTCTGCAATAACGAGTATGGACATGTTTTCCTCTTCCGGTCAGATGACGTGGGCGACGTTCTTCAGCTTGGCCACGAGATCCGCGGCGTCGGCGACGCGCATGCCCGCCGCCCGTTTCGGCGGCTCCTCGAGCTTCAGCGTCGACAGGCGCGGCGCGATGTCGACGCCGAGGGCATCGGGCGTCACCACCTCGAGCGGCTTCTTCTTCGCCTTCATGATGTTGGGCAGCGTCGCATAGCGCGGCGTGTTGAGCCGGAGATCGGTGGTCACGACGGCCGGCAGATCGACTTCGATCGTCTCAAGTCCGCCGTCGATCTCGCGCGTCACGCTCGCCTTGCCTGCTTCGACGCTCACCTTCGATGCGAAGGTGGCCTGCGGCCAACCGAGCAGCGCCGCAAGCATCTGGCCGACCTGGTTCGCGTCATCGTCGATGGCCTGCTTGCCGAGCATCACGAGCTGCGGCTGCTCCTTGTCCACGAGTGCCTTCAGCAGCTTCGCCACGGCGAGCGGCTGCAACTCGATGTCGGTCTCGACGAGGATGCCGCGGTCAGCACCTGTCGCCATCGCCGTGCGCAGCGTTTCCTGGCAGGCCTGCACCCCGCAGGACACGACCACCACCTCTGACGCCACGCCGGCTTCCTTCAAACGCACGGCCTCTTCCACGCTGATTTCGTCAAAGGGATTCATCGACAGCTTCACATTGGCGATGTCGACGGCGCTGCCGTCGGCTTTCACGCGGACTCTCACATTCGCGTCGACGACACGTTTGACAGGAACCAGTAATTTCATTGCCTACTCCGTTTCGATAAAGGATTCCGAGGACACCCTCACGCCGGCCATGTGGGCGGGTCGCGCAAGGTCTCGTTCTGTTCGTCGGGGATACGTGCCGCCGGCCCGGGTTTGTGCGCCGCAATACGATTCGAAGCGGTAGACATGTCTCCTCCCTGAGGGTGGTTGGGCGTATCATTTCCTGAGCAAGACACCGGTTCAGGCAGAGCCCGCCGAAGGGCAATCACCCATGTCCGACCGGCCGCACCGTTGTCCCGTTGTGGAACTGCGCGTCTGCTCACTGGAACCCATAGTGTCCGAGCGCAGCACCGCGCAAAATCCCCCATAAAGGGGAGCGCGACTGGATGGATGGGGGATCGCGGCCGGGGTCAACCCGAACGCCTGGAGCAGCTGATGCACGTGACAGAAGTGACGAAGGCAACAAACGCGACAAAAGCGCCGCCCCCGAACAGGCCACCTCTCCTCCTCGCAACGAAGGTTTTTCCTCCACGCCTGCCCGCCGGCCTGATCGATCGCCCGCGCCTCGCCTCGCTTGCTGCGCAGACGGAAACGAAGCGCCTGACGGTGATCAAGGCTCCCGCTGGATTTGGCAAGACGTCGCTCGCGCTCACCTGGCTCAAGCTGCTCGGGACGAGCAATGCGCGGGTGGCCTGGCTCTCGCTCGACGCCGAAGATGACGAACCCGCCCGCTTCTTCAATCATCTCGCGCACGCATTGCGGCAAGCCTGCGGTAACGTCGGCACTTCAGTGATCGGATTGACCGCCGAAGCGTCGTTTGTGCCGGCGAATTCGCTTGCAACGACGCTGATTAACGAGCTGATCGATGTCGACGACGAGGTCTACGTTTTCATCGACGACTACCATCTGATCAGCGAGACGCCGATTCACGAAGCGATGTTGCTGTTCATCGCCAATGTGCCCTCGCAGGTCCACGTGGTGCTTTGCACGCGAACGGACCCTCCTTTTCCTACGGCCAAGCTGCGAGCCCACAACGATCTGCTGGAAATCGACGCATCGACATTGAGATTCAACTTCGACGAGACGCGCCGCTTCGTCGAGCACGAATGCCCGGGCAAGCACGCCACCATCGACGTGAAGTCGCTCTTCGCCACCACCGAAGGCTGGGCGGCGGCGCTGCGCATCTCCTCCTCGGTGCTGTCCCGGAAGGATCGCCCCCGAGGCTGGCAGGCAAGCGCGCCGAGCGGCGCGTCGAGGCCGCTGGCAGACTACCTCGAAGACATCCTGCAGTCCTTACCAACCGGGATGCTCGAGTTCATGTTGCGTACGGCGATACTCGATCGTCTGAGCGCACCGCTGTGTGAGGCACTCACCGGCCTCGCATCGAGCCAGGCGATGCTGGACGCCATTGTCGCGCGCCAGTTGCTGCTCGAGCCGCTGGACATGGAAGGACACTGGTTCCGCTATCACCCGCTCATGGCCGAGTATCTGCAGCGGCGGCTCGCGGCCAGGCACCACGAGGAAATCAGCGAACTGCATCGCCGCGCGTGGCTATGGTATGCGGCGCAGCACCAGTGGACCGACGCAGTCAGGCACGCCATTGCGGCCGGCGCGACCGACGAGGCCATTCGCCTCATGGAACACTGCGCCATGTCCCTTCTCAAAGGAGGCGATCTGCTCACGCTGGTCGGCTGGCAACGTCAATTCCCCGCCGACCTGATGCGCGCACAGATCACGGTCACGCTTGCGATCGCCTGGGGCACGGTACTCGCCTTACGCTTCGATGACGCGGTCACGATGCTGGATTCGATCGAACACGATACCGCGCGCAAGGATATCGACGCGGACCACGTCCGCTCAGAGTGCGTCGCGATTCGTTCGACACTTGCAGCCTTACAGGATGACCCGCAACGGGCGCTCGCACTCGCACAAGAATATCTGGACCGGCCGTCGCGCGATTCGTGGACCACCAACGTGGTCTCGAACGTGATCCGTTTCTGCCACTGGAAAGCGGGCAATCTTGAAGCGCTGCACGCCACACCCTGGATTCCCGACTCGATCGCGGAAGACCAACGCAGCGTATTCTCCACGGTCTACCGGCTTTGCCTGCTCGGCCATGTGGAAATGCAGCAGCTGCGTTGTCCGCTCGCGGAGCGTCGTTTCAACGAAGCGATGGCGCTTGCCGAGCAGCATTCGGGGCCGCAGTCGATAGCAGCGGCGCTCTGCGCGCCGATGATCGCCCAATTGCGTTATGAGCGAGGCCTGCTGGACGAAGCCGAAGCGCTGCTCGTCGAACTCATGCCGGTGATTGACCTTGCGGTATTTCTCGACAGCATGCTGATCGGCTATCGCATACTCATTCGCATCGCCGCGGCGCGGGGCAATTTTACCCACGCGTATGCCTTGCTCGACACCGCACAGGCGCTGGGTCAGGCACGTCGATGGGACCGGCTGGTGGCTGCCGCGCTCTCGGAAAGAATCCGCCTCAATCTCGCAGAAGGCAGGCTTGTCGAAGCAGCCGCGTGCGTGGCGCAACTGCGTCAGTTGGCGACCGCCGACGCCGGGTCGTCCGTTCCGGTCTCGCCGGAGATCGAGAACTACCGGGACCTTGGGGCTGCGTGCCTGGCGATACGACGGCAGCAAACACAGGAGGCGGTCACGATATTGAACGGGGTGCTGGAGCGTCTCGAACACCTGCATGGAACGTATCTCGCACTGCGACTGCGGACCCTCCTCGCGCTGGCGTGGCTGAACGCAGGCGAGCGCGACCGGGCACTCGAGATATTCCACGAAGTTGCGACGGTCGCGGCGCCTGCGGGGATTTGTCAGTCCATTATCGATCAAGGGCCGGAGATCGGTCCGCTGTTGAAGCTGGCGCGCGACAGCGTGCGCACCACCAGTGCCAAAGCGCAGGAAATCGTGACCTGGCTAGACCGTCTGCTGGCTAGCTGGCGAACACAGCACGAACCCAACAGCCAACCCCAGCGAGAAACCGAGCGCGACCGACTCAGCTCGCGAGAGCGCGGCATAGTCGAGTTGATCGCACAGGGACAGTCCAACAAGGAAATTGCGCGTACGCTCGGAATCACACCCGAGACGGTCAAATCTCACGTCAAGAGCATCTTTACGAAGCTCGAAGTCGACAAACGCGCCCAGGCCGTCTCGCGCGCACAGGCGCTCGGATTGGTCAAACATAGCTAGGCAGCCCAGGAGACGCGGACAGGGTCTCGCTCACCGCAAAACAAGGAACACACACGCGTGGATCAGGACGCCCACCGTGCCACCGACAAACGTGCCGTTGATTCGGATGTATTGCAGGTCCCGACCGATCTCGGCCTCGAGCTTGCAGCTCACCTCCTTCGCATCCCATCCTTTCACAACGTCGGCTACCAGCGCCGACAACTGATGGCGATGGCGCCGCACGAGCAGACCGGCAATATCAAGCCACCACGCGTTCAACTTGCGCTGAATGGACGGTTCGCTCGCCACGCCTTTACCGATGGATACGAATGTCCCGGCAAGCATGTCGCGCACAACCGAGTCCTTGCTTCCGAGGTCAGCAAGCACGTACGCACGGACGTGATCGAGCATGACACGGTAATACTCTCCATCTTCAAGATGGCGAATGCAGTCGCGCAGTAACAGTCGGCCAAACCGGCGATAAACAACTGACGTCCGCAGGTTGTTGGACAGATCTTCCACCGCCACGTCGAACCGGCGTCGAAGCTCGTGCTCCGGGTTCGCCGCGACCTCATGGATGAGCGCGATGATGCCTTCGACAAACTTGTTGACGATGTATGCGTCCAGCGACGCCAGCGTAAGTTTCGACGCCTCGCTGAACTTTGCCTTGATCAGCCCAACGTTGCTGCTCAACCAGGTTTCCACGACGCTCAGTCCGCGATCCAGCAGAGGCTGATGACGGTTGCCTTCGGTGAGAATGGTCAGGACCTGGCCCGCCATGCGAGATACCTCGAGCGTGCGCAAGCGCGGAATGACGAGTCGATCAAAGAGATTTTCGACGTCCCGCTCGTCGATATCGTCGAGCAATCGGGGAAGCGAGCCGGCCACCACATCCGCGACCACCGCGCTGTTTTCAGGTCCCGCGAGCCATCCCGCCAGCGCTTCTGCGGCGTTGAAACCACTCAGTCGCCCGACGATGAGTTCGGGGGTCAGGAAGTTTTCCTCGACGAAGCTGCCCAGACTCTCGGCTATGCGCTGCTGGTTCTTCGGAATGATGGCCGTGTGCGGAATCGGGATCCCGCACGGGTACCGGAACAACGCGACGACGGCATACCAGTCCGCGATCGCACCAACGGTACCCGCCTCGGCAAAAGCACGTGGCCACGCGAGCCACGGATGCTGCGCCTGCCAGGCCATGCAGATGAACAGCAGTACGATCATCGCCGCCAGCAAACAGGTCGCCGTCGTGCGCATGCGGTTCAACCGGGCGAGCTTCCTGTCGCCGGTTGGGTCGAGCTCCGCGCGCTGAAGATTTCCGTTCCTCTGCGTCACGGAACTCAACGCGCCTCCTGCCGCAGGAACCGTTTCACTATCGGAGCGACTTCTTTTGCCCGGGTGATCAGAAATAGGTGGCCGTCATCTATTACATGCAGGGTCGCATGTCGAATCCTTGCCGCGAGAATCTTTGCATTCGTGAGCGGCACAATGGGGTCGTCGTTGCCATGCATGACGAGCGTCGTTTGCCGAAGCCCGCCTAGCCAGGGCAAGCTGGTCCAACCCGATGCAGCCAGCAATTGATAAAGATAGCCACGGCCGCGCGGCGCCTCGATATGCCGGCTGTGTTCCTCGAGCAACGCAGGATCGCGGCGGTACGCGCCGCCGTATATCTCGGCTCCGATTTGCCGCAGGTAGGCTGGGTCGGTATAGCGTCGCGGCCCGATCAGTTTTGAAAGTACGGACAGCCGCGCGGGCACCATGATCACCCCGGGCGACGTAGCCGCGAGAATCAGCCTGCGGCAGCGCTGGGGGTAAAGGTGCGCGAACTGCTGGGCCAGCGCCCCACCCCACGATACGCCGAGCACGTCGACCGGGTCGACGAAACCGAGCCGCGTCAGCAGCTTGTCGGCCAGCACGGCAAGCGTCGAGAACCGATACGGAATCAAGGGAGCGGGCGAACCGCCAACGCCGGGGACGTCGAAGATGATGACGGTTACGTCATCCAGCGCCGCAACGAACGGCTCAACCAGTTCAAGATTCGCGCCGATGCCATTAAATAAGAGCAGCGGCGGCGAAGCGTCGCTGCCAGGCCGGACCGCGACACGCAGCAACTGGCCGTCCAGATCGATTGTCTGAATTTGCATGGCGTCGATAGACTCCGCGCTTGTTTGTAAGTCGGTCATCCGGTGGGTTCCAAGGTTGGACGCTTCGCTTCGTTGTAGTGGCGGCTCGCACCAGCCCGTTACTTCTTGGGTTGCACGAGCGCTTTCAGTTCCTCGACATGCTCCGCAAAACGCTTCGTGACGACAGCGATACTGTCGGTTTGAGCCCGGTATGCGGCATCCGCGAGTTCCTGCATGTCCACAAAGGCCTTTTGCAGTGCTTTTTGGACCCCTTCTCCCGTTGCCGCAGCGGATTCGCTGCCGGGGGTTCTCAAGCGGGTCACGAGCGATTGCAGTTCAGCCATCGACGAACGCGCGATATCCATCTGCTTCTGACCGAGTTGCTGTACACCAGCGAGTGCCGTCATATTCGCCTCGGCGAGCGCTTCAATGTCCTTGCGGCGCGATTCGAGGATGGCGGCTACGTCGACGCCCGGTAGCTTGAACTGCGTGATGAGCTTCGTATATTCACCAAAGATATTGCTGGGTTGGGTTGCTGCCATGATGACTCCGTCAAGGTAGTTACAAAAAAATCGGTTTCGCTACTCGGCAACGATGCCGCTTAGGCTTCCGAAACATAGGTCCCGGGGGCTTTCACACCGGCCGGGTGCTGTTCGCTGCCGAGCGCTGCCGGCGCTGCGCGCTTGTCGCCGGAACGGGCGACCAGCCAGTCTCTCCAGTTGTTCCACCACGAGTCCGTTTCTGCCTTTGCGCCGGCAAACCATGCGTCGGCATTCGTGGGCAACTCGGCGTTAAGGTAGTACTTCGCCTTCGGATTGCCTGGAGGATTGATCAGGCTCTGGATATGCCCGCTTGAAC
Source organism: Paraburkholderia sediminicola (assembly GCF_046027825.1). Taxonomy (GTDB): domain Bacteria; phylum Pseudomonadota; class Gammaproteobacteria; order Burkholderiales; family Burkholderiaceae; genus Paraburkholderia; species Paraburkholderia sediminicola_D. The sequence continues at coordinate 69,270 of NZ_JAQQDU010000001.1, forward strand.
TCAGGACGAAACGGGTATTGCCGCCAAACGTCGTAGCGGTGTTGTACACCCCCTTCCACGGCGTAATGTGATCCGTCATGCCTGCCACCACATACTTGTCGCACTTGACCTGGGACAGGTCGATCGGCGTGCCCAGCACGGTCAGCGCGCCAGGCTTGCTGAACAGGTTCTGCGTGAAAATGTCGAGCAATTGCCCATGCAGCTTCGCCGGGAGCCGGGTCGTATCGTTGTTCCAGTAAAGGACGTCAAAAGCAGGCGGTGCGTTGCCCAGCAAGTAATTGTTGACCCAGTAGTTCCACACCAGATCGTTGGGCCGCATCCAGGCGAAGACCCGTCCCATTTCCTCGCCCGCCAGCACCCCGCGTGAAATGCTGTGCTGCTTGGCCGCCGCAATCGCCTCAGGCGTTGCAAAGAGACCGAGTTGCGAGTCGGCGATATTGTCGAGTACGGCGACCATCAGCGTGGTGGCGTTGACCGTCTTTTCACCCTTGCTTGCGAGATGTCCCAGCAACGCCGAGATGGTCATCGCACCGGAGCAGGCGCCATGCAGGTTGACGTCGTCGCACCCGGTGATCTCGCGCACCGCCGCAATGGCTTCCACCAGCGCGCGGACGTAGGTGTCCAGATCCCAGTGGCTTTGCGCCGCGGTCGGATTGCGCCAGCTGACGACAAACACCTGAAGCTCGTTCTTGACCAGATAGTCGACAATGCTCTTGCCCTCGGAGAGATCGAAGATGTAGAACTTGTTGATCTGCGGCGGCACGATCAGTTGCGGACGGCTGTAGACCTGCTGTGTTGTCGGCGCGTACTGGATCAGTTCCAGTACTTCGTTGCGAAACACGACTGCGCCTCTGGATGTACCGAGGTTCTTGCCTACCTCGAAAGCCGTCTTGTTGACCTGTGCGGGCATGCCGCGATTCTTGAGCAGGTCCGTCACGAGGTTATTGCAGCCGTCGAGCAAGCTGGCGCCACCCGTATCGATGACCTTCTTGAGCGCCGTGGGATTGCCCAGCAGCGTGTTCGTCGGAGAGGCCGCGTCTGTCACGAGCGACATCACGAACCGTGCACGCTCCTTGTTCGCGGGATCCAGAGCGGAGCGGTCAACGAAACCCGCAAGGGCATTGCGCCACGCGAGGTAGCCTTGCAGCGTCACGCGATACAGCGAATTGTTCTGCCATGCAGCGTCGGCGAAGCGTTTGTCGCCCTTGGGCGGCGTGGACTCGGCGCTACCCGAGAAAAGCCCGAGAAGCGCGCGAGCGAAAGCCACTTCCTGCTCCATAACCAGGCCCGGCTGCCGCCATGCCTGAGCACCGATTTGCTGCGCGGTGGCGACGATGTCGCACGGCCGCAGACCGACAAAGGGATTCGGACCCAGCATCCCCTCCGCAGCAGACGCCGCGAGATCTTCGGTCTTGTCACTTTGTTGCGGGCTTTCAGTGGTTACCGCCATTTTGCTGCTCCTTCAGGAATATCTTCCGCTTCGCCAAACGTCATGGATCACGCGACCAGCATCGCGAGCGTTTCCGCAATCAGTGCCGGCTTGTCCTCGCCATCGATCTGCAGTTCGTTCATGATCTTGATGAGGATGCGACCGCCGCCCTTGCTCTCCGCCGACACCAGCGTCATACGGCTACGCACCCGCGCACCTGCCTTAACGGGTGTCATGAAACGCACCTTATCCAGACCGTAGTTAAGGCCCGCCGACGCATCCTTGGGAACGATGCCGATCTCGATTGCGAGGCCCCCGAGCAATGACAGGGTCAAATAACCGTGTGCGATCGTGCCGCCGAACGGACTCTCGCGTTTCGCCCGCGCCTCGTCGACGTGAATCCATTGTTTGTCGCCCGTACATTCGGCGAACGCATTGATACGCGCCTGGTCGACCAACACCCACTCCGACACGCCCAGCTCGCGACCCACGAAATCGCCGATGGTGGCAATGCTGTAATTCTCAGAACTCATCGCTTGCACTCCTGGTAGTTGCTTACCCATCAGGCGAACTGCTCGCGCAGCCACTTCTTGTTGGTCTTGCCGACACTTGTCTTTGCAATTGCATCGACGAACTTCACCATCTGCGGCACCGCGTACTTCGATATCTTTCCGGATGTGCTGAACGACAGGACGTGCTGCTTGATGTCGTCCTCCGTGACTGCCACCCCCTCCTTGAGCACGACCAGCGCCACCGGCCGCTCCCCCCACTTCTCGTCCTTGATGCCGATGACGGCCACTTCGGACACGCCTTCGTAGCGCGAGATCAGGTTTTCTACCTCGAGCGATGAAACCCACTCACCGCCGGACTTGATCACGTCTTTGAGACGGTCGGTGATTTGTACGTTGCCCGTCGGATCGATACTGGCAATGTCTTGCGTATGGAGATAGCCACCGGCCCACAGTTGCTCGGAAGCCTCGGGGTTCTTCAGATAGCCTTGAGTAAGCCACGGTGCCCGCGCGACGATCTCGCCGGTGGCTTTGCCGTCGTGGGCGAGCTCATCCATGTTGTCGTCGACGACACGCAGATCAACCAGAGGAACCGGCCGGCCGGTCTTGCAGCGCAGGCTGAGCTGCTCGTCGGCGTCGAGCTTTTCAGCCCCGGGTGGCAGCTGCGCGAGACTGAGCACGGGGCAGGTTTCCGACATCCCGTAACCGACGAACACATCGATGCCCCGGTCTAGCGCTGCCTTGGCGAGACCTTGCGGCAACGCGCCGCCGCCGATGATGACTTTCCACTTGCTCATGTCCGTCGACTTCCCCTCCTCGCACGAGAGCAGCATGTGCAGGATGGTGCCGACACAATGCGAGAACGTGACACTCTCTTCGCGCACGAGCCGCGCGAGCCGGTCCGGTAAATAGCGTCCGGGATAGACCTGCTTCACACCCAGAACCGTGGCGATATACGGCATGCCCCATGCGTGGACGTGGAACATCGGGGTGAGCGGCATATACACGTCACCACGATGGAAACGCTGTCCCGAGACGGGGCTCGCCAGTGCCGCCATCAGGGTGATGGTGTGCAGAACCAGTTGCCGATGCGTGAAATAGACGCCCTTGGGAAGACCAGTCGTGCCGGTGGTATAGAAAGTGGTTGCACGCGTGTTCTCGTCAAAATCTGGAAACACGTAGTTCGTACTACTCGCCGACAGCATCGCCTCGTACTCAGTCGAGAATGGAATGCTGTGTGCGGAAACTTCGCTACCCGGCTCATCGATCCAGATGAAGGTACGCACGGTTTCCAGTTTGTCCTTGATCGATTCGACGACCGGCAGAAAATCCGTGTGAACCAGCAGGACTTCAGCGCCGGCATGATTGATCGTGTAGGCGATTTCGACCGGGGACAGGCGCACGTTCACGGTCTGCAAGACAGCGCCCATCATCGGGACGGCGAAATAGCTCTCGAGATAGCGGTGGCTGTCCCAGTCCATCACCCCGACGGTGCTGCCGTGCCGAACGCCAAGTTGGCTCAACCCGTTGGCGAGCCGCGCAATACGCTCGCGCAACGTGGCATAAGTCATCCGGAACTGGTCCCGGTAGACGATCTCCTCTTCCTGCGCCTGAACGAACGGTGTAAGCAATAGTTGCTTGATCAGCAACGGATAGGCGTAGGCGGCGGATCCTTGCGTCATGACTTCGTCCTGCATCTGTATCTCCTTCAGTTCCAGAATGGATTTAAAGCGGATGCTGATCTATTTATCTTTCTCGGCCCGCTGTGGTATCGCGTTGGGGTAATCATGCAAGTGTCCGGACGCGGGAAGTACCCCCTGAATGGGGGAGTGCCGTGGTTACAAGCGGGGGAGCCCGGTATGTGTCTAATGATTGGCGGAACGTTCGCCTCCGCCCTCGAGCAACGTGCGACGTGCGCCGAGGTCAGGCCGGAAGCCTCCCTCCTCGCCCAGGCTTGCATTGCGATTTTCCGCACGTATAGAATGATTTGATCTTCTCCATCAGCGGCCCGAACCCGAGCGTCGGTTGGGGACCAACAGCCGGGTGGCCTGATACGCACGCGCAGGAAGCTGCACACGCTTGTGATCTTCCGTCGCGTTTTCAGCACTTGTGCACATTGACCGCTCCAAAATGGCATTCATGACCGACACGTCCGAAGCAATGCGGACAAACCAGTGGTTCTGCTCCTTGCCTGCGCTCGAGCAGGAGGCGCTTATCCAGCGAAGCGAATTGGTGACGATGCACCCCGGCGAATATCTGTTCCGCCGCGGAGATACGCCGATCGGCTTCTATGGCATTAAGAGCGGCCGACTGAAAGCCTGCACGCTTCGCGAAGACGGCAAGGAGGCGATCCTGGCCGTCATCGAAGCCGGCAACTGGTTTGGACAGACCTCCATGACCGATGGTCAGCCACGGCCACGCGATGTCGTCGCCATCGAGCGATCGACCGTCTTCGTGGTCAGAACAGCCGCCTTTGACGAGCTGATGCAGAGACCAGCGTTCCTCCGGGCTATCGCCGAGTTGCAGTCCATCCACATGAACTGGCTCTATCGCCTGATCGAAGATGCCACCCTCCACTCGACGCGCGCGCGCATTGCCCGGCGCCTGCTGCTGCTCGCCTCGGGCGACGTGACAGCGTGGCCGCAGAGTCGCCAGGACGTCAGCATCTCCCAGGACACCCTGGCCATGATGCTGGGCATCACGCGCCAGACGCTGTCGCTGGAACTGAAGGCAATGGCCGAAAAAGGAGCGATCGCTCTCCGGTATGGTCGAATCGAAATATGTTCGAAGGACATTCTTTCGTCCTTTCAGGACGGTCCTTGATCGCTCCCGCCAGCACGCTCTCGAGCCGTTCGTCGTCCCGCACGCAGACTAGAACGTGTGCCGTATCCCGGCCATGATGCCTAGCTGGGTCGTACCGTACGCCGAACTCAAGGCGTTGATACCCTGGAACTGGGCACCCACCATTCCACCGCGATACAGAGAGTAGTCGGCTTCCAGATAGGTATCCGTACGTTTCGACCAGTTATAGTCCGCGAGCAACTGGAACTGCGTCGAGTTGCCGTCGGCCGTTTGCGTCTTCCCGGTCTGAATCGTGCGCCATACATTCGCAGACAGGTGCGTCGCATTCCCTATCAGTTGCGTCACCCCGCCAAAAAACATTTCCCGGGCACTGAATGTATTGAATTTAAGCGCGGACAATTCCGGCGGGGTGAATGGCCCGTTAGAGAAATTGCCGACAAACCCGGCATCCTGCCTGTTCACGGCCCAGCCGGCGTTGACGGTCGTATCGCCGAACGAATAGGACCCGCCAGCCGTCCAGGATTTGAAGTGCGCAGAACCGTTCACGGCATCGCGCGAGTCCAGGTACGCCGCAGCCAGACGCAAGGGTGCGCCAGGCAAATAGAGAATCGATGCCCCAATCTGACTGCCCGAACCAAATGCGCCTGCATTGCCACCAAACGCATACGACAGCTCAGCCGTGAGGGATTGCCATCGCGCCGCGTACTTGACCATGTTGCTGGTCCACACGCCCTGAGCCATCATGACTTCTGGCCGAAACTGATAGAAGGTCGGCAGCCATGCATTGGTCACGAAGGCACCCACAACAGCGTCGGTAAGCGGGTTGATCTGACGGCCCATGGTCAACTTCCCGTAACTGCTCGACTGCAAGCCAACAAAAGCCGTATTGAAGAACGGATAGGCAGGGTCGGTCGCCCCGGTGTTCGGGAAAAAGCGGTTCTCCAACTGGAATACGACCTTCGTTCCGCCACCAATGTCTTCCGCTCCCTTGAATCCCCAAAGACTCTCATTTGCGCCGTTGGCGAGTTGCACACGGGAATCGCCTTGCGCATCCGCATGCGTCGTGTAACGAATTCCTTCATCGACGACGCCGAATAGCGTGACCGACGACTGCGCGGCTGCTGAGACGGAGTACAGCGTCGCAGTAGACATGATGGCCGCCAACAGGCCGGCCTTGCGTCGATGCCGCTCTTTTCCAGCCAATCTCCTTACCTTCGCCATACAAAAACTCCAATTTTATGATTATGTCGCACTACGAACTATATGAACCCTATTTACAGCTCATTCATTGCCGGCTGAGTACACACGCCTGAGTTCTTCCTGTTGCGTGACTCGATGGGCCGACATGACCTGATCAGCCTGCCGGCTCGGCGAGAACCTCACCCTCTGACGGCACCGGCTCCGATCAAGGCCTTGTGTCCACAACCATACGTTGCCCGGAAACGTTGACCACAACTGCCAGAAAACTTACTTTGCGCACCATGAACGCATTGGCCACTGCGCCAAGCCTTATCCCGTCGCGTTGACGAGGCGTCCGTGATAACCCTGGCGGCGTGGCAAAAACACATCGCACGGGCGACGGATCACTCCATACGCTAGCGAGCCCCCGACATAATTTCGTCTTCCGTCGCGTGCTCACCGCTCCAAACACGATGACCGCCTTGACCGACTCGCCTGGACACGAATCGTGAGTCGCAATGACACACGCCTCCTGTACGGATGGCGAATCGGCGCGAGGCAGAAGCGTTGCTTTACTTCTGAAGGAGCTGGCGACTCCACCAGCCGATTTCTTCGAGCGTCTCAGCGGTTTCCGGCAAGAACGGGAAGAGCGTGAAGACATGGACCGAATCGGCCACAATCTTCAATTGCACGTTCGCGCCGGCTGCCTTTGCCCGCTCCGCAAAACGAGTCGTGTCGCTTTCCAGCACCTCTCCCTGCACTGCCGAAAGAAACACCGGCGGAAGGTCGGCGAGGTCAGCGAACAGCGGCGATACCATCGGATCGGTCGGCTCGTGGCCCTGGAAGTAGGACGCGACGAGGTTGGAAAGCGTCTCGCGATTCGCGGCCGGGTCGTCGCCCGAATTCGCCTTGACGGAGGGGCCGCTCAGCGTGAGGTCGGTCAGCGGGCAGATTGCAATGACGCCGCCTGGCAACGGCAGGCCGGCGCGGCGTAACGCAGCAGCCAGCGCCAGAGCCAGGCCGCCGCCGGACGATTCGCCGCTCAGGAAGACCGTCGACGGATCGACACCCGCAGCGAGCAAGCCGCGATACGCGCTGAATGCGTCATCGAATGCCGCCGGATACGGGTGCTCGGGCGCGAGGCGGTAGTCGACCGTGTAGCACGGACCGTTCAGGGCGTGCGAGAGACGGCTTGCGTATTCAACCGAGCTCTTCGCCGACCCCAGCACGTAGCCGCCGCCGTGGAAGTGCAACACGGTCGCCTTGTGCCCTGCTCCTGCCGCAACCACGCGCAACGCGCTCACCCCGTGAAGATCGACGTCCGTCACTTCAGTGCTTGCCGGCACCGGGAACTGCTCCAGAAGAAACCGTTCGTAGGCTGCACGTTGCCCCCTGTCGCCACGCGCAATGTCATCCGGCTTGAACACGCCCTTCCAGAGATCGAAAGCGCGCTGACTCTCGGGACGGGCCATCCGCTTTCCTTCGCGTGCCGCGCTCAAGCCCACCACCTCGCCCGGCGGCAGCTTGACGGCGTTGAGGATGTCGTGCCCCCAGGCGAACGACCACGAAGCCTCAGCCAACGGATCGATGCGCGAGAGTCCCTTCAGGCGTCCGTTACGCTGGCGTACCCGTGCCTCGTCGGGCTCGTGGGCCCAGTCGACGACAAAGCGCGCGCCCGCCTGAATCCGCGTCGTACGCGGCTGGCGGCGCCGTTCGTATTCCAGCAGCGCGTCCTGAATGCCAGCGGTGCCGTGGTTCTTGAGGCAGGTGGCAAGGACCCACGCATCTTCGATCGACTGGCAGGCGCCCTGCGCAAGATAAGGCACCATCGCATGCGCGGCGTCGCCGAGCAGCGCGATCCGTCCGGTGGCCCAGTGTTCAATCGGATCCCGGTGGTACATCCCGGTGATGAAGGTCGAGTCGACGGCTTCCAGCATTTTCTGAACGGTCGGCTCGGAACCTCCAAACGCGCGGCGCAGTTGCGCGACGTCGCCCGCTTGCGTCCATGACTCGCGACTCACTTCGGTTGCCGGCACCGACGCGAGAACGCCGTAGAGGTCCGGGCGAACCCAGTACGAGACGATATTGCGGCCAATGCCGAACCAGTTGTTCCCCGCCACCGGCAGGTTCAACCCGCGAAGCCGGTCTGCCGGAATCAGCGCGCGCCACATCAGGATGTTGGCGAACTGCTTCTCCTCAGGCCCCCGGAGAGCCGTCCGAACCGCGGAGTGAATGCCATCCGCGCCGATCACGGCGTCGCCGCGAATCACTTCGCCGTCTTGCAGGGTGACGTAGGCGCCGTCGTCGTCCTGCGACACCGACGCGCATTGTGCCCCGAGCCGGACCACATTGGGTGGCAGGGCCTTCGCGAGCAACTCGATCAGATCGGCGCGGTGGACGTTGTAAAGCAATGCGCCATAACGTGTCGCTGCTTCCTCACCGAGCGGGGCGTAGTACAGGCGGCGTCCCGTCGACAACTCGAGGTAATCAAAGCCAGACGGCACGGTCGCAATGCTCGCCAGCGCCGGCTCGAGCCCCAATTCCCGCAGCACGATCGTGCCGTTCGCAGCGATCTGGATGCCCGCCCCGACCTCGGTCAACTGCGCTGCGCGCTCCAGTACAATCGGCTCGATACCTTGGCGCAGCAACGCCAGAGCGGTTGTGAGCCCACCAATACCACCTCCAACAACGATGACTTTCATGCTAAGTTTCTCCAACTGGGTTAGTTAACCCAGTGTAGTTAATTAACTCAACACGGTAAAGTAATGACGACGCCAGGGAAAACCCTTCGCTCGGATGGGGCGGAGACACGAATTCGCTTAAAAGAAGAAGCTCAACGCCTGTTCGCGCTGCGCGGACTGGACGGTGTCTCCGTGCAGGACATCATCTCCGCCGCGGGGCAGCGCAACAGCGCCTCGCTGCGCTACTACTTTGGAAACAAACTGGAACTGGCCCGTGAGCTGGTCGTCGACGGTGCGCGCCTGATCGACGAAGACCGTCAGGCGCGGCTCGACAGACTGGAGGCAGAGGAAGGGATAAACGTGCGAGCGGTATTAGGCGCGCTGCTCTTTCCGATGCTTGAGCTGGCGGATCGTACGGGGCAGGCGACCTACATCCGCATGATCGCCAACTTGCAGTTGAACAATCGCGCGTTCTTGCGTGAGGCGCTGGAAAACAAATGGAATCTGGGCTATCAGCGTTGCAACGATCTGCTTCGCAACCTGCTTGCCGATATTCCATCGGCAATCGTCGATCACCGACTGTCGCTCATCAGCATCTACGGCAATGCCTCGCTGGCCGCGTGGGAAGCGAGTCGGGACGGTGGCGATTCGGGCGCGCTCTGGTCCCCGCCATACGCGGTGTCCAGCTTGATGGACAGCTTTGAAAGCGTACTCACTGCAGAGCCGTCGGAGGAAACGCGGTCCCTGTTGGGGGGAGCTGACGGCGAGCGTTAGTGGTTTCGCCTGGCGGCCAAAAATGCGTTGGGACATCCTGCGTCTGGCGGTGGAAGGTCACCGCACTGCGGGACATCGACCTCCGTGAAGGGCCTTAACGTAGAGCGTATTTACGCCGCTCGCCGCCAAGGTCCTCCCACAAGGTCAAGCTTTGTGACTACCGCTATACATTACATCGACGCCGTCAGATAGGGATTCTCCTTCCCCGGCCCATAGGGCTGCGCCTTGAGTTCCATGCGTGCAATGCTCTGCAGGTGAACCTCGTCCGGGCCATCCGCGAGCCGCAACGCACGGCCCCATGTCCAGCTATCGGCCAATGGCGTGTCGGGGCTCAGACCCATCGCGCCAAACACCTGCATTGCCCGCTCGCAAACGGCGGTGTGAACGCCCGGCACGAGCGCCTTGATCATCGAGATCTCCTTGCGCGCCTCCTTCGCCCCCACGTTGTCGATCATCCACGCGGCTTTCAGAACAAAGAGCCTCGCCTGATCGATTTCGATGCGTGACTTCGCGATCCATTCGGCGACCGTCCCATGCTCAAACAGCGTCTTTCCGAATGCCGTGCGTGCCTGAGCCCGTTCAACCATCAACTCGAGCGCCAGTTCCGCGGCACCGATCGAACGCATGCAGTGGTGAATCCGCCCCGGTCCGAGACGCGCCTGCGCGAGCGCGAAGCCGCTGCCCTCTTCGCCGAGGAGATTCGACCGGGGTACGCGCACGCCTTTGAACTCGATCTCGCAGTGCCCTTCCGGCGCGACATGATTGACCACCGAGATATTACGGATCACTTTGACGCCGGGTGTATCGCGAGGCACGAGAATCATGCTCTGCTGACTGTGACTCGGCGCGTCGGGATCCGTTTTGCCCATCACGATGAAGATCTGGCAATTCGGGTGAGCTGCATTCGTGATGAACCACTTGCGGCCGTCGATGACATAGTCGTCGCCGTCACGACGAATCGACGTCGTAATATTGGTCGCGTCCGAAGAGGCCACAGCCGGCTCCGTCATCGCAAACGCCGAGCGGATCTTGCCGTCGAGAAGCGGCTTGAGCCACTGCTCGCGCTGGGCAGGCGTGGCAAACATATGGAGCAACTCCATGTTGCCCGTGTCCGGCGCATTGCAGTTGAACACCTCGGACGCCCACGACACTCGCCCCATGATTTCAGCGAGCGGCGCGTACTCGAGATTGCTCAGGCGGGTACCCGGTTCATCATCGCGCAGATGCGGCAGGAACAGGTTCCAGAGACCCTCCTCACGCGCCTGCTCCTTCAGGGTTTCCATAAAGGAAACCGGATATTGACCCGCACTCACTTCGTCGTGCCACTGCCGGATGCGCGGAACGATATGCGTGTCCATGAACGTACGCAGTTGTGTGCGCAGCGCTTCGACTTTCGGGCTGTATGCAAAGTCCATTTTTACTCTTCCAGAATTGTGATGAATGCCGTCGACGCATGGGCAAAACCCGTGCGTCGGCTCCTTGACTAGATCGTCAGTCCACCGTCGACGACGATGCACTCTCCATTGGTATAGCTCGCGGCATCGGACACCAGGTAAAGCACGGTACCCGCCATCTCGCGAGGTTCCGCGTGGCGCCGCAGCGGGATGCGCGACATCCAGTTTTCATACGTGTCCTGATCTGCGAACAATGCCCCCGCAAAGCGGGTTTTGGTCAATCCGGGAAGCAGCGCATTCACCCGAATCCCCAAGGGCCCGCACTCCTTCGCGAATGCCCGCGTCATGTTGACAACGGCGGCTTTGGTGATCGAGTAGATTCCCTGCTTGTCGCCAGGCTGCAAGGCATTGACCGAAGCCGTATTGACGATCGCACCGCCACCGTGCTCCCGCATCAACTTGCCCGCCTCAACGGACATGAAGAAGTAACCGCGCAGATTGACTTCCACCGTCTTTTCGAAGGACGACAGATCGGTGTCGAGAATGTGGCCAAAATAGGGATTCGCCGCCGCGTTGTTGACGAGGATATCCAGACGGCCGTGCTGGGCACGAATATGCTCGAAGATCGCGTGAATGTCCTCGAGGCGCCCGACATGGCACGCTTTTGCTTCAGCGCTTCCGCCCGCATCCTTGATCTCGCGTGCCACCGATTCGCAATCTTCCAGCTTACGGCTCGACACAATCACGTGGGCACCCTGCTCGGCGAGCAGTTTGGCGATCTCCTCGCCGATACCGCGGCTCGCGCCCGTCACCAGCGCAATCTTCCCTTTCAGGTCAAACAAATTAGTAGTCACAATCAGTCTCCGTATATCCACTTCCGTGTTTCCTGCCTGTCTTCAGATCAGGTCCATGCCCATCTTCGCAAGCGCCCCGGTCATCTCCCCCACTTGTCGCGCCTTTTCATTCGATGCATTACCGCTCAAGGCCCGTTTCTTCACGCCCTGTGCGATCGCGGCGAGCCGGAAGAAGCTGAACGCCAGGTAGAAGTTCCAGTTCTCAATCGACGATATGCCCCGGAGTTCGCCATACCGCTCGACAATCGACGCCTCGTCCGGTACCCGCAACGCCGCTCGATCCAGGCCCGCGAGTCCGGCGATATGACTGCCGGGCGGGAGCCGCAAACACATGCAGAAGTACGCGAGGTCAGCCAGAGGATTGCCGAGCGTGGATAGCTCCCAATCGAGAACCGCGCGAACTCGCGGTTCGCCGCGCATGAAAATCAGGTTGTCGATGCGGAAATCGCCGTGCACGAGCGAAGGCTTGCCGGTTTCCGCCGGACAGTGGGTAGGCAGCCACTCGATCAGTGACTCCATCGGCTCCAATGTATCGGTCTGCGCGGCGCGATATTGCCGGGTCCACAGGTCGACTTGACGCGCGAAATAGTCGCCCGGGCGGCCGTAGTACGACAATCCGACTTCGTCGATATCCACGTCGTGGAGAGCCGCCATCGTGCCGATCAGTGCGTCGTAGACAGCGCCGCGCTCCTCGACGGGGACTTCGGGCAGCGCCGGATTCCAGAAGATTCGCCCGTCTTCGTAGCTCATGACATAAAACAGGCTACCGATGACGTCACGGTCCTCGCAAAGGTGATATGCACGGGCGACAGGGACCGGTGTTCGGCCGAGCGCCGACAGCACGCGAAACTCTCGATCAACGGCATGGGCGGACTTGAGCAGCGTGCCGGGAGGTTGACGCCTCAGCACGTAGTTACCGCTTTGCGCCTTCAAAAGAAACGTCGGATTGGATTGTCCGCCGGGAAATTTCTCAACGGACATCGGCCCTTGAAACCCGGGCACGTGCGCCGTCAGATAACGTGTGAGATCTTCGGTGTCGAAGTGAAGGCTGGGATTAATCATGTAGCAGGAGTACCGATGGAAGTCAGCCGTAGGTGACAAATTCACGCCTCTCGGCATGTTCGAGATGCGGCACTGAATTGAAGCTGACTAGCGACATCGCGTCGTCGTTAAAGACATATTGGCAAACGCTGCTGTTTCGAATCTGCAGGTTCAGTGCAATCGCGCTCGCAGCGGGCGCCTGCAAAACCTGTTGGGCGGTGACCGCGATCGGACCACCCGAACTCACCACCAGAACGCGCCTGCCGCCAGCCCGCTGGATGTCGATGCGCGCCCGCTGGACACGCGCCTGGAATTGCTGCCATGTCTCTGGAACACGGCCCGGCAAACGGTCATCGGCCCAAAGCTGCAGCACTTGCCGGAGCCCTTTGTAGAAGTCCTTCTTTGAACTTGTGGCCGAGAGTCCTACAGGCAAACCTGACGGCGAGCCCTCTTCGCCAAGGGCGGCGAACAATGCCTCGAAATCGTATTCGTTCAGACCCGCATCTTGCGCGATCTCGACTCGCGGGCCACCCATGCCGGCCAGAATTCCATCGACGGTTTGCCGATGCCGCTGCATCGTGCCGATGACAACACGGTCGAACCGCAAGTTCGCCTGCGCGAAGTACTCGCCGAGCCAACCTGATTGGGTACGACCGGAAGGAGAGAGTTCGTCATAGTTTTCGGCGCCGAAAGACGCCTGACCATGCCGTACAAGATAGAGTTCTGCCATGCCATCCTCGCTTCAACATGACTAGCAGAATACCCAGTGCCGCGACATTCAGGAAATTGATTGTTGTGATAGCCGGCTATAAGTTTTGGTGACACCTGGTGCGAATGCCCCGCCTGCCCCCACCGCGCCCGGCTACTGGTTCATTTCCCGCATGAGACGGCCAATCTGCTCGCGTAGCCAACGATGAGCCGGGTCGCCGGTCACGCTTCGATGCCAGTAGCAATGAGATTGAAGATCTGGAAGATCAAACGGCAGCGCCAGGATTCGCGCGTCGTATCGCTGAAGCAGCACAAGGGGGGCCGTCAGGACCAGATCGGTCCGCATCGCGATCAAGGGGGCAACCAGATAGTGTTGAACCCGCGTCTGAATCGATCGTCTGAGGCCTAGCCTGTTCAGTTCCGCGTCGACGAGACCCGACCCCTGGGGGCGGCTCGATACGTGGATATGACCGAACTTGAGGTAGTCATCGATCGTCAGCTTCTTTCTGGTAAACGGGTGGTCGTGGCGCAGCATGCAGGCATAACGGTCGCGGCCCAGCGGCTCCTGCTCGAGGTACGGGTCGTCAATTAGCGGCGCGTCGATCGCGAGATTGACCGCCCCGCTGGCTAGCGCTTCAGGAACCTCTCTGCGCGTCGTAAAGTAGCTTTCGATGCGGATGCCCGGCGCCAGTTGCTGCAGCACTTCCTCCAGTGCGGGCAGAAGAAGTGCTTCCGTGAGGTCGGTCATACTGAGCCGGAAGGTACGCTCAGACGAAGCGGGATCGAAGCGCCCTCCGACGTGCGTGCTCGAGTCAAGCAGTTGCAGCGCCTCACGAACCTGGCCGATGATGTTTTCCGAAGCGGGCGTCGGCATCATGCCGACCGACGTGCTGACAAAAAGCTGATCGTCGAATGCTTTGCGCATCCGCGCCAACGCATTGCTGACAGCAGGCTGGGTGATGAACAGCATCTCCGCCGCGCGCGTCAGGTTTCGCGTTCTGTAGACGGCTTCGAAGACCACGAAGAGATTCAGATCAACCTTGGACAGACGCATTCTCGAATTCCCCGACGCCACTCAAACTGCATTCCCAGCTCCTTTTGTTCACGCACATGCATCGGCGCCAGGCGACGATCAGCGTGGTATCACGGAGCAACCCCGGCGAGTCTACTCCCGCCGGGGCAAGACAGCCAAACAGGGAAATGAGGACACGTCGCGCGCGCTTATCCTGCGCTTGTGCGCGATCGTCGAGAGGGTGATCGGGTCGTCTGCTCGCCCTGTCTACCGCCTAAGTCCTATAAATTTTCACGGATCATGGCGAACACGTCGGCGGACTGGCCCTGCAGCATGGCTTTCGCTGAGTAGAGGACCATTCCATACGCAGACCCCCATTCGATCTTCGGCGGCATCACGAGCGTCATCGTGTCGACCTTGACGTTCAGAAGCGCGGGGCCAGGCTGGTTCAACCAGGTCACGACGGCCTCTTCGAGCTCGTCGGCTTTCGACACCGTGCGCCCCCATAATCCGATCGCCTCGGCAACCTTGCCGAAGTCCGGATTTTGCAGGCCCGTGTAGAGCGGGAGCATGCCTTCGGACTTCTGCTCGATGTCGATAAATCCAAGCTTGCCGTTGTCGAACACCACTACCTTAACCGGCAGCTTCTCCTGCACGACCGTCATGAGTTCACCGAACAACATGGCGAGACCACCGTCGCCGGACATGGAAATCACCTGGCGTCCAGGCTGACACTTCTGCAGCCCCATCGACATCGGCAGGGCCGCCGCCATCGTGCCGTGGAGCAGACTGGAAAACACCCGGCGTTTTCCGTTGGTGTCGATATGCCGATAAAGCCAGACCGTAGGCGTCCCATCGTCGGCGCAGAACAGTGCATCGCTCGCTGCGTGCCGGTTGATCAGCTCGGTCAGATAGATGGGAGGAATCGTCCCGCGGTCCGACGCAACGGCCTTGGACCGGTGGGTTTCCACCGCGCGAGCATGCCGTTCGACGAGCTTGTCGCGGAACTCGGTTGACGTGCGCGGTTTAAGGCGCGGCAGCAACGCCTCCATGGTGGACTTGATATCGCCAACCAGCCCTAACGTAACCGGATGCCGGCGGCCGAGATGATCCGGTGCGAGATCGATCTGAACGATCCTGGCCTTCTCCGGATAGAACTGCCGCCACGCGAAGTCGGCGCCCAGCATCAGCAAAGTTTCGCATTCGGATACTGCCAGATAACCCGCTTCGCCGCCGATAATGCCGGTCATGCCGACGTTGTACGGGTTGTCGTGTTCCAGTACGTCTTTGGCGCGGGACGTGTGTGAGATGGGCGCCTTGAGCCGCTCGGCTACCGCCAGGATTTCGGCGTGCGCGCCACGGCATCCTGAACCGCCATAGATCGCGATCTTGTCGCCGCCCGAATTGAGGATGTCGGCGACACGGTCGAGGTCCGCATCACTCGGCCGGACCATGGGCACATTCGTGTGAACTGAATACGGCACGTCATCGCTCGTATTGGCATGGGCGATGTCGACCGGCACGATCAACACCGCGACGCCACCCTTTGCGATGGCGGTCTGACAGGCAATCACGGTTTTGCGTCGCGCCTGCTCCGGCGTAATGATCATGTCGCAGAACACGGAGCACGAGCCGTAGATCGCCTTGAAGTCGACTTCCTGAGGAAAGTTAAAACCGAGTTCCTCGCTCGCGACCTGGGTTGCGATCAGGATAACCGGCGCCCGATTGCGGTTGGCATCCACCAGACCGTTAATGAAGTGAAGGCTGCCAGGGCCGCAGCTTCCCGCAACAGCGGTGAGGTTGCCGGTCAGCATGGCTTCGGCTTCGGCGGCGAACGCCCCCGCCTCCTCATGGCGCACATGAACCCACTCCATGTCGCTCTCATTGATGTGGTGAGCGATGAGATTCAGCGTGTCGCCCACGATCCCGTAGCAATGCTTGACGCCCGCCGCCGCGAGTGTGTCCACAATGATTTCGGCAACTTTCTTGCTCATGTCTGTTCTCCTGAAGGTACGCCATGGATGAAACAGTCAACCACCGTTGTGAACCGTAGAACCAGCGTTCGTCGCTGCCGGTCGCGCTGATTCCATCGATGGGATGATTCATTTACCTTGCAGCATGCGGGTTCGCCAGTTGTTGGGCGACTCGCCGACCATCCGGCCGAAAACCGTTGTGAAGTGCGCATGCGATCCGAAGCCGCAACTGAGCGCGACGTCGAGCACGCTGAGCGTCGACGAGCGCAGCAGCATCTGGGCATGCTCGATTCTGCGGCGCAGCAGGTACGCGTGCGGCGAATAGCCTGTGGTCGAGCGGAATTGCGCGGCGAAATGCATGCGGGTGAGGCCGGTGCTGGCGGCAACATCGGCAAGTCCGATAGGTTGCGCGAGATTCGCTTCGATGAAATCGAGCGCGCGCCGCAGACGCCACGCCGGCAGCGGCGCCGCGTGCCGCTCGGCCCGCGGCGTGCGCTCGGCAGCCCGCGCGAGCAGGCGCGCGACGATCGCGTCGCAAATGCTGTCCGCGAAGAGCCGGCCGGACGTGTCGGCGACCGGATTGACCTCCTCGAGCGCGGTCGCGAACCGCTCGACCGCGACGTCGCGGAAGATGCGCGGGTTCGCGATCGCCCCAAGTGGCTCCCGAAGCGCACCCTCGGCCTCCTCGTAGCGCCTCGCCAGCAGATCAGGCTCGATGAACAGATGCATGACGCGGCACGATGTCGAATACGACACACTGACGCTTTCGCCGGGCGCCGTGATCTGGATCGAGCCCGGCATCACAGGGCCGTCCCAGATCACGTTGCCGCCGTGCTGGAAGCGCACCGTGGCCGGCGTCAGACTGATGCCGACAATGCAGAAGCGGTCGTCGCAGCGGCTCGACACTTCCTGCGCATCGCCCGGCACCCGGGCCCAGCGCGCGACGGCGATCCGGTCGCCGGTGACGCTGCCGGCCGCGGACGGCGGCGGGCAACGCCAGTGTTCCTCGACCTGCACGACCGGATGATCGGCTGCGACCCCGGTTTCGGCGGCGAAACGTGCCGCCTCGTTGCCGCCCGCCACATTCGATACCCTCTTGATCATGTGTGCCTCTCCTGTCGATGCCGGCGACGTGCCCGCGACGAAAGCCGACAGGCTTCCAGGGCCGGATGTCGGCAGTCCCGATCTTGCGCAGTCTGGCGGCGGCGCAACATCCCCCCTTTGGGGGAGTACGACGGGTGAGGCGTCCCTCGCTCGTGGGGTCATTTCAGGTTGTCGCGGCGCGGCTTGATTGCGCCCGCGGGATGGCGCTTCGCGATCGACAAGCGCAGCGCGGAATAGGCCCGCGCAACCATCGGGTAGTCAGCGGGCAGACCCCACTTCTCGCGGTATTCGTCGGGGGTCATCGCGAAGTGGTGTTGCAGGTAGCGTTTGAGCGACTTAAGCCGGCGTCCGTCTTCCAGACAGACGAGGTAGTCGTCGTGCACCGATTCCTCGATCGGCACCGCGGCCCGCTGCTGCGCGGGCGATGCCGACCTCGTGCGCAAGGCGGCCAGTGCGGCGTAGGTGCTCGAGATGAACGCCGAAAGATCGGCTGCCGGCAGCGGATTGCACGACACGAAGCTCGCCACGATTTCGGCGGTGAGCTCGATCAGATCGACGTCGTCCGTCGCAGCCCGCCTCGACGGAGCAACGGCTCCGGGTGGAACAGCAGCGTTGCCGGAACGTGGAGTGCGGATTCCCGAAACATCATGGTTCTTCATGACTCGACTCCATGACAGGCTGATCATCGGACACATCAGTTACGTCAGCGTCGCGCCACACGGCGATCAATTCCCCGGCAGGTCGTCGCTGCGATATCCGCCACCGAGCGCGCGGGTCAGCACGATGCCCGCCTCGATCTCGTCGCCGGCCAGTTGCACGAGCTCGAGACGCCCAACGATGACCGGCGCCTTCGCCTCTATCGCGGTGGTCCTGTCGCCGAGGCCGGTCTGGTAGCTCGCCTCGGCACTGTCGCTCGCGAAGCGCAACGCGTCAATCCGGGCATGCTGCAGATGCACGCGATGATCGAGGTCGTCGATCTCGCTGCCGCTCTGCGCGACGTCGCGGACCGCGTCGAGCACCGCCTGGTCGTACTGCTCGATCAGCGTGTTGCTGGCCGTACGCGCGCCGTGCAGGTTCGCATTCAGGCGGCCGCCGTCGAAGATCGGCAGCGTGAGACCGGGAATGAGGTTGATCTGCTGGCTCGAATGCATGAACAGGTCGCGCATGCGCAGTGCATTGAACCCGAAGAACGCGGTGATATCGAAGCTCGGGTAGAACGCCGCTTTCGCCGCGTCGATCTTGTCGAATGAGGCCTGTACCAGCCAGCGCATGGCCTGCAGATCCGGGCGCCGCGCGAGCAGCTCGTACGACAGCGTCGAGGGCAGCGAAACCGCCGGCGCCGGCAACGGCACCGGCGCGATCGCCGGCAAATCGTCGGGACCGGCGCCCGCCAGCGCGCGCAGCGCCTCGCGCGCGTGGACGATCTGTTCCTCGCTCGACGCGATCTGCTGGTCGATCGCGAGCAACTGCGCGCGCGCCTCGGCGGTTTGGGTCAGCGCTTCGAGGCCGCGTTCGTGCCGCGCCAATCGCGTGTCGAGCTCGAAAGCACGCACTTCGCGAAGTTGCCGCAACAACTCGAGGCTCGCGTAGGTGATCTGGATGCTGTAGTAGAGCTGCGCAACGCCTGCCGACAGCTCGAGCTCGGCCTGCGCCGCCTCCGCGCGCCGCGCGTTCTGCTCGCCGATCGCCGCACGCACGAGGTCGCGCTGCTTGCCCCAGATGTCGATGTCGTAGTGCGCGTCGACGCCCACGAGGCCGGTCCAGTACCACGGCCCATACGCGCCGATCGCCGGGTCGTGCGACGCGTACGCGCTGAGGAAACCGTGACCCGAGACCCGTTCGCGATCGGCATCCGCAAGGGCGGACATCTGCAGACCGGACCCCGCGCGGATCACCTCGACCTGCGCTTGGGCCTGCGAGACATGCTCGCGCGCGACAGCGAGCGTCGGCGCATGGGCCAGCGCCACGTCGACGAGCGTATCGAGCTGCGGATCGTGATACTGCTGCCACCAGCGCGCTGACGGCCAGCCTTCGCTCGCGAGATGGATGTCGTCGGCGAGACGAATCTGCTGCGGCGCAATCATCGTGGCCGGCGGACTGTCGTGGTGAATGATCGCGCAAGAGGCGAGTAACGGCAGCGAGAGAGACGCGAGCCAGTGGGCGAGCGGTCGTGTGGCTGGTCGTGTGGCTGGTCGTGTGGCTGGTCGTGTGGCTGGTCGCGTGGCGGGTCGTGTGGTCAGTCGTACGGCCGGCATGCGCGTCAGGCGCCACAGGCTCAGTAAGCGCGGTAAGCGCAGCACGCGGCGCAGGATGCAGGCTAAGCGTGTCATCGCAGATCACCCCGCATTCGCGAATTCGCCGGCCCCACGCTCGTCGGCCCACCAGCGTGGCAACCCGGCGAGTGCCGCATCAATCCGTAGCGCGAGGCGTTCCAGCGTTTCTGCGCCTGCCCTGCCCGCTATCGCTGCCGGCGCGGTGCGCAGTCCACTCGGGTCGAGCGGCGCCGGCGTCGTCGCGGCCGGTGGCTCGGCCGCGAGCTGTGACGCGTATCGCTCCAGCGCATCCGTGACATCCGACTGAAACTTCGCTGCACGCTCCATCGGCGCGCCTGCCGACGCATTGATCATCGCTTCATGATGAAACGCTTCGATCGCGATGAGCAGCGCACGGCTCTGCGCGAGCATCGTCTGCGACAGCAGCGTAATTCGTGTCGTCTCCCCCTCGCGCCAGTCGGGTTCGAGCGCGACACGCGCGAGAGCCATCTCGCAATCCGCGACCATGGCCCACGTTTCAACCACCGCCTGCGAATCCGTCGCGCGCGGACCGGTGAGCACCGCCTTCGCCTCGATACGCGCCAGCGCCGCGATCTTGCGCAATATCGAAGTCAGTTGCGTACGCAGGCCATCCGATTCGCGCTCCGGCCACATCGACATCTGGATGAAAGTGGCCACACCGACACCCAGGATGATGCCAACGATCCGGTCGCGGATCTCGGTGAGATCTGACGGCGGCGAGAACGATTCGAGCAGCGCCAGCGCAAACGTAAACATGATCTGGATCCCGGCATAGGCGCTCCGCTCGGAACCCGCCGACACCCAGGCGCCGAGAGCGATCACGGGCAAGCTCATCAGCAGCAGCCCGGTCACGCTTTCCAGTTGCGGAATCACGAACGCGACCATGAACAGCGCCAGTGCACTGCCGATCAATGCACCGCTGATCCGCAGCACGCCCTGGCGGCTCGATGCGCCAAGACTCGGCAGCGCGACCACGAGACACGTCAGCATGATCGTGTGGATACCGGGCCAGTTCACCGCGTTGTAGAACACATAGCAGATCAGTACCGAGAACAGCGTACGCAGCGCGAAGCGCGCGTAACGCGGATTCGCGAAGACGTCCGGTTCGGGCTGCGCGGAACGCGCCGCCGCTTTCGTCACTTTCGTCGCTTGCTCCGCCTTATTCCCTTTCTCGCCTTTCTCCGTTGCACTGCCGGCGGCCGCATCCTCCGGCGGCGTCGGCGCGACGGCAGCCCGAGTGGCCTCCGAGAACGCGTTGAGCGCGCGTTGCATCGCGTCGAGCGCCGGTATCGAGGTCGACGCCCGCGCCTCGTGCGATGCGCTCCAATGCACCCATTGCACGTTGTCGCCAATCGCATGATCGAGCGACACGAGTTCGTCCTGCACCACGCGGATGGCATCGATCTGCCCGGCGTCGTGCGCGACTGCATGCTCAGGCAACACCGCCGCAGCTTCGAAGATGCGCGATACCACGGTCAAGCAGGCCAACCACGCCGAGGCATCTTCCTGGCTGTAGTGGTGACGCATGGTCGAAAAGCGCAACAGCTTCTGCAACGCGAGTGCGCCGCGCTCGAGATCGAGCGGGCCGATGCGCACGGCCGGCGCGTTCGCGTCGATCATGACCGCAAGCCGCGCACGGGCCGTCGCGAGCTGCCGTTGCATGGCGGCGCGCAACTGCTGCTCCGGTTCGGCTGGCAGAAACAGCGTGTTGATGATCAGCGACAGGACAACTGAGTAGTTGACCGCCACCCACACCCACAGACAGTCACGCACCAGCGCTTCCGCGTTATCGGTCAGATCGGCAAAGGTCTGCCCGTAAATCACGATCAGCGAGACGAGAAAGAACACCAGCCCCAGTTTTGCCACGGCCCGCATCAGATAAGCGCTGCAGAAAAAGATGGCGCTTGCGACGATGATGCGCAGCAGCGGGTAGTCGAACGTCAGCCTGTAGACGCCGATGATGCAGGCGATCGCGCAGGTCGTGCCGATCACGGCCATGAGTGCGACGAGGCGGGTCACCACGATATTCGACTGCATGACGAAGAATACCGCTATCAGTGACAACGCCAGCTCCGGCACCTGCAAGGTCATCGACACGACAAGCACGATCGCGCAGCCGAGCACGCTGCGCATGGTCACGTTGGCGCGCCCCGGAAACGCGGCTAGCTCCGCGCGCAGGAACGCAGCCAGTTGCCCGAGCGGCCGCGGCCAGGCGAGACGGTGCCCGACGCCGTCGAGCCCGCTCATGACGGCGCTCCTGCGGGCGTGGCGCGATTGTCACGATTGTCGCGACGGTCGGGCTGCAGCACGGCAACGGCGGACGTGCCGATCCGGAACAGTTGTGGATCGGGATGCTCGACCAAGATCTTCACAGGAAAGCGCTGCGCGACGTGCACCCAGTTAATGCTGCGCTGGATGTTCGGCAGACCGTTCGCGGTGCCGCCGCCGTCCTGCGGATCAACGCCGAAACCGATCGAATCGACCGAGCCGCTGAAACGGATGCGGGTATTACTCATCAGGTACACGGTCGCGCGAGTGCCGGGCCGGATATCGCCGAGCTCGTTCTCGCGGAGATTGGCGATCACGTACCAGTGCCGTGTATCGATCAACGTGAAGACGGGTTTTTGCGCGGACACGAATTGGCCGACGGAGGTGCGCAGCTCGACGACGCGGCCATCGAACGGCGCGCGCACGGTCGCGTATTCGAGGTTGAGCTGCGCCGTCGCGATTTCGGCGCTCAGCACCGCGCGCTGCGCAACGAGCGCGGCGACGCTGCTGACCGCCGCCTGCGCCTCGCGCGCCTGTGCTTGCGCGGCAGCGAGCTCGGCCTGCGCGGAACGCTGCGTGGTACGCGCGCGCTCCAGGTCGTCGGCGGAGATGTAGCCCTTTCCGATCAGCGGCTCCATTCTCGCCAGCGTGTCCCCCGCCTGCTTCGCTGCGGTCTGCGCGCGCACGACCGCCGATTTTGCAGCGTCCGCGCTGAATCCTTGCGCATTGACGGTGCGCTGCGTCAGCGGAATCTGCGCATCGAGTTGCGCGAGCGCCGCCTGTGCGCGCTGCAACGCGAACTGATACGGCCGCGGGTCGATCTCGAACAGCAGATCGCCCTGCTTCACCGCCTGGTTGTTGCGCACCGCAAGCGTAACAATCTTGCCGCTGACTTCGGGCGAGACGCCAATCGTGTCGGCGTACGCATAGGCGTCGTCGGTGCGCGGTACGGTATCCACGCGCCAGATCACAGCGATAACCGCGATCACGGCCAGCACGAGCAGCAACATGGCGGGCCAGGTTCGTGGACGCTGCTTTCCTGAGTCCGTGCTGTGGGCAGCGGTCATGGTTACACGGTCGGTTGTAGGTTAAACGGGTTACAGGTTGAAGCCTGCTACCCAGAGCGCAATCGAAAACAGCACCGTCAGCGCCGGGTAGACGATCGCGGGCGGCGTGAGCCAATTGCCGCAGCCACTCTTCGACAGCAGCACGTGCACGCACGCAACCAGCAGCACACCGCCCACGATGCAAAACAGCCAGTCCGGAAAATACGCGCCCAGCACGCCGACCGACGGCGCGTCGCTACAGGCTGTCAGCGTCGCGCACGACATCAGGATCGTCCATGCATGGCGCCCAGGGCGCAAACCACTCGACATCGCCGTCTCCCCTGATTGCAGGCAATGAAGCAATACGGTTCAACGGCGCGCGCGGTCCGGGTACACCGGAAACGCCGGATACTGCGGGTCAGCGCGTCAGGTTCACTTTCGCGAGATCGATCAGCTCGCTGCCGCGGCCATCCATCACCGCCTTCATCATGAAGAGTCCGAAATGCCAGGCTTCATCGATCGTCGTCTTCGGCGGCATGATCAGTTCCTGGCGCGCACTGACGACGTCGACTAGCGCAGGCCCGTCATGTGCGAGCGCCGCCGCAAGCGCGCCTTCGAGTTCCTGCGGTTTTTCGACGCGGATGCCCTTCACGCCCATCGCCTCGGCCATGCGCGCGAAGTTCGGATTGACGAGTTCGGTGCCGGTATCGACGAAGCCGGACGCGCGCATTTCGATTTCCACGAAGCCGAGCGTGCCGTTGTTCAGCACGATCACTTTCACTGGCAGCTTCGCCTGAACCAGCGTGATGAACTCGCCCATCATCATCGTGAACCCACCGTCACCGGACATCGAGATCACCTGACGGCCGGGATACGCGGCCTGCGCGCCGATCGCATGCAGCATCGCGTTCGCCATCGAGCCGTGATTGAACGAACCGACCAGCCGGCGCCGGCCGTTCAGTTGCAGGTAGCGCGCCGTCCATGCGATCGGCGTGCCAACGTCGCAGGTGAAGATCGCGTCGTCGGCCGCAAGCTGGCTCACGAGCCGCGTTACATACTGCGGATGGATCGTCGTGCTCGACGGGTTGCTCTCGGCGAGCGAGTCGAGATCCTTGCGCGCCTGCCGGTAATGCGCGAGTGCGCTGTCGAGATGCGACGAATCGGTCTTTTCCTTGAGGACCGGCAGCAATGCGGCGAGCGTATCCTTGACTGTGCCGACGAGGCCAAGATCGAGCGAACAGCGGTTGCCGAGCGCTTCGGGACGCACGTCGATCTGCGCGATCGTTGCGTCTTCCGGATAGAACTGCCGGTAAGGAAAATCGGTACCGAGCAGCAGCAGCATGTCGCACGCCTTCATCGCGGCGTAGCCCGACGCGAACCCGACCATCCCCGTCATGCCGACGTCGTACGGGTTATCGTGTTCGATGATCTCCTTGCCGCGCAGCGAGTGCACGACAGGCGCCTTCAGGCGTTTCGCGAGCTCGACCACTTCGTCGTGCGCACCCGCGCAGCCGGCGCCGCACATCAGCGTCACCCGCGATGCAGCGTGCAGCCTATCCGCAAGGCGCGCGATCTCGTCGTCGGCCGGACGCACCACGGGCGGCGTCGACGGCACCAGCCAGGGCGCAACCTCGGCAGTCGTAGTTGACAGCGCGACGTCGCCCGGAATCACGACGACCGCCACGCCGCGCCGACCGACCGCGACTCGCATCGCGCGGGTCAGGATCTGCGGCAACTGGCCGACGTTCGACACGAGTTCCACGTAGTGGCTGCACTCCTTGAACAGGCTTTCCGGATGCGTCGCCTGAAAGTAGTCGATGCCGATCTCCGAGCTGGGAATGTGCGCGGCGATCGCGAGCACGGGCACGCCGCTGCGGTGGCAGTCGAACAGCCCGTTGATCAGGTGCAGGTTGCCCGGTCCGCAACTGCCGGCGCACACCGCCAGTTGACCAGTGAGATGCGCTTCCGCACCGGCCGCGAAGGCCGCGCCTTCCTCGTGCCGCACGTGGACCCAGTCGATCTCGCCGGAACGCCTGAGCGAATCGGAGATGCCGTTCAGCGAATCGCCGACGACGCCGTAAATACGCTTCACGCCGGCCTGCGTCAGGGCATCGACCAGATAGTCCGCAGCGGTGGTCATGATGCCTCCGAATTCAGCGACGACTTGCCGGGCGGCGTCCGCGGTACTGTGTATCCCTTCAGCATCTCGCTCTCCCGATGACGAGGCGGGCAGGCACGTGTACCGGCGGCCTCGGGTTGACTGCAGCCATGGTGTCGCGGCTCGTCCGGACGTGCTTTAGGATTCGCACGGTGACGTTTTGAAAGGAAATCGTGTGCGCCGGGGGATAACACTCCCTGCACTAGCGGGCAAGCGGCCCTGCGCTACAGGGCAAGCGCGGCCTGCTCTGTCGGCGATATCGTTGTCTCACGCTGCAAAACCTGCCGCCCCTTTGGGAGAGCGGCGATATCACAGGAGACGATGATGGAAATCAAGCCGAAGGTCCGTGAAGAAGCCGTTCAACTGAACGATATCCCCTGGAAGGCGTTCCCCGACGCGCTTTCCCATGGCGGCATCCGTTGGAAGATGCTGCATGCATCGCCCGAGATGGGTGCCTGGACAGCGATTTTCGACTGCCCGGCCGGCTCCTCATTTAATGCCCACTTCCATGTCGGGCCCGGCGAGTATCTTCTGATGAAAGGCCGCATGGATGTCCGCGGCGGTACCGAGCACGGTGGTGACACCGTCATCGCGCCCGCATACGGCTACGAATCCGCGAACGCGCGGCACGACAAGACGTATTTCCCCGTCGACAGCGAGTTCTACATGACTTTCCTCGGCCCACTGTCATTCATCAAGGAAGACGGCACGCCGATCGTCGTCGTGACGTGGGACGAAGCGCAGCGCGCCTACGCGGGCTAAGCCTGCACTGAGCCGCACGCCGGTCAGCCTGCTTGCGGCATCCGCAACCGGTTTTGGAGACATTGAACATGACCCATGCTTCAGCACAGGTCGATGGTGCCACCCAGCAGGTATTCGACCATCATCTCGGCGCATTCGCTCAAGGTCTGGACGAGCTTCTGAAAGACTACGACGACAGCTCCACGATCATCACGCCGGACAATACCTATCGTGGCGGCGCGGAGATCCGCGCCTTCTTCAAGGCATTCCTCGAAAGCGCCGATCCCGGATTCTGGCCAGCATTCAAGATCACGAGCAGGAGCACGGCTGGCGAAGTCGCCTACCTGGCGTGGGAGGCGAAGCCGTGGGTGACGCTTGCGACCGATACGCTGGTCGTCAAGGAGGGAAAGATCGCGGTCCAGACCTTCACCCCCCTCTCAGGCTAAGCGCCCCTCGTACCAGTCAGCAGGAACCGTCCGGCCAGGTCCGAGTTTAGCGTTTATATAGGATTACTATTTCTGGAAGGAAAAATTGGCCAAGATCATTCACTCCATGATCCGCGTTCACAACCTTGACCGGTCGTTGCAGTTCTACAAGGATGCGCTCGGACTCTCGCCCAGGCACCGCCTGGACTTCCCCGACTTCTCGCTCGTGTATCTGCGCAACGAAGAGAACGACTTCGAGATCGAGCTCACCTGGAACAAGGGTCGCGCGCCAGCCTACACGCATGGCGATGGCTACGGGCACGTCGCTGTCGCGGTTGAAGACCTCGAAGCTGAGCACGAGCGGATGGCGGGACTGGGCATCAATCCGGCCGCAGTGAAGGAATTCAAACGAGGCGACGAGATGCTTGCGCGCTTTTTCTTCATCCAGGACCCCGACGGCTACAAGATCGAAGTGCTGGAGCGCTCAGGGCATTACATGTGATGCGGCGCGGTGGCGAGTCAGGCGCGCCACCGCCGCTTGTCCGAGTCAAAGTCAGGGTCAGGGTCAGGGTCAGGGTCAGACAACGTCCGCGTCCGCAGTGCCACGCGGCGCTGCGCGGCGCACGTCGCCGGGCGAGGCGCCATACCGCTGCCGGAAGGTCCGGCAGAAATGGCTTAACGAATTGAAGCCCCAGCGGAACGCGATCTCGGAAATTTGCAGGCGCTGGAAGGCGGGATCAATCAACGCCTCTTTGCATACGTGCAGACGACTGTCCAGGATGAATCCTGACACGGTCATCTCGCTGCGCTGGAACAGCATATGCAGGTAGCGCAGCGAGATGTTGTTCGCCTCTGCGATGCGCGTCGGATTCAGATCTTCCTCATGAAGGTGCTGCAGGATGAAGTCCTTCACGCGCCGCAGCATCGCGGCACTCGCATCGAATATCGCCGAGGGCTGCTGGCCTGAGAGGGCAATGCCGAGAAGTTCGAGCGTGGACCGGCTCACAGAAGCCTGAACACTCTGGTCAAGGCTGTCGATCTGGTTCGACAATGCCAGCAGGTGGACCGCCAGCAGCGAACCGACCCCCGTACGGCTTTCGATCTTGCCGCCCGACGGCGGCTGCTTTCGCTCCGGCAAACGCTCCCGCATCAATGACCAGGGGATCATCAACGTCACCTTGTGCAGCCGCTCGAGCACTTCGAACTGCACCTCCTGATCGGTCGTCCATACCACGAGGTCGCCCGATGCCACCTCCACCCCGGAATCGCCAATCCTGAATCGCTCGCGGCCACCGGTTGTCAGTTGGACACCCACATACAACTCATCGTCATGCCGCACCTGAGCGCGTCTCCGTTCTCCGATGCAAGGGTCACATATCGTTTCAACAATCCCGGCGCCGGCGAAGTCGTGTTGCTTCACACTCGCATAGAACGTCGCAGGCAAGCGTTGCGGAACCTGCCACTCCCTGTAGCTGTGACTCAGCACATCCTGCCAGGCGTCTGTGCGATCGTTCGCGGGAATCCGGTCGATCGACCATTCAGTGAAAGTATTTTGCAAGTCTGTCTCCAATCACAGCGCCTCTTCCATTTATATCACTTCGACTCCGACGACGTATGGTTGTGAAACACTGACACGACAAGGGTCTCACAGCGAGTGCGCTATACGGCAATTCTCCGCGCACGGAAATGCAAACAGCACGCCGCCACGGCTGTTACCGTCAATCCATCGATCCACGCGGGTTCCGCACTAGCGACCCAGAGGGCCGAAGCTCGCCCTGGGGGACGTGATATGCATCACCAACTCAAGCGTAGGTCAATCCTTGATCCACCCACCCTTCAATATCAGGAGTACTGGTTATGCCACTTATGGATGTTACCTTTGCGCAAGGTTCACTGAACACAGAAGCCCAAAGCAAGCTCTCGGCGAAGCTGTGGTCCATCGCGCTGCGCTGGGAAGGAATCGAAGTTAACGAGACATCCGCGTCCGTCGCCTGGGTCTATCTCGACGAACGCCCCCAACATCACATCACCGTCGCCGGAAAGTCTCCCAGGCAGAACATTTATCGAGTCAATGTTCGGGTCATGGCGGGGTTCATGGATCAAAAGCGGATCGATAGTCTCGCCCGCGAGCTGACCGACACAATCCTTGAAGTCGACGGAACGAAGGGCGACGGCAGCGGCCCACGCGTATTCTGCATTATCGAGGAGATTCCGAGCGGTACCTGGAGTATCGACGGGCAGACCTGGACCACCGTGTTCACCGCACGGACATTGCAGCTCGATAGCGAACGCATCGACGCCATGGAACAGGCCGTGGCTGCCCGCCCCCGCATCGATGTCCCATACACCGTAAGTAAATAAACACCGTCTCCGGTAACCCCGGAGACCGCGCCTCAAAACCGGTTGTTGTATGAATCACGGTATCTCAGCAGCGTGGAGTCGCGCCGTATCGATCATTGATGAAATTGAAATGATGCATTCACTCGCGCTCTCTTTTTCGTCTCCGAGACATTCCTTACATTAGCCCCAACACCCACGGGACAGCGAACGAAATCGGTCGGCCGGCCCGCCCTCCCCAGCTTCAAAGGACACGATCATGAGTCAGGAGACGCTCTATTTCGACGACCTCAAAGTCGGCGACACCTTCACCACCGGTTCGTATGAAGTAAACGCTGCCGATATCAAACGGTTTGCCGCGGAGTTCGATCCGCAACCGTTCCATCTCGACGATGAAGCCGCGCGCGGCACGATGTTCGGCGGCCTCGCCGCGAGCGGCTGGCATACCGCAGCGATCACGATGCGTCTGCTCGTCTCCGGCGGCCCAAAGCTGGCCAACGGTGTGCTCGGCGCCGGCGCCGAGATCGAATGGAAGATGCCGACGCGCCCCGGCGACGTGCTGCATGTCGAAAGCGAAGTCGCGGAGCTGATCCCCTCTCGCTCGCGCACCGATCGTGGAATGTTGGTGCTGCGCTCCAGAACGATCAATCAGCATGGCGACGTCGTGCAGAACCTGAGCGCAAAGCTGATCGTCGCGCGCCGCCGCGCTTCGCGTTGAACACCCGACCGAAAACCAAATACATTTCCAGGAGACTTAACATGATCGTCGATCCCGCCACGCAGGACGCCAGTGCGAACTACAAACTGCTGATTGGCTCGATCCTGCCGCGCGCAATAGCATGGGTCAGCACGCTCTCCAAAGACGGCGTCGCAAATCTCGCGCCGATCTCGTTCTTCACCGCGGTCGGCCGCAAGCCGCCGATGGTATCGATCTCGATGCAGCCGCGCTCCGACGGCGTCACGCTGAAGGACACGTTCGTCAACATCCGCGACACCGGCGAATTCGTCGTCAACATCGTGAGCCTCGATCTCGCGGACGCGATGCACCGCACCGCGTTCGAGTTCCCGTCCGAGGTCGACGAGTTCGACGCGGTCGGCCTCATGAAGGCCGCGTCGCTGACGGTCCGTCCGCCGCGCGTGGCAGCGGCGCCGATCGCTTTCGAATGCAAGGTCGAGCGGATCATCCCGATCGGCGACCAGAACGACCACGTGGTATTCGGCGAAGTGCTCCGCTTCCAGATTCGTGACGACCTCTACCTCGATCGAGGCCGCATCGACACCGCCGGCCTGCAGGCGGTCGGCCGCCTCGCCGCGGAATACACGGTGGTGCAAAACGCGTTCACGACGCCGCTCGACTCACAGGTCCTCACGCTGCTGCAGGACAAGAGAATCGGCCGGCTCGACGGATTCGCGGACGGCTACTCGCCGATCGACACGGCGAACTGGTCCGCATCCGGCGCGACGCGCTGATTTCCGAACGACTCAAGAGGTTCTACACATGAATTCGACTCATCCGACCCAGCCCGCGCTGGTGTTCATCCACGGCTTCCTTGACGGCGCCGACGCATGGGACGACCTCGCCCTGCACCTGAGCGACCGCGCGGCCAGTGCGTTGCGCGTCGATCTTCCGGGAATGGGCGCGCGCGCCGGCGAACCCGGCCCGTACAGTCTGGAGCGCTTCGCGGCTGACATCACGACGCAAGTCCGTGTGCTGTCGCGGCCGGTTGTGCTCGTCGGGCACAGCATGGGCGCGCAGATCGCCGAGCTCGTCGCCCAACGGCTGGACGAGCAGGTCCGCGGCCTCGTGCTGCTGACGCCAGTGCCGCTACGCGGCGCTGGCCTGCCAGACGACGCGATGCGTCCTTTCCATGCACTCGGCGGCAATCCTGCCGCGCAGCGCGAATTGCGCCGCAACCTGTCAGTGAACCTCGGCGACGCGCCACTCGAACGTCTCAGCCAGCTAGGCGACCGCGTCGACGCCGCAGCAATCGGCACCTTCGCCGATCTGTGGAACAACGGCCATCCGTCGGGCGCCGAACCTGCGCGATATCGCGGCCCCGTGCTGATCATCCGCGGCGGCGGCGACGCATTCGTCACCGCCGAGTTGATCTCGTCAGGCGTAACGCCGCGCTTCGAAGCGCCGAACGTCGTCTCAATCGAGCGCGCGGGCCATTGGCCACACGCCGAGCAGCCGGACGCGGTCGCGCGCATCGTCGCATCGTTTCTCGCGAATCTCGAACCGGCCTCGCACACGTCGAACGTGCCGGGCGTGCCGGTCGCGCCGGTCGCGCCGCAGGGCTGGACCCGCGCGTTCGAGCAAAAGTCCGCGGACGCGTTCGCCGATGCCTTCGACCCGAACGTCGTGCTCGAAGCGAGCGCGCTCGCGAAACCGGTCGTCGGCAGCGATCAGGTCAAGACCGTCATGACCGCCGCGAGCAAGATCTACGAGGCGCTCTCATTCACGCACGAAGCGCACAACGACCCGCGCAACTACCTCGAATGGGAAGTGCGGGCATTCGGTGGCGAGCAGATGCGTGGGATCACAGTGCTGACGAAGAACGCGCAAGGCAAGATCGTTCACGTGGCAATCCATCATCGCCCGCTCGGCGGCGCGCTGAAATTCTCAGCCGAACTCGGCCGCGTCCTGCAAGGGCAGCTCGACGCAAGCTTCTTCTATCGCGGTGCGTGATTCGCGCGCCCATGCAAAATTCA
Source organism: Paraburkholderia sediminicola (assembly GCF_046027825.1). Taxonomy (GTDB): domain Bacteria; phylum Pseudomonadota; class Gammaproteobacteria; order Burkholderiales; family Burkholderiaceae; genus Paraburkholderia; species Paraburkholderia sediminicola_D. Next base: position 100,711 of record NZ_JAQQDU010000001.1, read on the forward strand.
GGAGATTGACATGATCAAACATACCGACGTGGAATTCGAAGTGGACGGCAGCGTCAAGCTGCGCGGCTGGCTCTTCGTTCCACCCGGCGAAGGACGGCGACCCGCGATCACCATGGCGCACGGCTACGCCGGCGTGAAGGAGCACGCGCTCGAGCCGTTCGCGCGCGCGTTCGCCGAAGCCGGCTTCGTCGTGCTGCTGCACGACCATCGCGGCTTCGGCGCGAGCGAAGGCACGCCGCGCCACGACATCGATCCGTGGCGTCAGATCGCGGACTGGCGACGCGCCATCAGCTTCCTCGAAAGTCTCGACGTCGTCGATCCTGCTCGCATCGGCCTCTGGGGCACGAGCTATGCGGGCGGCCATGCGATCGTGCTCGGCGCAACCGACCGGCGCCTGCGCTGCGTCGTCGCGCAGGTGCCGACAATTAGCGGCTACGAACAGGGGCTGCGCCGCATTCCGCCGGAGAACGTTGCGGCGATCGAAGAAGCGTTCGCCGACGACGATCGCGCACAGTTGCGCGGCGAACCGCCCCGGCGTCAGGCGATCGTCAGTGCCGACCCCGCGATCCCGGCGTCGTATCGAGCGAAGGACGCGCTCGACTTCTATCTGCAGCCGCTGCCGGACGGCGCGTGGGAAAACAACGTGACAGTCCGCTCGACACGCGCCGCTCGCATGTACGAGCCCGGCCACTGGATCGCGCGCGTTTCGCCAACACCGCTCCTGATGGTGGTCGCCATGCGCGACGCGATCACGCTGACCGACCTCGAACTCGCAGCCTATGAGCGTGCGCTCCAGCCGAAGCGGCTCGTGACGATTGAAGGCGGGCACTTCGATCCGTATCTGTCGCAATTCCGTCATTCCAGCGAAGCCGCAGTCGAGTGGTTCAGGCAGCACCTCGGCTAACGTCCACTTTCACGATAAAGGACTCTCCCATGTCTCACCTGACTGTCAACTTCGACGAAGGCCTCGCGACGATCGTCCTCGACCGCCCTCCGCAGAATCGCATCGACGACCAGATGGTCGACGAACTGGCCGAGGCTGTCACCGCGATCGAGCGCAGCGACGTGCGCGCGGTGCTCGTGCGCGGCGAAGGCGAAAACTTTTCGTTCGGCGGCGACATCATGACCTGGCCCGATGCGAGCGTCCGCGAACTGCGTGCCCGCTTCGGCCACTATATGTCCGTGTTCAATCGCTTCGAGCACCTGCCGTTGCCGGTCGTCGCCGCGGTGCAGGGCCTATGTTTCGGCGGCGGCCTCGAACTTGCGCTGCGCGCGGACGTGATCTTCGCAGCCGAATCCGCGACGTTTGGGCATCCTGAACAGACGCTCGGGATCGTCACCGTGCTTGGCGGCATCTACCGGGTCGCGGAGCGCGCGGGCCGCGCGCGGGCGTCCGAGTGGGCGCTGACATCGGAGAAGGTCCCAGCCGCGACGATGGAACGCAACGGCATCGTGAACCACGTCGTCGCCGACGCGGACCTACTCAAGGAATCGTCCGACTTCGCACGCAAGGTCGCACGCGGCCCCACTCGGGCCTATGCCGCGCACAAGGCGTTACTGCGCGCATGGGCGGTCGGCGGCGTCGCGGCCGCGGACGAAGCGATGTTCGACATCGCGATGCCGCTGTTCGACACCGACGACGCGCGACGCGGAATCCGCTCCGCAGTCGATGCGCTGAACGCGGGCCGCCCACGCCCGGCGATGGATTTCAACGGGCACTAACAGCAAGCATCGGGATTGCGGTCCAATGGCGTCTCTCCCATCGAATGGAGCCGCGCATCATGGACCGCATCGCAGCAATGAACGCATTCGTCCGCGTGGTTGAAGCCGGGACGTTCGTGAAGGCGGCCGACACCCTCGACGTGCCGAAGGCGACGGTGACGCGGCTCATCCAGAACCTCGAGGCCGATCTGAAGGTTCGCCTGCTGCACCGCACGACGCGCTCGGTGACAGTCACACCTGAAGGTGCGATCTACTACGAGCGCGTCGTGCGCCTGCTCGCGGACCTCGCGGACATCGAATCGACCACCACGCATGCGCAGAGGAAACCCTCGGGCGGGATCCACGTCGATGTCCCGACTGCCATCGGTACGCTCGTGCTGGTGCCCGCGCTCGCGGACTTCTACCGCGCCTATCCGGATATCGAGATCGACCTCGACCTCGGCAACAGGCGCACCGACCTGGTCACCGAGGGCATCGACTGCGCGATCCGCGCCGGCGAAGTCGACGAGCAGTTCCTGATCGCGCGGCAGATCGGCAGCTTCGGCTTCACGACCTGCGCGACGCCCGCATTTCTCGACGCGCACGGCACGCCTGCATCGCCGGACCAATTACGCGATTTTCCGACCGTCGGCATGACCCCGTCGCGTGGCGGCCGAGCGCTGTCGTTCCAGTTCTCCTACAACGATCAGAAAGGCGATCTTGCGCTGAATCACCGGCTCGTTGTGGATGACACGAACGCGTATCTGGCCGCGGGCCTCGCGAGCCTCGGGATAATCCAGGCACCGACGTACTCGGTGCGCGGCGCGATCGCCGCCGGAACACTCGTGCCGCTGCTCGAGGACTGGCAGCCGCCGGCTAATCCCGTGCACGTGATCTACGCGCCGAACCGCTACCTGAGCGCCAAAGTGCGGGTGTTCATCGACTGGATCATCGAGTTGTTCGAGCAGGACGAGCATCTGCGACGCCGGTGACGCTGGTGACGCTCGCGCGGCGCCGCAAAGGCCGGGGCGCTCGAGCGTCTGGCCAGATCGCGATCGCGACGACATGGCACCCGAGCTTTCCATCACGCCTGCTATTTCGTCCCAGCGAACTGGGAGGCATCGTTGATCGCGTGTTCCACCACCAGCAGAAGCTTTGTATCGAGGTCGCGTGCTATTTCGTCCACTCCTGCATTCTCACAAACATCGAGAAGAGACGATGGCTGGTCATACTCGATGCGAACACGATTCTCCTCCTCTTCATAAGCAATCAGCGTCAAAGGAACATATTGGCCAGCACGTACATCGTGCCTGGTCATCTGTATCGCTACCAATGGGTTTCCCAATATGAACCGGATAACCTTCCTGCTTTGCCCGACCATCGTGAGCGCACGACCGTGGTCAAGCGTAAAAAAGATCATCAAGCCTTGATCTCCCTCCATGCCTTGAATCGCGGCCGCCGCTTCGCGCGGCTGCCCTGCCAGGGCGGCAACTGCGGCCTGGTCGAATTGCCCGAGTCTTTCCTGAAAGCTTTTGACAAAGCTTTCAAAAGCGACGTCGGCATCGATCGTGACGCAGACTATTTGTCTTTGGGTTTCAGATGTTTTCACTTTGAGCTCCTTCGAAATCGTATTGGGTTAACACTCGATAGGCTGGGCCGATAGGTCTGCTACGCATTCCCATCGCCCAGCCAACTTTCAGTGCGCGCTGGCGGCGGCATCGCTTGAACCGCCCGCCTTGCCTGGCTTGGTGATCCAGATAAGCGGAATGATGATGATCATGATGATCGCGGCGCCATAAAACACGTCATTCAGCCCCAACATGGCAGCCTGTGTCTGGACTGTCTGATCGAACAACGCATACGAAGCACCCTGCCCCAGACCAAGCAGCGAATGGTAGTTATTCATCTGCGCATTGAAGATCGGGTTGGTCGGGCTCGACTGCTGCGTCAGGATCTCGTGATGCATGATCGTTCGGTTATTCCACACGACGTTCGCCAGCGACGTACCGATGCCGCCGAAGAACACGCGCCCAAAGGTAGACAGACCGGCTGCGGCCGGCACCTTTTCAGGCGGCTGCCCTGACAGGATGATCACGGTAAGCGGAGCGAAGAACAGCGCCATCGGAATACCCTGCAGCAGCGTCGGCAGGATGATGTATCCCTCGCTGATGTCGGTATAGAAAAACGTCCGCATGAAGTAGACAATCGCGAATCCGATAAATGCGAACGTGCCGATGATGCGTGCATCGGCACGCGGCAGGATCTTGCCCATGATGGGTGCACCGATCACCGCGAAAATACCCAGCGGCGCCGTGGCGAGCCCCGCGTCGACGGCCCGGTATCCCAGGTATTCCTGCATCCACTGCGGAAGCAGCACCAGCGTTCCGAAGAAAATGGCATACGCAACGGCAATCGAAATGGTGCCGCCCAGGAAGTTGCGCTGCTTGAACAGCGTCAGGTCGACGATCGGGTTCTTCTCTGTCAGCTCCCAGATGATGAACGCCGCGAGACCGACTGCGGCAACGATAGCCAGCGCGACGATCGTGCCCGACGAGAACCAGTCGAGATCCTTGCCCTTGTCCAGCATCACCTGAAGCGACGCGACCCAGACGATCAGCAGCACCAGTCCGACAACGTCGATTGGCAGCTTTCTGGCCGGCGTATCGCGCTTGCGATAGAGCAACCAGACCATCGCGGCAGCGAACAGCCCGACCGGGATGTTGATATAGAAGATCCACGACCAGCTATAGCTGTCCGTCACCCAGCCGCCGAGCGAGGGCCCGACAATCGGCCCGGTCACCACGATCATCGAGAACAGCGCAAGTGCCAGCGAGGATTTCGCCTTTGGCCACGAACTGAGCAGCAACGCCTGCGACATCGGGATGAGCGGCCCGGCCACGGCCCCCTGCAGCGCGCGCGCAAGCAACAGGATAGGCAACGTCGGCGCGATGCCGCACAGCCAGGACGCAAACACGAACAACAAGATCGAGCCGACGAACAGCCGGACCTGTCCCAGCCTCTGCGTCAGCCAGCCGGTCAACGGGATCGCGATGGCATTCGCAGCGGCAAAGACGGTGATGACCCACGTGCCTTCGTCGACCGATACGCCGAGGTTTCCGGAAATGGTGGGAATGGCGACGTTGGCGATCGACGAGTCGAGCACGGTCATAAAGCCCGCGAGGCCAACGCTCAGGGAGCCCAGGGCGAGCGTCGCCCCCGTTAGCGGCGGGTGATTGGGATGGTTGGTGGTCATGGTGATACGGCTATCCTGTGTCGGGCAAGAAAGGCGCGGCGTCCTTCACGTGCCGCGGTCCAATGAGCGGAGGTCATTCGTTGTCGGCGATGATCCGCGCGATGGCGGCATCGGCCTCGTCGCCGTACTTCGCGAAGACGTCGGTCTTGTCGGTCGCCGTAGGCTCAGTACCGAGTTGGGCGCCGGCATGATCTTTCACGTCGACATCCACGTTCATTGAGAGGCCCACACGCAACGGATGCTTCTCCAGTTCCGCAGGCGGAATCTCGATGCGCACCGGCAGCCGCTGCACCACCTTGATCCAGTTGCCTGTCGCGTTCTGCGCCGGCAACAGGGCGAGTGCCGATCCGGTGCCCGGCGTAAAGCCCACCACCTTGCCGTGATAGACGACGGAGGAACCGTAGACGTCGGCCGTCAGATCGACAGGTTGTCCAACCCGGATGTGACGAAGCTGCCACTCCTTGAAGTTCGCATCGACCCAGACCTGTTCGAGCGGCACCACGGACATCAGCGATGCGCCGGGCGACACACGCTGCCCGACCTGAACCGAGCGCTGCGCGATATATCCGGTCACAGGGGCCGGCAACGTAGTGCGCGCATAAGCCAGGTAGGCGTCGCGAACGTGGGCGGCGCTTGCCAGTACGTCCGGATGCTTGTCGACCGAGGTGTTGGCCGTCAGCGCGCGATTGGCGCCGAGTTGTTGCCGGGCCGCCTCAAGCGCAGCCTGAGCCGAGCTGACCGCGTCACGTGCATGTGAGATCTCCTCGTCCGACACTGCTCCCGTCATGCCAGTGGCAAGCCGGCGCTTCAGATCGTCCTGAGCCTTCGAAAGATCCGACTGGCGTTCAGCGATATCCGCGCGATATCTGTCGTCGTCGGCATACAGGCCATGGACTTTGCGAACGGTCTGGCCCAAATTGGCCTCGGCCTGTTGCAATGCAATCCTGGCGTCCGCGGGATCGATCTGGACGATCGGGTCGCCTTTTCTGACGATTTGCGTGTTGTCCGCATTGACCCCGATGACGGTCCCCGTGATCTGCGGCGTGATTTGCACGACGTTGCCGTTGACGTAGGCGTCGTCGGTATCCACGTGATGACGGGCGTCGACGAAGTAGTAGGCGCCATACGCTGCGCCCGCGATCGCAAGCGAAGCAACAAGCAGCGAGAGCAGGAGTTTGCGTTTGCCGGGCTTCTTTTCCGGCGCTTTATCCGACGGTGACTGAGGTGCGCTCATGTGTAGCTCCAATAAAGTTTGAGGTATGCGGTCAGGCCGTTACGTCTGACAGCCGTTTCTGGTCGTTCAGTGAGTTGCCGTGCCGTTGGACGGCGCATGAATCGGTGTCTCCGCATTCGCGACAAGGCCGGCGTGCGAAGCATCGAATCCGCCGCCTAGTGCCTTGATCAGTCCGATCTGCATGCTGCGGCGATTCATTTCGAGGTTCACGACGGCCGTTTCGGCTGCGAGCCGGTTGTCATCCGCGTTCAACACCTGCAGTTGCTGGTTCAAGCCTGCCTTGTATCGAACGAGCGCCAGTTGATAGGCTTTGGATTGCGCATCCAGGGCCTGCTGCGCGTCGACCAGTTGACGGTCGGCCGAGTGGACCTGGGTGACCTGCGTGGCAACGTCGGATAAAGCGTTGATCAATGTCTGGTTGTACGTTGCGACGTCGTAGTCGAAGTCCGCGTAGCTGCCCCTCAGTTGGGCGCGCAGCGCACCGGCGTCGAAGATGGGAAGATGAATCGCGGGCCCTGCCTGAAGTTGGCTGCTTCCGGCCGTCAGCAGTCGCCCCCACCCAAACGCGTCCAGTCCTGCCGCTAGAGAAAGATTGACGTCCGGAAAGAACTCGGCCTTCGTTTCCTTTACATCGTGGATGGCTGCATCCACTTGCCAGTAGGCCGAAACGATGTCCGGGCGCCGCGAAATCAGGTCGGCGGGCAGGTTGTCGGGAAGCGCGACGTTGGCACCCTCGCCAAGCGATGGATTGGCGATCTTGAGGCCGCCGTCCGGTCCTTCACCCAGCAGGGCACCCAATTGATAGCGTACGGTCGTGATCTGTCCGTCGAGGTCACTGACGCTGGAACGGCTCGTCGCTGTCTCGCCATAGGCGGTCTGCCGCTCCACGTTGGTGTCGAGCCCCGCACCCACGCGCCCATCCGTGATTCGCCCGATATCCTCGCGATTCTTCACTTCGCGGGCCTCGATATCACGCAACGCGTAGAGCTGCGCAAGATGGTTGTAGGTGCTCGCCACCGAAGCGGCCAGAGAGATGCGCACCTCCTCGGCTTCGGCTTCGGCAACCTTCTCCTGCGAGACGGACTGACGAAGCCGCTCGCGATTCTTGCCCCACAGGTCGAGGTCAAACGAAGCACTGGCGAGCACGTTGTTCTCGCTCTGCCAGGTGCCGTTGATCGGCGGTGGAGCGGACCCATTGTCGCTATAGCGCTCGCGCGTCCACGAATAGCTTCCTGTCACGTTTGGATAAAGTGCGGAATTGGCCGTGCCGACAGAGGAAGACGCTTTCTCAATGCGCGCACGGGCCTGATCGATCGTCGGATTGCCGGCCAGCGCCTCGGCGATCAGTTTGGGCAGTTGCGGATCGCCGAACTGGTTGGCCCAATCCATTGCAGGCCACTGTCCGCCCTCGGCGGGCAAGCTCTCCTTCGTCTCGTAGTTGGTGGGCGGCGCAATCTGCTTATCGCTCTTGATGCCGGCGTAGTTGACGCATCCGGCCAGTCCGAGCGCCGCTACCGCCGCGGCTGTCGAGGCCGCCCATGCGCTCGCGCGCGGCTGAGGTCGGTAGTGATTTGTCATGGTTTCCATTTCCTTTCTCCCTTCTGGGTAACTTGGTTCCGTACGGCTAAAAGTGCATATGCACACATTAGCGTTTGGGTCTTCACGTATCAATGCACCGGAGTGCACAAGTTTGTTGCGTTGGGGTTACCTATCGGACACGTCGTTCGTCATACGGAACAGTTCGCTTTGCAGATGCTCGGCCTGTTGCGGCCCAAAGCTACGTTCGAAGCTGGCCTGCGCGGCTGCCCAGTGAGCAGCCGCTTCGTCAAACTTCGTCAACCCGCTGCTCGTGAGTACGACCCGCAGTCGCCGTTTGCTCTGCCCTTCGGCGGGAACCGCCACAAAGCCGCGCCGGAACAGGGGTTGAAGTGCCCGCACCAGAGTCGTCCTGTCCATCACCATCGCCTTGGCCAACTCGGCCATCGTCAAACTCGAACAGCGGCCCAGCGCCCCGAGAATGCTGAACTGCGTGGGCGTGATGCCTGCCTCGGACAAATGACGCTCGTAAAGCTTCGAAATGTGCCGAGAGGCCTGACGGAGGGCGAAACAGTAGTCGCTCTGATGATCCTTTGAGTGCATACGCACAGATTAAAGCAGCGACCGCCGGGAAGCGATGCAGGCCGGGGGATCAGTTTGTTGTCGTTTCGCGCACCAATTGGTTCGAACTAGCGTGATGTCGCCAGCGTCTCGAAGAAAGCGGCCGCGTAGTCGATAAATGCACGCACCTTGGCAGGTAGCAGTGTCCGGTTGCTGTAAGCGAGGCGGATTTCGATACTGTCGTCGACGAGCGGAAAATCGGTGAGGAGCCGGACGAGCTTTCCCGACGCCAGGTCTTTGTCGACGAGGTCTGCGGGCACGACACCGATTCCGAAACCCTGCAGCACCATTTCACAGTTGAAAGCTGGGCTGTTCGACGAAATATCGAAGCGGCGCGGTACGCTCAGCACTTCCTCGCCATTCCGGAAGTCGATGTTGACGCGACGAATCGACGGCGACATCAGCACAAAATGATGATTGGCCAATTCCGATGGATGTCGCGGTATAGACGCGGTTTGCAGATACGCTGGCGTCGCGACGATGACCACCGGAATTCGCTCGAGCAGGCGTACAACGGTCGTCTCGCTCGTCACCATGTAGGGAACCACGATACCAAGGTCGTACCCGTCAGCAACCAGGTCAACGGGCCGCTCCGTCAGGGTCACATCGAGCGCGACTTTCGGGTGGGCTCGCTTGAAACCGGCGATCAGGGGAACCAGCCGGTTTATCGTCGCGGTCGTATGGGCGACCAGACGCAAGACGCCACTCGCTTCCCGCGTCTGGTTTGCCACGTCCGCTTCGAGTGCCTCCAGATCGTCCAGGATGCGCACGCAGCCTTCGTAGAATCGCTCCGCGGCTTCGGTGAGCGAGAGCTGTCGAGTGGTTCGGTTTAACAGCCGGCATCCCATCCGCTCTTCCAGCCCCGCGATGGCCCGCGACACTGCCGGCCGGGTCAGTCCGTGCAGGTCCGCCGCTCGTGTGAAGCTCTTCAGTTCGACCACAGACCGGAAAACGCGCAGGCTTTCGACATATTCCATGGCGAGATCTCTTCGCTGAACGGCAACACAGGGTGGCCGGAATACCGGGCCAGCGCCACCGGATAGTCGAGTCCTGGACCACGTCTCCGAGACGTATTTCCGAAGATAAGCAACTGTCGACCCGGCGATAGGCAGCAGTCTAAACCCAGTCGGGCGATGCGGAGAGCGGCAGGCGGATCCCGCAACCTCCGCGCAACGGGTATCGCTTCCTCAAAGGGCAAAAAAATGCCGGCCCGAATCGGGCCGGCGAATGGGTTCCGGCCCACTTCCGAGGGTCAGTGCCGGAACCGTGTACAACCCGCAACGCTCAAAGATCCGGCAATCGATCTTCAACAAGCATGTAGCAATAACGAAACTCCCGATCCCCCATCGGCCACGAGTTTCCCGTGCCATCCGTCAATATCCAGTCGCCTGGGTGCACCTTGCGCCAACCCTCCGGTGTGGCAACAGCCCACATCTGCCCCTGACGCTCCACTCGCGGGTGATCACCTGGCTCAAACCATCGGCTTGCTTCCACGGTTGAGTTTCGATTTCTGTGAGTACTGAACCGCATCCTTGCACCCTGTCTGTCAATCTCATGAGCGGGCCTGTGACACGTACAGCCCCGCAGCAAACTGCCTGCTCAAACAACGCCGGCGTTCGCAGCACACGCTTTCAATCCCACGCCTGCTTGCTGAACTGATAACCCTTGCCGCGGACCGTCTTGATGCGCCGCGAGGTGCCGGCGTCGTCATTTAGCTTGCGGCGCAATCTGGAAATGCCCCCGTCGATCGTGCGGTCGAGGCCGTCGAATTCGATGCCGCGCAGTTGCCACATCAACTCGTCGCGGCTCACCACTTCACCTGCGCAACGCACCAACGCCCAAAGCAAGTCGAATTCGGCCGACGTCAGATCGGGCAGGCTGCCGTCGGGGAGCTTGACCGAGCGGTTTGCCCGGCTGATCTCGAACTTGCCGAAGGTGTAGCGCTCGGGTTGGGCACCCTCCGCCGCACGCGTGGTCACGGGGCGCGATTGCGCCTTGATGCGCGCCAGCAGCAAGCGCGGTTCGCCGGATTGATGCATGCGGTCGTCCGCGCTGAATTCGGGGCCCAACACTTCGTCGAACTGCTTGTTGCGCGCGGGCACCATGATGATCACGCCGTCGAATTGTTCGCACGCGTCGCGGCAAATCTGGAACCCGTCCTGGCCTGCCAGATTCACGTCGAAGGTGCTCTGGTCCGGACCGCGCTCGAGAATGGCCGGCACGGCGTCGTTGCCGTACAGCACGGCCTCGACTTCGTAGTCGCGTTTGCGCAGATAGTCGGTGACCAGCGCCGACAGGCGGTCATCGTCTTCGACAAACAGGATCCGGAATGGCATGGCACGAATCGATCAGGACGAGTTGTTTGAATAGCGGCGGCCAACGGCATGGCGCGATGCACGTCCAGCAAGCGAAGGCGCCGCGCGGCCTGGACATCCGTCCACGCCTCCGCACGGCAAGGACTGCCCGGCATGCTCGACGCGCAGCATAGCGTATGCGTTGCACATCTTGTGGTCCCATGGACAAAACTCCACAAATGCACTCGCAATTCGACATGGGCGCACAAAACCCATCGGTATAGACCGGTATTCGTGCGCGCCGATTTGCAACGGGGGAATATCCGCCGCAGCGTGGACTTTCGTCTTTTATTGTCGAAACCGCTCAAGTGTTACCAATTATTACCGATATTCGTGGAGTCGCTGGCGGCGGGAATACCGGCGGTCTATCTATGCCTTAGACGCAATTGAAGACGAATAACGAAAGGTGGCGCAATGCGTGGAACGGTCAAATGGTTCTCTCAAAAGAGGGGATACGGTTTTATTGTTGGGCAAGACGATATTGAGTATCACGTGAGTGTGCGAGACGTTTCAGGTGTGACGCTCCCTGCAAATGGCGACACAGTCGAATTTGAAGTGACACAAGGAACGCGCGCGTCTCGCGCCACCCAGGTAACCGTCCTCCAGCGCGCGGCGCGTGCCACGCAACCCGCACAGTCCATCGGCGATCGCGTGGTCTGCGAAGCCTGCCAGAAACGAATGGTCCCGCGGTTAATCACCTATCGCGGAGAACCGAAGAAATCCGTTTGTCCCTTCTGTGGCACGACCTATCGAAAGTTCGGCTGCTTTCTCGCCACCGCCGTGTATGGCGATTACGACGCGCCGAAGGTGCGCTTGCTAAGAGATTTCCGCGATCACGTCCTGAATCAATCGCGTGTGGGGCGAGCGATGGTTCAGTTGTATTACCGCACTTCTCCCCCGATCGCCGATTTTCTGCGTACTCGTCCAACCTCGGCGGCCGCTGTTCGTTTTGCGCTTGATGTGTTGATTCGCTTCATCACGCTGATTAACGGAAAGGCCGCCTGGACTAACGCAAATCGGCGCAGCGATAAGCCATAGCGCGGTTGCATAGCCGACGGGAAAGTAGGCTCACCGGATTGCGTAGTCGCTGTATTCTTGGACGGCGGCGAACGATCAGGGTTGGTGCGCCGTTCGCATTTTTTTCGACGCCACCTGTCCGTCAGCATGCGGCCCGAGCGTCATTGTAGTGGCGGCCCGATGTAATTCACCCGCTCTAACCCCATGACGGAGGCTCATATGCAATACCTATTGATGATCTATTCGGAAGAAAACGGCTGGAACAAGATGACCGACAGCGAGCGGCAGCAAGGCGTCGCCGCGTATCACACGTACACCGAATCGCTGAAAAAAGCGGAGGTGCTGGTCGGCGCCAACCGGCTGCAGAACACGAACGCGGCCACCACGGTACGGCTCGTCGACGGCAAGCCGCAGGTGCTTGACGGACCGTATTCCGATTCGAAGGAGCAGTTGGCTGGTTACTACCTGATCGACGTGCCCAACCTGGACGCGGCGATCGCGTGGGCGTCGCGTTGTCCCGGTGCGGCGCACGGCCTCATGGAAGTGCGCCCGGTCTGGACTGCCCCCTACGACGCGCCATCTGCATGAGTCCGGCCGGCGGCGACCGTGACGCTGACGGCGCCGCGCATGCGATTGCCGAGGCGGTCGCGCGCCGAAGTTACGGCAAGCTCGTCGCGCTACTGGCGATGCGCACGCGCGACGTTGCCGCGGCCGAGGACGCGCTGGCCGACGCGTTTGCGGCCGCGCTCGCGGACTGGCCAGAGCGCGGCTGCCCCGCGAATCCCGAAGCGTGGCTGATGACGGTTGCGCGCCGCCGGGCGCTCGATGGCGCGCGTCATCGCCGTATCGGCGACGACGTAACGAACCAGCTTGCGATCCTCGCCGACGAGATCGACGAGCGTGAAGCAGGCATGTTGCCCGACCGGCGGCTTGCGCTGCTGTTCGCGTGCACGCACCCTGCCCTCGAGGCCGCGATTCGCACGCCGCTGATGCTGCAGGTGGTGCTCGGGCTCGAAGCGAAGACGATTGCGTCCGCGTTCCTGACGTCGCCCGCCGCGATGAGCAAGCGCCTCGTGCGGGCAAAGAACAAGATCCGCGAAGCCGGCATTCCGTTCAGCGTACCCGAGCGCGAGGAGTTGCCCGACCGGCTCGCTGCGGTGCTGGAAGCGGTCTATGCGGCGTATGCGGAAGGTTGGACCGATCCGGTCGGCGGCGATACCGAGCGGCGCGATCTCGCCGGCGAGGCGCTGTTTCTTGCACACCTGCTCGTCGAACTGCTGCCCGAGGAGCCAGAGACGCTTGGTCTGCTCGCGCTGATGCTGTATGCGCAGGCGCGGCGCGATGCACGACGCGATGCGGCCGGCGACTACGTGCCGCTGTCGGCTCAGGCTCCGGCAATGTGGAACGCGCCGATGATCGACGCAGCCGACGTATTGCTGCGGCGCGCAAGCGCATTCAACGCAATCGGACGCTTTCAGCTCGAGGCCGCGCTGCAGTCGGCGCACATCCACCGCTGCCGGACGCATCGCCAGAACTGGGATGAGATCGTGCAACTCTACGATGCGCTGCTCGCGATTGCAGCATCGCCGGTGGTCGCCGTGAACCGCGCGCTCGCGCAGGCGGAACGGGACGGCCCGCAGGCGGCGCTCGACGCGCTCGAGCCGTATGCGGACGATCCGCGGCTGGCCGACTACCAGCCGTACTGGGCCGCGCGTGCGGATCTGCTCGCGCGTGCCGGCGCGAGGACGCAAGCGCTCGGCGCGTACGATCTCGCGATCGGACTCGAGCGCGACCCGGCCGTGCGCCGGTTCCTGCAGCGCAAGCGTACCGAGCTGTCATCGGCGAAAAGTTAGATATCGAGCTCAGTTGCCGGATTGATAGGCGTCGGCGGAGCGCCTCACCTGCGCCAGCAGATTATCGACATCCTCAAGCGTGGTCGCGAAGGAAGTCACGAACCGGACAACGTTCTGTTCCCAACGATCGTGATAGAACCCGAATCCCGCCTGAAGCAGCGATTGGATGGTCGCAGAAGGCAATCGACAAAACACGATGTTCGCCTCAGTCTTGCCGAGCACCTCGACGCCGCTCAACCCCGCAAGTCCTCGCGTCAGGCGCTGCGCGGCGTCGTTGGCCTGGCGTGCGTTGCGCAACCAGAGATCGTCGGTCAGGTACGCGTCGATCTGGGCCGAAAGAAAGCGCATCTTCGAGAACAGATGGCCCGCACGTTTGCGGCGATAGCCCATTTCGGGCGCAAGGGATGCATCGAACAACACGATCGCTTCCGCTGCGAACACACCGTTCTTGGTCGCGCCGAACGACAAGGCATCGACCCCGGCCTTCCACGTCATCTCCGCGGGCGAACAGCCCAGCGACACCAGGGCGTTGGCGAATCGTGCGCCATCCATATGAAGTTTGATGGAGGATGCCTTGCAGATGTCCCCCAGCGCTTCGATCTCGTCCAGTGCGTACACACTGCCCTCTTCCGTCGCCTGCGTGATGCTCACGCACGACGGCTGCGTCGAATGGACGTCGCCCACCTTCACGCGAGCCACGCTACGAAGACCTGCGGGGTCTATCCTGGCAGACTGCCCGTCCACGGCGACCAGCTTCGCGCCATTCGTGTACCACGCGGGCGCGCCGCATTCGTCGTTGTTGATATGGCTCGCCGGGTGGCAATAGATGTTGCCCCAAGGCGGCGTCATCGCGCTCAGGCACAGAGCGTTGGCGGCCGTGCCGGTCGGCACGAGAAACACGTCGACTTCGTGCTCGAAGATTTCGCCCAGTTTGCGTTCGACGCGAGCGGTAAGGTCATCCGCGCCGTATGGGCTGGCTTGCCCGGCGCTGCTCGCCACCATGGCTTCAATGACCTCTGGCGAGGCACCCGCGATGTTATCGCTCGTAAAACCCAGAGCCGGCGCCCTGGCACCCTTTGCCCGATCACTACTGTCCATTGTCATATCCTCAACTCGGCCGGTGGGAAACGTTCCCCCGGATTGGCGCATCGTATGCAGAGTGAGGCCGTTGGGCTTGTAAAAAATTGATCAATCGCGAGGCCAGAGGGCGACGTGGTCCCGAACCTTGCCCCTGCCGCCGACCGCCGACCGCGCAGCTTACGCCCTGTAGCGCGATGGCGCGACGCCGTATGCGTGTCGAAACGCACGATTGAAATGGCTTTGATCGTAGAACCCGACTTCCTGAGCGACTGTTGCAATCGCCTGCGAGCTTCGCGACAAAAGCGCACAAGCCCGCTCGAGACGGAGACGGAGCAGCCACGCGTGGGGAGTCATCCCGACCGTCTGCTTGAATTGCTTGAGGAACTGGAACCTGCCAAGTGAGCACACCCCGGCCAGCTCGTCCAGCGTGATCCGGTCGCCGAGATGACTGAAGCAGTAGTCTCTGACGCGTTCCCAATGAATGTGCGACAGCGAGCCCCGAACCGTTTCAGGCACGATCGCGCGCGATTGTCCCAACAGGCGTTCCAGCAATGTGAACCACTCTGTCTGCATGGCAAGACTGCTCGCGGCGTTACACCATCGAATCTCATTGTGCAGGCGCAGAAGATCGCCAGCGAGCAAGGGGTCTTCAAGCAAGGCGCCGGCGAATTCCGGCTCGCGGTGAAGGCCGCTGATCTCCTCCGCCACGCTGGTGAGGAGTTCCTGCGACAGGCGGAATGTCTTGAGCGTGGATTGGCTGCCATCGGCCGTGATGCCATCGTGAATCTCGCCTGGCGGCATCAGAACGATCGACCCGGGTCCGTGCAGTACGGTCTTTCCGTTGACCCGCTGGCGCTGAACCCCGTCCGTCATCAGCCCGACGTGGAAATCAAGGTGGAAGTGGCGGTCGAAACTGAAATCCGCGAAGCGTGCGCTACTCAGCACCAGGCCGGGTATTTCGGACACTTGCTGGAACTGGACATTCTCAGTCATTGAACAGGGAGCGATGACACGTGTTGGCGGACGTTCGCAAAGTATAACGCCGTCAATTTCGCGGCGGCTCGCTTGCAGGCTAACGCGCGCGCTAACAAGATCTAACGGGACGACCTGCAGTCTGCGCCGCCGGGCGGCTCCTCCAGCGCTATGTCCCAGGGAGCGTGCATACCGGGTGACTGGTTCACGCGAGCCTCGCAAGTACCAACAACGGATAACTCGACTCCCCGGCCTCCACCGGCAAAGATGAAGGTACGGCAAAGTCACTTACCAAAGCCAAGGAGAGTGAAATGACTCAGCACGAAACCGAGCAGCGGGTCGCGGTACTCGTATGCGTTGCGGAGCCGCTTTTACAAGTCGGCGTTCGCGCCGCCCTTGCGGCTGAGCCGGACATGGAGGTCATCAATGCCGGCTACGTCTCTGTCGATCGACGTGTCGACGTCGTGGTCGCGGACAGCTCGACTGCGGCCAGATTTGCGCAGGATGGCCGGCGCTTTGATCTCCACGAAAGCCTTCAACTCGCCCGTATCCTTGTGATCTCCACCCAGGCTCGCGAACATGCGGTTCGATGCGCACTGGAGCAAGGCATTCATGGCTTCGTGCTAGCCAGCTCACCCGTGTACGACCTCCTTGCGGGTGTCCGGGCGCTTGCCCGCGGCGACACCTATCTGTGCCCGCCGGTGGCGCGGCTTTTGGCCCAGATCTCCCAGCGTGACATGTTGACGAGCCGTGAAGACGAGGTGCTCCGGCTACTGACTATGGGCCTATGCAACAAATCAATCGCGCGTGACCTGGAGATCGCTGTCGGGACCGTGAAGACCCACGTCAAGTCAATCATGGCCAAGCTGGACGCGAGCTGCCGAACCGAGGCCGCGCGCATCGCAACGGAGCGCGGCCTCATCGATATGCCGGACACCTCGTCCGGGCAAGTCAAGCCGCTTTCCTACGCGACGAACTGGCTGCGCCCTGCTTCGCCTCTACCGAGTTACGCCTAGTCCAATTTTCGGAGAAGTCACGAACCTGATAAGGATGACGAATCATGCAACGTTTGATCGAAGAGCCCGCATCTCATGATCCGCGATTTTCCCGCGACCCCGATGTCGAAATTTCGTCAAGAGACCTGACCAAGAAGACTTCGCGCCAGAGTGAGATCCAGTGAGGTTTCGTCGCCTGCATCCTCCACGAGCGGAGCAAGCAAACGATGGGCATCGTCGCTTCGGCCGCCGCCGATCACCTGCTGGGCAAGCGCTACTGCAGCCCGAACCTGGCCCGACTTCACACCTTGTGAACGTGCAAGTTCGATCGCGCCCAGGTAGCTTTTCTCTGATTGCTCTCGCTGGCCTGCAGCCGCGAAGCAGTACCCTCGCGCAATCAGCAGATCCGGCATGCGAAGGAAATCGCCGCAACTGCGGATGAGTGTCTCGACCTCATCGCACATCTCGAGAGCCGCAGCGTGCAGCGACATGTCGGAAAGCCCAATGGCCATGGTGGCTAGCGAGACGCTGGTCACCATTTCGTAGCGGCACTGGTGGAGTATGTCGACCGCGCTTCGAATGAGTTCGACACCTTCAGCTGGACGGCCGCCGGCAATCAGCAACTGCCCACGCTCCATACTTGCGAAGGTGGCATACGGCGTGAGTGAGTGTTGCCGGGCAACCTGCTCTATCGTTTCAACGATTTCCTGCTGACGCGCGAGATTCCGGGCGTAGAAATGCACGGAACCGGCCCAGATGAGCGCGATGCAATAGGTGACCGCGTGGCCGGCTTCTCGCGCCTTTGCGATGGTCTCGTCCGCGACGCTGATAGCCTTCGAGTAGTGCCCGGTGAGCCACAAACTACGCGCCCGGCCGCATAAGGCCCGGATGTGGAAGTCGAAGCCGAGCTTGGACCTCGTACTGGACGATGCAACGGAGCTTCGGGCGAGGGAACGCTCAAAATAATGCATCGCCTCCTCGACAGTGCCGACGAGCTGCAGCGCCACACCCATGAGGGAATCGACAATGGCCTGCGACTCCGTGTCGTTCACCTCGGGCAAAAGCGACTGTGTCCTGCGGGCAATTGAAAGTGCATCGGTATAGCGCCCATGTCGATGCAGCAGAACCGCATAGCCGTTGAGAAGGTGAAGCGTGCTTCGGAAATCGCCCAACTGTTCGGCGACCTCGATGCTTCGGCGATAGGCCGCTTCGGCTTCATCGCCACCTTTCGAAAACATCAGCGATTGACCCAGCGAACCCTGCAGCCGCATTTCAAAATGCGAACCGGCAAATGCCGCCGGCATCTGCGAGAGAGCGGCTTGAGCCCATCGAGAGCACTCAGCCACGTTCGACATCTGGAGCAGCGGAGGACACAGCGCGGCCGCAAGCCTGACTGCGTCTGAAGTATGCTCGTCGCGCCGGAAATACCACTCCAGCGCTGCTCGCAGGTTAGCCAACTCCAACGCCACCACGTCAAGCGCGTCGCGGCTCAGGTTCCCTGATGCGTACTGCTGCACCCACGCGCCGAAGTAGTCCGCAAAGCGCCGCGAGACGGGTGCCTCTTCGCCGGCGTCACATAGCTTCTTCCAGCAGTAGGACTTCGTCGTATCCAGCATTCCATAACGAAGCGTCGTTTCCCCTGCATCGACCGTGACCAGAGACTTCGACACCAGATACGCGATCAGCTCGATAGCAAGCGACTTTTCGTAGTCAAAGCAGCAGACCTCGACGGCCGCGTCGAGTGAAAAGCGTCCAGCGAATACCGAGAGCCTTTGGAGGATACGCTTCTCGTCGTCTGAAAGGAGGTTGAAGCTCCAGTCAAGTGTTGCACGTAGTGTCTGGTGACGCGGAACGACGGTGCGCCTTCCATGCCACATCAGCCTGACACTGGCATCGAAGTGCGACGTGATTGCCTTGAGGCCCAAGGCCTCAATACGGCCAGCCGCCAACTCGATTGCAAGCGCGATGCCGTCAAGCTGGCGGCAAAGCTGCGAAGCCAGCGGAGCGTCGCTATCCTTGAGTTCAAAGCCTGAAAGGCTTGCGGCAGCGCGATCCACGAACAACCTGACCGCCGGGAATGCAAGCGCTGCTTCTGCGGTTATTCCCTCGCCTTCATGGGGAAAAGCTAAAGGCTGCAGGCGATAAACGAACTCACCCTCGGCGCGTAGCGGCTCGCGGCTGGTAGCGAGAATGTGAATGTTCGGGCAGGTACGCACCAGCACCTCGGCAAGCTCCGCGGCAGCAGCGATGACATGCTCGCAGCAGTCCAGAACGATGAGCGTGTTGCGGTCGGCCAGATGGGTTGCCAGAGCCGACAGGTCGTCCAGTCGATTCTGAAGGCCGACCGCGCCTGCTACGGATGAGCGCACCAGTCCCGCCTCCGAGGTGGCGGACAGGTCGACAAAGTGCACGTCACCGTTGAATTTCCCCGCGGCCGTTTGGGTAGACGCGATCGCTACTGTGGTTTTGCCGATACCGCCCGGGCCGACGATAGAAACAAGGCGCCGCTGCTGAAGGCTCGCGACGAGCGCTTCGACCTCTTCGTCGCGTCCGACTATGGGAGTCGCCGGCGCCGGCAGAGACTTGAGCGAGCCGGCATAAGTCGAATCGGCCGGCGTGTCGAGTTCGTGACGCTCGACAATGGCAACGAACGTGTAGCCCTTGTTCGCCGTGTTGACGATATAGCGCCTGCCGCCTTCCCCTTCCCCAAGCGCCTTGCGGATGGCAACAATGTGAAAGCGCAGGCTCCCCTCCTCGACGACCACGTTGGGCCAGACGCGAGAAATCAGGTCCTTCTTGCTGACTACCGCCCCTGCGGATTCGACGAGCGCGACAAGTATGTCGAGTGCCCGCCCGCCGAGCCGGACCGGCAAACCATCTCGCGCGAGGAGGCGCTCCGAAGGAGACAAAGTGAACGGACCAAAGGAGGCTCGCCACGCGGTGCCCTGTTCTGCTTTCTTCTGCATTGCAGCAAGTCCCCTATCCCCGGGCCCGATCCCCAAGGTTTGTTCGCGTTCCGATGACTAAATCGCCCCACTTCCACGAATCCCAAGTACGCGTTTCTCGCCAGTCGATTTTTATGCGCAAGGTCTTCAGACCGCAGATGATATTGCGCTTCGTCGAGTTTATGTAGAAGCTCGCAAAAAGTGGATAAACAGCCTACGCTCCGAAAGCAAAATCCGGATGACAATAATGTCCTTGCCGTTGATGGAGGCGATTCTGGCGCGCATACAGATCTTATCTATTCTTATATAGTCAGTAGACGAAAATAGTCGAAGGCGACGGCATCCAGCCGTATGTTGCGCAGCAACGCCATAGGGGTAACCCCGAAATAGCGATGACATAGGGCATTCAGCGCACGAAAACTCGCGCCGGTTGCCCGAGCGAGGTCTTCCAGCGATATCGGGGGGAGATTGGAGAGATCTTGGCAGAAAGCCCGGAATTGCAAAGTCGCAAGCCGGGGGAGGACTAGGTACCGACAACTCTGACGTCAGGTTCCGTCTCGCCTGGGCGCGTTACTAAAACAATGAGTCGGACGATTTTTCCGTCGAAAAAGGAAAAAATAAAGTTCAATATCAACGGGGACGGCAGTCCCGTTTTATCGAAATCGCCGCCCACTTCGGCCGAAAGAATGAGATCGTTAAAATGCGATCGCGCCTCGGTGACGTCCATGCAGAAGCGCTCTCCGACAATCTCGCGGCGTATCCAGTCGGCAATGGCACCCTTTCCCCAAAAATCGCGCAACTGATCATTCACATGCGCATCTTGGGCGAAAAGGTCGATCAGGCGATCAGCGTCAAAGTCGTTGACTGCATCCACAAAGGAAATGCCGATATCACCGGCAATTTCTCGCCAGGCCGTTGAACGTTTGTTCAATTGGACCATGATTCACCCCACTGCTTACAGTTCCGTCAAGCTTCAAGACTATCAAATCCTACGCGGTGAGTTGTTAGACCTTGTTAGCGCTCCGCTGCAACCGCGGCGCGGCACCCGATTCTGTTTCCGTCCAGCCTCGATCCAGCGTTCCGACATCCGCTTGCGGCGCTCGCTTGACATGCTCCGGCTCTCGAAAGGATGGCGATTCAGATGACCATCGGATTCTTATCCAGATATTTAGGAATTCCTATTAATTTTCACTATCCGAATCTTGTCAATAACCCAGTCCTTTCAGTCCACTTTGCCCGCACTCTCCGCCCCTATCCGATTTTTGCTGCCCCGACATCCTGGCCTATCCTTTATTTGCAGAGTTCATGACAAGCTCATGCACAAACCTTATGATCCGGATAGGTGCCTTGCGCGCAATTGTTGAGCTAACGGGCAAGCATCCCTGACTGTGCGGGTGCCGCCTGGCGTTCGAAACTCAGCGGAGCAAACATGGCATTGTCCCCCAAGACCGAGGTACTCGAGGCACTGCACCGGAACTGCCTGTTCAGGTCCGACAAGCACGTGGAGGCGCACGACTATGTCACACAGGAATTGACCGATCATGTGCTGCGCTGGAAGCAAGGCGTGCCGGATGTGGCGCTCTTCAAGGGGGAATTGAATCAACTGAAGATATATGAGTTGCGGTATGGCGCCGAAGTGGAGGTTACGCCGCGCCCGTTCGAAGGCTTCACCCTGCTGCATACCTCACTTTCCGGGTGCGCGGAATTCGAGTGCGACGGGCACGTCATGGGTGTTTCCGAAGGCCGCACGGCAATGCTCGCGCCGAGGCAAGACGTCCGGCTTCGCTGGATGCCGGGCACCCAGCAGTTGATCGTCAGAATTCCCAATTCGCTTATCCAGCAGGTTTCAGGGAAAGTGGAGGACGAGACCGTCAGCCTCATGCCAGGCGTTCTCCTCCCGCGGCACCTCGGCTCGCAATGGGACCTGTTAGTTCAGTCATTGCTTAATATCTCGTCGATGTCCGGCGATCCCGGAATACGGGCGGACTGGCGCGATCACTTCGAACGTAATCTGGCGCTGTTTCTGGTTCTCCATCAACTCCCCCTCTCCGCCTCGCAGGCAGCGCTCCTACCCGCCGACTCCCGCAGCACGCGGAACGATTCCGGCGCGCACAGCGGCGGTATCAGGCAGATGGACGCCATGCTCGAATATATCGAGTCGCGGCTTCACGCGCCGATATCGCTGGAAGATCTGGCACGTGTGGCCGGCGTCAGTTTTCGTACGCTCAACGTGATGTGTCATCGCTATCACGGCGTGACGCCTATGGAGCTGCTTCGCAACATGCGCCTCGATGCCGTCCGGGCCCGCCTGCTGCTCGATCCCACAGCAAGCGTCACGGACACCGCGCTGATGTTCGGCTTCGGGCATCTCGGGCGCTTCTCTGCGTACTATTTCGCGCGATTCAATGAATTGCCGCGCGAAACCCAGAAAAGGCGGCAACGCTAACGCCGACTCGCATCTGAAATGCAGGCGACGGCGCCGAAAAGAAGCGGCGCGGCGGTTCGCACTTTACCCCCTTAAACGTGATAGAAGTCGAGCACGGAATCGATGGTGTCGTTAAGCAGAACGACGTGCTTCTTAAGGATGACCCAGCTAAAGCCAACCGGCTTCAGCAGATACGTTGCATCCCCGTAGAAATACGACGACTGCCCGAATCGATAGACGTGGGTGACCCATTTGCACCTCGCTTCCAGTTGCGAATCGGAAACCTGCTGGATCATCACGTTGCTGATCTGGTGCAAAGTGCGCGGCAACGGCGTAGAGGCCGCCGACTTGCCGGTCCCGAGGCGAAACACGCGGTCTTCCAGACCCGCGCGGTCCGCGTAATAGATCAGCGACATGCTGCGCTTCGGGTCGGTGGTGTACACATGTTCCGAGTCCCACTGGGGAATGTGGAACTCCGAGTGCTCATCGAACAGTTCCAGATAGTCAACCCATTGACGCCTGTCGCACAGTTCCGACTTCCGGTACAGGAACTGTTCCACGCTACGCTGTAAATCGGCCATCATGGCTTCGCTCCTTCGGCATTGCGGATCCTGGCTTCTAGTCCTTTGACGAGCGCATCCCGCCACGCGCCGTGCTGGTTGACGTAGAGCCCTTCGTGAGTCAGCTCTGCACCGGTGAGAACAGGCGCGATGCCTAGCGTTTCGGCATTCGGCGTGCTGCCTGTTATCCACTTGTCGCAGCCTCGGGAGATGTCGTTCCACTTCTCCATCCGGCCTTGAAAACCACGTTGGGCTTCGCGGAACTCGGTCAGATCGTCGGGCGTTCCCATGCCGGAGACGTTGAAGAAGTCCTCGAACTGGCGGATGCGGTTTTCCCGATCCGCATCGGACTCGCCCTTGACGCCAATGCACTGACTGAGGATCTCCGTTTTATTCCAGGCGACGGGTCGAATGATCCGCAACTGCGAGCTGATCTGATCCATAAAGAACAGGCTTGGATAGACGTTCAGATTGCGCAGCCGGTTCATCATCCATTCCGCCTTCTTCTGGCCATACTCCTTGACGAGGCGGGGCATGATGGTTGCGTAGCCGGGACGCACATCCGGATTCGGCATTTCGCTGAACAGCACACTGTGGCCATTGGGAAACGAGAACCAGCCGTCGTCAGTCGCGTCGTCGCCGGCCCCGAGCTTGCGGTAGTCGAGCGTATTGTTGATGTCCGAGGCCTTCTTCGCGTTGATCTCCATGCGATGCGTGACCGTGGAGACGTAGTTGTAGTGTACGGTGCTGACGTGATAGCCATCGAGGCCGTTTTCGTTCTGCAACTTCCAGTTGCCGGCATAGGTGTAGTGACCCTTGCCCGGCAGCACCTCGAGCTCGCCCGTCGGCGACTGCGCGACCATCAGGTCGAGAAAGGCCGTGGCATCGCCCAGGTAGTCCTCGAGCGATATCGTGCCCTCGTTATCGAGATTCACGAAGACAAAGCCCTTGTAGCTCGCGACGCGCGCCTTCTTCAAGTCACGCTGGGAAAGGTCGAATCCCTCGGGGTACTCGGACGGCGCCTTCACTTTCAATAGCTTGCCGTCGGAGCGAAACGTCCATGCATGAAAAGAGCATGTGAACGTGGACTGATGCCCTTTGCTCATCCGGGTCAGCGTCGCGCCGCGATGGGCGCACGCGTTGACAAGCGCGTTCAGCTCGCCGTTCGCACTGCGCGTGATGATCATCGGCTGGCGCCCGGCCTGCATGGTGACGTAGTCATGCGGCTTGCTGATCTCGCTCTCGTGACAGGCGTAGATCCAGTTCTTCTCGAAGATCATCTCCATCTCGAGTTCGAACAGCTCGGGTTCGGTAAACATAGCCCGGGCCACCCGGTAGACATTGTCGTCCGGACGGAAGTCCAGGCAACCTGTGACGAACTCTCGCCACTCTTTTTCTGTTCGTACGATAGACATGAAATCTCCTTTCAACTGCCGATGACGGTGCTGCGATCGATTGAATGGCCTACGCCTGGCGCCCGGATCGCATCCGTCGTTACCTTTTCTTCACCAGGCAAGGTCAAGTGAGTTGCATCGCGCGGCGCAACACAACCGGCGCGCCGCCAGAGGCTTTCTTCACGACCCAGGCCGCGAGCGCGGAATCCATATAGTCAGAGTGACCCGGAAACCAGTCCGCCAGAGCCTCAGCCAGCTCGCGGCCTACTCCGGCATCGCCGGCGTTCACCAGCACGTGCACCTCGCGCACTGACGCCAGCACTTTCTCGTGTTCCTCGATGTGACAGTCCGTCGCCGGATAGCCGGAGGTCCTCATCAGATGTTCTTCAAGCCCGAAATGCGCCTCGATGTGACGGACAAAAGCGTCAAGCGCTGCAGGGACTCGCTGATCGTCCGCGCGGAGGATCGCATTCACCAGCGTCACGAACTCCCGATGACTGTCATCTATCGCCTGATGCCCAATTAAATGACGGTCGTTCCAATCAAGGTGGGTGGCGATATCCATCAGCATTCCTTCTTTAATCCCGCTGCGCTACACCTACTGAGCTTGCAACTCGAACGCGAGTAGGCCGAGCAAACACGCGGGTCGGTTAACAAGGCGAGCTAGCTGATGCTCGCGGCAAATTTCTCGAAATGGAACGATGGCGACTTCACGTCCACGTCGCGTAGATACTGGGCAACCGCTTCGACCATCGGCGGAGGGCCGCACAGGTAGATATCGACGTCGCCGTCGTTGAGGTGCGCCGGTTCGATGTGATGCGTGACGTAGCCCTTCTTCGGCCTCTCGCTGTTTGTGTCCACGACGCAGACTTCGAAAGTGAAGTTCGGGATCGCACGCGTGAAAGCCTCGAGCTTGTCGATCTCTACGATGTCCCGATCGGTGTTGACGCCATAAATCAGGTGAATCGGGAACGGACTGCTGCCGGCCGCGACAATCTTGTCGAGCATCGCAAGGAACGGCGCGAGACCTGTGCCGCCCGCCAGCAAGAGAAGCGGCCGCACCTGCGGGCGCAGGTAGAAGCTCCCGAACGGCCCGTTCATGATCAACTCGCCGCCCGGCTTCGCCCGCTCCTTGAGGAAATTGCTCATCAGGCCGCCAGGGACATTGCGAATCAGGAACGTCACGCTGTCGCTGCGTGCCGTCATCGCGCTAAACGAGTAGGCGCGTTGGCGCTGCTCCTCGCCCGGAACCTGCAGGTTGGCGTACTGGCCCGGGAGGAACACCAGGTCCTTGAGGGCATCACCCTGAAGCACGAGCGAGAACGTGCTTTCGGAGAGTCGGCGCACTTCCTTGATTTGGGTAACGTAGCTTTCCTGCCTGGTGTTGCAGGCGGTTGAACTGGTCGGCACGAGCACGACGCAATCGGCCGTCGGTCGCATCTGGCATGCCAGCGCGTAGCCCTGATCCGCTTCACTGCTGCTGAGCGCATCGTCGATGTAGTCGCCGAGCGAATAGCTGCCGGATTCGACACGGCACTTGCATGTAGCGCAGGCACCCTCCCGGCAGTCCATCGGGATGTTGATGCCCTGACGATAGGCCGCGTCCACCACGGATTCCGTACTGCCGCAATTGACGAATCGGGTTACGCCGTCCTCGAAATTGAGCGCGATGTTAAAACTCATTACCATGTCTCCAATCTGATAGGCCGTTATTGCAGATTCGTTCGCATTGACGCTTCTTCGCTCAGTCAGCCACCCGCTCACTGCGCTCGCAGGCAAGGATCGGCTGGACCGGGGGCTAACGACGTGCAATCACCGAATCACACAGCTGTTGATGGAAGTCTAGGGGGACCGGGGTAACCGGGCTATCCGGAATCTGCTGCAGGACACAATTGCTCTGTCCGGTTCTTGCCAGGCAGGACGCCCTCCGGGCCGAGGCTCGAAGGACGTTTTGCAACGTACTGCGACGTACTTATTCCTTCGCCGAGGCGGCCTTCTCGATGAGCGCCGCAACGTCAGCCGGCCTCGACTCGTACACGGCATGGCTGCCCGGCGCTTCAACCACCGTGGCGTCCGCGCGTTTGGCCATCGCACGCTGGGCGTCCGGCGGGATCATATGGTCGTGGGTCGTGACCAGATACCAGCTCGGCTTCTCACGCCAGGCAGGCGTAGTGACTTCACCCGCGAGCGCTTCCACACCCCACGGCACCTGGGCGTTCGCCAGGAACGCGGCACGCTCAGGCTTCACGTCGCCGGCGAACGCCTGGGCGAACTTCGCCTTGTCCAGCATCAGGAAGCCATTGACCGGCGGCAGGATGGGGGGCACCGGCGCGCCGGCAGGCGGGTTGGCGATGAGCTTCTGAACGGATTCGCCTTTGTCCGGAGCGAACGCGGCGATGTAGACCAGGCGCGAGACCTTGGGGTCGTTGCCGGCCTCCGTGATGACCACACCGCCGTATGAGTGGCCTACCAGAACCACGGGGCCATCCTGTGCGTCCACCACGGCTTTCGTCGCCGCCACATCGGCGGCCAAAGTGGTCGTGGGGTTCTGCACGATGCTGACGTTGTAGCCTTTGGCCTTCAGCAGCTTGTACACCGCTTCCCAGCCACCACCATCGACGAAGCCGCCATGGACCAGCACCACATTTTTGACGGGCTCGGCGGCGACGGCATTGCTGTGTTCCGTGACACCGACCGCCAGCGAGCTGAAGACCAGCACGCCAAGCAGTGAGCGCAAGGAAGGGAGAGTATTGGATCGCATCTGATACCTCTTCTATAAAGGGTGATGGAAGTGCATGCCCTCTCAGGAATTACTGCTGACGGAGGTCAATCGCACGTCTGTAGTCTGGTTGACCAAGCGGTGGAATCCATCACCCGGATTGCCTATCTCTTTTGGCATAGGCGTCACGTTTGCGTGGTTCGCCATCACGTCCCTTACGAAGTAAACCGGTCCACTAACGGCCGTGTCGGCGCTCCTCGCAGGCGAAAGCCGCTCGTCATCACACACAGTCCCGGTAACACGCTCGTTGCATTTTCCTCGCGGAAGTCAATGCCCGTTGCGAGCGGACGACATTGGCTCCGAATTATTGCGACATTAATTGTCTCGAAATATGATCGCCACACCTAGCGCGTCGGGCTTGCGCCACTAATGTCAGCGCACGCTCACGCGCAGTTAGCTAAATGAAAACAATCGGGACATTTCATGAAAAAAACACTCGCGGCAGTCGGTGCAGGTCTACTCGCCCTGTCGGCCCAGTCCGCTTTCGCACAAAGCTCGGTCACCCTGTACGGTCTCGTCGACACGAGCGTGCGTTACCTGACAAACGCCAACTCGAACAACGATTCTCAGGTATCGATGGGTGAAGGTGTCGAGACCCCGAGCCGTTTCGGCTTGAAAGGCTCTGAAGATCTGGGCGGCGGCACGTCGGCGGTCTTCAAGCTCGAAAACCAGTTCCAGCTCTGGTCCGGCAAGCTCGACAACAGCAACAACACGCTGTTCCAGCGCAATGCGTACGTCGGACTCTCGAACAACCAGTACGGCACGCTGACCTTCGGCCGCCAGCAAACGCCGTTCTTCGACGTGATGGGCAACACGTATGATCCGATGACCGTCGGCGACTTCTGGCAGGATAGCTGGGTCTATAACCCGGTCGGACGATACCTGTTCACCAACAGCTCGGCCAAGTACACCGGCCAGTTTGGCGGTCTGCACGTGGAAGGCATGTACGGCTTTGGTGGCGTGGCGGGCAGCACCGGCGAGAACAGCATGTACGGCCTGACAGCGTCGTATGACGTGGGTCCCCTCTCGGCCGACGTTGGCTTCCAGCAGAACGATAACGCCGGCAAGAAGTTCAACATCATCAACGTCAGTGCAGTCTATGCAATCACGCCGGCGGTCAAGCTCCTCGCGGGCTGGCTGCATTCGCAGGACAACACCGGGCTTGTCGACGGCGACGAGCAGCAGGCCGGCGCACCCGTGCTGACGCACGTCAGCCCGAACCGCATCGATGACAGCTTCTACGTCGGCTCGACGTGGCAAGCCACGCCGGTGCTGGCGCTTACGCTGGCCGGTTACTACGATCATGCGCGCAATGCGGCAACGCTCGATGGCACGCTCGGCGCCGGCATCAACTACTCGGGCACGCTGCTCGCGGAGTATTCGTTGTCGAAGCGCACCGAGGTGTACGGAACGGTCGACTTCACCCGTGGCACCGGTGCGTTTCTTGCGGACTACCCGGGCCGCAACAACCAGACCGGTGTTGCACTCGGCCTGCGCAACATCTTCTGATCGCACGGCCCGGCCTGCCGGGCCTCCTGCTCAGAACGGACCGCACCTGTCATGAGACGCGTGCGGTTTTTTTTTGCGGAAGGTGATTGACCGAAGGGCCGTTGAATTGCCGAAAGCCGTCGTAGCGAATGCGCAAGTGCGAATGGGAGAAACGGGCTCAGTCGCCCTTCCCTGAAAGACCAAAAATCGCCTGCAGTGCGACGACGCGCGCCTGTGCGAACACCATGCCTTTCCATGCGTCGTTATCGCAATAGAAGACGTCTTTCAGGTCCCGGCGGATCTGCTCAGACTGTTCAGCGGATGCGTCCGGATGACGATGCAGCCAATGGTCCGCGCGTAGCGCATGCAAAACCCGCGACGTCTCATAGGTTCCAAATTCGAGGCCGAGCGTGGTCTTTTCGACTGTCGGGAATCCGTCGTAGACGGTATTCATCAACGGCCCGTCGATGACGGCTGAAACTGAACGTGGGTCGACGATCTGTTTGACATCGGCGCCCCACCAGTTACGCGCTCGCCGCAGTTCGGGCATGTCGTCTCTCATGAAGATTTTCTCGCCGTGACCATGGGCGCCGAGACCGGTATGGATGTCCACCCACGCCAGACGATCGTAGTTGGGCAGGTGCGCGCCGAGAATCGCATCGACCTCACGTGTGCTCCAGCACCGCGAATTTCCGCCGTAGAACATGCCGTCAGGCACCTCGTATTGCCCCTTCGTTGCGGTCTCGCGCAGCTTGCGCTCGCCATGCTGCCGGATGTAGTTGGCAAACGCGTCATTATCGGCATCCGTCGGAGGCCACGTCTCGGGCAGGAGCAATGCGTCGAGTTCCCTGTAATCCGGGTTGGCGCCGACAGCGGTGCTGAAATCAGTGCAGTTGCGATTCAGGTCGACGTTGTCTTCGTTCACTCTGCGCAGATGCGCAAACCCATAAGGATTGACAGCGTGAATGAGGAGCAGCGCGACCGCCTTATCCCGCAGTTCGTCCAGAAAATCGGCGTCGTTCAGCAAGCCGACCTGACAACCCGATCCGCAAAAGCCCTCCACGCCGTGCGTTCCAGACGTCAAGACGAGCAGTGACCTGGCGTTGTCGGGCGAGAACAGGGCTGAGTCAATCGAAAGCGCCGCGCCATCGGGCCCGATCTTGTGCGGATGAAATGCGCGCTCAACGGTCATGCCCAGGGCTTGAGCCGCCCTGATAAATTTTTCCCGCGCTTCGACGTATGTGGCTGAAAAATAATTTTGCACCGCCATGTCCAGGTCTCCAATCTTTGTATGAAAGTTAAGCGATTAAGCCATTCTGTTCCTCGCCGGACAATATTGCTGGGGCGTTCTCACTCGCTCCGCCGGCCTGCAAGCCGGACTCGCGAAAGACTCGCACCCGCTACGCCGCATCACTCCCCTGGCCCATCTGCGTGTCCGCAAACGGATCGTCTGTAGCAGGCCACAATGATCTGGCCGCCTTTGCATAAGGCCGGGTAGCAAAGTCTCTTTCGAGCGCGCCCGGCGCGTCGACGTGAATAATGTCTTTGGCGAGCGGGGCAAAGGCCGCGTGGAAGTGATTGAGGGACTTCACGACGATGAGGCGGAACTGACTCGGATCGAGTCCCAAGGCGACGATGAATTCAGGGTGGAAGACCTGCGTTCGATGCGTGTTCAGAATCAGATTGACGTTGCCGGTGCTAACCCATACTGCGTCGCCGATACTGATGGGGACGAGGCCGAATCGCTGCGTGATGCCGGACGCGATCCGGCGCACGGTAACGTCCAGATCCAGCGGCTGGCCCGACGCGGCACCGACTTTACCGCCGATGCGAAGTTTCAGTCTCGCGCCTTCGCCAGCCTCCTGGCAGAAACGGACCGCAACCGGATCCCAGTACAGGGCGCTAATGACGTTGTCGATGCCCCGCTCCAGGATTCTCTGCAGAATAAAAGTCGAATCGCCTGGTGCACCGCCACCTGCGTTATCGGACACATCTGCAAGAACAATCGGCCCTTCGGCGGCGGCGCATGCGCGATCCAACGCTTCGTCTATCGATTTGAAAACCGGCGTCAGGGCTGCGCGTTTGCTCCAGACCTCCTCGCCCAGTGCCGCGGCCAGGGTAGCGGCCTTCCGTTGGTCACCATCGGCAATCACGAGCATCTTGGCGCCGACATCCGCGACATCGCCCCATGGGAAGCCATGCACGAAAGATACGGAGAGAATGCCGTCGACGCCTTCCATCGCTTTCATTCTTTCGACGAACTCGCGCAGCGGCTGATCCTGCGTCCTGAAGATGCCTAGCATCCGGCAATCGAACATCGCCATCCGGGGCCTGACTTTGCCGGCTACCGTGTCGGCAACGAGTTCGAAGAGTTGGGCCGCACAGATCTCGATATCGACATGCGGGTACTCCTTGTACGTCACGATTGCCGTGGCCTTGTCGAGCATCAGCGGGGTGAGGTGAGCGTGCAGATCCAGTTCCACGCCGATCGGCAGGTCGGGGCCGAGAACATGCCGGATATGGCTAAGCAAATCTCCTTCAACGTCGTCATAGCCGTCGGCCACCATGGCGCCGTGCAGCGCGAGGATAACGAAATCGACTGTGCCTGCCGCCTTCAGATCCGCAACGATCCTGTCCCGAAACTCTTCGTACACGGCGCGGCTGGTAATGCCGGCCGGTTCCGCCACCGCGCAGAGACTTTCGACCGCCGTCCAGCCTCGCGCATCGGCCATCTCCTTCCAGGTTGCAAGCTGGGCAGAGCAGCAGTTCAGTTGGCGCTGCGTCGCGTCTCCATAGGCGAGCAATAGCTGCTCGAAGCTTTGCCGCCCGGTTGGGATAGGCGAAAAGGTATTGGTTTCGGTGTCGAGCCCAGCCATGAAGAATTTCATTTTGTCTCTTTCGATCTCGAATTGTCATCAGGCTGGGGGGCGCCCTGCCAATACCTCCATTGTACAGAACGATAAAAATATTTCCATTTAGGAAAACTCCACCCTCTCCAGCCCGTCACGAGCGCGTGGCGCGCGGCAAAGTCTCAGGTCGCGACCGGGACGATGCGCTTTCCCAGGTTGTCCAAGACGGCTCAAATACCCATTTTTGAAAATCTTTTTCTTTTTAGGATAATTTTTGCTACCTTGTGCACGTGGCCCAGTACAAGGAGCTGCAAAAATCCGGCCGGGTCACTCCAGCCAGTTGAACCGAGACCATGGAATTCAAGGAGGAGACCCATCGTGGGTATAAAGACCAAGCAGAACAGGCCCTTGCGGGGAAAACATAACAATGGTCGCGCTGTCGTGCGGCCCGTGGGCGGGCGCTATGCGTCGATGCTCGTCGGGCCCGCCGTCGGACTGACGGTACTGTGTGCGCATGCGCAAACGGCTCCCGCCATTCCCACGCCGGCTTCCGCACCCGTCGCGGCGAGCGCCACCAGCGCAGCGGCGCCAGCCACACCTCAAGCGCCCCACAAGAGCGCTGCACCCGCCAACGCCACGACCCTGAACACAGTCGAAATTACGGCGAACCGCCGTCGGGAGCCGGCGCGTGAAGTACCGATGCAGGTGAATGCGTTGAGCTCGCAAGAACTTCAACGCAAAGGCGACGCGTCGATGCGCGATTACCTGACGAAGGAGCCGGGCGTATCGCTCTCCTCGGTGGGCGCGGGGAATGCCCAGATCACCATGCGCGGGATCACGACCGGCACTGACATCTCGCCGACGGTCGGTGTCTACGTCGACGAAGTGCCGTTTGGCTCCAGCACGATCTATGGATCCGGTTCACAACTTTCACTGGACATGGGGCTGCTCGACCTCAACCACATCGAGTTGCTGCGAGGTCCGCAAGGCACGCTGTACGGTGCGGGCGCGATGGGCGGACTGCTGAAATATGTGACTAATGAGCCGGACACCGAAGGCGGCGTCACCGGTCATGCAGGCGTCATGCTCTCGGGCACCGACCACGGCAGCCTCAACCATACCGAGAGCGCGGTGGTGAACGTGCCGATCAAGCAGGATGTCGCCGCCCTGCGAGTCAGCGCATTCAACCAGCAGGATGGCGGTTACGTAAACCGTATCGGCAGCGATCCGGAAAAAGGAGTGGACGGCGCCAGCACCCGCGGCGGCCGCGCATCCCTGACAGTCACGCCAACCAATGCCCTGACGGTACGCCTGACCGCGACCACGCAGCAGATCAAGCGCGACGGCACGGCGTCCGTCGACTACGATTTCTACACGCGGCAACCGGTCTACGGCGACCTTACCCAGAACCGGCTGGTTGATGAACCGTTCGACCAGATCATCGAGCTCTACTCCGCGAACATTGAGTACGACTTCGGGTGGGCACGCCTGAACGCCATTTCGGCCTATCAGACCATACGCTCCAGCCAGACCAGCGACGATTCCGCTGTGTATCCCGGACTCCTGAACGCCCAGTTCGGTGCGCCGCTGTTTCGTACTGCTGCCGCGAATCTGGCTATCTCGACGGACAAGTTCACTCAGGAATTACGCCTCACCTCCCCGGCCAATCGCAAGCTCGAGTGGATTGCAGGGCTTTTTTACACAGACGAACGCAGCAACCAGAATCAGTCTCTGACCGCCACGGGGCCCACGACATCGATCAATCTGCTCACGAATCAGTTTCCGTCGACCTACAAGGAATATGCGGCCTACGGCGATCTGACCTACCACTTCACCAGCCGATTGTCCGCAACCGCCGGTTTGCGGGTCGCCCACAACGATCAGACATTCAGTGCCATCGCGTCCGGCCCGCTTGCCGGATCGGGGAATCAGCCTGGTCAGTCAGCTGACACGAGCAAGACGTATCTCTTCACGCTCGGCTACCTGGTGACGCAGAACAGCAGCCTGTACGGGCGGATTGCAAGCGGCTACCGCCCCGGCGGTCCGCAGCCGAGCTATCGCGATCCTGTCACTGGGCAAATGTCACCGGGAACGTTCAACCCCGACACGCTGACCAGTTATGAAGTGGGCTACAAGGCCGACTTCCTCGATAAGCGCGCATCGTTATCCGTTTCGGCATTCGATATCGAATGGAAGAACATCCAGCTCAATACCATCATCAACACCCTCGGTGTGGTGGCCAATGGCGGCAAGGCCCGTTCGAGGGGCCTGGAGTTCTTCGGCACACTGAATCCGACGCCGCAGTGGCATCTGGGCGCGGGCCTCACCTATCTCGACTCGCGGCTCACCCAGGATGTGCCGGGCATTGGGGCCGTGTCGGGCGACCGCCTGCCCAATACGCCCGATTTCTCTGCCACGCTCAATGTCGACTATCTCTTCAACGTCGCCTCGTATCGCGCCTACGTGGGCGCGACCGAAGCCTATATCGGGCAACGCAACTCGAACTTCCCCGGCAGCAAGACCGCGCCGAACTTCAGCATGCCGGGCTATTTCACGACGGACCTGCGTGCCGGTATCGATCTGCGCAAGGCAAACGTCTCCTTCTTTGTTCATAACCTGTTCAACCGACGCGGCATGCAAGCAGCAGGCACCTCCTTCGTTCCGCTCGGCGGCCCCGCCTCGGTTGTCTTTATCCAGCCGCTGACAGTCGGCATGCAGGTTG
The DNA here is from genome assembly GCF_046027825.1 of Paraburkholderia sediminicola. Lineage (GTDB taxonomy): Bacteria > Pseudomonadota > Gammaproteobacteria > Burkholderiales > Burkholderiaceae > Paraburkholderia > Paraburkholderia sediminicola_D. Next base: position 134,489 of record NZ_JAQQDU010000001.1, read on the forward strand.
ACGTGCCGTTCTAAAACGGATCATGGGCGCGGAGATTGCCGGCGTCTCCGCGGTGGCGCGGCCTGCATCGTCGGGTCGCGCCACCATACCGAAGGGCGGTGCGCTCTGCCCCCAGTCACACGAGTTGCCCATTCGAGCCGGCCTCACTGAGATAGTCCATGCTTGAATCCACTGATTTGTTATCCAAACTAAGATCGCGGCAACCGCTGCTGTGGCTCAACCCTAATCTCGGCCACGCCTTGCCGGAGAACGCGCCCACGGCGGACCAGATCACCGAAGCCGAGAAGCGGCTGGCGCGCTGCGAGCCGTTGATGGCGCAGCTGTTTCCCGAACTCCGCGCGACCGCAGGGAGAGTGGAGTCCCCGCTGGTATCCGCCGACCCTCTGCAAGCCGCACTGACGGATCCGGACAAGCCTCAGGGCGCGTGGTTCATCAAGCGCGACGATGCGTTGCCGGTGGCAGGGTCCATCAAGGCTCGCGGCGGTTTTCACGAGGTGTTGGCACTGGCCGAGTCGATCGCCATCGAACACGGCCTCGCGGCTGCGACCAGTGATCGCCGGCTCCTCGCCTCACCGTCGGCACGGACGCTGTTTGCCCAGCACACGGTCACGGTCGGCAGCACCGGCAATCTCGGCTTGAGTATCGGCGTGATGGCGGCGGCGCTCGGGTTCGACGCGGTCGTGCACATGTCCACCGACGCGAAACTGTGGAAGAAGGAGCGCCTGAGGCAGCGTGGCGTTCGGGTCGTCGAGCACGAGGGCGACTATGCCCAGGCCGTTGCGGGCGGGCGCGCGCAGGCGCTGGACATGCCTCGCTGTCATTTCGTCGATGACGAAGGTTCGTTGATGCTGTTTCTCGGCTATGCAGCGGCGGCCCGTCATCTGGCTACGCAGCTTGCCGAGGCGGGCCGCATCGTCGACGCAGCGCATCCGCTCTTCGTGTACATCCCGTGTGGCGTCGGCGGTGCGCCGGGTGGCATCACCTACGGCCTGACGGCCTTGTTCGGCCCGCATGTGCATTGCTTCTTCGCGGAGCCCGTGGCGTCACCGTGCATGCTGGTTCAACTGGCGGCCGGCTGCGATGAACCGGTGTCCGTGTATGACATCGGCCTCGACAATCGCACGGATGCCGACGGACTCGCGGTCGGGCAGGCGTCGTATCTTGTCAGCCCGCTCATGGCCGCTCAGCTCGCCGGCGTATTTACCGTCAGCGACGACGAGCTCTACACGCAATTGCACGTGGTCAAACGGACCATGGAGATCGAGCTTGAGCCATCGGCCGTGGCAGGCCTCGGCGGTCCGGCGTGGCTAAGCGAGTCGGCCGCCGGACGCGACTACTTGCGTGCACGCAATCTCGACCTGAGCGCCGCGACGCACGTGATCTGGACGACGGGCGGATCATTGGTGCCGCCCGAGGAGCATCGGCGCTTCCAGGCTCGCGCGAAAGCCCCGGACGCCCCTCACGACTAAGAAGTCGATCCACGTTCGCCCCAGCGTCTCTCTTCAGGTCTTCAGGCGACACCCAGTGAAGCGTCCGGTATGACACGGACGCGGTACCCCGTGCTCCGACGCCTCACTGGGCGACGACCTGTTCCGCTCAATTGAAAGCGAAGTCGATCGCGCGACCGAGCGCCGGCCACGCTGCAAGCCCATGCCCCTGTTTGGCGAAGACCGCGTAGTCCTCGACCTGATAACCGTCCGATCCGCGCAAGGCTTGCAATCTTGCGGTGAGATCACGCGCGTTTCCGACCATCCGGTTGCTGCGAACACGTGCGTCGAGTTCGGCCTGAGCCATAGCGAGCGCGGCCGGCACAGGGGTCGGCGTCTCCTCTTCGCTGCCCATGGTCACGAGCACTCGCGGACTAACGGTCCCGGCACTCACTGCGGCCGAAAATTTTTCCTCATTCGCCAGCACTGCTTTCTCGCTCCACCAGATCGACGGACTCGCGGCGATAAAGGTTCGAAAAGCGTTCGGTTCGACAAATAACGCGTGGAGAACAGCCAGACCGCCCAGCGAATGCCCGAAGATCGCCTGGTTCGTGCTGTCGACGGAGACCATCTCCGCGACGCGAGGCTTGACCTCCGTTTCAATCGTGGCAAGAAAATCGTCGAGGCCGCCAACCCGTTCCGGTGTCAGATTGAAGCCCGGTATCTGTTGCGTAGCAAGGACATCGGCACTGACCGGCAAGCTGAGGTCGTACATTCGCTTCAACCCGAAGGCATAGGCCATCGAGGTCAGTTCGTTCAATCCCGGCAACGCCCCAAGCGGCTCAATGGCTTTTTTGATGAAAGCAGGATCGCTGGGATAACCGATACCCACGACAACCACATCGTGCACGTTGGCACGAACGGCTTCCACGGCGCTCGCGAAATAGGCATGCGCATCGAGCACATAGAGCACCCGGTAGCCACGTTCGGGCGCAGGCAGCCACGGCAACGCCACGCTGATCGAATATTGATGGCCATTGACCCCGGAAACAAAATCGATTTTCCGGGTGTTGGGGATCGAAACAGGCTGAACTTGCGTCATACGCTTCATCTACCTCAATGATTGGTTAGGGTCTGCACAACGCAGACTCCATCGTGCTGCGAAACAGAAGTGACGGGCTCCGGTCCCGTCACTGGCATTCATGATTTCGTGTGTACTCGTGGCATAAGCCGATACCGGCCAGGACTCAGCGTATCTGCTTCCGCTCGAACGTGAGATGCCTGGTGCGCGGCAAGTTGATCTGGAATCCCATCATTCGTCCACCTTGCTTCGAAAAACTGAACGCGGCGCACCACCCCATCGCGGAGGGCGCGAGGCATGCAAGCGTCTCACCGAGACAGATCAGCTCGCTCTCGGCTTGCCCGTAGGCATCGCCGCAGCGAAGCACGATGCGTTCACCGTCCCGGGCGATAACGGCTGTGCAGTCGGCGTCGGCGCTGTAGTACTGCCCCGTGACCGCATCGACAAAAGCTTCAGCGTCTGCGGTGTCTCTCGTGACCTTTCGATAGACCGCGGATTGTCCGCCGAACCTGATCGTCAACGCATTGCTTCGAACCGCATCGTCCAGCCCGAGTGCGACCTCACCCATGCCCACGGCGGGAAAAATGACCCGTCCGTCCGGTGCTTTTCTCAACGGCACCCCTTGCGATGCCCCACACATCGACAGCTTCAACACGCCCTCCTCGTCGAGCAGGCCATAGATCATGCCGGTATCCGCGGACCACCAGTCGCCGAGCAGGTCCTTGTAGTCAGCCGCCGCGATGGTCGGCGCGCGCTCACCCAGATGGTCGGCGAGGATGAGATCGAGCGCCTGCTCGGCCAGCTTCACCGGGCTGCACCCGGGCGCGCCATTGGCCATGATCACGATATCGAGCCCATGGTCGGGCGCCGTGAACATCTGGCTCGACGCGCCGATCACCCCGCCGGAGTGATGCACGACACGCACACCCCGATAGGACTCGACCACCAGACCCATCGCATAAGCTCCGACGCTTCCGTCTGGAAAGGGCACAAGCTCGGTCAGCGCAGTCCAGGTCGCGGCCGAGCCGAACCGGTCTTGCGTACGAAGATGTTCGGTCCAGCGCAGCATGTCGTCGATTGTCGAGACGATGGCGCCCTCGCCGCGATTCTCCTCCGAAGGAAACAGGCCGCGCCGCCAGCCGCCGCCCGGCGCCGGCGTATGCATCGTCGCAATGCCCGGCGTGATGCTGTAATCGCTTGGGATCGCCTCGGTATCGAGCATCCCCAAGGGATGGAACAGCCGTTGCCTGAGTTGGGATTCGAATGATGCACCGCCCACCCGTTCGATCGCGATCGAAACCAGGTGATAGCCGCCGTTGTTGTAAAGCATCGTGTCGCCGGGCGCGAAGTTACGCCCCATCTGGCGAACCTGCGTGGCAAGGCCGGTCCCGACCGGTGGCACCGCCAGTCCACGGCTCAGGATGCCGATATCGACAAAGCAGCGGGAGCCGCCGCGGTGCAGGAGGAGTTGCCGGACCGTGGGGTCGCCACCTGGGCCAGTGAGTTCGGGAATGACGCTTCGGATCGGCGCGTCAAGATTGAGTTTTCCTTCCTCGACCAGCAGCAGCGCCAGGAGAGCGGTGAAGTGCTTGCTGATCGAGGCGATCCGCATGCGCGTGCCCGGCGTATTGGCCACTGCGTGCTCCAGGCTGGCGAGCCCGAAGCCACGCCGGTACAACAGCTTGCCGTGCTGCGCAATGCCCACCACCAGACCTGGTGCATCACTGCGATTGAAAGGAGCAAAAAGACCGTCAAGGGCACTGCTGACATCCACCTTCAACTCTGGAACCACCATCGTGCTTCTCCACAGATTTGCCGCCATAGCGGCGCGATAGTCATTTTTGCCAACATGGACATTCAATGCACTCGAATGTCCAACCAGGACCAGGATCGGGACTCAGCCTGCCTGCTTTCGTTCGAACGAGAGATTCCGCGTCCGCCCCGAGTTGATCTGGAAGCCGCTCATTCGCCCGTCCTGCTTCGAAAAACTTAACGCGCAGGACCATCCCGCGAGAGAAGGCGCGGTGCATGCAAGTGTCTCACCCAGACAAACCAGATCGCTCACGGTTTTCCCGTAAGCATCGCCGCAGCGAAGCACGATGCGTTCACCCTCCCGGGCGATAACAGCCGTGCAGTCGGCATCGACGCTGTAGTACTGCCCCGTGACCGCTTCGGCGAAGGCTTCAGTGCTCGCGAGGTCCCTCGCGACCCTTCGATAGACTGCGGATTGCCCGCCGAACCTGACCGTCAGCCCATCGCCGCGCGCGGCTGCGTCCAGCCCGATTTCGACATCGCCCATGCCCGCACCGACGCCCCGCGCAACCGCCCGGCCGTTCATTACTTTCTCCAGCGGAAACCCTTTCGGACTGCTGCACAGCGACAGCTTCAGCACGCCCTCCTCGTCGACCAGGCCGTAGATCATGCCGGTGTCCGCAGACCACCAGTCGCCGAGCAGGTCCTTGTAGTCGGCCGCCGCGATCGTGGGTATGCGCTCACCCAGATGGTCGGCGAGGATGAGATCGAGCGCCTGCTCGGCCAGCTTCACCGGATAGCACGCGGGTGCGCCATTGGCCATGATCATGATGTCGAGCCCGTGGTCGGGCGCCGTGAGCATCTGGCTCGACCCGCCGACCACACCGCCGGAGTGATGCACGATTCGTACACCCCGATAAGACTGGACCATTAAACCCAGTGCATAAGCTCCGACGGTTTCGTCTGGAAAGGGTGCAAGCTCAATCAGCGCCGCCCAGGTCGCGGCCGAGCCGAACCGGTCTTGCGTACGAAGATGTTCGGTCCAGCGCAGCATGTCGTCGATTGTCGAGACGATGGCGCCCTCGCCGCGGTTCTCCTCCGAAGGAAACAGACCGCGCCGCCAGCCGCCACCCGGCGCCGGCGTGTGCATCGTCGCAATGCCGGGCGTGATGCAGTAGTCGCTTGGGATCGACTCGGTATCGAACATCCCCAAGGGGTTGAACAGGCGCTGCTTGAGTTGGGATTCGAACGACGCGCCGCCCACCCGTTCGATCGCGATCGAAACCAGGTGATAACCGCCGTTGTTGTAAATCATCATGTCGCCGGGCGCGAAGTTGCGACCCGTCTGGCGAACCTGCGTGGCCAGCGCGGTACCCAGCGGTGCAATCGCTAACCCGCGGCAGAGGAAGCCAATGTCGAGATAGCAGCGCGAGCCGCCGCGATGCATCAGGATTTGCCGGACCGTGGGGTCGCCGCCCGGGCCGGTGAGCTCCGGAATGTAGGTTCGGATAGGCGCGTCGAGACTGAGTTTGCCCTGCTCGACCAGCAGCAGAGTCAGCAGAGCGGCAAAGTGCTTGCTGATCGAGCCGATCCGCATGCGGGTGCCCGGCGTATTGGCCACTGCGTGCTCCAGGCTGGCGAGCCCGAAACCGCGCCGGTACAACAGCTTGCCGTGCTGCGCAATGCCCACCACCAGACCCGGCACATCGCTGCGATTGAAGGGTGCAAAAATCTCGTCAAGGGCACTGACATTCACATTCAACGCTTGAACCACCATGACGCCTCTCCACAAGACATAGCGCCACAGAGGCGCAACAGTTAGTAGTACGTTGGAGAACTTTCCAACATAGAATCATTTTCAAACCGGGCGAACCAAAAATATGAGAATCTCCGCGAAGGCACCCGTCTAACGGCTATGACCGCGCGCACTCACTGGCCATATGACCTCAACGCGTCCCCCGCGAAACACAATGATCTCGTCATGCAGATTGAGCGTCGGGTCGCAATGGCCTGGCACCAGTAGAAGCTGGCTGCCCAGCGCAGGTTTGACAACGTCGCGATTCAGCATCTGCACACTGCCATGTTCGTCGTTCACGACCGTGTAGTGCAAGGTACTGCTTGCGCCGTCATCGCTCCAAACCGTCGGCAAACCGGAATCGACGGCGAGAGACTTGAGTCCCGCGTCGACCACTACGATCTGTCCGGCATCGCTATTGCCCACGCTGATCACCGACGTGGCGAGAAACAGGCTGTGTTCGAAGCGCAGTGCATCGCTATAGACGTTGCGACTGTAGTCCCCATCCATGAAGGCGTAAGAGCCGGGCTGCACTTCGGTGTAGACCCCACTGGCGAGATCGAACTCGACGCTGCCGCTGCCACCACCGGTGACAACCGCGCAGACCACTCCATCACGGCGGAGTGCGTCGACGACTTCGGCCGTGCGAGCCGCGGCGAGCCCCGCGGCGTCACGCCGCTCGGCATAGTCGCGGATGTGCTGGATACTGCCCTGGTAGGCCTGCAAGCCTTTGAACGTCAGTTGAGCATGGGCGGACATCACCTCCAGCAATTGCAACACCTGCCTGGCATCGGCTACACCGCAGCGGTTCTGGCCGACGTTGATTTCGACGAAGACATCGATACGGCTGCCGTGCGCGGCGGTCGCCGCCGCCAACGCGATCACCTGATCCGGGTGGTCGACACACACGCTGAAACGCCCATGCAGCGCCATCCTCGCCAGCAGGTCCAGCTTCGCCGAACCGATGACTTCGTTGCTGATATGAATATCCGTGATGCCGGCATGAAGGAAAGGCAGTGCCTCGCTGACCTTCTGGCAGCAGATGCCGACTGCGCCGCGCTGGATCTGCGCGAGCGCGATCGCCGGGCATTTGTGCGCTTTGGCATGCGGACGCAACGCTACGCCCGCCGCATCGGCGCTCGCCTGCATGACATCCAGATTGCGCTCGAACGCGTCAGCGTCCAGCAGTAGCGCAGGTGTATCGATGCTTGTTATCGGATTCCCCGGACTAGCTGCCGGTAGCACCTGGATAGTGTGAATGCTGCTCATAGTTCAATGTAGATCCAGACGGATCGGGTGGTCGACCGTTGACGGACCCGCTCGCGAAATGCCAGGCTGCCGGCGCCTGGCGACGCAGCCGACATAGCGTGAGCGGTCCGGGTAAAAAAACTCAAGCGTCCCGAGTTGGCTGGGCAATCTGTTCGGACCTGACTCGCACGATGTCTTCATGGAGCGGCCAAAGGTGCTGAGCGAGGCGCGAACGGGGAAACGATGCGACATCGGCTGAACTCAGTCCCGGGCTATCGACGGTAATGATTGCGGAGGCCAGAGCCTGGAATCCCGCCCGGAAATGGTTGGAGCTTTTGAGCGCAACGATCTTGCGGCAATTCACGTCGATGCCATGAAGCAGCAACATCGCGTGATCGAAGGTTTGCGTTGGACGCGAGATAACAATGACGTCGACGCCCTCGATGATGAGCCTGCACGATGTCCCGAGATCGAACTGAAGGCCCTCCAGCATGGACCCGGGAAGATTCGTGAAGCGGCCGTCGGTAATCGCTTTGACATACGCTTGCGCAACGATGGGAGCGCCTTGCATCTTGCCGAGCTTCCCGCCGAGTTTGACTTCTATCGTCGCGCCGACGCCGGCACGCTCAGCCTGTTGCGCGACGCCCGGGTCGTGAATCGCCACGAAGCACGCGGTCCCGGGCGAAAGCTGCGCGTGCAGAAGCGCCCGCAACAAATGCGTCGCATCGCCAGGCGCGCCGCCGCCGGGGTTGTCCGAACTCTCGTTGATCACAACCAGACCCGACTCGACGGCAAGGGCCTGCCTGACGCCCTCCTCTGGCGCCAGGACCTTAGGCCTGAACGCCTCCCGGTTCGCCCAGATCCAGTCGGCAACTTCGTCGGCGCAGCGCTGCGCAAGGTCAAGGTCGCCATCGGTCGTACACACCACCGTGAGGCACGGCGCGGGAATATCCGCGTAAGGAAAACCATGGAACCAGGAACAATCGATCACCCCCGGCCGTTCACCGACACGCCTGCACAACTCGTTGACGTGTGCAGCAGGCAGACCAGGCTCCGTGCTCATGACGATACCCAACATAGGCAACTGGTGCATTGCGGTGACCGGTCTGATCTCGCCGCGAGCCGTCTGGGCCAGCAGTTCGACAGCCTCGACGCCGCGCTGCAGGAGGTCAGTATGCGGATAGAGTCGGCACGGCAGCGTCAGGTCGCCATAGACACGCATCTGCTCAGTCATCTGCCCATGCAGATCGTAGACCGATGCGATGGGCACGTTATCGCCCACCAGCTCGCGTACAGCCGCAAGCAGGTCGCCTTCCAGATCGTCGATCCCCTCCACCACACCCGCTCCGTGCGGCGCCATCAAGACCCCATCAACCGGGAGTGCGTCCCTGATCCCGGCGAGCACAGATTGCTTCAGATGCGCGTAGACACTCGCGCCAATGGTTCCGGACGGCCACGCGAAAGCCAGTGTCGAGTAAACCAGTTCGATCCCCGACGCGGCGGCCGCTTCGATGTAGCCGCCTACCGAACGATTGGTTCCTGCGTACTCCGCTTCAACTTCATCGCCACTGACGCACATGAAGTCGGACAGTTGCGTGTTACCCGTGAACTCCGTCGCATAGGTATTGGTCTCGTGGCAGATACCGGCGACGACAAATCTCAGGCTTGCGTTTGCATTAAGCATGGGGGCCTTTTCTAGTTATATGGATCACGTGCTGCGCGATGCGAGCTTCCACAGGCGTGCCAGCGCGGCCGCCGCGCCATTGCCGGCGACGGCGTCAAATGCATTCAGCGCTTTCCCCTTTTGACCCGCAAGGAAGTAAGCAATGCCGAGATGCAAGCGCGCTTCATTCGGATCGGCAAGACCGCCTTTTGCAAGGCCCGTCTCGATCAAAGCGATGCCTTGCTGACTCTTTCCCGAGAGCGCCTCGTTGAAGCCCGTTTCGACCAACGCGGTGCCGTTGCCTGCCGTAGCGGCCGGCTGCGGCTGAGCGGCCGCTTTGGTCGCGAGGTTCCTGAGCCGCTCGCCGCGTCCCGCATCCGCGCCTTTGCCCAGCACGCCGGAATCGAACCCCTGGTTCACCACACTCAACGCCTCCGCCCGATGCCCGGCCAGAATCGCGAGTTGCGCCATCTGGATATAGTCACTTGCGCTAGCTAGATTGTTGGTGGCGCGCTTAAGACGATAGACATCGAGTTCGAATCGTCCCGCGAATTCTGGATCTGCCTGCAGGCGGCCGAGTAGTTCGCCCCAATAGGCAGGCGTCGGATAATATTTGACGAGTTGTTCCAGCACCGCTGTGTAGCCTGCGTTGTCGTTCTGCTTCTGATAACAACTCGCCAGCAGTTTCAGCGCGTCAACGTCAGGCGCACGCCCGGCGCGCATCTCCGCATCCACCGCAGGCCGGAGGAGTTTTTCTGCCGCACCGGGGTTGCCCGCCATGTAGTAAGACTGCGCGAGCAGCGTTTTCATATGCGGATCGCCCGCCCCCGCGCTCTGATAACGCTGCCCCCATTGCACGGCCTGCGCATAATTTCCCTGCTGATAGGCGAGACTCGCCAGCGCCGCCATCATCTTCTGCTGTTCCGCAACCGGCTGGCGGCCGCTCTGAATCAGAAATCCGTAATCACGCGCGGCCACAGCAAGGTCGCCGGCGGCAACGGCTGCCGCGCCGCCCATCTGTGCAACGAGGTCGCTTTCGTATTGCGACTTGCCGGGCATGGCCTCTGCCTGCGCCACGCTCGCCAGCGCATCCTTGTAACGTTGCGCCTGGTACAACGCACGTGCGGTCTGCAACAGCCTGGTGATTTCCGGCCGGAGGGTCTCGGCCGGAAACGCCGACATGCTGACGAGCACAGCGCTCACCCCGACCGCTAGAAACAGCCCGCGCAGCAGAGCGGACGACACGCGTCCAGAACTAAGTCCACGACTCATTTTCCACCTATCCCAGACGTTCCTACTGCATGAATTGCTCATTGCCGACGAGCGCGATTTTGGTGACGCCCTGCCGTTGCGCCGCCGCCATCACAGCAGCCACGCGACGGTACGGCACCAGCCGGTTAGGTCTGAGATGCAACTCCGGCTGGTCTGCTTGCGCCGCCACCGTCTTCAGGTGCTGATCGAGATCCCCGAGGTCCGCAAGGGGTGCACCATTCCAGCTGATGGTGCCGTCGAAGTCCACGTCAACCTCCACCACCGGCGGCGGCGCCTTCACGACGGGAGGCGGCGTGCCCACGGGCATATTCATCTTTACCGCATGCGACTGGATCGGAATCGTGATGATCAGCATGATGAGCAGCACCAGCATGACGTCGATTAATGGCGTCGTGTTGATCTCGACCAGTACTTCGGGTTCCTGACTACCACCCGCTGGCATGTTCATTCCCATTTCTGCCTCCTCAGCCGCCGTGCGTAGCCGGATTCGTAATGAAGTCTACCTTCGCGATGCCGGCTCGCTCGCACGCCACCACAACTTTGCCGACATACTCGTAACGCGCGCTCTCGTCACCCCGGATCTGAACCTCCGGCTGCGGTTGCTGTACGGCGACCTCTTTCAACCGCGCGACCAGCGTCGGCATATCGATGTGCTGTTCCGACCAGAACACATCGCCGTCGCGATTGATCGCGAGCACGATGTTCTTCGGCGTGGTCTGCAACGGCTGGACCGTCTGCGTCGGCAACCGGACGTTCACCGTATGCGTGGCGACCGGAATGGTGAGCAGGAAGATGATGAGCAACACCAGCATCACGTCCACCAGCGGCGTGGTGTTGATCGTTGACATTACCTCGTCGTGCTCGTCGCTGCCTTGTCCTGCACTCATGGCCATGATCTGCTCCGCTTACGACGTTGCTGCCTTCATGGATCGCCTTGAGGCCGCGTCGTCAGGAACGGAATACGAAGAAGTCTTCGTCGCCGTGCCCGCGCCGCTCAGGAGGACGGTATGCAGTTGTGCGCCAAAGCCGCGCACCCGTTCCATGACCGAGCGGTTGCGGCGTACCAGGAAGTTGTAGCCGAGCACGGCCGGCACAGCGACCGCAAGGCCGATGGCCGTCATGATGAGCGCTTCGCCCACCGGCCCCGCCACCTTATCGATCGACGCCTGTCCAGCAATGCCAATTGCCGTCAGCGCATGATAGATACCCCAGACCGTACCGAAGAGACCCACAAAAGGCGCGGTCGAGCCGACTGTCGCGAGAAACGCGAGGCCATCCTGCAAGCGATTGGAAACAATCGTGGTTGCGCGTTCGATCGACACGCTGATCCAGGTGTTGAGATCGACTTTTTCGAGCAGCGCCCCTTCATGATGGCGACTGGCTTCAATGCCGCTGCCTGCTATGAAACGAAATGGGCTGGCTTCGTCCAGCTGTTGCACCCCGGCTTCGAGGGACGGCGCATCCCATACCTTCTCGTCCGCTGAACGCGCACGACGGTTGGCGCGAAACTGCTCGAAAAATTTGGTCACCATGATGTACCAGCTGCCCATCGACATGATCACCAGGATGACGAGCGTGGCCCGCGAAACAATGTCTCCCCCCTTCCACAACGCATCGAGGCCATAGGGATTCGACACCGCTTCGGTCATTGCCACCGGCGGCGGCGGAGCGGGCTGGTCGGCCTGCTCTGCCGGCGCTTGCGCTGCGGGTGCGGCGCTCGTCTGTGCGCTTGTCTGTGCGCCCGGCGTGCCTGCCGTGCTGCTGGCGGACTGCGCATAGGCCGTCCCGGTCACGCTCAGGAGTGCCACAGAGGTCAGGGCGAAAATAGCGCTTGCCGCAATGGCGGCCAAACTCGGGTTCTTCATGTCATCACTCCAAGATCGTTCTTCATAGACCTGGCAGGTAGCGCCCGCCAGCCTTGCTTGACGTTGCCTTCAATTCAGATTGAACGAGAACGGCACCTGTACACGGACGTCCTCTCCTTGCGCGACACAGTTGAACTGCTTGACTGCATTCACTGCAGCCCGGTCGAGAAGCGGATCCGCCGACTTCACAACCTGTACGTCCTGCATGTTTCCGCGTGCATCCACCACGAACTCCACCAGCACGTCGCCCGTAATGTTGTTGCGCTGAGCTTCACGCGGATAGTGCATCGACTGCCTGACCTGCTGCGAATTCGGGCACACCACCCCCACTTCCGTGTGCACCGTATGCGCAGGCGCTGCTGCAACAGCAGGCGCGGGCATGGGTGCGGACTGTGGCTGAGGCGTGGCCGAGCGCTGCGCCACCACCGGTTGCTGCGCTTGTGCGGGAACCACCACTTCAGGGGGCGGAATGAACGGCGGCGGGGGCGCGAATTTCGGTGGGGGCGGCAAGACGATCGCCGGCTTGGGCGCAGGCGGTTTCACCTCTTCGACGATTCTTGTTTCGATGGGCTTGCGGATCACCTCAATCACTTTTGCGGCGAGACCGTTCACCAGAATGTAGATGAGCCCCACGTGTAGGAGTGCCACAAATCCAATGCCGCCAAAGCGGCTCGCGGAATAGTGGCGCTGACCAGCATATTTCATTTGTCCCTCCTCCAAGCACCCGCGCCGTGTCGGCTCTCCCCGGGTGTCATTTCTCATATCCCTATCGCCAGCCGGTTTGCTTCTTTGCTCGCTTGCAGTCCGTGGCGATCGCTCATCACGAGCAGCGGATGGCGGCTGACTACCGGCTTGCCGAATTTCCACATCGCAGCCACACCGTTATCGCTGCATGACCCACACATTACACCAACAATTTTCCAAATAGAACATTTTTTTCCACAATGAATAATTTAGGACGTAATGAACGTGTAATGAAATTTTTTGGCATACTGATCGCTTATGCGGAAAACACCTATGCGGAAAAATCTTGCCACCCACGATCCATCCAGTCTGAGCAAGCCCGGCCAGGCAATTCGCGCGCTCCGTAACAAACTTGGGCTGACATTGCAGGAAGTCAGCCAACGAACCGGGCTCGCCATCTCAACCATCTCGAAGCTCGAGATGGGACGGGCGTCCCTGTCCTACGAAAAGCTCTCGCTTGTGAGCGCCGGTTTGGGCGTCAACATGTCGGAGTTACTCGGGCTTCTCGGAGAAAGCCCGGGCAGCGAAACTGCCCCGTCGGTGCCAGGCCGACGAGTCATCCAGCGGCAGGGTGAGGGCGTGGCCGTGCGGACTGGCCCCTATGTGGAGACGTTTCTTGCCGTGGAGTTGCTGAACAAGCAACTGGTACCGCTGATTGTCGACGTGCGAGCCCGCACCATCGAGGAATTCACCGACGAATTCGGCGGCCTGATCAGGCATTCCGGCGAGGAATTTATCTACATACTGGAAGGCGAAATCGAGTTTCACACGGAGTTCTATGCGCCTGCACGGCTTAAGCCTGGCGAGTCGGTCTATTTCGATAGCAGCATGGGACACGCGTTCCTTGCAGCATCTTATGGTCCATGCCGCCTTCTGTCTGTGTGCACAAGCGCGGAACAGCGCGTCATCGAGCAGCTTCAGAAGCAGGAATGAACCAGGGTTCTCTGCGCTAGCAAAGGGCCCTGGCTCCCGTCTGACGCCGTCACGCTCAACGCCGGCCAGGCAACCTGGTTCAGCCGGGCGGGCACCCGGCCTGAATGAAGTTTCGCTCTCGCGGGTTTTCCCGATCACACCTCAAATGGGTTCTCAACACGCGGCCAGTAGTTGGGACTGCGAACCCGGTACGGGATACTGGCGAAATCAGGTGTTAATGCCCCCGGCGCCGACACATAGAGCACTTCTCGTGCAATCGGCGCAAATTCCGCATGGAAATGCTGCGAGGATTTGACCACGGCAACGCGCTTGCTCGCGAGATCAATGCCGAGCCCGGTAAAGGCAGTTGGTGCAATTGTTTGTTCGCGCACCGTCATTAACACGATGTCGATATTGTCATCCGTCGACACCCACGCCGCCGAGCCCAATGGGCGTGCCATAGCGCCCATGCTTTGATGATGTTCGCCCGTTAGCGCGCGTACGGTTACCACCAGGTCCAGCGGCGCGCCGGAACTCACCCCCAACTTACCGCCGATCCGAAGCGTAAGCCGCGTGCCGACGCCCGCTTCCCTGCAGACCTGGACCGCGCCTATGTCGTACATGCAGCCAAGCGCTACGTCTGCGATACCGCGCTCGATGAGCCGCCGCAGAATGAACGTGCTATCGCATGGCGCGCCGCCGCCCGGATTGTCAGCGAGATCGGCCAGCACCACAGGACCGCGGTCGCCAGCCAGCGCGCGATCCAGCGCGTCGTCGATCGACAGGTGCGCCGGGCGTGCCGCTTCACGCATGTCCCATAACTCCTGGCCGAGCTGCGACGCGATGCGCTGAGCCGTGGCTTGATCGTTGTCGGTGACCACCCAGATCCTGGCGCCCGTCTCCACCACATCCCCCCATGGAAACCCATGGCCAAACGAAACGGACAATACGCCGTCCCTCCCCTCCAGTGACTGCATGCGCTTGACGAAGCTGATCATCGGTTCGCTGGTGGTATGCCATTTACCTACCATCCGGCAATCGTGTACCGCGGTCACCGGACGGATGCGCCTTTCCGCAGTCGCTACGGTCAACGCGTACACCTCTCGCAGGCGCTCGATAATGTCCGTATGCGGATATTCCTTGTAGCAGACGATCACGTTTGCGTTGCGCTGCATCTGCTCGGTGAAGTGGCAATGCAAGTCGAGCTCCACGCCGATCGGCACCTTGTCGCCGACCAGTGCGCGAACGGCCTCGAGCAGATCGCCTTCGCAATCGTCACAGTGCTCCGCGATCATTGCGCCATGCAAGATCAGCAGCACGGCGTCGACGGGAAGCGCCGCTCGCAGATCCGCGAGAATCTCCTCGCGAAAACAGTCGTACACGCGCTGTACGGTACGGCCTGCCGGTTGCGCCATCGCCGACAGGCTCTCGACTATTTCGTGACCCTGCTCGGACGCCAGCCGGCGCAATTCGGCTGTTCCCGCCCCGAGCCCGTCCGGCGCCACCTTGCTGGCATCGCCGTGATAAATCCCGAATGCCTCGTAGCCGCCAAGTCCGGTCGGACTCGGCGCGAAGGTATTCGTTTCGGTGATCAGCGTCGCGGTAAAAATTTTCATTATTCGCACTCCTGCGTTGCGTTGTCGCCAGTCCGCACGAAGTGCAGATTCATCGAGCGGGTGGTACTCAACCGGAAGCCGCGGACCCGCCCCGCGCCTTCCCGCTCGACGACCAGCACCGCGGGCACGCTCAACTCCCCAGGTTTGACGGAGATTGCCGCAACGTCTCGCGATATCACCTTCAGTTCACTGCTCCAGCCGCCGCGTGTGCCCTTGACGGCGAACGTCGCCCTGCTGCCGTCGAAGCTGATCGTTCCGCTCGCAGCAAGATCATTCGACACGTAACGCCCAATCAGCCCGCTGGCGAATTCCGTGACAGGCGGTGGAACATCCGGCAAGCGCACAAGCCGATCGACGTGCCCGCAATTGGATAACTCGATCACCGGCGCATCGCTCAGCAGCGACGTCGGCACATGGCCAAACGAGAGCGGCCCCATGCCGGGAAACGTCACGCAATAGCGGTTCTGGCCGGCGACCACCGGCAACGCTATCGAGTTGAGCAGATTGAAGCCAAGATCGCCTTTATCGTCGAGTAGTTCGACGAGCGTTCGCGTGTCCTGCGACCAATAGCGCCCAAGGATCTCTTCCAGTCCGGCCGTTTTGACGCGTGGCGGCGCGGCCTCCAGCACGCCATCGCCAAGCAGCCGGTCGATCACCTGCCACGCAAGCTCCGTCGGACTGACCGCAGCGCCGTTCGTGATCACGATGATGTCGAGCTCGTGCGCCGGCACGGTAATCATCTGCGAAGCGCCGCCAGCCACCGCCCCCGCATGGTGGATCACCTCGACACCCCGATATTTCTCCCGCTCCAGCCCAAGGCAGTACGAGCCCACCGCACCGCTCGAGTAACGGGCAGGCGACAGCATCTGCACCCAGGTTGACGCGTTGCCGATCCGCTTCGTGCCGCGCAAGTGCGCGAGCCATATGAGCATGTCGGCCACGGTCGAGACGATCGAGCCTTCACCCAGTAGATCTTCCAGCGGCAGAACACCGCGACGATAGCTGCCGTCCGGCAGCAGTACATGTGGCGTGGCCCTGCCCGGCACCACGGTGAGGTCGCTCGGCACGGAGTCGGTATTCACCATGCCGAGCGGTTCGAAGATACGCCGCCTCAGAAAGGTTTCGAACGCCGTGCCGCTGGCGCGCGCGATAGCGATCGACAGTAGATGGTAGCCACCGTTGCAATACGCCATGCGCTCGCCAGGCGCAAAGTTCACGTCCTGTTGCAGCAGTTGATACCTGAACGCTTCGCCCTTTTCCATCATCGCGCCGACGTTACCCAGCACGCTCAGGTCCAGGTAGCACCGGTATCCGCCGGTATGTGTCATGAGCTGGCGCAGCGTCGGTTCGCCAGCCAGTACCGGCAACTCGGGGATATAGGCGCGAATGCTCGCATCGACATCCAGTTTTCCGTCTTCGGCGAGCAACAACGCTGCGAGACAGACGAAGTGCTTGCTGGTCGAACCGATGCGCATCCGTGTGCGAGGCGTATTCGCCACGGCCAGCGCCACATTCGCGAGCCCGAAGCCCCGCCGGTAGAGCAGCTTGCCATGTTGTGCAATGCCAACCACCAGGCCCGGCGCATCACTGCGATTGAATCGCGCAAAGATGTCGTCGAGGGCACTCGCTCGTGAATCAGGATCTACGTCCGCCATCGGTCTCCTCCACAGTTCATCGCACCCCACCGGCGCAACAACACGCAGTATATTGACCGATTTTCCAATAAGTCAATTTTTTCTAAAACAGATAACTTCACTCTCGCCCGGGGGTGCCGCCACCATAGTTCGCGACACTCGCAAAGCCATCGAATCAGGCTACAAACCCCGCCCGACAGGCACAACACCTCGATCAACAGCGGTCTCCCAGCCAGTCGCTGACCCGGTCGGTCACCGTCATGGCAGCCACGGAGAAAAGTCCAGCAGCATTTTCCATATTGTAAATATTTTTCTTATTTGGCACTATGCAGAAAAACCACCGTGCCGACACCGGCCGGCCAGGACACTTGCATCCCAGGATGCCTAACAGGAATTGGCATGTCATCTACTTCGAATTCCAGCCGCGGTATCAGCCTGATGCGCCTGGGCGGATACGGCGCGGGCGGATCCGCCAACGCGCTCGCCGCTACCCCGGTTCCCATGCTGCTTCTGTATTTCCTCACGGAGTACGTGCATCTCGAACCATGGCTTGCCGGGATGATTCTGGCGGCCCCCAAGCTGTGGGACGTTCTTGTCGACATGCCGATCGGACGTTATTCGGACCAGTTGGCGTTGCGCGCGGGCGGCCGTCTACGCGTCTGCATCCTGAGTGGGCTCGCGCTGATGGTGCTTCTGCCCCTCACCTTCTTTCACCCCGCGATCACCTCCAAGCCGCTGCTTGCCGCGTTTTATGTGCTGGTGCAGATTCTGCAAGCGACCTGCTATACCGTCTTCGGCGTCACTTTTCTCGCCCTGGCCGGTGACCTGGCAACGGACTCCCTCCAGCGCAACAAATTCCTGACTGTCGGAAACCTCGGCGCCGCCCTTACTACGATTGCGCTCGTGGTCTGCGTACCGGTCCTGATCCGGTTCGGCGGCGGCGGCGAGCGGGGCTACCTGACCATGACCCTGGTGGTGGCGCTGACGATGGCGTTCATGTACGCCTGGTTTTACCGCGCAGTTCGTAACGCCCCGGTTCATCCCGCTGCACTGTCAGAGTCCTCCGCGGAAATGTCGCTGCGTGACGGCATTGTTGCTGTCCTGCGTAATCGCGCGTTTCTTGCGCTCATCATCGTGATCATCGCGCTCGGCACAGCAGGAGGCTGCCTGAATTCCCTGATTGCCTATGAAAATCAGTATCTGCTTGGACGCCGCCCCGAGGACCTGTTCCTGCTCGCGGGACCGGTGCTGATTGGCGGCCTCCTCGGTCTGCCGCTCGCCGTTCCGGTATTGCGCCGCTTTGGCGACAATGGAACGCTACGGATAGGTTTTCTCGTCACCGTAGCCGCATTTATCGGCTACTGGGCCGGCCTTGCCAGTGGGTTGATACCGGTGGTCATGGTGGCAGGCGCGATCTACGGCATCATCTGTTCGGTAGCCGGTGTGGCCCTGACGGCCGCGGTGCTCGACACCGTAAAGTCGTCCACGGGAGGACCGTCTCTTGGGCTTTACCTGGGCATGTTCATGTCCGCGCAAAAGCTCGGCCTGTCACTCGGCGGCGTCGTCTCGGGCGGCCTCCTGTCGCTCATCGGCTACCACGCAGGCGCGCCGGCCACTGTCGAACTCCATCACCGCATTGCCTTGTTGGGCCTGGTGGGTCCTCTGGTTCCCCTGCTGATTGCCTGTGTCGCCATCTGGATGTTTGGGGTCTATAGCGAGCCGCGTTTGACAGACAACAATCCTGTCGACTCTTGCGCCGAAACCTTCTGAGCTATGCCGGGCAGTAGCGGAAGCCAATAGCACTCAACGCGCGCCACCGCTAATCGTGGCCGTCGGCACGCCAATCAACGGGCAGATCGCCAACATGCTGAATCGCGTGGGCGCTGACATGAAACGAATCAAAAGGAACGACCAATGAAGTTCGATACCATCGTGCTCGGCGCCGGCATAGTGGGTGTGTCGGTGGCCGCGCACCTGCAAAAACGCGGCCGGGCGGTTTCACTGGTGGATCTCAAGCAGCCAGGCAACGAGACGTCGTTTGGCAATGCCGGACTGATTCAGCGCGAAGGCGTCTATCCGCATGCATTTCCGCGCAGATTGCAGACTCTCTTGCGCTACGCACGCAACCAGTCGACTGATGTCCGATACCACCCGGACGCGATGCTCAAGCTCGCGCCGTTCCTGTGGCAGTACTGGCGCAATTCGCACCCGCGCCGCCATGCGGCCATCGCACGCTCTTATGCCCCGCTGATCGAACACTGCCTGACCGAGCACCGGGCGCTTGCGCAAGAGGCCGGCGCAAGTTCGTTGCTGCGTCCAATCGGCTGGATGAAAGTTTTTAGAACGGCAGCCAAACAGGACGAGGAGACGAGGCTCGCCGAGCGGTGGCATCGTGAATTCGGCATCGAGTTCGATTTGCTTGACGCCACGCGCTTGCGTCAGACCGAACCGGATCTGGATACCTCGCTGCTTGCCGCGCTCCGATATGTCGAACCCGATTCCGTAAGCGATCCGAATGCGCTGGTGACTGCCTATGCCAGGTATTTTGAGCAACTAGGCGGCCGCTTTTTCTTTGGCGATGGTACGACGCTCAAGGACAAATGGGCGGTATCGACCCATGAGGGGGTGATTGAAGGCACATCGGTCGTCGTGGCGATGGGGCCGTGGTCGGAACAGGTTACGTCGCGGCTGGGTTATCGCTTGCCGCTGGCCGTCAAGCGTGGCTATCACATGCACTATGACACCCAATCGACAACGCGCCTGAACCATCCGGTGCTCGACGTCGAGCATGGTTACCTGATTGCCCCAATGAGCCGCGGAATCAGGCTGACCACAGGCGCCGAGCTGGCACGGCGCGATGCGCCCCGAACGCCCACGCAACTGAACGCCGTTGAACCGATTGCGCGCACGCTGTTTCCTCTTGGGGCGCGTATCGATAGCGAACCATGGATGGGAGCACGCCCTTGCACACCCGATATGATGCCGATTATCGGACCCGCAAGCCGTCACAAAGATCTCTGGTTCGCATTCGGCCACGCCCATCACGGATTTACGCTGGGCGCCGTCACTGGACGTCTGGTGGCCGAGATGATTACCGGAGAACCCCTATTGGTGGACCCTCACCCGTTTCGCGCCAGCCGGTTCAACGCGTGAGGTCGGCAGTGGGAGGGAGTCCCGATACCGTCGGCGAAACCGATATTCCCGCCTGGCTTTATTGGATCACCTACTGCCTGTCCGAAACGAGCTGCTGGTTACGCTCTGCCTGTCAACAATTTGATCCAGGCTCGCTCTCGCGCGAGGCCCGGCATGGGACGTTCGGCGAGCAAGTACCTTTAATGAATAGCAATCCAAATTACTTGCAGATTGAAATATTGCGATCTTGACGAGAATCCCGACTGCCTCCGCAATTCGCGGCCAGTATAGTCATCGGCGTATCGACGATTAGGCGCCCGCCACTCGTTCCAGATACCGTCAGGCCACGCTCTGTTTCAACGCGATCAGTTTCAGACCGGACGCTGACAGTAGTCGGCAAACTACGCGTACTTATCGCCGACCGTGCTGCGGACAGGATAAGTGTCGTACACAATTATCATGCGCTCGAAGAGCCCGTTGGCGTCAAACTCGAACACATCGACGCACTCGAAGCTCACCGCGGAACCGTCTTTCAGCACCCAATCGTAGATGAAGTAACCCGTCGCACGCCGAGCGCCCGTTGTGCTCACGCAGATGTCGATAGGCCTGATCGTGCTCTGTCCCGATGCTTCGCTGACTTTGGCAAAGAACGGTGCCGCTTGCATCCAGCCGAGAAACGGCGAGAAAATCTGTGCGTCCGGTGCAAACAGGGCGCAGATCGCGGCGACGTCGCCGCGCTCCAGCTCGTTGAGGTAGGTACGAACCTGCTGCGTATAGCGTAATTCGGGTGACGACACCACAGTAACCTCCGATAATTCGTTAACAATGCGGCCCGGTCAAACGAGCACGCCCCTGGTTGAAACACGATAGCGACGCGCCGATGACCGAACAATCGAAAAATCCGCAAGCGGGGTATGCAACCGGAACATACCCGCTGGCAGATCTGACCCGCCCGCTGCCGTCGCTAGCCGGATTTCAGGCTTTCGTCGCTGCGGCGTCTCTCGGCAGCGTGAGTAAGGCCGCAGATCATCTGTGCCGCACACAAGGAGCGATCAGCCGGCAGATCCAGCAACTGGAAGCGCACTATCAATGTGCGCTGTTCGTGCGTCACGCGTCGGGGCTGGCATTGACACCAGAGGGCGACACACTGCTTACGGTGGCAGTCCGCGTGCTGACGCAGCTCGTTCAGCATGCTGCAATCCAGCATGGCGCGGCGTCGGTGATCACGCTGCGATTACCGTCCACGTTTGCGATTCGCTGGTTGCTCCCGCGGCTGGCAGAAATCAACCATGCGCTGGCTGGCACTGAGCTGCGCATCTCGACCTCCGCTGACGATATGCCGGATTTCACCGCGCCGGATGTCGACGCCGTTGTCGTGCGTGGCACCGGACAGTGGGTGGGCGTAGAAGCGGTACCGCTGTTTGCCGAAACGCTCGCGCCAATGTGCACACCCGCATTGGCTGCGTCTCTGAAATCGGTCGCCGATCTTGCGGACGTCACGCTGCTTCATCCTGGACCTGGTTATGCGGAATGGCATGGTTGGCTTGATGGTGTTGGGGCGACGTACATCAATGCCCGACAGGGGCTTGTATTCGATACACTTGAATTGACGCTCACTGCCGCAGCGGAAGGTCATGGGGTTGCCATCGGCGATCCACGCATGGCACAAGAAAGACTGAACGTGGGCTCCCTCATGACGCCGTTTCCCGAGGTAGTGCGAAACGGTGCGTCGTACTTTCTGGTGTATCCCTCTCAACGTGCGGCCCAGCCGAAGATTCGTGCCCTTGCCGAAATTCTCGTGCGGCTGGCGCAGGAAGAGTGACTTGCGCGAATGCGCCAGGCAAGAAAAATCGCCCCATGCGTCCGCAGATCCGTCACCGCCTTACTGCAACAGACCCTCGGGCAACGCCACCTTGAGCGACACGGTGGGTGGGTGAACCGCTCGCGCCCGGCGCGCGTCCTTCGTCACCTATCACCAATGCCATATAGCCGAGCCCGCGCCCGACACACATACTCCAATCAACCTAGGCGTCTCTGCAACCTCGCCCGATCGCACTCACTCCGTTCCACGGAGCGACCCGCTTTCTCCCTGGACACGGCACACCTCGGCACTTCGGTTCGGCGCACCGGGTCCACGCGCCGCCATTTCCAAAGGAGAGTCAAAATGAAGACAGCACTTCTACTGGTCAGCGGCATGCTCTGCGCGTGCTCATGGCAGGCAAACGCGCAGCAAACCACCACGCAACAGCCGCCGACCGCAACCGAAATCGTGAACAGTTCGGAAGGACCAGACACGTCGACCAACTCGATGTCGGGCGGCGCCGCCATGCAACAGGGCAAAACCCGCGCCGAGGTCTATCAGGACCTCGTGCACTCGCAGCAGAACGGAGAACAGGCGAGGCTCCAGCAGCTTTTCAGGGGAGGTCAATGATCTTTCTGTCCGCTCCGGATCCCGGCAGCGGACGCACGTGACATACGTGATACACGTGACGCACGACGAGGGCCGGGTGAAGAATACCCGGTCCTCGACGCGTGATGCCATCGCTACAGCTTGATACCTCTTTTCTTCCAGCGCGGCGAAGGCAACCTGCCGGAGCCTGCCCGAATCTCAGGCAGGCGCGGCACATAGGCATGCTGTCCGATCGGTACCGGCGGTGGGTTCAACGTGCCGGGGCACGGGGCTAGCAGGTGAGGGATCAGGTTGGCCGGCTCCGGATCGAGCAAATCCGCCTCGTTTTCGATCCATGCGCGTGCGGAAAGCTGAGGCGTGAAAGTATTGGGCTGCAATCCATTCGCGTACTCGATGATTTTTCGCCTCGCCAGCAGGCGGGCCACCTGCGGCGCCGCTGCGCTGGTTCCGCTCAACGCAACGAGGCAGCCACTGCGTGTACTCGCGCCCAGCACGCCTGCGCATGCTACGGAGTCTTCGCTGACAGCCACCGCATCCGGACCGGATCGCTTCGTCTCCCGCAGAGAAGGTCCAGTCGATGAGTAGGTCGCAGCGCGTCCGTCGGTCCTGCGATAGCCACCGACCACGACGGTCTGGTCGCCGGTCGCAATGGAACTCAACGTGCCACAACGCTTGATCCAGGTCGACGGATTGCCTTCGTCGAAGTCCCGGTCGTGGGCCCCAAAAACAAACCGCTTGTACGCCAGATCCTCGAAGCGCGATTGTCGCCCCCGCAGCGGATATCCGTAGGCCGTTTCATTACGCTGCACCCAGGCATGAATCTCCAGATCGTCATCCGACCCGTTCGTCAACGTCACAGTCCAGTTGCCCGCCGGCGCCGGATCGCGCCTGGACTGATTCATCGCCGTAGGGGCGAGTGCGATCAGGATCATCCTGCGGTCCCCCGTCGCGACGCGATCCAGATAGACCACCGTGCACAGCACATTGCGCCCCGGTTGCCATGTGTAGAGATTCTTGACCGCAAACGCGGGGCTCCTGTCTCCCCACGGTGGAGCAATCTGAACGGTGACGCTGGATGCATCGACATCCTTCGGCAACCATATCTCGAGAAAACCGGGCGTGGCGCAATCGGGCAAGACGCGCCATGTGATCGGGCTCGACGTTCCTTTCTCAACCGGGAGTTCCGCGTGACAGCGGACCATGTTGCTGTTTCCCGCGGGGACGACGATGGATAGATCGCGATGCAGGCCGATCAGTTCGTCCATCGCGCTTTCAATGATCGAACTGCCGTCGTGCGGACCCGCCATATAGCCGTAGCTCAGGTTGAGTACAACCGAATACCCCGCGCCATTGGCAAGATCGTCGGCGCGCCGCAGGAGGTAGCGGATCGCGTCGAGTGCGTGAACGGCGAACCAGAGCCCGGACGTGTCGCGAATCGTTCGCCCTGCCGTCTTGAACTGGACGCACAGGATACGCGGCGGTTCAACCGTTCCGGTCCGCTCCCCTTCCTGGATCAATGCGGCGGCCTCGATCTTGTTCGGCCTCACGCCACACGCGAGATCCATGACCTCCGTGCCGTGCGCCCAGCGTTTGCGCGCACCGACGTAACCGTTGAGCCGATACACGGCGTCTTCATCCAGGAGTCCGTTGTTCACGCACTGCTTAAACAAGCCGTTTATCTCGTCGCGGTGTAGCTCACGCCCGTAGTGCACGCCGAGCGGCGCCGCCGCCGCGTCATCCTGATTCCAGAAGTATTCGATGCGGGTCGACGGAATATCGGCGACGGAACGAAAGCGTTCTTGAGCGAACGCCAGTCCGTCGTCCATGACACCCATGAACACGACGTGCGGCTGGTCCCGCGCGTCGGTGGACGTTGCGTCTGGTTGAGCAATCGGACCGAAGACGGGCGCCGTTCCCGGCACGGGCGCTTCGGGGCCGGGAAACAAAGACTGCGCCGCGTCGCCAGGCGCGATCGGCATCCCGAGTTCGAAGCGCTTCACGATACCCTTCATGACGCCATCGATTTCGGTGAAGAACTGGCTGCTCACGACGGCCGTCAGGAAGCGCGACGCTTCCAGATCATGCGGCGGAAAACGATAGACGGTCGATACCTGAATCCACGTCTTCCACGCGGCGTTCGCGTTTTCCAGACTCTCCGCGAAAGTCTGCGCGGTAAGGGGCGCAGCGCCCTCTCCGGGCCAGTGCACTTCCAGTTCGAGGATCACGCGCACCCACGTGGGTTCCCCTCCGAGGTGAGCGAATGCCGTTGTGTCCGCCCACGCCAGATAGGGGTCGGCGCGGGCGCTGTCAGCGGCGCGTCCGATCCAGTCAAGACCACTCCACGCGCCGCCGCCCGTCCAGGATTGCCAGTTCATATGCCACCTCGTATGCCACCCTTTCTGCAAGCATCGACGCGCTTACGTCAAACGCGTGTTCTGGAGACTCTTACCCGTCCATTCGCTCTCCGCCTGGTTCCATAGCCACGACAGAATGTCGGATCCATCCACGGCCGTTTGCACAGAGTCCCAGGCGATGAACGAGAAGTAGGCTTGCACCTGTGCCGCGGTCATGCCCGGATTGTTTGCGATATAGGCGGTGACACCGGCGTCGCTCAGCGGCTCGTGATAGTCGAAATCCGGGTTGCCGTGCGGATCAGTGGTCTGCATATCCTTGCCCTTGAAATAGCGGGAAGTGATCAGGCCGTTACCGCCAAGCTTGCCCTTACACCGCGCGACAAAGTATTCCCCGAGCGACGTGCCGAGCACGTGCCCCGCGATGCTGTCGATCGGGAAATGCACACCCGCCACCGTTCGATTCACCGCGACGCGGTACGCCTGCCGCATCGCCTGCTGCTGGAATACGGAGCCGGGCAGCTGATTGAACAATGCGCACAGCACCGTCGCGATAATGAACGCCTGAGTCGAATGGCCGCTCGGTAGCGAGCCATGACCCGGTGTCTGGATCATCGGCTGAACCTGGGTCGAGTACTCGATGGCCCTTTGCGCCGCTATCGCATGCTTGAAGCGAAGTTCCGCGAAGATCGCGAATCGCACGGCGGTATCGAGCAGTTCGAGCGTCTTCGGCGTGCGGCTCGGCTGCAGAAAGATGAGGGTGCTCCAGAACGCCACTTGCGGACCCATCTGACACAGTATCTCGGCCGTGCGGTCCTCGCGAAGGTCCGAATAGAAGTCCAACCAGTCGAGTTGTTGCGTGAAGATGTCCACGCCCGGCCGGCTCAAGGAGACGATTTCCACGTCCGCGCCGCTTGCCGCGCTTGCCCGGTGAGACAGCATGGCGGTATAAGGGTCGGGAAACGAAAACTGCAGATTGGTCAGCAGTTCGAAATCGAACACCGTCGCGCGTACCCAGGGTTCCCATCGCCACAGCTGAGCCGGATCGTCGAGCGCCGGCGGTGTGGAGAGATCCTGCAGTTTCTGCTTATCGAAGTTGAGCGTGACCAGTTCCGGAGTCCGCCAACTGCCCACTATCCCGTCCCGGTGTGCATTCAGCGCTTCCGCGAGAAGCCGCGCGTCGCCCGGATTGCCACCGCCGCCCGCATCATAGACGCCACCCGCGCCGCCACCGCCGGGCGGAACGCCCGCGCCACCCGCGCCGCCCGCACCGCCTGCCCCACCCGCACCGCCAAGTCCGCTCACGATATGTCCTCTCTCAGGGATCCAGCACCGTATTCATCGCGTCTTCTCTCTAGCCAGGCAATCCCGCCTGACGGAGTGCCTCCGACCAGATCTTGCCGGTCTTGTATGCGCCGCTAGGCGAGCGTTCGAGATAACGTTTCACCGTCAGCGTCGGGTCGATGGCCAGCACCTCGCCGACCGTCACACGCGCCGCCTCGACGTTGCCAAGTAGCGACTGCGCGATCGCCAGCGCGCGTAACGTGGATGTGTTGGTCCGATTGACCCGCAGGGACCGTTGCGCCAGTTCCACCGCGCGTTCGTAGCGGCCCGCGGATAGCGCGGCCGTTGCGCCTAGTGATTCGTAGAAATAGCGCAAGGGATCGAGCGGCGAAAGCCTGAGGGCACGCTCGGTTGCGTCGACCGCCTCCTCGCCTTCGCCTTCGAATGCGTGCAGCGTGCCTTTGAGCAGCCATGCAAGCGATTCATTGGGGTTGACCGAGAGCGCGAGCGCGTAGCGCTGCTCCGCGACGTCGAGCTGCTTGAGCAGATTCGTGTGCACGAATCCGTCGATGGTCAACGCGAGCGAACACTCAGGATCGGCGTCCAGCGCGCGTCGCGTGCATTCGAGCGCCACATTGGCTTCGCCGCTGCGGTCATCGGTCCAACCGCGATTGAAGCGCAAGACATGCCACTTGGCGAGCCATGCATGCGGCAATGCCTGTCTGCGCGCGCGCTCGATCACCGCGTCCAGCATGTCCCGCGCGCGGTTGAAGTCGTACGCCACGCCGCGGTGCATCAGCACGATGGCGCTCATCAGCAGTGTCGAGATTTCGAGTGTGGGCAACGCCTGCGAGCGTGCCCGATGCAGTTCGCGATTGATGATCGCATTGCTGACCTCGCCGACCACCCGGCCGATCAGTTCGTCTTGGCCGAGCATGACCTCGGAAGTGCGACCTATGATGCTCTCCGTCCACAAAATATGACGCGATTTGGCCTCGGCGAGCTCGGCGACGAGCACGACCTGATCGCCCGACATTCGATATGCGCCCGACAGGACGTACCGCGCGCCGAGAAACCCGCTGATTTCGTCGAGTGACGCGCCGCGCTCGCGAAACGCGGTCGTGGACAAACGCGAGATCACCTGAAGCTCGGCCGTGCGAGACAAGGAGGAGATGATCTCGTCGGCGAGCACTTCGCCGAGCATCTGCTGTTCGACGTCGCCGCCACGCAAGACGAACGGAATCACCGCAATGGTGGGCCGCAGCTCCGGCAAAAAAGCGGCGCCACGCTCGATCAGCGGACGTGGCCCGGGCGGACCAATCCGATAGGCGTGCACCGGATGCTCGAAATGCTTCAGATGGCATTCGCCAAGGTCGTCGATTTCCGCGTCCAGTTCGGACGTCAGCTGATCCCGTACCTGCGCGGACACCACGATCTCTCCGGGTCCCGCCAGCGTGTACAGGCGCGCGGCCAGGTTGACGCCGCGGCCGTACACGTCACGCTCGTCTTCGTACAACTCCGTGATATGCAAGCCCATCCGCAAAAGCATGTGCTTGCTCGCCGGCTCACCTGCGTTGACCTCGCGCGACGCGCGCTGAATAGCAAAGGTCGCGGCGAGTCCATCCTGCAAGCGGACGAACGTGACCATGAGTCCGTCGCCCTCAGTTCTGATCAGGCGGCCGCCATGCGCGGGCACCAACTCATGCTCGATCAGCGCCTTGAACGCGCGCCAGCGCCGCGCTGCTTCGACCTCGTTATCCTGCATTAGCCTGCAGGACTCGACGAGGTCCATAAACAGCACGGCGCGAACGACACAAACCAGTCCATCCGGTGAACGGGGGAAATCTGCCATCACTTTTATTCAAGCCATTTTTTGCGTGTACGGGTCTTATACGCAACGGACTTCACCGCCCCTGCGCATGCTTTCGAATATCACATCGGATGCGCCGCGGCCACGCATGCGCAACCCTTCAGCGCTAAGCCGAAATGCTCGAAATGGTGAATCTCGCCGCCTGACGGGGCAACGCGAACGCGCGGCCGATGTCTTCAGCAGACTGGCGATTTGTATGTGTTATAGGTCAAAAAGACATTGGAAAGGCGGCTTTTTTTGCCCGCCATCCGCTTTATGTCAGTCGATATCGGACAAAGTCGAAGCACCTTGAAATGCAGTGTCTGCAATAAGCGTTCGAGAGTCGCAATTAACGCTTCGTGCGCTGCTTATCGGCCTCCAATCGGCGGGTAATCAAGTGGATCAGATAGGTGGCGAATTCCGGGTCCTGATAATAAAGTCGCATCGCGTCGGTCGCCGAGACTACCAGCAACTCGCATTCGCTCTTGCAACGCGCCGTGCACGTGCGCCGATGGTCCGGAGAGAAGAGCCCGATTTCGCCCAGTATCGCGCCCTGCCCCACCTCGGTGCTGATCTCCTCGAGCATGACCGTTCCGCGCACCACGTAGTAAAGCGCATCGCTTTGGTCATCCTTGTGAAAGAGGACGTGGCCGGATTGAAAACGGGTGGGCGCCGTATAAGCCAGCAGCCGAGTGATCGACAGCTGGCCGTCCAGCGCGTGGTGAAGTTGCACATCGCCGACCTTCTGCAAGCGCGCGGCGGCAACGCTCGCCTGCCCCCGGCTTCCGACCTTGAGTGCTTTGTACACCGTATATAAGTGCACTTTTACGGTGCCTTCAGAAATGTTCAACTGTCGCGCGATCGACTTGTTCGAATCGCCGCGCGCCGCGAGCGCCAGCACTTGCAATTGGCGAGGCGTCAGAAAGCGGGGATTGGGATCGGCCGCGTCGGCGGACCTTTGCAGCGCGTCGGTGGAAGCGGTAGCCGCGGTGTCCGCCGACCAGAGGATGGCCGATGGCAGATACCGTCCGCCGGCAGCAAGGAGGCGCAGTGCAGCGACCAGCGCATTGCTGGACTCCGATTTACCCAGGTGACCTGCAACGCCTGCCGAGATGAATTGCTCGACGGTCTGAGGATCGACCGAGGTCAGCAGTGCAAGCACGGGCAGGTTCGGTGCACCGTGACGAGAAGCGCTTGCAGTAGTGAGCGCCTCCGGCAGGTAGTCACCGTCGAGCACGAGTACGTCAACCGTTTGCCCGCTATCGATCGGGATCAACGCGTAGTCGACGCATTTCACTTCCGCGCCGTCGGCCACGTCGCCAAGCAGACGCGCGACGCCATCGCGGAACAAACCTGCGGGAGCAATGAAAAGGATCAGCATGAGCCGTGCGCGCTTTTCAAGTGGCTAATGGCCCGTCAACGCCTGCCTCGCAACGTGCAGCGGACCGTCAAATTCGCGCGCGCACGCCACACGTGGCGCCTCGGACTGATCGACTTCTCTTTACGACAGCGAGGCAAGCATGATCGACAACCTTTTGAGGTGAGCCTTGAACGCGTCGCTCGCTTCTCGATCGGTTGCCGGATTCAGGTGCGAAGTCCCGGCGAGTTCGACCTGCTCATGAAAATCGTTGGCGACCGCGCGTCTGATGTCCGGTGGTAACGACCGTACGATGGAGACCAGTAAAGCCTCTTCAGCGTGAATCATGCCCAGAATCGAATGAGTATCCATGGAAGAAACTCCGTTGAAGGCGCCGTAAGTACACTCTAGTACACACCGGTCAATCGTTTCAGGCTATCTGGATAGGCTTCATACTCGTGGCATCGGACGGTAAGCGGGTATCACCATCACCGCCCGACATCGTTACGGGGCGCATAAGGCACCCTCTCCTCCTCATACAACCGATAGATGAGTTCAAGCAATTCCTGAAGATCGCGCGACTCGTCTAGCATTCGCGTGCTCATGATGATTGGGGAAACCAGCGTGGGGTCGTCCAGTTCCTTGTAACTCACATCGTCTCGCTTCAGGCCATACACGCTACTCGGAACGACAGAAATTCCCTCCCCCGCTGCGACGAGGCCTAGCGCAATCTGCAACTCCCGTACTTCATATATCCGGCGAGGCTTGAGACCACGATCTGCGAATGCCGACAGCACCTGGTCTGCAAAACTGGGCCGCGGCGCCTTAGGGAAAATAATCAGGGTCTCGTTGACCAGGTCGCTGAGCGCGAGGACGGGCTTGCCCGATGAGAGTGAATGGCCCTCCGGGAATGCAACAATCATTTTCTCCTCACGAAGAATCACCCGGCGGATGTTGGCGTCCTCATGCCGGATACGGCCGAACCCGACATCAATCTGACCGTCTTTCAGCGCTCGAATCTGATCCATCGTCGACATCTCATGGAGGCTGAGTTCGACTGTCGTGTTCTCGTCGCGAAAGCGCCGGATGATTTTTGGCAACATGCCATACAACGTCGAACCCACGAAACCGACAGAGAGGCTGCGCTCGATGTTGCCCACGCGCCTCGTCATAGATTCGAGTTCGGACGTCTGAGCCAGCAATTGGACCGCATGCGCATAGAAAAACTTACCCGTCTCCGTGAGCTTCAACGGGCGCGAGTCGCGCTGGAATAGCTGCACCTCAAGAATCTCTTCAAGTTGCTGTATCTGACGGCTCAACGGCGGTTGGGCCATGTTCAGCCGCTGTGCCGCGCGCGTGAAATTGCGTTCCTCGGCTACAGCGACGAAATAGCGAAGATGCCGCAGCTCCATTTCAATACCTCGCGAGTATAGACCGATACTAAATCAGTGTTGGACGGGGCCTTCCGGCGTCCATTATTCTGCATTCACACTCTGTTTAAGCACCTATTATACCCCCAAGGCATATTCAGACGGGCGCCAAAACAAGGGTTTACCCCCCCCCAGATAAAATAGAGATTCAGGAGCAGACATGAGCATCAAAGTGTTCGATACGAAGGAAGCGCAGGGCCTGCTGAAAGCTGCTGCTAACGTCGGTAGCGAGGACCGTAGTGCTTGCGCCAGGCAGATTGTCCATCGCCTCCGTGCATCTGCTACCGCCTGACCGCTCAACGCGGCTGCCACGTCGTACCCCTGCTGCCGCTCAATTCTTCGCAAGAAACTTTCGACACCGATGCGCGTGCGCCATCACCTGGCGCACGCGTAGGGAGAGCACTCATGTCTGCAATTATCGACAAAGCCTCGCAACTGGATGAACTGCTGCATACCGCCGTTCAGGACGATAAGCAAAACGGTGTATTCCGTTGCCGCCGCGATATTTTCACCAACGCCGATTTGTTTGAGCTCGAGATGAAACACATCTTCGAGAGCAACTGGGTATATCTCGCGCACGAAAGCCAGATTCCCGACAACAACGACTACTACACCACCTGGATTGGTCGCCAGCCCATCGTGATCACTCGCGACAAAAGCGGCGAACTGCACGCGGTCATTAACGCCTGCGCGCACAAAGGCGCCATGCTTTGCCGGAAAAAGCACGGCAACAAAGGTACCTTCACCTGTCCGTTCCACGGCTGGAGTTTCGCTAACACGGGCAAGCTGCTGAAAGTGAAGGACGTGAAGACGACCGAATACCCAGTGCAGTTCAATACCAACGGCTCGCACGACCTGAAAAAAGTCGCACGCTTCCAGAGCTATCGCGGCTTCCTGTTCGGCAGCCTCACCGCGGACGCGATGCCGCTTGAAGACTACCTCGGCGAGACCAAAGTCATCATCGACCAGATCGTCGACCAGGCCGCAAACGGGCTGGAAGTGTTGCGCGGCAATTCCTCGTACATCTACGACGGCAACTGGAAGATGCAGATGGAGAACGGCTGCGACGGCTACCACGTCAGCACCGTGCACTGGAACTACGCTGCGACGATGGACCGCCGCAAGGTGGATGGCACGAAGGCGGTGGATGCGAACAGCTGGAGCAAGTCGGTAGCCGG
This sequence comes from Paraburkholderia sediminicola, assembly GCF_046027825.1. Classification (GTDB taxonomy): domain Bacteria; phylum Pseudomonadota; class Gammaproteobacteria; order Burkholderiales; family Burkholderiaceae; genus Paraburkholderia; species Paraburkholderia sediminicola_D. The sequence continues at coordinate 166,489 of NZ_JAQQDU010000001.1, forward strand.
CGTGTATGGGTTCGACCACGGCCACATTCTGTTGTGGACCAAGACGATGAACCCGGAAGTGCGACCGGTCTATCAGTACCGCGAAGAAATCAAGGCGCGCGTCGGCGAAGTCAAGGCAGATTTTATTGTCAACCAGACTCGAAACCTGTGCCTGTATCCGAACGTTTTCCTGATGGACCAGTTCAGCACCCAGATTCGCGTGGTACGCCCGATCAGCGTAGACAAGACCGAAGTCACCATCTTCTGCTTTGCCCCAAAGGGTGAGAGCCCAGCCGACCGGGCTACACGCATTCGCCAATACGAGGATTTCTTCAACGTCACGGGAATGGGCACCGCAGATGATCTTGAAGAGTTCCGCGCTTGCCAGGCGGGCTATGCCGGCACCACGGCGATGTGGAACGACCTTTCGCGCGGGGCGCCGTTGTGGGTCGATGGCCCGGACGAGAATGCGAAGACGATGGGTATCAAGCCGGTTATCTCAGGCGAGCGCAGCGAAGACGAAGGCCTGTTTGTGTGCCAGCACGAATACTGGGTGCAAGTGATGCGCGACGGACTGAAAAAGGAACACGAGGAGACCGTGGCATGAGCTTCGATTACCAGACAATCTGCGCCATGCTGTACCGCGAAGCGCGCCTGCTCGATGACCGCCAGTGGGACGATTGGCTCGCCTGCTACGCCGAGGACGTCACCTACTGGATGCCGGCGTGGGATGACGACGACCAGCTCACCGATGACCACGAGAGTCAAATCTCGCTGATGTATTACCCGGACCGTGGCGGCCTGGAAGACCGGGTGTTCCGCATCAAGACTGAACGCAGTAGTGCGTCGATGCCAGAACCGCGAACCAGCCACAACGTGACCAATGTGGAAGTGCTGGCCGAACGCGGCAACGAAGTGGATGTGCGCTACAACTTCGATACGCTCAGCCACCGCTACAGAATCAACGATCATTTTTTCGGCACGATGTTCGTGACTTTGCGAAAGGTCGACGATGCCTTGCTGATCGCCAGCAAGAAGATCGTGCTGAAGAACGATTACATCCGCCAGGTGCTCGACATTTATCACGTTTGATGTCGAGCGGCGGGAGGAAACTGGAAGTGGAGGAGACAAGATGTCCAGCTACAACATCGCATTGAACTTCGAGGACGGCGTGACCCGCTTCGTCGCATGCAAGCCGGGCGAGAAGGTGCTCGATGCCGCCTTTCGCGCGAAGATTAACCTGCCAATGGATTGCTCCGATGGCGTGTGCGGTACCTGCAAATGCCGCGCCGAAAGCGGCGCCTACGACCTTGGCGACGATTACATCGAAGACGCGCTGAGCGAGGACGAGAAGGACAGTGGCCTTGTACTCACCTGCCAGATGGTGCCGCAAAGCGATTGCGTGATTGCGGTGCCGGCCTCTTCCACTGCATGCAAGACTGAACAGAGCAGGTTCGCCGCGACGGTATCGAAGGTGGAGCCGCACAACGATGCGGCCGTCGTGCTCGAACTGGACGTGGATGCGAGCGCGCCGGTATTCCTGCCGGGCCAGTATGTCAACATTGATGTTCCAGGCAGCGGCCAGCATCGTTCGTATTCCTTCTCATCGGCACCGGGGCAATCGAAAGTCAGTTTTCTGATCAAGAGGATTCCCGGTGGCGTGATGAGCACCTGGCTCGACTCCGCACAGTCAGGCAACAAGCTGGAGCTGACCGGGCCGCTCGGTAGTTTCTATCTACGCGCCGTGGAGCGGCCGTTGCTGTTCCTCGCTGGCGGCACGGGTCTGGCTCCGTTCCTGTCGATGCTGGAAGTGCTGGCGCGTACTGACTCGCAGCAGAAAGTCCAACTGATTTATGGCGTGACCCGAGACCTCGACCTGGTGCAGGTCGATGCAATCGAAGCGTACCTGGCGAAGTTGCCGAATTTCACCTACACCACCGTCGTGGCCGACACGGATTCGACCCATCCCGCCAAGGGTTGGGTGACGCAACACATGCCGGCCGAGGTCTTGAATGAGGGTGATGTCGACGTTTACCTGTGCGGGCCGCCACCGATGGTTGATGCAGTGCGCCAGTATTTCGACGATAACGGCGTGAAGCCCAACAGCTTCCACTACGAGAAGTTCACGCCTAACGCAGCACCGAGGTCCGTATGAGCACGCAACGATTTGCCGGCAAGGTCATGGTCGTCACCGGTGCGGCACAGGGCATTGGACGCGCCGTCGCGCTTCGTGCGGCCAGCGAAGGCGGCAAGGTGCTGTTCGTCGACCGCGCCGAGTTCGTTTGCGAAGTGGCTGCCGAAGCAAGTGGCGCCGAGACGGCAGGCTTCGTCGCCGACCTTGAGACGTACGAAGGCGCGGCATCGGCGATGGCTTTTGCGGTGCGCAAGTTTGGCGGCATCGACATACTCATCAATGGCGTCGGCGGCGCGATTCGCATGCGTCCGTTCGCTGAGTTCGAACCTGAGCAGATTGACGCGGAAATTCGCCGTTCACTCATGCCCACGCTATATGCTTGCCACGCTGTGTTGCCGCACCTGCTCAAACGTGGCGGCGGCACCATCGTCAACGTCTCCTCGAATGCCACGCGCGGTATCCGCCGCGTACCGTATTCGGCGGCCAAGGGCGGTGTCAACGCGATGACGCAGTCACTGGCTATGGAGTACGCGGAGCACAACATCCGTGTGGTCGCCACCGCGCCGGGCGGGACCGACGCACCGCCGCGACGCGTCCCTCGCAACACGGCCGGCGACAGCGAGCAGGAAAAGGTCTGGATGGGCGATGCGGTGAAGCAGGTCACCGAATCGACCTTTTTCAAGCGTTATGGCACCATCGACGAACAGGTCGCGCCGATTCTGTTCCTCGCTTCAGACGAGGCAAGCTATATCACGGGTACTGTGTTGCCGGTAGCCGGTGGCGATACCGGCTGACCCGCGAATGAGCATCCCGGAACGGACACCAACACTCATACACACCGGCACAGAGGGTCGCTCTGGCATCGAACATGCGTTTGTGGCTGGGGGATGAACGGCATCATGCCGTCCAGCCACGACTCGTCACCCTAGCCGGCTGTAGCCGCCGCATTGGCCCGCGCCGTATGCAATTTTTTGTAGCTGTCGATCAGGCGGTGGTGCCTATCGAGACCTTCCAGCTTCATACTCGTTGGCGTTAGCCCAAAGAAGCGCACGCTGCCGTCCACTGTCCCCAGTACCGCGTCCATCCGGGGGTTGCCAAACATCCGACGGAAGTTGACCACGTAGTCGTCCAGTTCAAGGTCGTCATCGAGCATCACCTCCAGCACCACATTCAAAGCCTGGTAAAACAATCCGCGCTCGACCGTATTGTCGTTGTACTGCAGAAAAGCGCCGACCAGCTCTTGAGCTTCATCAAACTGCTTCAAGGCGAGATGAATCAGCAGTTTCAACTCGAGAACGGTTAGCTGCCCCCAGTCCGTATTCTCGTCAAATTCGATGCCGATCAAGGTGGCAATATCGGAGTGCTCGTCCAGCTCACTGTTCTCCAACCGCTCAAGCAGTGCTGCCAGGGCGGCATCGTCCAGGCGATGCAGGTTCAAAATATCGGCGCGGAACAACAGCGCCTTGTTTGTGTTATCCCAGACCAAATCCTCTACCGGGTAAACTTCCGAATAATCGGGCACCAGAATCCGGCAGGCTACGGCGCCCAGTTGGTCATACACCGCCGTGTACACCTCTTTGCCCATGTCTTCGAGAATACCGAACAAGGTTGCTGCTTCCTCGGCATTGGAGTTTTCACCCTGGCCCGAAAAATCCCACTCAACAAACTCGTAGTTCGCTTTGGCGCTGAAAAAGCGCCACGACACCACACCGCTGGAATCAATGAAGTGCTCAACAAAGTTATTCGGTTCAGTCACCGCGTTACTGACAAAGGTGGGCTGAGGTAAATCGTTCAGGCCTTCAAAACTACGCCCCTGCAGCAATTCCGTCAGACTCCGTTCCAGCGCCACCTCGAAACTAGGGTGCGCGCCGAACGAGGCAAAGACACCGCCTGTGCGCGGGTTCATCAAGGTGACGCACATCACCGGATAGGTCCCACCCAGCGACGCATCCTTTACCAGCACCGGAAAGCCCTGCTCTTCCAATCCCTGAATCCCGGCCAGAATGCCAGGGTATTTCGCCAGCACTTCGTGCGGCACATCAGGCAATGCGATTTCACCTTCCAGAATTTCACGCTTTACCGCGCGCTCAAAGATTTCCGACAAGCATTGCACCTGGGCTTCGGTCAGCGTGTTACCGGCACTCATGCCATTGCTGACGTACAGGTTCTCGATCAGGTTGGATGGGAAGTACACCACCTCGCCATCCGACCGGCGCACAAACGGCAGCGAGCAGATACCGCGCTGCACATTGCCGGAGTTGGTGTCGATCAGATGCGAGCCACGCAACTCGCCGTCGGGGTTGTAAATTTCAAGGCAGTACTCATCCAGAATCCCAGCCGGCAGTGCATCTTTAGGGCCAGGTTTGAACCAGCGTTCGTTCGGGTAATGTACAAACGCCGCATTGGCGATGTCTTCGCCCCAAAACGCACCGCCATAGAAATGGTTGCAATTCAGGCGCTCGATAAACTCTCCCAACGCCGACGCCAACGCGCTTTCTTTGGTCGCTCCCTTGCCATTGGTAAAACACATCGGCGAGTGTGCATCGCGGATATGCAGCGACCACACATTGGGAATGATATTGCGCCACGAAGCGATTTCAATCTTCATGCCCAAGCCTGCCAAAATGCTCGACATATTGGCGATGGTTTGTTCTAGCGGCAGGTCCTTGCCTAGAATATAGGTGCGGGCATCGGAATCGGGGTTTAGCGTCAGCAACGCCTGGGCATCGGCGTCCAGGTTCTCCACCTCTTCAATCACAAACTCGGGCCCGGCTTGCACCACTTTTTTGACCGTACAACGGTCGATGGAACGCAAAATACCCTGGCGGTCTTTGTCGGAGATGTCCGCCGGCAACTCAACCTGAATCTTGAAAATCTGTTGGTACCGGTTTTCCGGATCAACAATATTATTCTGCGACAGGCGAATATTTTCGGTAGGAATATTGCGAGTCACGCAGTACAACTTCACAAAGTAAGCTGCACACAAAGCCGATGAGGCCAGAAAATAATCGAAGGGACCCGGCGCCGAGCCATCGCCCTTATAACGGATCGGCTGGTCGGCTACTACCGTGAAGTCATCGAACTTGGCTTCAAGACGAAGCTTATCGAGAAAGTTGACTTTAATTTCCATGGGGAAATTCCAAAAATTGTGCTCAAAACAAAATATAAAGCCCTGTAAAAAAACAGGGCTTTAATAGTCAATCAACTAGCGCATGATGCTTCCTGGCGCGAAGTTTATTCCCACTCGATTGTTGCCGGCGGCTTACCCGAGATGTCATACACCACCCGGTTGATCCCGCGCACTTCATTAATGATGCGGTTCGACACATGCCCCAGCAACTCGTGCGGCAGATGCGCCCAATGCGCAGTCATGAAGTCCAGCGTCTGCACAGCGCGCAACGCAACGACGTATTCATAAGTCCGGCCGTCACCCATCACCCCGACGCTCTTCACCGGCAGGAACACCGCAAACGCCTGGCTCGTCAGGTCGTACCAGGACTTGCCGGTTTCCTTGTCGATAAAGGTGCGCAGCGTCTCGATGAAAATCGCGTCCGCGCGACGCAGCAGGTCGGCGAAATCGCGGCGCACTTCGCCGAGAATCCGCACGCCCAGACCCGGGCCCGGGAACGGGTGGCGATACACCATCGCCGGCGGCAAGCCGAGCTTCACGCCGAGTTCGCGCACTTCATCCTTGAACAGTTCGCGCAGCGGCTCGAGCAGCTTCAGATTCAGCGTCTCTGGCAGGCCGCCCACGTTGTGGTGGCTCTTGATGGTCTGCGTGGCCTTCTTGCCCTTGCCGGCCGATTCGATCACGTCCGGATAGATCGTGCCTTGCGCGAGCCACTTCGCATCAGTCAGCTTGTTGGCTTCGGTCTGGAACACTTCGACGAATTCCGCGCCGATGATCTTGCGCTTCGCTTCCGGATCGGTCACGCCGGCCAGCTTCGACAGGAACACTTCGCTCGCGTCGACGTGGATCACCTTCACGCCGAGGTGATCGGCGAAAGTCGCCATCACCTGCTCGGCTTCGTTCAAACGCAGAAGGCCGTGATCGACGAACACACAGGTCAGCTGATCGCCGATCGCGCGGTGCAACAGCGCCGCCGCCACCGACGAATCCACGCCACCCGACAAGCCCAGAATCACATGCTCGTTGCCGACCTGCTCGCGAATCTTCGCGACGGCTTCGTCGATGTAATGGCCCATTTCCCAGTCGGGATTCGCGCCGCAAATCTGCAGCACGAAACGTTCGAGCATCGCGCGGCCCTGCACGGTGTGCGTGACTTCCGGGTGCCATTGCAGGCCGTAGAAATGGCGCTGCTCGTCGGCCATCGCCGCGATCGGGCACGATTCCGTCGATGCCATCAACTGGAAACCCTCCGGCATTTCCAGCACCTTGTCGCCGTGGCTCATCCACACCTTCAGCATGCCGTGACCTTCCGGCGTGGTGAAGTCGCTGATGCCTTCGAGCAGGCTCGTATGGTTGCGCGCGCGCACTTCGGCGTAGCCGAACTCACGCAGGTGGCCGATATCGACCTTACCGCCGAGCTGCTCGGCCATCGCCTGCATGCCGTAGCAAATGCCCAGCACGGGCACACCGAGTTCGAACACCGCTTGCGGCACACGCGGTGCGTCCGTTTCGGTCACCGAACTCGGGCCGCCGGAGAGGATCACGCCCTTCGGCGCGAAGTCGCGAATGAACGACGCGTCGACGTCGTGGGGATGAATTTCCGAATACACGTTGGCTTCGCGAACGCGACGTGCAATCAGTTGGGTGACTTGCGAACCGAAGTCGAGGATCAGGATCTTGTCATGCATGGCAGCGGACGGAGTCATAAGTGAACGGATACGGGATGCCGCGCATGAAGCGCGGCGTTGAATTCAAAGCGGTCCACGGGGGGACGATCGAACATGAAGCGTAACGATGAAACGCGCGGGACCGTTCGGCACCCCAGGCACTTGCCTGCGGCGCGCACGAACAAAATCCGCTAGCTTCGGCAGGCGTTCTGGCGCTCGGCGCGTCAGCCATGAAACGGCGGCCGGGGCGCACCGGGGGCATCGGCAGCGGAATTGCGGGCGTCGTCGCGCGCGGTTGCGGCCGCAGCCCTTGCGTCGCGTTCAGACGCCGTCAGGCCCGGTTCGTCGGCCGCCGGATAGAGCGGCACTGCCGCAACAGGACCCACGGGCCGTGTGACCGGCATAACAGGCTCGACGACCGGCTCGGCGCGATAGGCCGGAAAGTCCGCCCTCACTCGACCGGCGTCGCGCTTGTTAGCCGCATCTTTGGCGGCATCTTTCGCGGCCTGCTTTTCGGCGCGCTCGGCGGCCGCGGCTTCAACCAGCCGCACCTTTTCGCGCCGTCGCACCGCGCCCGACAGGCGCACACCGCCCAGGCCAACCACCAGCAGTACCACACCGGTCAGCACTGCGATGATCTGCCCGAAGCCCGTCAGCGCCGGCGTATGCAGCCCGAGCAGCCAGACCAGCATCAGCACGCCGGTCAGCCAGTTCACATGGCCGACGACCTTGGCGACCGTCGACGTGAGCGAACCGTCGATCGACGCGTGCAAAGCAAGCCACGCGAGCCCGATCAGCGCCACGCCAAACCCCTGGCCGACCAGAGCCGGCTGGGTTTGCACCAAGAGCAGCGCGTTGTACAACGAAGTCCAGGGCGTCAGCAGAAACAGCAGGCCGAACGCAAGCAGCAACAAGGCATCGAGGATGAGTACAGCGCGCAGCAATGGCTTCATTGGCGTTTAGTCCACGTGGTAGTTGGGCGCTTCCTTGGTGATCTGCACATCATGCACATGCGACTCGCGCAAGCCCGCGCCCGTGATCTGCACGAACTCGGCCTTGTCGTTCATCTCCGCGATCGTGCGGCAACCGCAGTAGCCCATGCTGGCACGCACGCCGCCGATCAACTGGAACAGAATCGCGTTGACCGAGCCCTTGTAGGCGACGCGGCCTTCGATCCCTTCCGGCACCAGCTTGTCGATGTTCGCGGAGTTGTCCTGGAAGTAGCGGTCTGCCGCGCCGTCCTTCATCGCGCCGACCGAGCCCATGCCACGGTACGACTTGTACTGGCGGCCCTGGAACAGGAACACGTCGCCCGGCGCTTCTTCAGTGCCGGCGAACATGCTGCCCATCATCACGGAATTCGCGCCGGCGGCCAGCGCCTTGCTGACGTCGCCCGAGAAACGCACGCCGCCGTCGGCGATGACCGGCACGCCCGTGCCCTTCAGCGCTTCCGACACGTTCGAGATCGCGGTGACCTGCGGCACGCCCACACCGGCGACGATCCGCGTCGTGCAGATCGAGCCCGGGCCGATACCGACTTTCACGCCGTCTGCGCCGTATTCGACGAGCGCCTTGGCTGCCGCCGCGGTGGCAATGTTGCCGCCGATCACTTCGACGTGCGGGAACTTCTGTTTGACCCACTTGACGCGCTCGAGCACGCCCTTGCTGTGGCCGTGCGCCGTGTCGACGACGATCACGTCCACACCGGCCTGCACCAGCAGTTCGACGCGTTCTTCGTTGTCTTCGCCCACGCCGACCGCCGCGCCTGCGCGCAGCTTGCCGTGTTCGTCTTTACACGCGTCCGGGTGTTCGGTTTGCTTGGTGATGTCCTTGACGGTCATCAGGCCGCGCAGTTCGAATGCGTCGTTGATGACCAGCACGCGCTCGAGGCGGTGGCTGTGCATCAGCGCCTTGGCTTCGGCGAGCGGCGTGCCTTCCTTGACGGTGACGAGGCGCTCACGCGGCGTCATGATGTTGCGCACCGGCTCGTCCAGACGCTCTTCGAAGCGCAAGTCGCGGTTCGTGACGATACCGACCAGTTGCGCGCCTTCGACGACCGGGAAGCCCGAAATGCCATGCTGGCGGGACAGCGCGATGACGTCGCGCACCTTCATTTGCGGCGGCACGGTGATCGGGTCGCGCACGACGCCCGATTCGAAGCGCTTGACCTTGGCAACTTCACGCGCCTGTTCGGCCGGCGTGAGATTCTTGTGGATGATGCCCACGCCACCCATTTGCGCCATCGCGATCGCGAGACGGGCTTCGGTGACGGTGTCCATGGCGGCGGACACGAGCGGCATATTCAGGGAGATGTTGCGGGTCAGCCGGGTCTTGAGGCTGGTGTCGCGCGGCAGAACATCGGAGAAAGCCGGGACGAGGAGCACGTCATCGAACGTGAGTGCTGTTTGGATCAGACGCATGGCAAATCCTATAGGCGCAAAAGCGAATTATACGCGATACCTCCCCGGTTTTCACTGCACTAACAGCAGCTTAGCGAATTTCGGGCGATTTTTTCGCGACTTCGGGCCCTTCGATTTCGCTTCCGCGTTCGCCTCGGGTTCGATCCGGTTTCGTTTGCGCGTTCGGGCCCATGGAGGCGCTGCGCGCCTGGAACGCGGGCAATTCGGGGGGCTTCCGTGCCGCCGAACAGCATGCAGAAGTTAAAAAGCGCCTGAAAACGCCAGATAAAGCCACTGGAATGCAGAATCAAACAAGACACCGTGCCAGCCGAACGGCTATTCTGCCGACCATTCCAGTTTTCTTGCAGGGGCAGTCAATGCAGCGCGGTGTGGCATATGGAGTAATGGCCGGGGCCTTATGGGGCATCGTGTTTCTGGTGCCGCGCGTGCTGCCCGATTTTTCGCCGCTGCTGCTGAGCGCCGGGCGCTACACGATGTACGGCATCGTTTCGCTGGCCGCCGCGCTGCCGATGGCCCGCTCGCTCGTCAAACGCCTGACCCGCGAGGATCTCGGCGCGCTGGTCAAGCTGGCGCTGGCCGGCAACCTGCTCTACTACCTGCTGCTGACCGCGGCGGTCCATATGATCGGCATCGCGCCGGCATCGCTGATCGTTGGCGTGCTGCCGGTCACAGTGACGCTGCTCGGCCGGCGCGATCACGGCGCCGTGCCGCTCGCCCGCCTCGTATGGCCGCTTTCGCTGGTGGTGGCCGGTATCGCCTGCATCAATATCGACGTGTTCACGGTCGCGGACAACACGCCCGTGAGTATCGCGACGAAGCTCCTCGGCCTCGCCTGCGCGGTGGGCGCGCTCGCCTGCTGGACCTGGTTCGCGGTCGAAAACTCCCGCTATCTGCAGCGTCAGACGCATTTCAGCGGCAACGAGTGGTCGGTGCTGTGGGGTGTGGTGACGGGGGCGCTCGGCGCCCTGTTGTGGCTGGTGGTCGCCGTCATGCCGTCTGGCAGCCTGCAGGGGCCGCTTGGCGACGCCCGCTGGCATACCTTCTGGATGCTCAACCTGGGCCTCGCAGCCGGCGCCTCGTGGCTCGGCAACGGGCTTTGGAACGCCGCGTCGAAGCGGCTGCCGCTTACCCTGTCCGGTCAGATGATCGTGTTCGAGACGCTCTTCGCGCTGCTCTACGCTTTCATCTATGACCAGCGCCTGCCGCGTCCGCTGGAAACGGCAGCGATCCTCCTGCTGGTGGCGGGGGTGTGCTGGTCGGTGCGCCAGCATGCCGGTGACGACACGTCCGGCGCGACATCGATTGAGGAAAAGGCGCAGCCTTCCGCACATTGACACGCGGCACGGCTTTCGACGGCTTGACTGGAGACGCAACAGGCGCCGCGGACCGACGAACCGCATAAAGGCCGCTTAGCGCTGTTCGCTGGAGACCTGGCTGGAGTCAGTCCGGCCAGGCCAACCGCCGTTTGTCGCCAGCACCCGCGGTACGACGAGCCTAGCGCGAATCCTTGTTCTGCCAGCGGCGCCCTTCAATCGAACCCGCCTTGCGGGTCTTCTCGACGCGCCGCTGCCGCGACAGCTTCGGATCCACCAGTAGCGGCCGGTAAATCTCGACGCGATCGTGGTCGGCAAGCACCGCATCGAGCGGTTTGAGCTTGCCGAACACGCCGACCTTCTGCGTGCCCAGGTCGATCTGCGGATAACGCTGCAAGATGCCGCTCGCGTCGAGCGCCTGCTGCACCGTGGCGCCTTCCGGCAATTCCACGGCGATCAGCGTCTGCTCATTGGCGAGCGCGTAGCAGACTTCAATCGACAAGCGCGCGCTCATGCCTTACCGTAGCGCTGATCGGCGCGCTTCACGAACGATTCGACGAAGGTGTTGGCAATGTGGCTGAACACCGGCCCAATGATCTTCTCGAGAATGATGTTGGTGAATTCGTAGTGCAGCGCGAATTCGATCTTGCAGGCGTCGGCCCGCAACGGCGTAAAACGCCAGAAGCCCGTGAATTTGCGAAATGGGCCGTCCGCGAACTCCATGTCGATGCGCGTGGGCCGCTCCATGGTGTTATGCGTGGCGAAATGCTGCTTGATGCCCTTGAAGTTGATATCGATCTTCGCCTCCATGCCGGTTTCGTCCTGGCGGCGGATTTCGACTCCCCCGCACCAAGGCAGGAAATTGGGGTAATCGGCGACGTCGGTAACGAGGTCGAACATCTGTTCCGCCGAATGGCGGATCAACACGGTTTTCTGGACATCTGCCATAAATTGAACAGCGCGTGGCAAGGGTGGACAAGCGCCGCGGGCTTTCCTTGCCCCGCTTTGCTAAAATCGTGATTTTAAACGAGTTGGGCACTTTCCATTCATGAGCATCATCGACAACAGAAAAGCCTTCTACGACTACTCGGTCGAAGAACGCTATGAAGCAGGGCTCGTGCTCGAAGGATGGGAGGTCAAGGCGCTGCGCGCCGGGCGCGGCCAGATCAAGGAAGGTTACGTTGTTATCAAGAATAACGAACTGTTCCTGATCGGCACGCACATCAGCCCGCTGCCCGAAGCCTCGACCCACATCAATCCGGACCCGGTGCGCACGCGCAAGCTCCTGCTGCACAGCGAGGAAATCAGCAAACTGATCGGCAAAGTCGAGCAGCGCGGCTACACGCTTGTGCCGCTTAACTTCCACTACAAAGGCGGCCGCGTCAAATGCGAGATCGGGCTGGCCAAGGGTAAGAAGCAGCATGACAAGCGCGAGACCGAAAAGAAGCGCGACTGGGAACGCGAGAAAGCGCGCCTGATGCGCTCGCCGTCGTGATCTGATCGGCGCGTTAAACCATGCGCGGATTTGCCGCGCCCGGTTTGACCGGCAGAGTCGCCGAATAAAAATGGCCCGCACAAGTCGCGGGCCATTTTTTTGGCAGTTCCAGGTAACGGACGATCGGAGCGCCGGAGGGCCGGATCAGACCGTGTCAGCCAGCCCTGCCGCCAACTCAAGTCAACTCAGCGCGCCTCGGTTGCGCCCTTCCCCTTGTTCACAATGGTCAGGGCCGACGCGATCATCGAACTCATATCCGCCAGGTTACCCGGCACGATCAGCGTGGTGCCCTGCTTGGCCAGATTGCCGAACGCGTTCACGTACTGCTCGGCCACTTTCAGGTTCACCGCTTCCATCCCGCCATTCGACTGGATGGCCGCAGCGATCTTCTGAATGGCCTGCGAGTTGGCCTCAGCCACCGCCAGAATCGCAGCAGCCTGACCCTGCGCCTGATTGATCGCCGCTTGCCGCTCGCCTTCGGACTTCTGGATCGACGCCTCGCGCCCACCCGAGGCGATATTGATCTGCTCCTGCTTGCGCCCTTCGGAGGCCGCGATCAGTGCGCGCTTCTCGCGCTCGGCGGTAATCTGCGCCTGCATCGCGTGCAGAATTTCCTTGGGCGGCGTCAGGTCCTTGATCTCGTAACGCAGCACCTTGACGCCCCAGTTCGCTGCCGCTTGATCGAGCGACGAGACGATGCTGTGGTTGATGAAGTCGCGCTCTTCGAAAGTCTTGTCGAGTTCGAGTTTGCCGATCACCGAGCGCAGCGTGGTCTGCGACAACTGCGTAATCGCAAACACGAAGTTGCTCGAGCCGTACGACGCCTTCATGGGGTCGGTGACCTGGAAATACAGCACGCCATCCACCTGCAACTGCGTGTTGTCGCGCGTGATACACACCTGACTCGGCACTTCGAGCGGGATTTCCTTGAGGATGTGCTTGTAGGCGATCCGGTCGACGAAGGGAAACGCGAAGCTCAAGCCCGGCGTCAGCGTGCGGTGATAGCGGCCGAGCCGCTCCAGCACCCACGCGTGCTGCTGCGGCACGATCTTGAGCGTCTGCGCCGCCAGAATGATCACGATAAGCAGAAACACCGCCCCGACAATGGTTGAATCCATGACTGACCTCCGGTCCGTAGTTCGAATAGTTATGTAGGGCTCTGTGCACGCTTTGGCGCGCGCTCAGGCCACGGTTGCCCTGGTTTTCGCCGGCCGGCTGGCCACGACGACGAGACAACTGCCGCGCATCTCGACGATTTCATAGAGCTGCGCGTCTTCGGGCTCGCCCGCCGTCAGTTCGACGTCCCATTCCGCACCGCGGTAATTGGCGCGGGCCCGGCGCTCGTGCCACGCCGGCACGCTCAACGTCTGGCCGATGTCCAGATTCACGTCCGGGTTCTTCGACGCCTCCTTGCGTGTTCTACGGCCAAAGCGCGAGCGCCTGAGCAACAGGACGGCCGCAAGCGCCACGACGGCAGCAATCGCGAACTGCAGGTCGGCGGCCACGCCCGCCAGTTGCGCAATGGCTGCTGCAACGCAGCCCAATGCGATCATCAGCAAATAGAAGGTGCCGCTGATCAGCTCCAACACGACAAGCACACCCGCCCCGATCCACCAGAACAATCCACCTGGCGCCACGTCGACCTCCACAAAGCAAAACACCCCGGATCTACCGGGGTGTTTATAGCACGAAGCGGGTGCATTTATCGGGCGGTGCAGTACGCTTTTACGTGCTTTTAACGTACTGCACACCCTTTATGCAAACCGCTTATCGGGCACCTGCCCTGCGCTTGTTTACTTCGTCAGCGATTTCGCCAGCTGCTGCCACGTCTCGATGATCGAGTCCGGGTTCAGCGAGATCGATTTGATGCCTTCATCGGTCAGCCATTGCGCAAAGTCCGGATGATCCGACGGGCCCTGGCCGCAGATACCGACGTACTTGTTCAGTCGCAGACACGTGTCGATCGCGCGCTTCAACAAGAACTTGACGGCCGGGTCGCGTTCGTCGAAATCGACTGCCAGCAGTTCCATGCCGGAGTCGCGATCGAGGCCGAGCGTGAGCTGCGTCAGGTCGTTCGAACCGATCGAGAAACCGTCGAAGAATTGCAGGAATTCTTCGGCGAGAATCGCGTTCGACGGCACTTCGCACATCATGATCAGGCGCAGATTCTTCTCGCCGCGCTTCAGGCCGAACTTCTCCAGCAGCCCGACCACGCGCTCCGCCTGCTTCAGCGTACGCACGAACGGCACCATGATCTCGACGTTGTCGAGGCCCATCTCTTCACGCACCTTCTTCAGCGCGATGCATTCCATCTGGAACGCTTCGGCGAAGTCGTCGGCGATGTAGCGCGATGCGCCACGGAAACCCAGCATCGGGTTTTCTTCGTCCGGCTCGTAACGCGAACCGCCGATCAGCTTCTTGTACTCGTTCGACTTGAAGTCCGACAGACGCACGATCACGGGCTTCGGATAGAACGCCGCGGCGATCGTGGCGATGCCTTCGGTCAGCTTGTCGACGTAGAACGCGCGCGGCGAAGCATGGCCGCGGGCCACGCTTTCCACGGCCTTCTTCAGGTCCTGATCGATGTTCGGGTACTCGAGAATCGCCTTCGGGTGAACGCCGATGTTGTTGTTGATGATGAATTCCAGCCGTGCCAGACCCACACCTGCGTTCGGCAGTTGCGAGAAATCGAAGGCCAGTTGCGGGTTACCGACGTTCATCATGATCTTCACCGGAATCGGCGGCAGTTCGCCGCGCTGCACTTCGGTGATTTCGGTTTCGAGCAGACCGTCGTAGATCTTGCCTTCGTCGCCTTCGGCGCACGACACGGTCACCAGCGCGCCTTCCTTCAGCACGTCGGTGGCGTCGCCGCAGCCGACCACAGCCGGCACGCCCAACTCACGCGCGATAATCGCCGCGTGGCAGGTACGGCCGCCACGGTTCGTGACGATTGCCGAGGCGCGCTTCATCACCGGTTCCCAGTTCGGGTCGGTCATGTCGGCGACCAGCACGTCGCCCGGCTGCACACGGTCCATTTCCGACGGATCGTGGATCACGCGCACCGGACCCGCGCCGATCTTCTGGCCGATTGCCCGGCCGGTAGCCAGCACGTTCGATTGGCCCTTCAGCTTGAAGCGTTGCTCGGCCTTGCCCGCAGCCTGGCTCTTCACCGTTTCCGGGCGCGCCTGCAGAATGAATATCTTGCCGTCGCGGCCGTCTTTGCCCCACTCGATGTCCATCGGACGCTCGTAGTGCTTTTCGATGATGACGGCGTATTTCGCGAGTTCGATCACGTCTTCGTCGGTGATCGAGAAACGGTTGCGCTGCTCATGCGTGACGTCGACGGTCTTCACGCGGCCTTCTTCGCCGGCCTTCGTGAATTCCATCTTGATCAGCTTCGAGCCAATCGAGCGGCGGATGATCGGGTACTTGCCTTGCGCGAGCGTGGTCTTGAAGACGTAGAACTCGTCCGGATTCACGGCGCCCTGCACGACCGTTTCGCCGAGACCATAGCTCGACGTGATGAAGACGGCGTCCTTGAAACCCGATTCCGTGTCCAGCGTGAACATCACGCCTGCCGCGCCGACGTCCGAGCGCACCATGCGCTGCACGCCTGCCGACAACGCGACTTCAGCGTGGGTGAAGCCCTTGTGGACGCGATAGGAGATAGCACGGTCGTTATACAGCGACGCGAACACGTGCTTCATGCGATCGAGCACGTCGTCGATGCCGACTACGTTGAGGTAGCTTTCCTGCTGACCCGCGAACGATGCGTCCGGCAAGTCTTCTGCCGTTGCCGAGGAACGCACGGCAAACGACAGCTCTTCAGGCGAGCTGTTTTGCAGGGTGTCGAAGCCTGCGCGGATATCCGCTTCGAGACGCGGCTGCATCGGGGCGTCGATGATCCATTGACGGATCTCCTTGCCCGCTTCGGCGAGCGCCTTCACGTCGTCGACGTCGAACAATTCGAGACGTTTGGCGATGCGTTCAGTCAGATTGTTGTGATGCAGGAAGTCACGGAAAGCCAGCGCCGTGGTGGCGAAGCCAGTCGGCACGCGCACGCCGGCTCCGGCGAGCTGACTGATCATCTCGCCAAGCGACGCGTTCTTGCCGCCGACAATCTCCACATCGGTCATCCGCAACTGCTCAAACGGAACTACATACGCCTCTTCCTTTGCGACGGTAACTGCGTTAGTCATACAAGCCCCTAAGTGTGAAAGAAATTCACGGCTGTGCAAGTGGGCTTGAACGCGACACGCCCATTGGAAGCGTGACCTCGCGTCTTGCACAACCTGTTGGAGAAGCAATCGCTGCAAATGGCCAGAATCGCCAGAAGCCCGACGTAGAAAGCGGTTGGACGAAATTACCGATCGATCCGGCCTGATCTCTCAATTTGCCGCCAGTTACCGGCGCAAAGCGTGGCGTTGACCGACCGTTCGCAGTAAGTTAGCCGCCAATCGCCTGCAATTGCTTATCCAACAGGTTGCCGCTATTCTACCGTGCCGACTCTCAAAATGTGACAGTCGGACGAGAATTGCGCCTCGAATCGCGCCCCGGTCCGGCTGGCGGGCTCTTGCGAGGCCCCGCCGCCATCCGGGCGCAGTTGCGGTGCCCACGGCGCGCTGATATGACGCCGCTGCAATCACCGGTTAGCCACCGTGCAGCGACGTCCATGCAGCGATGTTTCATTCGAGCGCTTTTGTCCGCTCACGTTCCCCAGCCCCACTGATGCCGCCCACCGTATTCATCGTCTCCGACGGTACCGGGATCACTGCCGAAACCTTCGCGCATTCGATCCTCTCCCAGTTCGACCAGAAATTCCGCCTGGTTCGCGTGCCCTTCGTCGACTCGACGGAAAAAGCCTACGCCACGCTAGAAAAGATCAACGAAGCGATCCAGCAGGACGGCCGTCGTCCGATCGTCTTTACGACGCTGGTGGACAGCGCGTCGAATCAGATCGTCAAGCGTTCGAATGCGCTCGTGCTGGACATGTTCCAGACCTTCGTCGAGCCGCTCGAACAGGAACTGGAGCTCAAGTCGAGCCACGCGATGGGCCGCGGCCACCAGAACGCCGATACCGAGGAATACAAGAACCGGATCGAGGCGATCAACTTCTCGCTCGCCCACGACGACGGTCAATCGAACCGCAATCTGGCCGACGCCGACGTGATTCTGGTCGGCGTATCGCGCAGCGGCAAGACGCCAACGAGCCTGTATCTGGCGATGCAGTACGGTGTGAAAGCCGCCAACTATCCGCTGATTCCGGAAGACTTCGAGCGCGGCAAGCTGCCTACGCCGTTATTGGCGCATCGGCAGAAGATGTTTGGTCTGTCGATCGATCCGCAGCGGCTGTCGGAGATCCGTAACGAGCGCCGGCCGGGCAGCAAGTACGCCGCGCCGGAAAATTGCCGTTACGAGATCAATGAGGCCGAAGCGATGATGCGGCGCGAAGGGGTCAAGTGGTTGTCGTCGACGCATAAGTCGATCGAAGAGATCGCGACGACGATTCTGCAGGAGATCAAGCTGGACCGGCCGGCTTATTGAACGTGGCCGCCGAGCGCGGCCTGTTTTACCGATGCGCGTGGTGCTGAGGTGATCGCGAAGGTCGCCTCAGACCCGAAGTCAATGCAATGTCAGGCGTGGCGCTGCTGGCGGCACTGTTCGAAGACACACACCGCCGCCGCGGCCGCCACATTGAGCGATTCCATGCCGCCCGGCTGAGGAATCGTCACCCGCAAGGAAACCGCGTCGCGCCAGGTCTGCGATACGCCCGCCCCTTCGTTGCCAAACACCCATGCGAGCGGTCCGCTCAGATCGCAATCGTAGATCGCCTCGGCACCGTGCGAGTCCGTAATGACGACGGGCACGGCGAGACGCTCGATCAAACCCTGCGCTTCGACATCTTCGTGGATTTGCAGCAGGAAATGCGCGCCCATGCCCGAGCGCAATACCTTCGACGACCACGCGTACGCGGTGCCCGGTGCGCAAAACACCTGTTGAATACCGGCCGCCGCCGCGCTGCGCAGAATCGACCCGACGTTGCCGGCATCCTGCACGCCATCGAGCACGAGACAGGTTTCTCCGACCTTTTCCGGAAGCGGCGTATCGAGCTTTTCAACCAGCAGCAAAATCCCGACACCGTGCACGACGTTTGACAACTGACCGAACAACGCGTCAGGCAGCGTGACGATATGGTGCTCGTCGATGCGCGACACGATCGCCTGCGCTTCGTCGTGACGCAGCGCGCCTTCGGTGACGATGCACATTTCCGGCTGCCCGGCGACGTCGAGATACGCGCTCGCCAGATGGAAGCCTTCGAGCAACGCGTGGCCGCTGCGACGCTGCTGATGCGTCGAGCCGGCCAGCGCCTTGAGGCGCTTGTAGAGCGGATTGTCCCGCGAGGTGATGGCTTTCACAGGCAGCGAAGACAGAGAGAATGAGGAAAGAGTGGGCGACGCGCCGGGCAACACATGACGCTCAGGCGCCGCTGCGTTCGCCGAAGGCGTCGTCGTCGAGCGTGATGTCGGTGAGCGTTCCGGACACGACGATCACGTTGCCCACCGGCAGCCGCTTCGAAGCCGTGCCGAACCGCTGATACGCTTCACGCACCGGTGCAAACGAGCGCCGATGATGCTCACAGGGCCCATGTTCGCGCAGCGCCGCGAGATGCTGCGGTGTGCCGTAGCCGGCATGCGCGTTAAAACCGTAGACCGGATAGGTTTGATGCAATTCGAGCAGCATGCGGTCGCGCGTGACCTTGGCGAGAATCGACGCCGCCGAAATGCTCTTGATCAGTGCATCGCCGCCAATCACGGCTTCGCTGCGGATGCTCAGCGTCGGGCACCGATTGCCGTCGATTTTCACGAGCGTCGGCACGACTGAGAGACCTTCGACCGCGCGCTTCATCGCCAGCATGGTGGCATGCAGAATGTTCAGCGTATCGATTTCTTCGACGGTCGCGGAGGCAATGCAGTAAGCCAGCGCCCGGTCGACGATCTTTTCGTACAGTTCGTCGCGCTTTTTGGCGGTGAGCGCTTTCGAATCGTCGAGACCACGAATCATCGGCTTCGACGGATCGAAAATCACCGCCGCAGCGACCACCGGGCCAGCCAGTGGCCCGCGCCCGGCTTCGTCGACACCGCAGACAACGTCATCCGGTGTTTCGAAGTCCAGACCGACCTGCCGCGCCGCCGCGCCTGCAACGGTCGCGGCCTTGCGACGTGGTGCGCGCGCAGCGGTCACGGCCGCGTCTTCCGATTTTCGACGACGCTCGCCACGACTTCCGCCGCACGCTGCGCGGTGTTCTGCTTCAGCACGTGATGCATCTCCGTGAAGATTTCCGTCAGCGTGCGCCGGTTGGCTTCGTCGCGCAACTGTTTCAGCGTGGCCTCGGCGAGCGCTTGCGGCGTCGCGAAGTGCTGCAGGATTTCCGGCACGACGAAACGCCCCGCCAGAATATTCGGCAAGCCGACGTAAGGCAGATAACCTTGGCGGCGCATGATCTGGCCGGTCAGCCAGGGCACCTTGTACGAGATCACCATCGGCTTTTTCAGCAACGCGGCTTCCAGCGTCACCGTGCCGCTCTTGACGAGGATCGCATCCGCCGCCGTCATCGCGATTTGCGACTGGCCGTCGGTGATGGTCAGTGCGAGGCCGGGATGCGAATCAACCAGCGGCCGCAGCATCTCGCGCAGTGCAGGCGTGGCCGCTGGCATCACGAAGCGCAACCCAGGCTCCTGGTGCTGCATCATCTCCATCGCCGCAAAGAACGTCGGACCGATCAGATCGATCTCGGAGCGCCGGCTGCCCGGCAGCACCGCGATGATCGGACCGCTTTCAGCGAGGCCGAGCGTGCGGCGCGCGCCGAGCGTATCGGGCTCGAGCGGGATCTCGTCAGCAAGCGGATGGCCCACGTAGGACGCCGCGACGCCAGCCTTTTCCAGCAGCGCCGTTTCGAACGGGAACACGCACAGCATGTGGTCGACCGCCTTGGCGATCTTCTTGATGCGCCCGCCCCGCCACGCCCAGATGGACGGACAGACGAAGTGAATGGTCGGAATGCCCGCTTCGCGCAACGGATGCTCGAGGCCGAAGTTGAAATCGGGCGCATCCACGCCGATGAACACCGACGGCGGCTCAGCGAGCAACTGGCGCTTCAGTTCGTTGCGGATGCCGAGGATCTCGGGAATATGCTTCAGTGCTTCGACATAGCCGCGCACCGTGAGCTTTTCCATCGGCCAGTGGGCGTCGAAGCCCGTGGCAATCATGCGCGGACCGCCGATCCCGTAATACTGGGTACCGGCGGGCAGACGGCTCGTGAGGCCGTCGAGCAGCGACGCCGCCAGCAGGTCGCCGGACGGCTCACCAGCCACCATCGCCACGCGTAGCGGACTCGGGTTCAGGGCCATCGCTTAGCGGATGATGCCGCGTTGCGACGCTTCGACGAACGCAAGCAGCGTTTGTACCGGCGCATCGCCATCGCCACCCGCGGATGCGAGTTCGCGCAACTGCACCTTCGCTTCTTCCAGCGACAGGCCATTCTTGTATAGCAGGCGGTACGCTGAGCGCAGCGCCGAGATCGCATCCGCCGAAAAACCGCGGCGGCGCAGACCTTCGACATTGATACCGTGCGGCTCAGCCTTGTTGCCCGCGGCAATCACGAACGGCGGGACGTCCTGCACGAGCGCCGAAGCGCCGCCCAGCATCGAATGCGCGCCGATGCGCACGAACTGATGCACGCCCGACATGCCGCCGATGATCGCGTGGTCGCCGATCGTCACGTGGCCGGCCATCTGCGCATTGCTCGACAGAATGACGTTGTTGCCGAGGTGGCAATCGTGCCCGACGTGCACGTAGGCCATGATCCAGTTGTCGTCGCCTAGCGTGGTAACGCCCGCGTCCTGCACCGTGCCGGTGTGGATCGTGGTGAATTCACGGATCGTGTTGCGATCGCCGATCACGAGCCGGGTCGGCTCGTCCTTGTACTTCATGTCCTGCGGACGGCCGCCGACCGATGCGTAGTGGCCGATCCGGTTGTCTTCGCCGATCGTGGTGTGACCTTCGATCACGCTGTGCGAACCGATCGTGGTCCGTGCGCCAATCGTCACATGTGCGCCAATGACGGCGTACGGTCCGATTTCGACGGATTCGTCGAGTTGCGCGCCCGGTTCGACGATCGCAGTGGGATGAATCCTGCTCATGCGTCCTCGCTTCTAATTCTGTTGCGTTGTCTGGATGGGCGTAGCCGGAGCTAACAGGGCTTACAGTAAGCCGCTGACTGCCCGGACACCGATCTTTAAGCGTCTTTGTCCGTGTGCCGCACCGCGCACATCAGGTCGGCTTCCGCCGCCACGACACCATCCACTTCGGCGCGCGCCTTGAACTTCCAGATGCCGCGCATATGACGCTCGAACGTGCAATTCAGGATCAGCTGATCGCCCGGCTCCACCACACGCTTGAAGCGTGCATTGTCGATACCTACGAACAGATACAGCGTGTTCGACGGGTCGCTCGGCTCTTCGGAAAACGTCAGCAGGGCTGCCGTTTGTGCGAGCGCTTCGAGAATCAGCACGCCGGGCATCACCGGACGGGTCGGAAAGTGACCCTGGAAATACGGCTCATTGATCGACACGTTCTTCAACGCTTTGATGCGCTTGTGCGGCTCGAGTTCGAGCACCCGGTCGACTAGCAGGATCGGGTAACGATGCGGCAGCAGCGTGAGAATCTTATGAATGTCGAGATTGATTTTTTCGGTGCTCATGGTGTTTCTACTCACGCATTAACTGCGCGATGATGACTGCGGATGCTGGTGCAGGTGGGTTGGTAACGCGTGCTGCCGGCGCTTGCCGAGACCCGGCGGCCGTGCCACCCGGTCACGGCAACCGACTTTGCTTCTGATGCTTGGCCGCTATTTTACGCGGTGCCGGCCGGTTGCCCTACCTCGCCGGTTGGCCCCCGGGCTGTTCTGCCGGTTGGCCTGCGAGTTTTTCAGACTTCTCAGGCTTTGTCGCCTGCGGAATTGCTTACTGCGTTGGCCGGTTTGTCCGCCGACGCGTCATTCTCGAGCGCCCTGATACGGTCGCGGAGTTTGTCGATGTTACGCAGCAAAGCAGCGCTCCTGTTCCAGTCCGCGTGATTCACTGCCGGGAACGCGCTGGTGTACATGCCGGGTTTCAACAACGATTTCGACACGCCCGACTTTGCCGTGACGATCACATAGTCAGCCAAGGTCACATGACCGGCAATCCCGACCGCGCCGCCGATCATGCAATGACGGCCAATCGTGGTGCTGCCCGCAATGCCCGCGCAACCAGCAATCACCGTATAGGCGCCGACCTTGCAGTTGTGGCCGATCTGCACGAGGTTATCGATCTTCACGCACTCTTCGATGATCGTATCGGCCATGGCGCCACGGTCGATCGTGGTGTTCGCACCAATCTCGACGTCTGCCGCGATCGACACACCACCAACCTGCGGAATCTTGACCCAACTACCGGTACGCGCATCGCCTTCACCCACGAAATCCGGCGCGAAGCCAAAACCGTCTGAACCGATCACCGCGCCCGCGTGCACGATCACGCGCTCGCCGAGCTTGCAGCCGTAGTACACCGCGACATTCGGATACAGATGCGAACCCGCGCCGATCCGCGTACCGCGGCCGATCACCACGTTCGCATCCAGGCGCACGTTTTCCCCGATCACCGCACCCGCTTCCACCGTGACGTGCGGACCGATTACCGCGCTCGCGGCGATCTGGGCCGACGGGTCGATCGTCGCGCTCGGGTGCACCCCAGGCACAGCCTTTGGCGCTGCCATGTCGATGAAAGTCTGCGCGATGCGCGCGAAGTAAGCGTACGGATTCGGCGTGACGATGAAGTTACGCGCGGCATGCAAATGGCCATCACGCGAAGTGAGTTTCGAGAGGTCGTCGGCGTTGATCAACACCGCGCCCGCATGGGTCGTTTCGACCTGCGACAGATACTTCGGATTGGCGAGGAACGCCAGCTGGTCCGGGCCTGCCTGGTCGAGCGGCGCCAGACTGCCGACGCGCTGCGAACCGTCTCCGACTACTTCACCGCCGAACCGTTGGACGATGTCCTCGAGCGTAAATGCCATGCCTATCCTGTCTCCTGCAAAATCAGTCCAACTTGTCAGCGCTACAACACCGCGCTGCGAACCGCCCTACGCTCCCCAACTGCCGGCGACCCGGCGGCCGGTAATCGGGTATCTGAAAACTCGCTGGGCAGCAACCCAGCGCGATTTCAATTGCCCGAAGCCGCCAAGGCCTTGAGCACCTGATCGGTGATGTCGATGCGCGGGCTCACGTACACCGCTTCCTGAACGATCAGGTCGTAGTGCTGCTGCTCGGCGATCTGTTTGATCACCTTGTTAGCCCGGTCGAGCACGGCCGCCAGCTCTTCGTTACGACGCTGGTTCAGGTCTTCGCGAAACTCGCGCTGCTTGCGCTGGAAGTCGGTATCCAACTGCGACAGATCGCGCTGCTTCTGTGCGCGATCGGTGGCCGACATCGACGCGCCGTTCTTGTCGAGCGAATCGGACATCGACTTCAGCTTCTGTGCCATGTCGGCCAGATCCTTGTCGCGCTTGGCGAACTCGGCCTCGAGCTTGACCTGGGCAGCCTTCGCGGCAGCCGATTCGCGCAGGATACGGTCCGAATTCACCGCAGCGATCCTGGCTTCCTGTGCGTGCGCAGTCCCCGCCAGGCCGACGCCCAGCGTCACTGCGAGCGCCAGCGCGCACGCCACACGTTTCGAAAACATACCGGTTAGCAAAGTCATCCTCTCGATACTGTAGTTTGGCCGGGCCGGTCGCCGGATTGCCGGCCACCGGATCAGAATGCCGTCCCGATCTGGAACTGGAATTTCTGATACTGGTCGCCAGTGTGCTTCGTGAGCGGGAAGCCCAGGCTGAGCTTGAGCGGGCCGATCGGCGAGATCCACGCGAGACCGACACCATAGCCGTAACGCAGACCATTCGCGCCGATGCTGTTGCCTTCCGTACCCCAGACGTTACCGCCGTCGAGGAACGTGAAGACACGCAACGTGCGGTCGTAGCCCGTGCCCGGCAACGGGAACGTCAGTTCGATGTTACCCACCAGCAGCTTCGAGCCGCCGATCGGGTCGTTCGTCTTCGCGTCACGCGGACCCAGCGAGCTCGGCTCGTAACCCCGCACCGAACCGATACCGCCCGCGTAGTAATTCTTGAAAATCGGGTATGGCTTGCCGCCGAGGCCGTTACCGTAACCGCCCTGGAAGTTGAAGCCCAGTACGAAGCCGCGCGCAAACGAATAATAGTACTGCGCGTTGATGTCGGCCTTGTAGTACTGCGTGCCGCCGAGCGGCGTGCCGTATTCGGCGTTCGCCTGCGTGAAGTAACCGCGACTCGGCACCAGTGCGCTGTCGCGCGCGTCGCGTGACCAGCCCACCGTGATCGGCACGTTGTTCGACACACGGCCGAACTCGTTCACGTAGTCGATATAGCTTTGCGGCGTGTTCGCGTCGATATCCAGCTGGTTCTGCTCGAGGCCGGCACCGAAGTACACCGTGTCGACTTCGGAGAACGGAATACCGAACTTCAGGTCACCACCGATCGTGACGATCTTGAAGCTCGAATCCGTCGAGTAGTACAGCGGCTGGTACGTACGGTAGTAGACGTCGGTAATCCGCTTGATGCCGTCAACCGTGAAGTACGGGTCGACCTGCGTAACGGTCAAGGTACGGTATGTCTTGGCGGTATTCACGTTCACCGAGAGACTCGTACCCGAACCGAACACGTTATCCTGCGACACGCCCGCGGAGAGCACCACCTTGTCGGTCGACGAGAAGCCCGCGCCCAGCGTAATCGCGCCGGTCGGCTTTTCGGTCACCTTGACGTCCACATCGACCTGGTCCGGCGTGCCTTCGACAGGCACCGTGGTCACGTCGACATCGGTAAAGTAGCCGAGACGGTTGATCCGGTCTTTCGACAACGCGAGGCGGTTCGAATCGAACCACGAGCTTTCGAGCTGACGCATTTCGCGGCGCACCACTTCGTCGCGCGTGCGCGTGTTGCCGACCACGTTGATGCGGCGCACGTACACGCGGCGGCTCGGGTCCACTTGCAGCGTCAGGTCGACCTTGTGGTGTTCCTGATCGATCTGCGGCTGCGCGTTGACGGTGGCGAACGCATAGCCATATTCACCGAGCTTGTCGACGATTGCCTTGGTCGTGGCTTGCAGCTTTTCAGCCGAGAAGCGGTCACCCGGTTTGATCTTGATGAGCTTGGCCAGCTCCGGCTCGCGGTCGAGCAGGTTACCGGCCAGCTTGATGCTGCTGATCGTGTACGGCTCGCCTTCATGCAGCGTGACCGTCAGATACATGTCCTTCTTGTCCGGCGTAATCGACACCTGGGTCGATTCGATGTTGAACTCGAGGTAGCCGCGATTCAGGTAATACGAGCGGACATTTTCGAGGTCGCCGGTGAGCTTGTCTTTCGCGTACAGGTCGTTCTTCGTGTACCACGAGAACCAGTTCGGCGTGGACAGCTGCATTTCGTCGCGCAGCGTACCCGTGCTGAACGCCTTGTTGCCGATGAAGTTGATCTGGCGGATCTTCGCGCTCGGACCTTCAGCCACCGAGAACAGCACCGACACGCGGTTGCGGTCGATCGGCGTGATCGTGGTGGTCACTTCGGCGGCGTAGTAGCCGCGCGTCAGATACTGGCGCTTCAGTTCCTGCTCGGCCTTGTCGACGAGTGCCTTGTCGTAGTAACGGCCTTGCGACAAACCGACCGCGCGCAGCGCCTTGGTCAGGTTGTCCTTGTCGAACTCGTGAATGCCGGCGAAGTCGATCGTGCCGATGGCCGGGCGTTCCAGCACCTGCACAATGACGACATTGCCTTCGGTCGCGATCTTGACGTCGTTGAAGAAGCCCGTGGCGTATAGCGCGCGAATGGCTTCAGAAGCCTTGTCGTCGCTAAAGGTGTCGCCTTGCTTGATAGGCAGGTACGCGAACACGGTACCGGGTTCGACGCGTTGCAATCCCTCGATCCGGATGTCTTGCACCACGAAGGGCGTCGTTGCGTGAGCAACCAGCCCATGCGCGGCGAATGCCGCGGCTATAACCGTCTTTGGAACAAAGCGATGAGGTTTAAACAACGTGCTTCCCCAGTGTGTATAGCTGCATCAGGTCAGACGGTCGCCATCGTGAACGCCGCCAGACACTTTAAAAATGGATTAAACGAGCCAGATCGTTGAACAGCGCAATCGCCGACAATGCGACGATGCAGGCGAGACCCGCCCTCTGCAAAACGAGTTGCCAGCGATCAGAGACAACTTTGCCGGTTACAGCTTCAACCAAATAATATAACAGATGACCCCCGTCCAATACCGGAATTGGTAACAGGTTCAGTACGCCGAGGCTAATACTGACAAGGGCCAGGAACGACAGGAATGCAGAAGGACCTAGACGTGCGCTCTTTCCTGCGTAATCGGCGATCGTCACGGGGCCAGAAAGATTTTTCAGCGAAGCCTCGCCGACGATCATCCGCCCAAACATGCGTACCGAATAAACAGCCAGATCCCACGTACGGCGTGCGCCCAGTTGCAGACTTTCGACCGGTCCGTAACGCACGTCGATCGACGGCACCTGGGTGGCGAGTTCCGCGCCGATACGGCCGATCTGCTGCCCCGTTGCGTCATCCCGCTGCGACTGCGGGACGATGCGGACGTCTTCCAGCGTGCCCGCCGCTTGCCCACCACGCTCGACTTGCAGCGTCACGGGCACACCGGCGTGCGATTTTACATAAGCGATGAAGGCCGTGGCGTTATCGGTAGGAACACCGTCGACCGCGCGCAGACGGTCGCCCACCGCAAGGCCTGCCTTTTGCGCTGCGCTATCCGGCTGCACACCCGCGACCGTCAGCTTGCCACCACCCGGCTCGAACCCGAGATGCGACATAAAGTCGTCGTCGACGTCTTTCTCGGTGATCCCGCGCAGATCCAGTTGGAAGTCCGAGGTGCCGTGGGCATCTTTCGCGCTCAGCACCACACGCTTGTGATCGAAGGCCGCACCCAATAGCTTCCAGCGCAGGTCGGACCACGAGCGCACGCGCTCGGATTCACCGGCGTTCTCGGCACGCACCGCAACGATGGTTTCGCCACCGTCGAAACCGGCCAACGCCGCCGGCGTATTCGGAGCAGGCGCGGCCACCACCGCCGCGGGCTCGGTCACGCCGGTGGCGAACACGAGGGCGAACAGCACGATGGCGAGCAGGAAGTTCGCAACCGGACCAGCCGCAACAATCGCGAAACGACGCCACACCGACTGCCGGTTGAACGCATGCGGCAAGGCTTCAGCGGGAATCGGCGCACCGCCGGTCTCGCGCTCGTCGAGCATCTTCACGTAGCCGCCCAGCGGCAGCGCGGCAATCGTCCATTCGGTGCCCGTCTTCGGGCTCACCCATTGGAACAGCGGCTTGCCGAAGCCGATCGAAAAACGCAGTACCTTGACGCCGCACAAACGCGCCACGCTGTAATGCCCGTACTCGTGGACGACCACGAGTACGCCAATCGCGACCGCGAAGGCGAGCAGTTCGATCAGCAGATTCATAGACGCCTCACTGGACGGCGCGTTCCGTGCGACGGGCGGCGTCCGGCAGACGTGCGATGAAGTCTGCGGCGGCACGGCGCGCGGCCGCGTCCGCTTCGATCACGTCTTCTAGCGCGTGCGCGCTACGGTTCGGCAACGCGTTGAGGACGGCGTCGACCACCTGAGCGATTGCCATGAAACCAATCTGACGCGACAGGAACGCTTCAACAGCAATTTCGTTCGCGGCGTTCAGGGCCGCGCTCGCCAACCCACCCTCGGCCAGCGCCTTCACGGCGAGCGCGAGACACGGGAAGCGGGTGTAATCCGGTTTTTCGAACGAGAGCGACGCGACCTGCAGCAGATCGAGTTGCGCCACGCCCGAATCGACGCGCTCGGGAAACGCCAGCGCATGCGCGATAGGCGTACGCATGTCAGGGTTCCCCAGTTGCGCGAGCACCGAGCCATCGGCGTACGACACCATCGAATGGATCACGCTTTGCGGGTGAATCAGCACCTCGATGCGCTCGCCCGGCAAGTCGAAGAGCCAATGCGCCTCGATCACCTCGAGGCCCTTGTTCATCATCGTGGCGGAGTCGACCGAAATCTTGCGGCCCATGACCCAGTTCGGATGCTTGCAGGCCTCGTCAGGCGTGACGTCGACCAGCGTGGCCGGTTCGCGCGTACGGAACGGGCCACCCGAGGCGGTCAGGATGATCTTCGACACGCCGCCGTGCAGCGCCGCTTCGCGCGGCAGGCATTGAAAAATGGCGTTGTGTTCGCTGTCGACCGGCAGCAGCACGGCGCCGTTGTCGCGCACCGCGTCCATGAAGATTGCGCCCGACATCACCAGCGCTTCCTTGTTGGCGAGCAGAATACGCTTGCCGGCGCGTGCGGCGGCGAGACTCGGCGCGAGGCCCGCGGCACCGACGATTGCCGCCACGACCGTGTCGCAGCCATCGCTCTTCGACACGTCCACGAGTGCTTGCGGCCCATACGTGACTTCGGTCTTGCAACCCGCTTCGCGCAGCTTCGCCGCGACATGCGCAGCGGTATCGGCATCGCCGACTACCGCGACTTCAGGCTGAAAGCGCAGGCATTGCTCGACGAGCTTGTCGCCGTTGCGATGCGCCGTCAGCGCGTAAACCGAAAAGCGCTCGGGATGACGCGCGACGACGTCAAGCGTGCTGTCTCCAATCGAGCCCGTGGAACCGAGCAATGTCAGACGTTTTTGCATATCTCTTTCTCTAGCCGAGCAGCAGCATGGCAAGCGGCAGCACCGGCAACAATGCGTCGATGCGGTCGAGTACGCCACCGTGCCCAGGCAACAGGCCGCTTGAATCTTTCACTCCGGCCTGGCGTTTCATCATTGATTCGAACAGGTCGCCCACCACGCTGAATGCCACCAGCAGGGTCAGGGCGAGCAGCGTACGTACGGCGCCCCATTGCGCCAGCAGCGCAGAATACAGGGTCGGCTCGAACGCGTGCAAAAAGACCGCCGCCGCGGCGACGATCATCACCACCAGCCAGCCGCCGATCGCACCCTCCCAGGTCTTACCGGGGCTGATGGCAGGCGCCAGCTTGTGTTTTCCGAAAGCTTTTCCGGAGAAGTATGCGCCGATATCGGCCAGCCATACCAATAGCAGCAGCGACAGCACGAACGGCACGCCCTTCATGCGCGCGGCGACGAGAGCATGCCAGCACGCGACAAATACCACAATACCGGCAAGGAATAGGAAACCGCGCCAGGCGCCTTGCGCGAGGGTAGGCTTGCGCAACAGCACGAACGGCCCGGCGATCACCCAGAAGATCGCCGCCGCCTTAAACAGCGACCTCGCCTCCTCGACGCCGGTACCGAGCCTTGTGCTGGCAACCAGCGCGACCGCCGCGACCAGCGCGTAAATCACCGGCCCGGCCCCGCCGAGCTTCAGCAAGCGCGCCCATTCCCACGCTGCGAACACGACGACGAAGGCGATCAGCGCGCCGAACGCGCCCACCGGCGCGAACAACGTGACCGGCAGGAAGATCGCCAGCAGGATGATCGCCGTGATGACACGGGTTTTTAGCATGGAAGCGAATCGACGTTTTGCGATTGCGGCTCGAGTTGAGCACTGGTGCGGCCGAAGCGGCGCTCACGCTCCGCGTAGGAAGCGATAGCGTGGCCGAGCGCGTCGGCGTCGAAATCCGGCCAGAACGTGTCGGTGAAGTAGAACTCGGTGTAGGCGAGTTGCCAGAGCAGGAAGTTGCTGACGCGGCGCTCGCCGCCGGTGCGGATAAAGAGGTCCGGCTCCGGCGCATAGGCCATCGACAGGTGTTCGGCGAACGAGTCCTCGTTCACCTCGACCGCCTCGCCCGCCAGCGCCGACTGCTCGGCGAGCTTGCGGGTCGCCTGCATGATGTCCCAGCGGCCGCCGTAATTGGCGGCGATGGTGAGCGTCAGACGGGTGTTGCGCGCGGTTTTGGTCTCCGCGCGCTTGATCAGGTCGCGGATGCGGGTATCGAACTTCGCCAGATCGCCAACCACACGCAAACGGATGCCATTCGCGTGCAGCTTGCCGATCTCGCGCTCCAGCGCGGTGACGAACAGGCGCATCAGGAACGACACTTCGTCGTTCGGGCGGCGCCAGTTTTCCGAGCTGAAGGCAAAGAGCGTCAGGTATTCGACGCCCTGCCGGGCGCAGGCCTCGACGGCCGCACGCACCGCGTCGACGCCGCGCGTATGGCCGGCCACGCGCGGCAGACGGCGCTGGGTCGCCCAACGGCCGTTGCCGTCCATGATGATCGCGATATGTCGCGGCACCGCGGCGACATCAGGCACGCGCACGGTTGAGCTGGTATAGGTCATGGCCGTCGGGACTGTGACAAATAAAGAAGTGGAAACCTTGAAAGGACTGAGTGCCCCCCATTTCTGGGAGTCAACCGGCCTCAGACCGTCATGATCTCGGCTTCTTTGGTCACTACAAGCTTGTCGATTTCAGTGACGAACTTGTCGGTCAGTTTCTGAACGTCGTCACCCGCACGTCGCTCGTCATCTTCTGAAATTTCTTTGTCTTTCACGAGCTTTTTCAGTTGCTCGTTTGCATCACGGCGCAGGTTACGAACCGCGACCTTGGCCGTTTCCGCTTCGCTCTTGACCACTTTGGTCAGTTCGCGGCGGCGTTCTTCGGTCAGCGCGGGCATCGGTACGCGAATCACGTCGCCTTGCGTTGCCGGGTTCAGACCGAGGTCCGACTCGCGGATCGCCTTTTCGACGACCTGGACCATCTTCTTTTCCCACGGCTGCACGCCGATCGTGCGTGCGTCGATCAGCGTCAGGTTCGCGACTTGCGAAATCGGCACCGGCGAACCGTAGTAATCGCACTGGATGTGATCGAGCAGGCCCGTGTGTGCACGGCCCGTGCGGATCTTCGACAGGTCGTTCTTGAACGCGTCGATGGAACGCTGCATCTTTTGTTCAGCGCCCTTCCTGATATCAGCCACAGACATTTTTAAACCTCCGAACCTTCAAAACGGTGCGAGTCGGCCAGCGCGCGCACTATGCGCGCGGCCTGGGCTCGCGTTAAAGCCCACGTTATGTGAACGAGAGTTTACACGTGGACGAGGGTACCCTCGTCCTCGCCTTGTACGATGCGCTTAAGCGCGCCCGGCTTGACGATCGAAAACACCCGGATCGGCAGCTTCTGGTCGCGGCACAGCGCGAACGCCGTGGCGTCCATCACCTGCAGATTGCGGCCGATGGCTTCGTCGAAGCTGATCGTGGTGTAACGGGTCGCGCTCGGGTCCTTCTTGGGGTCGGCCGAATAGACGCCGTCCACCTTGGTGGCTTTCAGCACCACTTCCGCACCGACTTCCGAGCCGCGCAGCGCGGCGGCCGTATCCGTCGTGAAGAACGGATTGCCGGTACCGGCCGCGAAAATCACGACTTTGCCTTCTTCGAGCTGGCGAATCGCGCGGGGCCGGATGTACGGCTCAACCACCTGGTCCATGCGCAGCGCGGATTGCACGCGCGCTTCGATACCGGCGTGACGCATTGCGTCCTGCAGCGCCAGCGCGTTCATCATCGTGGCCAGCATACCCATGTAGTCAGCCGTGGCGCGATCCATACCGGCCGCGCCGCCCGCGACGCCGCGGAAAATATTGCCGCCGCCGATCACCACGGCCAGCTGCGTTCCGAGACGGACCACTTCGGCCACGTCCGCCACCATTCGTTCGATGGTCGCGCGATTGATGCCGAAGGCATCGTCGCCCATCAGAGCTTCACCGGAGAGTTTGAGCAGGACGCGTTTATAGGCAGTGGGCATAGGGGTATCCAGATCGCGCAGAACAGGGCAACAACAAGGGACTAATGTAGGGGTGAAATGCTGATTCGGGCAAGCGTCGCCAAATTGACGAACCCTGGGGTTCGCCAGAGGCGGCTGCACAGCGAGGGTCAACCCGCGTGCAGCCTTGCGGCGCCGCCGACCGCGGCAAAGTCTTGCTCCGCCGCGGGTCCAACGGTATTGCGGTGAGACTTATTGTTGCTTTGCAGCAGCGACTTGAGCGGCCACTTCAGCTGCGAAGTCGTCCTGCTTCTTCTCAATGCCTTCGCCGACCACGAACAGCGCGAACTTCTGCACGCTCGCGTTGCCAGCCTTCAGCATCTGTTCGATCGTCTGCTTGTCGTTCTTAACGAACGTCTGGTTCAGCAGCGACACTTCCTTCAGGTACTTCTGCACGCTGCCGTCGACCATCTTGGCGACGATTTCAGCCGGCTTGCCCGATTCAGCAGCCTTCTGCTCAGCAATGCTGCGTTCCTTGGCGATCAGATCGGCCGGCACGTCGTCCGACGACAGCGAGACCGGCTTCATTGCGGCGATGTGCATTGCCACGTCCTTGCCGACCTGCTCGTCCGCGCCGGTGTACTCGACCAGCACGCCGATACGCGTGCCGTGCAGGTACGCTGCCAGCTTGTTCGATGTGTCGAAACGCACGAAACGGCGGATCGACAGGTTTTCACCGATCTTGCCGACCAGCGCCAGACGCACTGCGTCGACCGTCGAGCCGTCCAGCGGCAGTGCCGCCAGAGCCGCGACGTCAGCCGGGTTTTGCGTAGCGACCAGTTCAGCGATCGTCTTCGAGAACGCCAGGAAGTCGTCATTCTTCGAAACGAAGTCGGTTTCGCAGTTCAGTTCGACCAGCGAACCCGCGTTGCCGCCGATGAACGATGCGACCACGCCTTCAGCCGTCACGCGCGACGCTGCCTTGCTGGCCTTGTTGCCCAGCTTCACGCGCAGCAGCTCTTCAGCGCGCGCCATGTCGCCTTCAGCTTCCGTCAGCGCCTTCTTGCATTCCATCATCGGCGCGTCGGTCTTTGCGCGCAGTTCTGCAACCATGCTTGCGGTAATTGCCGCCATCATTTGCTCCTTGAGTTCCGTCTGTCACACGCCGTCCGGACTTCGATACCGGCGGCAAGAATTCGTTTCAACATCGCACGTATTTTCTACGGACTATGTTTCAGGCACTGCTCACAGCACACCACTACTTTGTCGCGGCTTAAAAAAAGGGGGCCTGTAGAAAGCCCCCTTTTTTGCCGGACACGGGGCAGCTTTACGCTTCCGAGTTGACCTCGACGAACTCGTCGCCGTCACCGCCACGGGCAGCTTGCACCACTTCGTTGACCGCGTTTGCACGGCCTTCCAGGATCGCGTCAGCCACGCCAGCCGTGTACAGAGCGACAGCCTTCGAAGCGTCGTCGTTACCCGGGATCACGTAGTCGATGCCTTCCGGCGAGTGGTTCGTGTCGACCACGGCGATAACCGGAATGCCGAGCTTGTTAGCTTCGGTCACGGCAATCTTGTGGTAGCCGACGTCGACCACGAAGATCGCGTCCGGAATACCGCCCATGTCCTTCACGCCGCCGATCGACTTTTGCAGCTTGGCCATTTCGCGTTCGAACAGGAGCGCTTCTTTCTTGCTCATGCGTTCGGTTTCGCCTGCTTCCAGCGATGCTTCCATGTCCTTCAGGCGCTTGATCGAAACCTTCAGCGTCTTGAAGTTGGTCAGCATGCCGCCGAGCCAGCGTGCGTTGACGAACGGCATGCCAGCGCGTTGCGCTTCTTCAGCGATCGTGTCACGCGATTGGCGCTTCGTGCCGACGAACAGGATCGTGCCGCGATTCGCTGCCAGTTGACGCGCGTACTTCAGCGCGTCGTTGTACATCGGCAGCGTCTTTTCGAGGTTGATAATGTGAATCTTGTTGCGATGGCCGAAAATGAAGGGGGCCATCTTCGGGTTCCAGAAGCGCGTTTGGTGACCGAAGTGGACACCGGCTTCCAGCATTTGACGCATAGTAACTGCCATGAAATTCTCCGCGAGGGTTGGGTCTTAAGCCGGCTGCCGTATCGGCCGCGCCGCCAGTTGTGCTCACTGCACCTCCTCTGGCTGAACGCAACGGACACCCTGGGTGCGCCGGCTTGCGAGTCTGCTGCCTTGGGTACCGCCTTGCCCGTAGCGCAGGCAACTATCGCTACGACCAGCCTTTCCTGCCACCTTGCGCCTCATTTGCGCCCACTAGAACAGCCCTAGGACAGCAATAAAGCAACAAAATAAGACAGAGATCGACTTAGCCAAAGATTATAGCACGTGACTATCGGCCGACTCAACCTGCGCGGTAGCTCCTGTTTGCCGCTGCCGGGTTGCACCTGCGCGGCAACGGCCTTAGCGCAAAACCGTGGCAAAAGCCTGCGGCACCCGGAATATGGTGCGATAATCTCGCAATAAATCGCATTTCAGGCCCGACTCATGGCTATTACGCTCAAAAACGAACACGATATCGCGCAGATGCGCGTCGCCTGCAAGCTCGCTAGCGAAGTGCTCGACTACATTACGCCGTTCGTCACGGCCGGCATCACGACCGGCGAACTCGACCGGTTGTGTCACGAATATATGCTCAAGGAACAGGGCACGATTCCGGCGCCGCTGAACTATCAGCCGCCCGGCTACCCGCCTTATCCGAAGGCTACCTGCATTTCGGTGAACGACGTGATCTGTCACGGCATTCCGGGCGACAAGACGCTGAAGAACGGCGACGCGCTGAATATCGACGTCACGGTGATCAAGGAAGGCTATTTCGGCGACACCAGCCGGATGTTCATTGTCGGCGAAGGCTCGATCATGGCCAAACGCCTCGTGCAGACCACCTTCGAATGCATGTGGCTCGGCATCGATCAGGTGCGCCCGGGCGCCCATCTCGGCGATATCGGCTACGCCATCCAGAAGCATGCCGAAGGGCAAGGCTACAGCGTGGTGCGCGAATATTGCGGCCACGGCATCAGCACGGTGTTCCACGAAGACCCGCAGATTTTGCACTATGGCCGTCCCGGCACCGGGCTCGAACTGCAGGCGGGCATGATCTTCACGATCGAGCCGATGATCAACGCCGGGCGGCGCGACATCCGCACCATGCCGGACCAATGGACCGTCAAGACCAAAGACCGCAGCCTGTCGGCACAGTGGGAGCACACCGTGCTCGTCACCGAAACCGGCTACGACGTGCTGACGGTCTCGGCCGGCACGCCCGCGCGTCCGCCGGTTGTCGCGGCGACGGCCTGACTGACTTCCGACCTCACCTGCCCGCCTGCCAATGAGTAGTGTTCCAGCCGTCGCCCAATCCCATGCCACGTCGCTCAAGGCGGACTACAAAGTGGCCAAAGCCCAGTTGCTGGAACGCTTCAAGACGGCCTCCAACGTCGACGCGCTGATGGCCGCCCTGGCGCGCGCCACGGACGAGTCGCTGCGCGCCGCCTGGAACACCTGCGAGCTGCCACCCGAACTGGCCCTGCTGGCCGTCGGCGGTTACGGGCGGGGCGAACTCGCGCCGCACTCCGACATTGACATTCTGGTCCTGCTTCCCGACGCGCCAATCGAGCACCTCGAAGCGCGCATCGAACGCTTTATCAGTCTTGCCTGGGATTTGGGGCTCGAACTCGGCAGCAGCGTGCGCAGCGTGTCGCAGTGTGTCGAAGAGGCCGCCAACGACGTTACCGTGCGCACTTCGCTGCTCGAAGCGCGGCGCATTACGGGCAGCGCCCCGCTCTTCGACGACTTTGTAAAGCGCTATCGCGAAACGCTCGACCCGCGTGCGTTCTTCCAGGCCAAAGTGCTGGAAATGCGTCAGCGGCACGCCAAGTTTCAGGACACGCCGTATTCGCTGGAACCGAACATCAAGGAAAGCCCCGGCGGCCTGCGCGATCTGCAACTGATTCTGTGGATTACCCAGGCGGCCGGTTTCGGCAGCAGCTGGCGCGAGCTCGAAGCGCGCGGCCTGATCACCGAGCGCGAAGCGCGCGAACTGCGCCGCAACGAAGGCTTCCTGAAAACGCTGCGTGCCCGGCTGCATGTGATCGCCGGCCGCCGCCAGGACATTCTGGTCTTCGACCTGCAAACGCCGGTAGCCGAAAGCTTCGGTTACAAGCCGACGGCCACCAAGCGCGCCAGCGAACAGTTGATGCGCCGCTATTACTGGTCCGCGAAGGCCGTGACGCAACTCGCCACGATCCTGATCCAGAACATCGAAGCGCAGCTCTTCCCCAACACGAGCGGCATCACGCGCGTGCTGTCGGATCGCTTCGTCGAGAAGCAAGGGATGCTGGAAATCGCCAGCGACGACGTGTTCCAGCGCGAGCCAAACGCGATCCTCGAAGCTTTCCTGCTCTACGAACAGACGCCAGGCGTAAAAGGCCTGTCGGCGCGCACGCTGCGTGCCATCTACAACGCCCGCGACGTGATGGATCAGCATTGGCGCCGCGATCCGGAAAACGGGCGCCTGTTCATGGACATCCTGAAGCAGCCGGCCGGCATCACGCACGCGCTGCGCCTGATGAACCAGACCAGCGTGCTCGGGCGCTATCTGCTGAACTTCCGGCGCATCGTCGGACAGATGCAGCACGACCTGTATCACGTCTACACGGTCGATCAGCACATCCTCATGGTGTTGCGCAATCTGCGCCGCTTCGCGGTCGCCGAGCATGCGCACGAATATCCGTTCTGCAGCCAGTTAATCGCCAATTTCGACCGGCCATGGGTGTTGTACGTGGCGGCGCTGTTTCACGACATCGCCAAGGGCCGCGGCGGCGACCATTCCACGCTCGGCATGGCCGACGCGCGACGCTTCTGCCGCAACCACGGCATCGAGGGCGAGGACGGCGAACTGGTCGTCTGGCTGGTCCAGCAGCATCTGACCATGAGCCAGGTCGCGCAGAAGCAGGACACGAGCGACCCCGAAGTCATCAAGCGCTTTGCCGAACTGGTCGGCAACGAGCGCCGGCTGACCGCGCTTTACCTGCTGACCGTGGCCGACATTCGTGGCACCAGCCCGAAAGTCTGGAACACGTGGAAAGGCAAGCTGCTCGAGGACCTCTACCGCGCAACGCTGGCGGTGCTCGGCGGCGCACGGCCTGACGCGCATTCGGAACTGAAATCGCGCCAGGAAGAAGCGCTTGCGCTGCTGCGCCTCGAAACCGTGCCGGAAGGCGCACAAAAGGCGCTGTGGGACAAGCTGGATATCGGCTATTTCCTGCGCCACGACGCGGCGGATATCGCGTGGCAGACCCGCGTGCTGTACCGGCACGTCGAGACCACCACGCCGATCGTGCGGGCACGTCCGTCACCGATCGGCGAGGCGCTTCAGGTGCTGGTGTATGTGAAAGACCAGCCCGATCTGTTCGCCGGCATTTGCGCGTATTTCGACCGCAATGGCTTGTCGGTGCTCGATGCGCGGGTCAGCACGACCCGTCACGGGTACGCGCTCGATAATTTCCTCGTCGCGCATACCGAAGAAGACGTGCATTATCGCGATATTGCCAATCTGGTCGAACAGGAACTGACCGCACGCCTGACCGGTGACGGCACCCTGCTTCCGGGACCGTCGAAAGGCCGTTTGTCACGGCTGTCGCGGACCTTCCCTGTTACGCCGCGCGTCGATCTTCGGGCCGACGAGCGTGGCCAATATTACATCCTGTCCGTGTCTGCGAATGACCGGCCAGGCCTTCTTTATTCGATCGCGCGCGTGCTGGCCGAGCACCGGGTCGGCGTCGCGTCGGCGCGGATCAATACGCTCGGCGAACGCGTTGAAGACGTGTTCCTGCTGGATGGATACGGTCTGTCGGACAACCGCCTGCAAATTCAGGTCGAGACCGAACTGCTGCGCGCGATTGCAGTGTGAGATTTCATGCGAGTCAAATTAACAGCCAAGCACCCGCGGCCGGCTTCGTCCGAACGCGCCCCTGTCCGTACCGGAAGCACCTCGGCGCGTAAGCCGACGCGCCCGGTCGGGCCAAGGCCGTCTACGCCGACGGCTGGGTTTAACGGGGCGCGGGGTGAAGGCGCTGGCGCAGCGGGCGGCGGCAAGCGGCCGGCGGGTGGCGGCAAGCGTCCGGCGGGTGCCGGTGCGCGTGCGCCGCGGGCTGAAGGATCGTTTTCCCGCGAGCGGGATGCAGGTGGTGCGGGCGCAGCGCGCCGGGCACCGTCGGATCGCCCGCCGCGGCGCGAAGGGGCCGGCGGTGCGCCGCGCGGCTTTGAGGGTAGCGGCGATCGCGCACCCCGTCGGGACGAGGGTGCTCGCGCGCCCCGTAAGTTTGAAGGTAGCGGCGATCGTAGCGAACGCGCTCCGCGTCGTGCTGACGGTGAACGCAGCCAGGGCGCTCCGCGCCGGTTTGAAGGCGGCGACCGGGGTCCGCGCCGCGACGATGGTGAGCGTGCGCCTCGCAGGTTTGAAGGCGCTGGCGATCGTAGCGAACGCGCTCCGCGCCGTGCTGACGGCGAACGTAGCCAGGGCGCTCCGCGTCGATTTGAAGGTGGCGGCGACCGTGGCCCGCGTCGCGACGATGGTGAGCGTGCGCCGCGTAAGTTTGAAGGTGGCGGCGATCGTAGCGAACGTGCTCCGCGTCGCGCTGACGGCGAACGCAGCCAAGGCGCCCCGCGCCGATTTGAAGGCGGCGGCGACCGTGGTCCGCGTCGTGACGACGGCGAGCGTGCGCCCCGTAAGTTTGAAGGTGGCGGCGATCGTAGCGAACGTGCTCCGCGTCGCGCTGACGGCGAACGTAGCCAGGGCGCACCCCGCCGCTTCGAAGGCAGCGCAGATCGCAGCGAACGCGCTCCCCGCAGTTTCGAAGGCAATCGCGGCCCGCGCCGTGACGACGGCGAACGCCGTTCGTTCAGCACTCCGCGTCCGGGCGCAGGCCGCCCGTCGGAAGGCGGACCGCGTGGCGAGCGTCCGGCGCGCGACGCCTCGGATCGCCCCCGTTTCGGTAGCGACCGTGGCGCCCCGCAGGAACGCCGTAGCGGCGAACGCGGGCCGCGCAGCGACAGCGCACCGCGCCGTTTTGAAGGCGAGCGTGGTTCGTCCGAGCGTGGCGAGCGCACTTTCGCGAAGCCCGTCAAAAGCGGCTACGGTGACCGCCCGGCGCGCGCACCGCGCGACGATCGCGGCGAACGCGCACCGGCCAAGCGTGAATTCGGTGATCGCCCGGCGCGTGCCGGCGACCGCAGCGACCGAGGCGAACGCCCTGCTCGCAGCTTCGACAAGGCGCTGCCGGCTGCCGGCCGCCGCTTTGGCGATGACACCCGCCCCGCCCGCGCCGACAAGCCGCGCGGCCCGGCCCCGGCAGCCCGAGCAGAACACGACGCCGATGCCGCTCCGCGCACGCCGCGTCGCGATTACGAAGACGCGCCGGGCACCCTGCGCCTGTCCAAGCTGATGTCGGAACTCGGTCTGTGCTCACGCCGCGAAGCCGACGAGTGGATCGAAAAAGGCTGGGTGCTGGTCGACGGCGAGCGGATCGACACGCTCGGCACCAAGGTTCGTCCGGACCAGCGCATCGAGATCGATCCGGCCGCCGAAGCCGCACAAGCGAGCCAGGTGACGGTCCTCATCCACAAGCCCGTGGGCCTTGTATCGGGCCAGGCGGAAGACGGCTACCAACCGGCGATCACGCTGGTCACGCCGGAAAACCGCTGGGAAGGCGACAGTTCTGACATCCGCTTTTCGGTCTCGCATCTGCGCCAGCTCGCGCCGGCCGGGCGCCTGGACATCGATTCGACGGGCTTGCTGGTGCTGACGCAGGACGGCCGCATCGCCAAGCAGCTGATCGGCGGCCATTCGGAGATCGACAAGGAGTATCTGGTGCGCGTGGCGTTCGGCGAGCACACCACCGACGTCGAAAGCCACTTCCCGCCGGAAAGCCTCGCGCTCTTGTGCCACGGCCTCTCGCTCGACGACGTGCCGCTGAAACCCGCCCAGGTCAATTGGCAAAACGGCGAGCAACTGCGTTTCGTGCTGCGCGAAGGCAAGAAGCGCCAGATCCGCCGGATGTGCGAGCTGGTCGGCCTCGAAGTGATCGGCCTGAAGCGCGTGCGGATGGGCCAGGTCATGCTGGGCGCACTGCCGCCGGGCCAATGGCGCTATCTGTCGGCGGACGAATCGTTTTGATGCCGGGAGCTTGACGCTCAAACAGCGGGAAACTCGCGGTGGCCGCACCGCGACATTCGCCCAACAAAAAACCCACGTGAAAACGTGGGTTTTTTGTTTCTGGCAACACACGCGGCGCGGGCCAGGATACGGCGTCAGTCGTCGCTATTCGGGTCCATACCCGGAAACAGAACTTCCGTGAAGCCGAACTTCGCGAAATCGTTGATCCGCATCGGATACAGCTTGCCGATCAGGTGATCGCACTCATGCTGCACGACGCGCGCGTGAAAGCCCTCGGCGACGCGGTCGATCGGCTTGCCGTATTGATCGAAGCCGTGATACTTGACCATCGAAAACCGGCTCACCGCGCCGCGCAGGCCCGGCACGGACAGGCAGCCTTCCCAGCCCTCTTCCATATCCAGCGAGACCGGCGTGATGGTCGGGTTGATCAGCACCGTCTCCGGCACTGGCGGCGCATCCGGATAGCGTTCGTTATGCCCGAAGCCGAAGATCACCACCTGCAGATTGACGCCGATCTGCGGCGCGGCGAGCCCCGCGCCATCGGCGTCGTGCATGGTCTCGAACATGTCTTTGACGAGCTCATGCAGTTCGGGTGTGTCGAAGTGATCGACCGGATCGGCAATGAGCAAAAGACGCGGGTCGCCCATCTTGAGAATTTCGCGGATCATAACTGCCCCTCCAGGAGCTTGCGCATACCATCTTCGTCGAGTACCGGGATGCCGAGTTCCTCGGCTTTCGCCAGCTTGCTGCCTGCTTCGGCCCCCGCCACCACGTAATCTGTTTTCTTCGACACCGAGCCAGCCACTTTTGCGCCGGCCGCTTCGAGCATTTCTTTCGCCTCTTCGCGGGCGAGCGTCGGCAAGGTGCCGGTCAGTACGACCGTCTTGCCGGCCAGCACGCCTTGCGGCGCCTTCGGCGCGGGCGGGCCTTCCGGCCATGTGACCTTGCCCGGCGCGCGGAGTTGCTCAATCACCGTGCGGTTGTGCTCCTCCGCGAAAAACTGATGAAGCGACTCGGCCACCACAGGACCCACGTCGTTCACCTCCAGCAATTCTTCGACCGAGGCATCCATGATCGGATTCAGCGAGCCGAAATGTTTGGCAAGATCTTTCGCCGTCGATTCGCCCACATGCCGGATGCCGAGCGCGTAAATAAAGCGCGCCAGCGTTGTGTGCTTGGCTTTTTCGAGTGAGTCGAGCAGATTCTGCGCGGACTTCTCTGCAAAGCGGTCGAGTTCAGCCAGTGTCGCAAAGCCAACGTTGAACAGATCGGCCGGCGTGCGCACCAGATTCTGCTCGACGAGCTGATCGATGATCTTTTCGCCGAGCCCGTCGATATCCAGCGCCCGCCGCTGCGCGAAGTGCCACAGCGCCTGCTTGCGCTGCGCCGGGCAGAACAGGCCACCCGTACAGCGCGCAATCGCCTCGTCCGGCAGCCGCTCAATGCTCGAGCCGCACACCGGGCAGTGCGCAGGCATGATGAACTCGCGGGCGTCATCCGGGCGGCGGTCGAGCAGCGCGCTCACCACCTCGGGAATCACGTCGCCGGCGCGCCGCACGATCACCGTGTCGCCGATGCGGATATCTTTGCGGCGCACTTCGTCTTCATTGTGCAACGTCGCGTTCGTAACCGTCGCCCCGCCGACGAACACCGGTTCCAGCCGCGCAACCGGCGTGATCGCGCCGGTACGGCCGACCTGCACGTCGATCGCGACGAGTTTGGTCAGCGCTTCCTGCGCCGGGAATTTGTGCGCCAACGCGAAACGCGGCGCCCGCGAAACAAAGCCGAGCGCGTCCTGCTCATCGCGCCGGTTGACCTTGTAGACGACGCCGTCGATATCGTAAGGCAGCGTGTCGCGTTTCTCGCCTACCGCGTGAAAAAACCCCAGCAAGCCTTCAGCGCCCTGCACCACCGCCCGCTCGCCATTCACCGGCAAACCAAGTTCCTTGTACCAGTCGAGCAGTTCGCTATGCGTGGCGGGCATCTCGAACCCTTCGAGCACGCCGATTCCATAAGCGAAGAACGATAGCGGCCGCTGCGCGGTGATCTTCGAGTCGAGCTGCCGCAGACTGCCCGCGGCAGCGTTGCGCGGATTGGCGAATTCCTTCTGCTCAGCGGCCCGCTGGCGCTCGTTCAGGCGTTCAAAATCACGCTTGAACATGAGCACTTCGCCGCGCACGTCGAGCACGTGCGGCACGCGTTTGCCTTTGAGCTTGAGCGGAATGGAACGGATCGTGCGGACGTTTTCGGTGACGTTCTCGCCAGTGGCGCCGTCGCCGCGCGTGGACGCCTGGACGAACGTACCGTCGACGTAACGCAGCGAGATGGCGAGGCCGTCGAACTTCAGCTCAGCCGCGTATTCGACCGGCACTGGCGGTTCGCTCGCGTTCTTGCCGAGCGCATCGCCGACGCGCTTATCGAACGCGACGATGTCTTCATCGGCGAAACCGTTGTTCAACGACAGCATGGGCTGATCGTGCACGACCGGTTCGAAGCCGCTTGACGCCTCGCCGCCCACGCGCTGGGTGGGCGAATCGGGAACCACCAGGTCCGGATGCTCCATCTCGATTCGCTCCAGCTCCTTGAAGAGCTTGTCGTACTCCGCGTCCGGCAAGTCCGGCTGATCGAGTACGTAGTACGCGTAGTTGGCGCGTTCGAGTTCCGCGCGCAGCCACGCGGCCCGCTCTGCCGGAGCGCTGGTTGCAGGGTTTGAGGCGGGGGTTCGGGCCATGCTGTCGGAAGGTTCTTCAGTGAAATTCAGACATTGGATTATCGCAGGAAGCGTGCCCCTTTACATCGGCCGAATGGCCAGTTTCGTGCGTTCGTTATTGCGCCCCAAAACGCCGACGGCCGCACATCGTGCGGCCGTCGAATCCTGCATAACAACAGAGCCGTTACTGGCTGAACAAACGCCGGGTGGCTGGCGACCCCGCCGGAATACCCGCCTGTTCGAGCTTCGCGTAGAGCGTCATCAACTGCTTTTCGATCGCCAGCAGCGCGGTTTCCGGCAACGGACGGCGCCCGTCGTCGACCACCCGTCCGCCAATCCGCTCGGCCAACGATTTCGCGTAATCGCACATCAGGCGGAACGGCAGGATGTCTTCGTCCGCGACCGGCACGTCGAGCACCAGTGTGATCATCTGGCCGCCCTTGTAGGTCAGGTCGTCGCGCAGGAAATTGGTGTCGCCGAATTGCAGCATGAACACCGGGCTCTGCTTTGTGTCGAGTTTGACGAAACGCGTGCCATCGCGCGAGAGCAGCAAGCCGTCTTGCGACGCGATCGCCTGGACATAGTTGGCCGACCACGGCGCCCCGTCGGACAGCACGTTGATCGACAGTTGCGCATCGCACTGCGCGGCGAAACCGTCGAGCTCGCGCGCCATCGCGACCGTTTCGAGCATATCGGGGAATTCCGGTGCCGCGTCGAGCGCATCGGCAAATTGCTGCACGCCTGTCACGAACTCCGAGAATTCCAGTTCGTTGAGCGCGCCACTCCGATTGGCCAATTGCGCAGCCGCGCGCAGTTCTTCATAACGCGCGCCATTTTGCAGCAATTCCCACGCGCCGCCTTCGAGCTTGCCCTCGATATGCACCGGCTTGCTGCCGGCGCGGCGCAGACGCTGCGCAAGCGGAATCACCTTGTCGCCAGCCACCGGGCCGTTCAGA
This sequence comes from Paraburkholderia sediminicola, assembly GCF_046027825.1. Taxonomy (GTDB): domain Bacteria; phylum Pseudomonadota; class Gammaproteobacteria; order Burkholderiales; family Burkholderiaceae; genus Paraburkholderia; species Paraburkholderia sediminicola_D. Next base: position 210,343 of record NZ_JAQQDU010000001.1, read on the forward strand.
CGAAGCGGCACGATGCAGTCGATGCGGCGGTCGACGATTGCCGGCGGCGCCGACGAAATCGTCGTGGCAGCGGGCAGGATCGGCTCAACCGGTTCGTCGGCTGTTGCCGCGTGGCCGCTTTCGGCTTCAGCAATGCCCTCGGCTTCCGGATAGCCGTTCGGTGTCGTCGTCTCGGCCTGGATATCGGCCGGCGTATCGAGCGGCGCGGCTGCGGCGCCAAACGTCGGCTCGACGCGCGCGGCAGCGGTTTCCGCCGCCGCGTCTGAACCCACTACCGGCTCGCGCCGCGTGGTCGGCCGGGCCGGTTCGATAAACGGGCTCTGCTCCTCCTGATCGTCCCGCGCGAAACTTTCGGCGGCATCGGCCGGCATTGGACGCGGCATCTTGCGGCGCACCTTCGCGCCTTGCCATGCGTTGTACACGACCACGCCCCCGACCACTACGGCACCCGCGCCAATCAAACCGAGTGTCAACTCGTCCATGCATACTCCATCAGCAATTCTTCTGTCTGCGCGGCTATGCGCCCGCCCCACGTGTCGCGCGGCCGATGGCCGCTGCGCTGAACGCGGGCGCCCGCGATGGTCAACTCAAACGTAAACTTAAACGATATTCTGGGCGAAACCCGCAGCCGTTTCCATGTCGACCGCAACGATCCGCGACACGCCCTGCTCCTGCATGGTCACGCCGATCAGTTGCTGCGCCATTTCCATCGCGATCTTGTTGTGCGAAATGAACAGGAACTGCGTCTTGTCCGACATCGCGCGCACAAGGTTCGCGAAACGTTCCGTGTTGGCGTCGTCGAGCGGCGCGTCCACTTCGTCGAGCAGACAGAATGGCGCGGGATTCAACTGGAACATCGCGAACACCAGTGCGGTGGCGGTCAATGCTTTCTCGCCGCCTGACAGCAGGTGAATCGTCGAATTCTTCTTGCCCGGCGGTTGCGCCATCACCTGCACGCCGGCGTCGAGAATCTCGTCGCCGGTCATGATCAGCCTGGCCTGGCCACCGCCAAACAGACGCGGGAACAGCTCGCCGAAATGACGGTTCACTTCGTCGAAAGTGCCTTGCAGCAAGGTGCGCGTTTCGCCGTCGATCTTGCGGATCGCGTCTTCCAGCGTTTCGATCGCGTTGTTCAGGTCGGCCGATTGCGAATCGAGGAACGTTTTGCGCTCGGTCGCCGCCTTCAGTTCGTCCAACGCGGCCATGTTGACCGGCCCGAGCGCCGTGATCGCGTTGTTGATCCGCGTGACTTCGCCTTGCAGATAGGACGGCTTCATGTCCGGCGTGAGCTTGGCCTGCAACTCGGCTTCATCGACGCCGGCTGCCGCCAGTTGCTCGATAAATTGCTCGCCGTTCAGGCGTGCGGCCTGTTCCTTCAACTGCAATTCGTTGATGCGGTCGCGCAGCGGTTGCAGCGCACGCTCGGCAGTCAGACGGGTTTCGTCGGCGGCACGCAGCTTGGCCGTCAGGTCATCCAGCTCGAGGCGCGCAGCGTGCAGCGCCTCTTCCTTGACCGCGCGGACATCCAGTGCGTCCTGCAAGCCGGTGTGGGCGGTTTGCTCGTTGATCGTCTCCAGCTCGGCGCGCGCATCTTCCAGCGACGCGGCGACGCGCTCGCTCTGCTCGTGCGAGACCTGGATACTGCGCTTCAATTCGTCGATGCGGTTCGCCATGTTGCGCGCGGCGAAACGCGCGTCGGTGGCGGCCCGATCGAGATCGCGCGATTGCGCGCGCGCGGCGGTGAGTGCTTCGTCGAGTGCTTCGAAGGCCAGTTGGTGATCTTCGAAACGCGCCTGCAATTCGGCAAGTTCGCCGTCGTGACGCTCGAAGTTCGCTTCCGATTCGCCACGCAATGCGCGCTGCTCTTCGATCTGCGCGGTGATTTCTGCGAGCTCTTCGCGGATCTGCGTGCTGCGCTGCGTGTAGCGCTCATGCGCCTGCGCGAGCTTGAGCACGTCCATCTGCAAGGCGTGCACGCGTTGCGTTGCGCGTTCCGACTGCTGACGTACATCGGTCAACGCTTGCGCGGCTTGTGTGTGCGCGGCTTCGGCGCGGATCGCCGCGGCCTTCGCCTCATCGGCGAGCAAGGCTTGCGCACGCACCTGACGGCCCAGGTTTTCGATTTCCTGCTGACGGGCCAGCATGCCGGCCTGTTCGGAATCGGCGGCATACAACTGGACGCCGACACGCGTCACGACGTGGCCGGCCTTGACGACGAACGAACCGCCTTCCGGCAATTGCGAGCGCATGGCCAACGCCTGCTGCAGATCGTCAGCGACGAAGGCGAGGCCGAGCCAGTCGTTCAGCACGGCGCGGATGCCCGCATCGTCGATACGAACCAGCGACAGCAGCGGGCGCAAAGCCGGCGGCGTAGCGGCCGGCTGACCGGCTGCCGGCGGTGCGTAGAACGCGAGCTTGGCGGGCGGCGCATCGGTGGCGAAGGCCTTGACCCAGTCGAGGTTCGACACTTCCAGGGCGGCGAGCCGCTCACGCAGCATCGCTTCGAGCGCGGCTTCCCAGCCGGCTTCGACGTGCAGCTTCTTCCACAGACGCGGCAAGCCGTTCAGCTCGTGCTTTTCGAGCCACGGCTGGATCTTGCCTTCGGTCTGGACGTTTTCCTGCAATTGCTTGAGCGCGGCAAGGCGTGCGTCAAGCTGATGAATCTGTGCGCTCTCCGACTGCACGCGTTCCTGCGCGCTACGGCGTTCGCCGTCCAGACGCGGCAGGGTTTCCTGAGCGTCGGCGAGGCGCGTTTGCGCGTCATGCAGGATTTCTTCGTTCTCGGCGAGCTGCATGCGCAGGTCTTCGAGCTGGGCTTCGTCCGGGGCATCCAGACCGCCCGCCTCGGACTTCAGCCGCTCGTGACGCTGCTGCAACTGCTGCAGTTGCTGATCGGCATTGCGCTGATGCGCCGCTTCGAGCTTGAGTGCCTGTTCGGTCTGCGCGATACCGCCACGCTCGGCGTTCAGTTCGGTCTGCGCATCGCGCCAGCGGGCCTCGAGCGCCGGCATCGCATCATGCTTGGCGGCGGCTTCGTCTTCGGCCAGCGCGGCCTTTTCTTCGGCGACGGCCAGTTGTTCTTCTGCGTCTTCGAGATCGTCTTGCGCCTTCTGGGCCTGCGACTGCCACTGCTCACGCTGCGCGGTCAAGGCAGCGATCTGCGCCTGTACGCGGTTGCGCGATTCGACGATGAACTTGATCTCAGCCTCGAGGCGGCTGACTTCGGCATTTGCCTCGTACAACGCCCCTTGTGCACCCTGCATCGCGTCGCTGGCAGAGTAATGCGCGACACGCAGCGTTTCGAGTTGCGCTTCGACTTCACGCAGCTTCGCGGTTTGCGCTTCGAGGTCGATCTGCGCCTGTTCGATCGCGCGTTGCTGGCGTTCCTGCTCGCCGCCGGCTTCGTTCTTGCGCAGCAGCCACAACAGACGCTGCTTCTCTTCGCCGTCGGCCTGCAAATCCTTGTACTTCGTCGCGACGATCGCCTGCGCCTCGAGCTTCTCGAGGTTCGCACTGAGTTCGCGGACGATGTCTTCGACGCGGATCAGATTCTCGCGGGTGTCGTGCAGGCGGTTCTCGGTTTCGCGGCGGCGTTCCTTGTACTTCGACACACCCGCGGCCTCTTCGAGGAACACGCGCAGCTCTTCCGGTTTCGCCTCAATCAGGCGAGCGATCATGCCCTGCCCGATGATCGCGTACGCACGCGGCCCGAGGCCGGTGCCGAGGAAGATGTCCTGAATGTCGCGACGGCGCGCCGGCAGGTTGTTGATGTAGTAGCTCGAGGTGCCGTCGCGCGTGAGCACGCGCTTGACGGCGATTTCGGCATACTGCCCCCACTGCCCGGCGGCACGGCCGTCGGCGTTGTCGAACACGAGTTCGACGCTGGCGCGGCTACCCGGCTTGCGCGCGGTCGAGCCGTTGAAGATCACGTCCTGCATCGACTCGCCGCGCAGCTCGGAAGCGCGCGATTCGCCGAGCACCCAGCGCACGGCGTCGATGATGTTGGACTTGCCGCACCCATTCGGTCCGACCACGCCAACGAGCTGGCCCGGGACCTGGAAATGCGTGGGATCGACGAATGACTTGAAGCCAGCGAGTTTGATCGAGGTCAGACGCACGGCGATTTCGCTGTTTGAAAAGGGAAAATAAAAGGTGGCTCGTGAAGGCCGTGCCAGCCATTCGCCGATGCAGCGAAGTGGCCCGCGAACCCACGCGATACGGGCGCCAATCGCACGCGGTGAAGCGTGCGCCTGGCTAATGAGGGGCAATCATACCATCGCACGCGAGCGGTTCTTACCGTCCTTACGGCCTGTATCGTCATCGACGTCGAGCCCCGCATCCTGATTGGCCGGGTCAGGCGGCAATGCCTTGGTCCGGTGCACCCAACTGGACAGTGCCGACGCCAGCACGATGCACGCGCCGCCTGCCCATTCGCGTGGGCCCGGCGTCTCGCCGGCGAAGAGCCACGCGGACAAGGCCGTGACCACGATCTCGAACAGCATGATGATCGAGGCCCGATTGGCCGGCACGCGTGCGAGCCCATACTGCACGAGCATATTGTTCGACGCCAGCAGAAAACCGAGGCCGAGCACTAACAGTGCGGCTGTGCCGAGATGCGCGCCGGTGGGCGGTGCGGGCATCGCCTCGAACAGCGACGCGAAGGCGCTGAAAATCGCCGCGCCACCGAAAATCGTCGCGGTGCGCATTTCGGGCTTCATCTCGGGCAGCACGCGGCTGGTCTTAAGGATCAGCACGTTGCTCATCGCAAAGCCCATGCCGCCCGCCAGTCCTGCCCATTCGGCGAGGTTGCCGGGCACCGGCATGCCCAGGTGCGGCGACCACAGCATGGTCATCGCGCCGGCCAGCGACAGCGCGGCAAGGCCCGCGCCCGCCCAGGTCAGCCGTTCGTGCAGGATGAAGTGCGCAAAGAGCGCGGTCCAGGCGGGGGTGAGGTAGAACAACAGCAGGACGCGCATCACCTCGCCGTGGATCGAGCCCCACACGAAGCCGAGATTGGTCACGCCGGCGGCCAGCGCCAAAGCGGGCAGCAGCCAGTGCCAGCGCACGGTCCTGAGCGCGCGATAGCGCACCAGCAGGACGAACAGGCAACCCGCGCCGCTCGTGAGCGCGCTCGCGGCCGTACCGGTCACCCCAAGTGCATTCAGCATGCGCAGCGGATACCAGATCATCCCCCACACCGAGGCGCCCAGCATGATCGCGAGCGTCGGCCAGCCGTTGCGGAGCCAGTTGGTCATGATGCGAGACTCCCGCGGCGGTTGCTGCTCCTGCGGGCGGTGTTGCTGAGTTTGCCGACGGCGGCGTTCTTGCGACCCCTTCGTCCGGATCGTCCGAATGTCTGTGTTGCTGCTACGACCATTGCTGCTCCTGCTTCTTTTTTGCGCGAACCGTCTGCGGTTCGCGTCGTTCCCGCTGCGTCGCAATGCCTGCGCTGCCTGGCGGGTTGCGCCGCGCTTACACGCCAGGCGCCGCCGCAATGCGCCCCACATGTCTTCTGCGGGCCACAAAGCTTGCGTTCGGGCCGTTGCGGCCCTGAGTCATCCTCGATACTACCGTCGGGTTTCTCTCTGTTGCATGCGTTTTGGCTGGTACATGGCAACGCCGCCATGAATTTCCCGCCCGCGCCGCCACGCTATAATCACTTGCTCGCCGCCGCTGCCGCCCTTTTTTCGTGTTTCATGCGTTTTACGGTCAGCATGCGTGCCCAGCATTCTTCTGCGCCCCTCTTCGATCAGGCTCGATCCGCCCAGTGAACCCGCTACTCGACTCCCTTCAGCCCTATCCGTTCGAAAAGCTGCGTGCGCTTTTCAAGGACGTCACGCCGCCGGCCGGCCTCGCGCACATCAGCTTCGGCATCGGCGAACCGAAACATCCCACGCCCTCGCTGATTCGCGACGCCGTGATTGCCTCGCTCGGCGGTTTGTCGGCCTATCCGGCCACCATTGGTTCGCCTGCACTGCGGGAGTCGATCGCGAAATGGGTGACGCAGCGCTACAACCTGCCGCCGGTCGATCCGACCACCCAGGTGCTGCCGGTGTCGGGTTCGCGCGAGGCGCTTTTCGCGCTCGCACAAACGGTCATCGACCCCAAGCTGAATGCTGACGGCGAGCCTGCGATCGTACTCTGTCCGAACCCGTTCTACCAAATCTACGAAGGCGCGGCGATTCTGGCCGGCGCGCAGCCGTACTTCGTCAATAGCGACCCCGCGCGCAACTTCGCCTGCGACTATTCGGCGGTCCCGGCCGACATCTGGGCGCGCACGCAACTCCTGTACGTGTGCTCGCCGGGCAATCCCACCGGCGCGGTGCTCACGCTCGACGACTGGCGCGAACTGTTCGCCCTGTCGGACCGCTACGGCTTCGTGATCGCCTCGGACGAGTGCTACTCGGAAATCTTCTTCGACGAAGCCAATCCGCCGCTGGGCGGTCTGGAAGCGGCCCACAAGCTCGGCCGCGGCTTCGAGCGCCTCGTGATGCTCTCGAGCCTGTCCAAGCGTTCGAACGTGCCGGGCATGCGCTCGGGCTTCGTGGCGGGCGACGCGGCGATCCTGAAAGACTTCCTGCTATACCGGACATACCACGGCGCGGCCTTGTCGACGGTGTTCCAGAATGCCAGCATCGCGGCCTGGAATGACGAAACGCACGCGCGCGAGAACCGCGCGAAGTACGTGCAGAAGTTTTCCACCGTGACGCCGATGCTCGCCGAGGTGCTCGACGTCCGCCTGCCGGACGCCGCGTTCTACCTGTGGGCGGACGTCTCGCGCACGGGCCTGTCGGACACCGAGTTCGCCCAGCGTCTCTACGCCGACTATAATGTGACGGTTCTGCCGGGCTCGTTCCTCGCGCGCACTGCGCACGGCGTGAACCCCGGCCGCAATTTTGTGCGCATGGCGCTCGTTGCCGATGTCGACGAATGCACGCAAGGCGCACAACGGATCGTCGATTTTTGCCGCGCGCTCGCGGGCTGAGTTTTTCCTAAGTTTTTCGTATTCGGCAACCCCGCGCACCGCATTCCCTTCTTCAGACTTCAACTCTTCAGAAAAGCACGCATATGTCGCAACAACTTCAGCAGATCATTGATACCGCCTGGGAAAACCGCGCCGAACTGTCGCCGAAGGCCGCTCCGGCCGACGTGCGCGAAGCCGTCGCCCACGCCATCGAGCAACTGGATAAGGGCGCACTGCGCGTCGCCGAAAAGAAGGACGGCGACTGGGTCGTCAATCAATGGCTGAAGAAAGCCGTGCTGCTGTCGTTCCGCCTGGAAGACAACGTGGTGCAAGCGGCGGGCGGCTACTCGCAGTTCTACGACAAGGTGCCGTCGAAGTTCGCCAACTACACCGCTGAAGACTTCGCCGCCGGCGGCTTCCGCGTGGTGCCGCCCGCCATCGCGCGCCGCGGCTCGTTCATCGCGAAGAACGTCGTGCTGATGCCGTCGTACACCAACATCGGCGCCTATGTGGACGAAGGCACGATGGTCGACACGTGGGCGACTGTCGGCTCGTGCGCGCAGATCGGCAAGAACGTCCACCTGTCGGGTGGCGTGGGCATCGGCGGCGTGCTGGAGCCGCTGCAGGCGAACCCGGTCATCATCGAAGACAATTGCTTCATCGGCGCGCGTTCGGAAGTGGTGGAAGGCGTGATCGTCGAAGAAAACTCGGTGATTTCGATGGGCGTGTACCTCGGCCAAAGCACCAAGATTTATGACCGCGAAACCGGTGAAGTCACGTACGGCCGCATTCCGGCGGGCTCGGTGGTGGTGGCGGGCAACCTGCCGTCGAAGGACGGTTCGCACAGCCTGTACTGCGCCGTGATCGTCAAGAAGGTCGACGCCAAGACGCGTGCGAAGGTCGGTCTGAACGAGCTGCTGCGAGGCGACTGATGGCACGCGGCACCAAAACCGTGGTCTACGGTATTCCGAACTGCGACACCGTGAAGAAGGCCCGTGTGTGGCTGGAAGAGCATGACGTCGAGTTCGAATTCCACGACTTCAAGAAACACGGTGTGACCGAGCCGCTGGTGCAGGACTGGCTCAAGGACGTGAAGCTCGACGCGTTGCTGAACCGTCGCGGCACGACCTGGCGCGGCCTGTCCGACGACATGAAAGCGGCGGCGGACACGCAGTCCGGCGCGATCGCGTTGATGATCCACAAGCCGTCGGTGATCAAGCGGCCGGTGCTGGTGGTCAACGGAAAGGTGAAGTCGCTTGGTTTCTCCGCGGACGACTATGCGGCGCTGTTTGCATGAATGCCTGATCTGACGCGCGAGACCGGAAGCCAAGGTCGAGCGCGAAGATCGAACGCAACAAGAAGTCAAACGCGGCCTCGCCGCGTTGCTTAAAAGCTGTTGCCGGCTGCGGTGTCCAACCGCCAGCCGGCATTTTTTCATTTCAAAGTGGCTTGTACTGAATCCATGTCCGGCACCCTCGCCCTTACCGAACAACTGATCTCGCGCGCGTCTGTCACGCCCGATGACCAGCATTGCCAGCGCCTGCTGATCGATCGCCTGTCCGCACTCGGCTTCGAGCACGAGACGATCGAATCGAACGGCGTGACCAACCTGTGGGCCGTCAAACGCGGCGTTGACGGCACGCGTGGCAAGCTGCTCGCGTTCGCCGGCCACACGGACGTCGTGCCGACCGGCCCGCTCGAACAATGGCACTCGGCGCCGTTCGAGCCGACCCATCGTGACGGCAAGCTGTATGGCCGTGGCGCGGCGGACATGAAGGCGTCGATCGCCGGTTTTGTGGTCGCAAGCGAGGAGTTTGTCGCGGCGCACCCTGCGCATCGCGGCTCGATCGCCTTCCTGATCACGAGCGACGAAGAAGGCCCCGCGACCGACGGCACCGTCAAGGTCGTCGAAGCGCTGCAGGCGCGCGGCGAGCGCATGGACTACTGCATCGTCGGCGAACCGACGTCGAGCGCTCAATTCGGCGACATGGTGAAAAATGGCCGGCGCGGTTCAATGTCGGGCAAGCTGATCGTCAAGGGCGTGCAAGGCCATATCGCCTATCCGCATCTGGCGAAAAATCCGGTGCATCTGCTCGCGCCCGCATTGGCCGAACTGGTCGCCGAACGCTGGGACGACGGCAACGAATACTTCCCGCCCACCACCTGGCAGGTTTCGAACATCCATAGCGGCACCGGCGCGACCAACGTGATTCCCGGCCATGCGGATGTGATGTTCAATTTCCGTTTCTCGACGGCCAGTACAGTGGAAGGCCTGCAGGCTCGCGTCCATGCGATCCTCGACAAGCACGGTCTCGAATACGATCTGCAATGGACCGTGAGCGGCCTGCCGTTCCTCACGCCGCGCGGCGATCTGTCGAACGCACTGGCTCAAGCGATCAAGGACGAAACCGGTGTCACGACTGAACTGTCGACCACCGGCGGCACCTCGGATGGCCGCTTCATCGCCCGCATCTGCCAGCAGGTGATCGAATTCGGCCCGCTGAACGCCAGCATTCACAAGATCGACGAACATATCGAAGTCGCACACATCGAGCCGCTGAAGAACGTGTATCGCCGCGTGCTCGAACAACTGATCGCCTGACCAAGGAATTTCTGCGATGACGCTCCCGTTTTCCACCGTTCGCGACCTGCTGCGTTTCGCGGTGTCGCGCTTCAACCAGGCCGAGCTGTCGTTCGGCCACGGCTCAGCCAACGCCTACGACGAAGCCGCTTATCTGATCCTGCACACGCTGCATCTGCCGCTCGATCTGCTGGAGCCGTTTCTCGATGCCCGCCTCTCCGCGGCTGAAATCGACGCCGTGCTGAACGTGATCGAGCGCCGCGCCGGCCAGCGCGTGCCGGCGGCGTACATCACACAGGAAGCGTGGATGCACGGCTTCCGCTTTTACGTGGATGAACGCGTGATCGTGCCGCGCTCGTTCATCGGCGAATTGCTGCAGGACGGCCTGCAGCCGTACGTCGAAGATCCCGAACAGGTCAACGCCGTGCTCGAACTGTGCACCGGCTCCGGTTGCCTCGCGATCCTCGCGGCGCACGCCTTCCCGAATGCGGATATCGACGCAGTCGATCTCTCCGCACCCGCTCTGGAAGTCGCCACACGCAACGTCGCGGACTACAAGCTCGACGACCGCGTTGCCCTGTTCGAAGGCGATCTCTACGCGCCGCTCGCCGAGCGTCGCTACGACGTGATCATCAGTAATCCGCCGTATGTGAACGCTACCTCGATGCAGGAACTGCCCGCCGAGTACAAGCACGAGCCCGATATGGCTTTGGCAGGCGGCGCGGACGGCATGGATATCGTGCGCCGGATCATTGCCGAAGCGCGCAACTGGCTGACCGAAGACGGCGTGCTGGTGGTCGAGATCGGCAACGAGCGTGCGAACGTCGAAGCAGCATTCGGCGGGCTCGATCTGGTCTGGCTGTCGACGAGTGCCGGTGACGACAACGTGTTCCTGATTCAGGCCGCGGATCTGCCGGTATAACGCTGGATCGCCGGCCCGCCGGACAGGCGGGCCGCTTTATCGCGCGACACGCGCGCCAGACTTTCATGGCCTGCCGCGCGTGTTGCCGCGCATAGCCGCACACGCCAGCACCGCCCGTCTCCCGTCCATCCGCACACCCCGCATTCGCGGAATCCCCGAAGAAGCTGGCCCCTGACGCCCCCCAACGCACGCACGTTCGGTAAGATGGGCGCGGTCGGCTGTCCTCGGTGCCCGGTGGTGTCATCAGGCAGCCGCGGCAGCGCTTTGCCAACCCTTCGCCCGCCTATGCAATTCGACCTGCTTCACGTCGGCCCGCTGGTCGCTCTCGCCCACATTCTCGGCGTGATCGCGGCGTGCCACGCGATTCTGAACACCCGCACATCGCAAGGCGCGATCGCATGGGCCGTGTCGCTGGTCGCCATGCCGTATCTGACGCTGGTGCCGTACCTGTTCCTCGGTCGCAGCAAATTCCAGGGTTACGCAGACGCGCGCCGCATCGAAAACGAATTGCTGCGCACGCGCGCCCATCCTCACGCATGGGACACGCTGGCCTCCTCCGCGGGGCTGCCTACCCAGGAACTTGGCACCAGACTCGTGCATTCGCTGACGCGCCTGGGTGGCATGCCGTTCCTGCCGGGCAATTCCGTGCGCACGCTGGTGAACGGAGCCGCCACCTTCGAGGCGATCTTCGAAGCGATCGAAGGCGCACGCAACTACGTGATCGTGCAGTTCTTCATCGTGCGCGACGACGCGCTCGGCGAGATGCTCAAAGACGCGCTGATCGCGAAAGCGCAGCAAGGCGTGCGCGTCTACTTCCTGTACGACAGCATCGGCAGTTTCGATCTGCCCCACCGCTACGTGGCGGCGCTGCGCGCGGGCGGCGTGGAGACGCACCCGTTCGCCACCAATCGCCGCTTCGTCAACCGCTTGCAGTTGAACTTCCGCAATCACCGCAAGATCGTCTCGGTGGACGGTGAGCGCGCGTTTGTCGGCGGACACAACGTCGGTGTCGAATATCTCGGTGGCAAGCCGCCCCTGTCGCCGTGGCGCGATACCCATATCGAAGTGCGCGGCCCGGCGGTCGCCAGCATCCAGTTCGTGTTCACCGAGGACTGGCACTGGGCGACGCAGCAGTTGCCTGAGTTCGCCATGCCGGCCTTCCAGCCAGCCGACGAGGGCATGCACTGCCTCGTTGTGCCGAGCGGTCCGGCCGACAAGCAGGAGACCTGCTCGCTCTTCTTCGTCGAGGCGATCAACGCGGCGCGCGAGCGGATCTGGATCACCACGCCTTATCTCATACCCGACGAAGCCGTGTTCGCCGCGCTGCGACTGGCGGTGCTACGCGGCGTGGATGTGCGCATTCTGATTCCGTGCCGGCGCGATCACCGCGTGGTGTTCACCGCCTCCAAACTGTATGCGTACGACTCGCTGCGCGCGGGCATCAGGATCTTCCGCTACCAGCCTGGTTTCCTGCATCAGAAGGTCGTGCTCATCGACAGCGCGGCGGCGGCGATCGGCAGCGCCAATCTCGACAATCGCTCGTTCCGGCTGAACTTCGAGATCATGGTGCTGACCGTGGACCGCGGCTTCGCCAAGGAAGTCGAAGCGATGCTGCTCAAGGACTTCGCGGAGTCGCTGGAAATCGACCGCGATGAGTACCGCAAGGCGAGCGCGCTGCGGCGCGTGCTGATGCACGTGGCGCGGTTGTTCTCGCCGATCCTGTAGCTCTCCCCTGCGGCTTCGCCACCGGGACCGGTGCTGGCATCAATATCAGCCCGGGTTCCAGCGCGGGCTCGTGTCCGGTCTCCCACTCCAGCACCCAGCTCGAACCGATCCTCCGGCTCCGCCGCGCGTTACAGCAGCTTTTCGATGTCCTCGGTAATCGCTTCAGGCTTGGTGAGCGGCGCATAGCGCTTCACCACATTGCCGTCGCGGCCGATCAGGAACTTGGTGAAGTTCCATTTGATCGCTTCGAGCCCCAGCAACCCCGGCGCCTCGCCCGTCAGATAGCGGAACAGCGGATGCGCGTGGGCGCCGTTCACGTCGATCTTGTCGAACATCGGGAAGGTCACGCCGTAGTTCTTTTCGCAGAAACTGCCGATCTGTGTGGCGTCGCCCGGTTCCTGCTTGCCGAACTGGTTGCACGGAAAACCGAGCACCGCGAGTCCGCGCGCCGCGTACGTGTCATAAACCTTTTGCAAACCCGCGTACTGCGGTGTGAACCCGCATTCGCTTGCCGTATTGACGATCAGCAGGACCTTGCCTTGATAGCGCTCGAGGCTCACTTCCTCGTCGCCGAGCGTACGTGCAGAAAACGAATAAATCGATGTCATATGCTCTCCCCGTGAAAGCCGTCAGTCTATGCCAAAAGCCGCGCCGGTACAGTCGGCCGAATGGCCGATCCTGGCTCTCCGCCCGGTGTCAGCCCCAGCAGTCTAAAATAGCGTTTTTCTTCAGCCGGCCTCTTCGTGATCCGCTTTAACCAGTTCAGCCTCGCGCGCGGCACCAAGCCGCTCTTTGAAAACACCACGTTCACCCTCAACCCCGGCGAGAAGGCAGGCCTGGTGGGGGCGAACGGCGCGGGCAAGTCGACACTGTTTGCCGTGCTGCTCGGCGAACTGCATGCGGACGGCGGCGATTTTTCGATGCCGCCGACCTGGCAGATCGCCCATGTGGCGCAGGAAACGCCCGCTGCGGACAAGACCGCCCTCGCCTACACGCTCGACGGCGACGCCGCCTTGCGCACCATCGAAGCGCGCATCGCCGAAGCCTCGGCCGCGCATGACGGCGCCGCCGAAGGCGAAGCGCACGCTGCGTTCGCCGACGCCGACGGCTACACCGCGCCCGCCCGCGCCGAGGCTTTGCTGCTCGGCCTCGGTTTCACGCTCGATCAAACGCGCGAGCCGGTCAGCAGCTTCTCGGGCGGCTGGCGCATGCGGCTGAATCTGGCACAGGCGCTGATGTGCCGTTCCGACCTGCTGCTGCTCGACGAACCGACCAACCACCTGGATCTCGACGCAATCGTCTGGCTGGAAGACTGGCTGCACCGTTACCCGGGCACGCTGATCGTGATCTCGCACGACCGCGAATTTCTCGATTCGGTTTGCAACGTTACGCTGCATCTGGAGCATCAGCAGATCAAGCGTTACGGCGGTAACTACTCGCAGTTCGAAATACTGCGCGCGCAACAGATTGCGTTGCAGCAGAGCGCGTATGAGAAGCAACAGCGCACGGTCGAGCATCTGCAGAGCTACATCAACCGTTTCAAGGCGCAGGCAACCAAGGCGCGTCAGGCGCAAAGCCGCGTGAAAGCGCTCGAAAAGATGGAGATGATCGCGCCGGCGCATGCGTCCTCGCCGTTCACGTTCGAATTCCGCACGCCCGATTCCGCGCCGAATCCGATGATGGTGATGGAAGACGTGCGCTGCGGCTATCGCGGTGAAGACGGCGAAATTCCAATCGTCGACCACGTGATGCTGTCGATCCAGAACGGTCAGCGCATCGGCCTGCTCGGCGCGAACGGCCAGGGCAAGTCGACGCTGATCAAGACGCTCGCGGGCACGCTCGAAGCCCTCGGCGGCCATGTGCGCGAAGGCAAGGGGCTGCGTATCGGCTACTTCGCGCAGCATCAGCTCGAAACGCTGCGCCCGGACGACACCCCGCTGCAGCATCTGGCGCGTCTTGCACCGGACACGCGCGAACAGGAACTGCGCGACTTCCTCGGCAGCTTCAACTTTTCCGGCGAGATGGCGACCGCGAAAATCGCACCCTTCTCGGGCGGCGAAAAAGCCCGTTTGGCACTCGCACTGATCATCTGGCAAAAGCCGAACCTGCTGCTGCTCGACGAGCCGACCAACCACCTGGATCTCGAAACGCGTCACGCGCTGACCATGGCGCTCGCGCAGTTCGAAGGCACGCTGATTCTGGTATCGCACGACCGGCATCTGTTGCGCGCCACCACCGACGTGTTCATGCTGGTCGCCAAGCATCGTCTGCAGGAGTTCGACGGCGATCTCGACGACTACCGTGACTGGCTGCTCCAGCATGCCGCGGAACAACGCGCGGCGCTGAAAGCAGGCACGGCGGCGAACGGCACGGATAGCGCGAATGGCATAGACAGCGGCGTCAATCGCAAGGAACAGCGCCGCCTCGAAGCGGAAACGCGCCAGAAACTTGCACACCTGAAAAAGCCGCTGCAAAGCCGTATCACGAAGATCGAAAAGGAAATGGACGCGCTCAACGCGGAAAAGGCAGCGCTCGATGCGTTCGTCGTCGATCCGGCCAGTTACGAGCCCGAGCAGAAGAGCAAACTGACGGAGGCGATCCGCCGTCAGGCAGATGTGAACGCGCGCCTCGAAACGCTCGAAGCCGAATGGCTCGAGACTCACGAGGAACTCGAACAAATCGGCTAGCGGCAGGTTGTTCCTGAGCCGCGCCGGCATCGATCGGAGGTAGCACTTGTCACCCGTGAGCTCGTCTGCGTCTTCATCTGAGTCTGGATCCGGGTCTTCAGCCGCTCCGTCAGCGGCACCGGCGCCCTCCGTGGCAACACCGGCTCCGCTGCAAGGCCTGCGCGTGCTGGACCTGACGCGCCTGCTGCCCGGTCCGGTGGCCGCCTTGCGACTTGCGGAACTCGGCGCCGACGTGCTGAAGATCGAAGCACCCGGTGCGGGCGACCCCACCCGCACGATGATGCAGTCGTCGGGCGATCGCGTGGCAGGCCGCCCCGGCGCGTTTTACCGCATGGTGAATCGCGGCAAGCGCGAGACGCGGCTCGACCTCAAATCGGACGCGGGGCGCAATGTATTGCGCGCACTCGCGGCCGAAGCGGATGTCTTGATCGAGAGTTTCAGGCCCGGCGTGATGGAGCGCCTCGGCATCGGCTATGAAACCCTGCATGCGGACAATCCGAGGCTGGTCTACTGCGCGATCAGCGGTTACGGCGCGAGCGGTCCTTTTGTCGATCATGCCGGTCACGACCTGAACTACATCGGCTACGCGGGCGTGCTCGATCAACTGGCGAGCCGCGACGGCGTGCCGATTCTGCCGAATTTCCAGATCGCCGACCTGCTCGGCGGTGCATTGAGTGCGGTGACGCAGATTCTCGCCGCGTTATGGCATGTGGCGCGTGGCGGTGAAGGCCGCTTCGTCGACGTATCGATGACGCATGTCACGCATGCCCACAACGTCGTCGCGCAAGTGGCGCTCGCCAATGAGGGTGCCGCGCCGGCTGCCGGCGCCGGTCTCCTGAACGGCGGCGTGCCCTGCTACAACCTGTATCGGACGCTCGATAACCGCTGGCTCGCAGTCGGCGCGCTCGAACTGAAGTTCTGGGAAACGCTGTGCATGGCGCTGGACCGGCCCGAATGGGCGACGCGGCACTGGAGCCTCGGCCAGGCGATCGGCGGCCCGGACGCCGCCGCGTTGACACAGGAGTTGGCCGAGCTGATCGCCAAGCGCCCGCTGGAGGAATGGGTGTTGCTACTGGAATCGCTGGACTGCTGCGTCTCGCCCGTTCTGACCCCGGCGGAAGCCGCGCAGCATCCGCTGTTTAACCGCGAGGCGTACGCGGCGATGAACGAAGACCAGAACGGAGACGGTGCCGGGGATGAAGGTAGCCGCCATGTCGTCTAAATCGCCGACGAAGCGCGACTAAGGTTTAGCAAAGGCCCAAGCCAAGGCCCGACGAATGGGTCAGGTGCTCCGGCGATTAAGCGGTCGCACAACTCCTGCGGTCAAACGCTAAAGCGGACTGGCAGTCAGGCACTCAGACGCTCAAGCAACGATTAACTCGCCGTTCAGGCGTTCAGGCAGATACCCCCACCGCCCCAAACCCTTAGCGCCGCACCACCGTCTGCCGCGGCAACACCTGGCGCGGCGTTTGTTCGTCGTCGTACAGGAAATGCTTGCGGCCTTCCACGTGACGGTTGATCGTGGCACGCACTTCGGCGGCGGTTACATCTTCGGCCACTACCCGGCGCGAAATTTGCCCGGTCGTGTCGATCCACTCGACAATCCTGCACGCACCGCCCCAAGGCTGGCGAATAGGCTCGGAGACGCGGCAGCCGCGCACCTGCATCGGCCGCTCGGCTACGGTTTCATATGACTGTTTCAAGGCGCGATCCTTTTTCGGGCATCAGAAGGGATGCAATACCCTGCCAGCTTAGGAAAAAGGAATGTCGGGTAGGTTACAGCCAATATGGAGATATTTACTGGCCATTACGGACCGAAGGGCGCCCTCAGGCGCCGGAACCCCCGTCTATTCAAGCATGCGGACCCGATCGATGGCCTGTTCGATCCGTTCGACCGCAACAACTTGTAAGCCTTCTATCGGCTGCTTGGGTGCGTTGGCCTTCGGAATGACCGCGACCGAAAAGCCCAGTTTGGCCGCTTCCTTAAGACGGTCCTGACCGCGCGGCGACGGCCGGATCTCGCCAGCGAGGCCCACTTCGCCGAATACGACAAGCCCCTTGGGCAGCGGCTTGTTGCGCATCGACGAGTGGATCGCGAGCAGCACGGCCAGGTCGGCCGCGGGCTCGGTAATCTTCACGCCCCCCACCGCGTTCAGGAACACGTCCTGATCGAAACAGGCGATGCCGGCGTGCCGATGCAGCACCGCCAGCAGCATCGCCAGGCGGTTCTGTTCCAGCCCGACAGCAAGCCGCCGTGGATTCGGCGCATTAGCCGAATCCACCAGCGCCTGCACTTCGACCAGCAGCGGCCGCGTGCCCTCCTGCGTGACCAGCACGCACGACCCCGGAACGGATTGCTCGTGCTGAGACAGAAACAGCGCCGACGGATTGGCGACGCCGCGCAAACCGCGCTCGGTCATCGCGAACACGCCGAGTTCGTTGACCGCGCCGAAGCGGTTCTTGATCGCGCGCACCAGACGATAGGACGAGTGGGTGTCGCCCTCGAAGTACAGCACCGTATCGACGATGTGCTCGAGCACGCGCGGGCCCGCCAGCGCCCCTTCCTTGGTGACGTGGCCGACCATGATGATCGTGGTGCCCGACTGCTTGGCAATCCGCGTCAATTGCGCCGCGCACTCGCGCACCTGCGCGACGGAACCCGGCGCTGAGGTCAGCGCGTCGGAATAAACGGTTTGAATCGAGTCGATCACCGCAACGTCGGGCCGCTCTTCGGCGATGGTCGCCTGAATTTTCTCGAGCTGGATTTCCGCGAGCAGTTGCAGCTCGCTGGCCTTCGAGCCGGGCTCCAGCAACGAAAGTCGTTGTGCGCGCAACGCAATCTGCGCGGCCGATTCTTCGCCGCTGATATAAAGCGCGCGTTTGTCCGCGGCGATTTCGGCAAGCGACTGCAGCAGCAGCGTCGATTTACCGATGCCCGGATCGCCGCCGATCAGCACCACCCCGCCCGGCACCAGACCGCCGCCCAACACGCGGTCGAACTCGCTGACGCCGGTCGAAAAGCGCGGCACGTCGGACGCGTCGATATCGGCGAGACGCCGCACCGGCGCGCTCTTCGCGAGCGACTGGAAGCGATGCGTAGACGGCGCCTCCGCCACCGATTCGACCAGCGTGTTCCACGCATTGCATGATGGGCACTGCCCGGCCCACTTCGGCGATTGCCCGCCGCATTCACTGCAGATGTACAACGTCTTCTGTTTAGCCACGCGCCCTTGCCTGTGTTGCTGTTCTTTTGATTGATGCGCTCGCAGTGGCGCCTCGTTGATGCGCCCACTGCAACCGTCATTGGGACCGTCTCTGCGGCCGTCAGTGAGACCGCCGTCGGCAGCCTTCACCCGGCCTGTCAGTGCCGCGCCTTACTCGGCACGCACCGGCACGCGCGGCGCCACCGCGCACATCAGCTCATAGCCAATCGTGCCGCACGCCTGCGCAACGTCGTCGATCGGCAGCGACGTGCCCCACAACTCGACACGCGAGCCGACGTTGGCCGTCGGGATCGGCGTCAGGTCGACGGTCAGCATGTCCATCGACACCCGTCCGACGATCCGCGTCCGCACGCCGTCGACGATCACCGGCGTGCCTTCCGGCGCGACCCGCGGATAACCATCCGCGTAACCGCAGGCCACCACACCGATGCGCATCGCCCCGCGCGCCTTGAACGCCGACCCATAGCCGACCGTATGGCCCTCGGCGAGGGTCTGCACGGCGATCAGTTCGGAGGCGAGCGTCATGGCCGGTTGCAGGCCGGTGCCTGCGATCGCGGCCGTCACGCCCGAAGGCGAAGCGCCGTAGAGGATGATGCCCGGACGGACCCAGTCGAAGTGCGCTTCGGGATGCCACAGCGTCGCCGCCGAATTCGAGAGGCTGCGCGCGCCGGCAATGCCTTGCGCGCCGCGCTCGAACGCTTCCATCTGATGGGCGACGCCGCGTTCGCCGTCGGCATCCGAGAAATGGGTCATCAACGTAATCTGGCCGACGCCCTGGCAGGCCCGCGCGCGCTCCCACGCGGAGCGGAATTTCTCCACCGTGTAACCAAGGCGGTTCATACCGGTGTTCATCTTCAACTGGATATTGACCGGCTTGGACAGGCGCGCCATTTCGAGCATGCGCAGTTGTTCGTCCGAGTGCAGCGCCGTGGTCAGGCTGTAGCGGTCGATCACGTCGATATCGGTCGGACGAAAGAAGCCTTCGAGCAGGAGAATCGGGCCGGCCCAGCCCAATTCGCGCAACTTCACGGCTTCTTCGAGATCCAGAAGACCAAAGCCGTCCGTTGCCCGCAAGCCGGGGAAAGCGCGCGCGAGGCCATGTCCATAGGCGTTTGCCTTGACGACAGCCCAGATCTTGGATTTT
Organism: Paraburkholderia sediminicola; assembly: GCF_046027825.1. Classification (GTDB taxonomy): domain Bacteria; phylum Pseudomonadota; class Gammaproteobacteria; order Burkholderiales; family Burkholderiaceae; genus Paraburkholderia; species Paraburkholderia sediminicola_D. The sequence continues at coordinate 229,590 of NZ_JAQQDU010000001.1, forward strand.
GGCGCGTAGCGCCGCGCAACGGCGAGATTATTGGCGAGTGCGGCAGTATGGATCGTGGCTGAAAGGGGGCGCGGCATGGGATATTTTCGTAAAGACGCTTGCGAATCAGCGGCTTACAGGGCGTTTTCAACGCTCGGCAGCCCGCTGGGCGGTGCGATCAAGGATTTTGCTAGTCCGAATCCAGCTATTTTCATGATATAAAGCCGTGCGCACAACCCATTTCGAACGGTATAAGCCCGGACGCCTTGCACACGGCCCCGGGGCGGACAGACCGCAGCGAGGACAGCATCGCATCAGATGAAAAAAGGTTTTTACACCATCATGGCCGCGCAGTTTTTTTCGTCGCTGGCCGACAATGCGCTTCTGATCGCTGCTATTGCACTGCTGAAAGATCTTCACGCCCCGAACTGGATGACGCCGCTGCTCAAGTTGTTCTTTGTGCTGTCGTACGTCGTTCTGGCCGCCTTCGTGGGTGCCTTCGCCGACTCCCGTCCAAAGGGACAGGTGATGTTCGTCACCAATACCATCAAGGTCGTCGGCTGCATCACGATGCTGGTCGGTGCGCACCCGTTGATCGCCTATGGCATCGTGGGTTTCGGCGCGGCGGCCTACTCGCCCGCCAAATACGGCATTCTTACCGAGCTGCTGCCGCCTGACCGGCTGGTCGCGGCGAACGGCTGGATTGAAGGCACCACGGTCGGCTCGATCATTCTCGGCACGGTACTCGGCGGCGCGCTTATCAGCCCGCATATTGCCGCACCGATCCTGCGGCATCACATCCCCACGGTCAACACGCCCGCTGAAGCAGCAATGCTGGTGATCATGGCAATTTACGTGATCGCGGCGCTCTTCAATCTGCGCATTCCCGACACCGGCGCGCGCTATCCGAAACAGGAACGCGGCCCGATCAAGCTGGTCACCGATTTCGCCGACTGTTTCCTCGTGCTGTGGCGTGACAAGCTCGGCCAGATCTCACTCGCCGTCACCACGCTCTTTTGGGGCGCCGGCGCGACGCTGCAGTTCATCGTGCTGAAGTGGGCCGAGGTGTCGCTGAATATGTCGCTTTCGGAAGCCGCGATTCTGCAAGCGGTGGTGGCAGTTGGCGTGGCGGCCGGCGCGATTTTCGCCGCCTCGCGCGTGCCATTGAAGAAGTCGCTGACGGTCCTTCCGGTCGGCATCATGATGGGCATCGCCGTGATGCTGATGGCCTTTTACACACGCAGCCTGTTCCCCACGCATTGGGGCATCTATTTCGGCCGCTTGCATGTGCCGGGCTATCTGATCGTTGCGTATATCTTCCTGATGATCGTCGGCGGCCTGTCGGGCTTTTTCGTCGTACCGATGAATGCGCTGCTCCAGCATCGCGGCCACGTGCTGCTGTCGGCCGGTCACTCCATTGCTGTGCAAAACTTCAACGAAAACCTCTCAGTGCTCGTGATGCTGTGCCTGTACGCTGTGCTGGTCTGGCTCGACGTGCCGGTCACCGCGGTGATCGTGCTGTTCGGCACCTTCGTCTGCGTGATGATGTGGTTCGTGATGCGACGCCACCAGGCAAATCAGCGCGCGTTCGACTCGGTCGCGCTGATCGGCGAAGTCAAGCACTGACCCTCGGCGGGCACTGCGCTTAGTTCCCACGCTTACTGCCCGCGCCTTCCCCCTTTCCTCGCTTTGCCATGACTCAACCCATTCCCAATGTGCTGACGATCGCCGGTTCCGATTCCGGCGGCGGCGCCGGCATTCAGGCCGATCTGAAGGCCTTCTCGGCGCTCGGCGCTTATGGCGCAAGCGTGATCACGGCGCTTACCGCGCAGAACACGCGCGGCGTCACGGCAATTCATGCGCCGGAGCCCGCCTTCATTACCGCGCAACTCGATGCGGTGTTCGACGACATCCGTATCGACGCCGTGAAGATTGGCATGCTGGCCAATGCGTCAATCGCGCGCGCGGTCGCCGATGCGCTGCGGCGGTACAAGCCGAAGCACATCGTGCTCGACACGGTGATGATTTCGAAGAGCAATCACGCTCTGCTGCTGCCCGATGCGGTCGCGGCCGTCCGTGACGAATTGCTGCCGCTGGCCGATCTGCTGACGCCGAATTTGCCGGAAGCGGCGGCCTTGCTAGGCGTGCAGGCTGCCACCGATGAAGCCGGCATGGTCGAACAAGGCGAAGCGCTGCGCGCGCTTGGCGCGCGGGCGGTGCTGATGAAAGGTGGCCATTTGAGCGCGGCGGACAGTCCCGACTGGCTGGTGCAGGACAGCGGCACGCTGCGCCTGGGCGGCCCGCGCGTACCGGTGAAGAATACGCATGGGACGGGCTGCACGCTGTCATCGGCGATTGCGGCGCTGATTCCGCAGCGCGACGATCTGGCGAGCGCCGTCGCCGACGCCAAGCTGTATCTGACCGGTGCGTTGCAAGCGAGCGATCGGCTGGATGTTGGCAGCGGCGTCGGGCCGGTGCATCATTTTTACCGGTGGTGGTGAGGGGCTGAGACAGAGGCGCGCATGGCTATGCCACGCGGTGCCGCAGGCCATTCGATTCAGCCGCCGGGTTCAACGTCAATCTGGCCGGAAGTCAGCGGCCACACATTGGGTAGCCCAGCGCCGACCTCGCCCACCACACATCCTGCTACTGCCGCGCGTAGATCTGCGCCTGTTCTGGCCAATCGTCCGGCACGATGAAGCCGCGCGAAAGTTCTACAAAATTGCCCACGCCGTCACTAGCGAACGCCGCGACCATCGTTGGTCCACGCTGATGTGAGGTTTGTTCAGCAAGCATCCGCTGATCGACGAAAGCAAACCCGGCGGCTTCCGCTTCACCCTTTTGATGCCGCCTCGGCGCAAGCCATTCCAACCGGGGCAGCACGCGCCACATTTGCGCATGCGCCGCGGCAAAGTCAGGCCACTCGCTGCGGGTCACCCACCAGCCAAGTCCATGCGACGGATCGAGCTCGACAGGATCGGCAGGCGTCTCGCCCGCGCGATAGAACAACCAGCCTTTGATAAACATCTGCGGCGTCCACGGTCCGGCATAGCCGACCGTTGCGAACTCCTCGCGCGCGCTCAACGGCAGTTGATGATTCAGCACATGCGCCAGCTTCAGATCGAAGCGGTCTTTCAGATTCGGGCCGACGTAATCAGCCAACTGCGCCGCCAAGCGCGCCGCCGGCTGCGTGGCCGACTGCGTGGCCGACTGCGCGCGACTTTCGCCCGCATGCAGATAACACTTCACCGCCAGCTCCCAATGAAGGCGCGCGCCCTGCTGCGTCTGCACGAGAAAATCGCATTCACCGAGCGTCACGCCCGCGCGCCGCAAGGGCACGCCGGCCGCAACCAGCCGCGCCGCCGGTCCATGTTGCAGGAACCATCCGAGCAGCCGTTCAGCGTAGCGGCCAAGACGCGTGATACGCGTTGCGGTGAGATCGCGCTGCAAGTCGGCCGGATCAGCGTCCAGCGCGCGTAACCAGTCGACGGTTGCATCCGCTTCCTGCGGCGAATCGAAAGGACTGGCGAGCGCGCCCACCGGTGATTGCGCGCGCAACAAATTGGCGCTCAGCAGCATCCACGCGAGATCTCGCACGGCTGGTTCATGCAATGTGTCGAGCAGCGTCTCGAGGACCGCGGCGGATGTGCCGGGCGCAACGACGAGGCGCGCCGCCGGCCCACTTGCGCCGGTCACTTTGCCGCGTTGGACGGCATGCCGCCCGCCGCGAGCCACGTGTCGCGCGCGAGACACAGGTCTGCCCAGGCCTTCGCCTTGTCCGGCAGGCTGCGCAGCAGATACGCCGGGTGATAGGTGACGATGACCGGTACCCCTTCGTATTCATGCACGCGGCCGCGCAGCGACGAAATGCTCGCGTCGGTCTTGAGCAGGCTTTGCGCGGCGAAGCGGCCCAGCGCGACGATCAGCTTCGGCTTGACCAGCGCGACCTGCCGTTGCAGATAAGGCTCGCAACGCGCGACTTCGTCCGGCTCAGGATTGCGGTTGCCTGGCGGGCGGCACTTGATCACGTTCGCGATATAGACGTTGCTGTCGCGCGCGAGCGTCAGCGAACGCAGCATATTGTCGAGCAGCTTGCCGGCCTGGCCGACGAATGGCTCGCCCAGGCGGTCTTCGTTCTCGCCCGGTGCTTCACCGATCAGCATCCAGTCGGCGTTGCGATCGCCGACGCCAAATACCGTGTTCGTGCGCTTCTCGCACAGCCGGCAGCGTTCGCAGGCGGCGACTCGCTCGCTCAACGCGTCCCAGTCGAGGGTCTGGATCGATGAGGGCTCCGGGGCCTCGCCGCGCGCTTCGGTGGGCGCGTGGATCGGCTGATCGTCGAACCATGCGAAATCGTCGTCGGGCGGTGCATCGAACGCCGGCGGCTCAGGGGCGCGCGACTGCTGGGAAGGCGCGCGCGCTTCAACCGGCACTTGCATCCGTCCCTGCTGCCCCTGCAGTTGCGCTGGCGGCGCACGCAGGTCGCCCTGTTCATGCTCCTGTATGGACCGCGACGAATCGTTCGCACGCGCCGGGGACTCGCGATCAAACCGATCACGCGCCTCGGTCGGCGACGCCTGATCCGCGCGAACCGGCGCGCGTTGCTCGTCTTTTGCTTGCGCGGAATCGGCTTGCTGGGCTTCGCTGGCGCGCATCGCAGGCCGACGAGCGTCCTGGGCCAGCGCGGACGGCGACGGCTCACGCGCCGCTACACGCGGATCGTCAAGACGCGCCTCCTGATTCGCTAACCCACCAGCGCCCTGCTCGGCCGCGGCTTCGCCTGCCGACTCCTGCGCCGCCATCCCGCGACGCACCCAAAGCGGCGCAAGCCCGAACTCTTCCAGTACCGATTCATGCAGCGCCATCTGCGCCCTCCGTGGCAAACGAGAAACGCATCACGATGGCGTCCTCCCGGCTGCGATGCCGCGCCGGATAATAGTTTTTGCGCCGGCCAATCGACGCAAAGCCGAAGCGCTCGTAAAGCCGGATAGCCCGATGATTCGACGGCCGCACTTCGAGCAGCAGGCCTTCGAGTTTTTCGGCGCGCGTAATGCGCACCGCTTCACGCAGCAGCGCGAGCCCGGCACCGGCGCCTTGCGCGGCGGGCGTCACGCACAAATTGAGCAGATGCATTTCATCGACCACCGGCATCAGCACGCAATAACCAATCAGCGCGCCCGTTACGTGCCGCATGCAAATGCCGAAATAGCCGTTGCGCAGCGAGTCGCCGAAATTGCCGCGGCTCCAGGGGAATTCATAGGCGATCTTTTCGATCGCCGCGACCTCGTCCAGATCGGCTTCGGTCATCGGCGACATATAGCGGTCCGCCAGCAACACCCCGCTCATTGCCGGCCCTCGCCTTGATGCGCGTCTTGCGCCAATCTGGAGGCAGCTTGTTCGGCCTTGGCGGCTTTTTCAGCTTTCTCGGCTACCCGCTCGGCCGTGGTCTGCGCGACCTTGTCGCGAATGTATTCCGGCGCGGCCTGATCGGCGGGTACGGTGCGGCCGGCGCGAAACGCGCGCAGCGCCGCGTGCGCGAGCGGCACCGCATGCGGCAGCGCTTCGCCGTCGACGGTTCGCGCTGCCGCGACGGCGGGCAGCCGCGCGCCAAAAGCGGCAGCAGCATTGCCGGCCAGCGTGAAGGGGACGTCGGGCAAAACGAGCCGCTCCGGTGCGTCGAGCGATGCCGGCTGAAGCGTGCGCCATTCGCCCACGGCGGCGTCCCATGCGTAGTCGGCCCAGTAGATCTCGTCCATCCGGGCGTCAAGCGCGGCGAGCACACGAGTCGCCGACGGATCGCGCAGCCGTGCGCTTTCCGCGCAGGCCAGCAGCGTGCTGACCGGCACGACCGGCAGGTCGAGCCCGAACGCGAGGCCTTGAGCGACACCCGTTGCCGTGCGAAGACCGGTAAATGATCCGGGACCGGACCCGAAGGCGATGGCGTGGCAGTCCGCCAGTGTCAGGCCGGCTTCGTCGAACAGTTCGCGAATCGCGGGCAGCAGGCGCGTGCTGGAGACTGCGCCGGTTTGCTCGTGGCGTATCCAGATCCGGGGTTCAGCGTCGCCTGGGTTCGCTGTCTGGCTCGCCGCGCCGCCGACGGCGGACAGGAGCGCTACCGAGCAGAATTCGGTCGAGGTATCGAGGGCAAGAAGCACAGTTTGAGTCATGAACCGTATTGTAATCGGCACGGCGCATGCGGATGCGGTTTTGGGTTTGCCCGCCGGGCGGCAATGATTGTTTGGAATAAGCCCTCGGCCCCGCGGCAGCATGCAGTTGTTATGATCGTCAGCCCAGCCAGAACCAACCCCGCCAGCCGGGCAAAAACCACCATGACAGACATCAACGCGCAATTCATCCAGGCCCAGGAAGATGCAAAGCAACTGCCCGAGCGTCCGGGCAACCTTACCCTGCTGCGCCTCTACGCCCTCTACAAGCAGGCCGTCGACGGCGACGTCCACGGCGACAAACCCGGCTTCACCGATATCGTCGGCAAATACAAGTACGATGCATGGGCCGCGCTCAAAGGCACCGCTCAGGACGCCGCGAAGCAGCAATACGTCGAATTGATCGAAGCCCTCAAGAGCGGCGCCGCTGCCTGAATCTGACCCCGTAGCGAAATCCGTCGTCGAAACGGCAGGCCGGGAACCTCGGCCTGGCTTGGCCGCGGCAAGGCAGTTTGCTCAGGTAGCCCACCAGGCGGCCCTTTGGGGAGCCACATGGCCACCCCCGTGGGGAAGCGCCTTAAGCCCATTCCGGCAGCCGAATGAAAGTTTTCCGCCAGGAAACTTCTTAACGGTGGCGCAGTGCAACAAAACCCTATACAATGCTGCCTGCGCTTCACTGCTTTGCCCGGCTTTCCTCTAGCGGCCTTTGCGGCGCAGCGCCTCGTAGCGTTTAGCTCCAATCCAGTTTAGAACCTGTCCCCTCCTGCCTAGCCCCCTACGGGCGATCATGTCCCAGGCTGGCGGCACGCCGTTTTGGCATGTCGCATCCGATACAGCTTCTAACGAAAAGCTCGCCTTCATTGTCGCGAGCTGCCCCCGTTTTTCGATTTGCTCGCTGCTTCTTTGCTCGCTGAATCCGACGACTTGGGTATGCCGATTGGCGCCGACGTTTTAATTCCGTGTGTACCAAGGATTTACCAAGGATTCTCATGACTTCGAGCAATACCCCCAGCAGCCCGTTGAACGCCATCGCCGATCAAGCCCTCGGTTTCGCCGACGCTCCCGCACAAGCCGCAGCCATCGCTGCCGCTCCGGAAGCTGTCGCCGCAGAAGCCGCAGCGCCGACCGGCCCGTCGTTCGCGTCGCTCGGTCTGTCCGCGGATGTCGTCTCCGCCCTGACCGCAGCTGGTTATCAAAACCCGACTCCGGTTCAGCAACGCGCAATCCCGGCTGGCATCGCCGGCCGCGATCTGATGGTGTCGAGCCCGACCGGTTCGGGCAAGACCGCCGCGTTCATGCTGCCCGCGATCGAACGTTTCTCGCAACTGCAAAAAGCACAAGCCAGCCAGCCGCGTGAGCCGCGTCCGGCTGACGGTGCCCGCACGCGCCGTCCGCAACCGGTTGCCCGTCCGACCATGCTGGTTCTGACGCCGACCCGCGAACTCGCGATGCAGGTCACCACCGCCGCTGCCACGTATGGCAAGCACCTCAAGCGTCTGCGCACCGTCAGCATTCTGGGCGGCGTCGCTTATGGTCAACAACTGATGCTGCTGGCAAAGAACCCGGAAATCCTGGTTGCTACGCCGGGCCGTCTGATCGATCACCTGGAACGCGGCCGTATCGATCTGTCGCAACTGCAGATCCTCGTGCTCGACGAAGCCGACCGCATGCTCGACATGGGCTTCATCGAAGACATCGAAACGATCGTCGCTGCTACGCCGGCTACGCGTCAAACGATGCTGTTCTCGGCCACGCTCGACGGCAAGATCGGTTCGCTGACCGGCCGCCTGCTGAAGGATCCGGAACGCATCGAGATCGTTCAACGCCTCGAACAACGCACCAACATCGCGCAAACCGTCCACTATGTTGACGACCGCGATCACAAGGATCGTCTGCTCGACCATCTGCTGCGCGACGAAGGCCTCGATCAGGCTATCGTCTTCACGGCAACCAAGATGGACGCTGACCAACTGGCTGGCCGTCTGGCCGACGCCGGTTTCGAATCGGCTGCTCTGCACGGCGATCTGCCGCAAGGCGCGCGTAACCGCACGATCAAGGCCCTGCGCGAGCGTCGTGTGCGCGTGCTGGTCGCGACGGACGTCGCCGCTCGCGGTATCGACATCCCGGGCATCACGCACGTGTTCAACTACGATCTGCCGAAGTTCGCTGAAGACTACGTGCACCGTATCGGCCGTACCGGCCGTGCTGGCCGCTCGGGTATCGCAGTGAGCCTCGTGCACCACGCTGAACAAGGCGCGCTCAAGCGTATCGAGCGTTTCGTGCGCACGCCGCTGCCGGTCAACGTCGTCGCAGGCTTCGAGCCGCGCAAGTCGGCTCCGTCGGGCAACGGCGGCCGTCCTGGCTTTGGCGGCCGTGGCCGTCCGGGCGGTGGCAATGGCGGCGGTGGCCGTCGCTTCGGTAGCGGCAGCGGTGCTGGCAAGCCGGCCGGTAACGGCGGCGGCGCTCGCAGCGGTAGCGGCAATGGCGGCTGGGCCGGCAAGTCAGCTGGCGGCGGTTCGCGTGAAGGTGGCTTCGGCGGTGGTTCGCGTGAAGGCGGTTTCGGCGGCGGTTCGCGTGACGGCGGCTACGGCGCACGCCGCAGCGACGGCCCGCGTACGGCGCGTCGCGGCAGCTAAGCAAGCGACTGCAGTCCTCAGGCAAACGCTATTTACGTGGCTCGTTCAGTACGTAAGGCGGCCTGAAAAGACCCGGACGGCCTTGGCGCCGTTCGTCAGTCAAAAGAAACCGGTGCTCAGGCGCCGGTTTTTTTTCGTCCGTGCTTTGGGCGCCGCTCGAATTCCATAATGTGAAAAAATTTTCTGCGTCGTAAAAAATCGTGCTGCGCGGCACAAGATACTCTATTGCAAGATGGAAAAAATCGTTTCTTAATGTGGAATGTTAATCACAAACAATTGATTTTAAACGTAAATTTATATTTCAAAAACGCTTCTTCGTGACTGTTGCGCCGCCATCGACTTGCCTAGACTCTTATACAAGACTTCACGAGACGAAACGCCTAAAAGCGCCAGCCGCTTCGACGAAGACGGCAAGTTTCTTGTATGAGACCAGAGTCAGTGCTTTGCACCCACGCTGGTCGACAGAGTCAACTATCCATGACAGGCAACCAGGGAGCACATCATGTCGCGCGAACAACAAGCCAGGCAACTCCAGCAACAATGGGAAACCGATCCGCGCTGGAAGGGCGTGAAGCGTACGTACACCGCTGAAGACGTGATCCGTCTGCGCGGCTCGGTGCAAGTGGAGCACACGCTCGCCAAGCGCGGCGCGGAAAAGCTGTGGGAAAGCGTGAACAACGAGCCGTTCGTCAACTCGCTCGGCGCGCTGACCGGCAACCAGGCGATGCAACAGGTGAAGGCCGGCCTGAAGGCGATCTACCTGTCGGGCTGGCAAGTGGCGGGCGATGCGAACGTCGCCGGCGAAATGTATCCGGACCAGTCGCTGTATCCGGCGAACTCTGTGCCGCTGGTGGTGAAGCGCATCAACAACACGCTGACCCGCGCTGACCAGATCCAATGGTCGGAAGGCAAGAATCCGGGCGACGAAGGCTATATCGACTACTTCGCACCGATCGTGGCCGACGCGGAAGCCGGTTTCGGCGGCGTGCTGAACGCGTTCGAACTGATGAAGGCGATGATCGAAGCCGGCGCGGCAGGCGTGCACTTCGAAGACCAACTCGCTTCGGTGAAGAAGTGCGGCCACATGGGCGGCAAGGTGCTCGTGCCGACCCGCGAAAACATCGCCAAGCTGACCGCCGCGCGTCTGGCCGCCGACGTCTCCGGCACGTCGACCGTGCTGCTGGCTCGCACCGATGCTGAGGCCGCCGACCTGATCACCTCGGACGTGGATGACAACGACAAGCCGTTCCTGACGGGCGAACGCACGGTGGAAGGTTTCTACCGTACGAAGCCGGGTCTGCAGCAAGCGATCTCGCGTGGCCTCGCCTACGCGCCGTACGCCGACATGATCTGGTGCGAAACCGGCAAGCCGGACCTCGAGTTCGCGAAGCAATTCGCCGACGCGATCCACAAGGAATTCCCGGACCAACTGCTGTCGTACAACTGCTCGCCGTCGTTCAACTGGAAGAAGAACCTGGACGACGCAACCATCGCCAAGTTCCAGCGCGAACTCGGCGCAATGGGCTACAAGTTCCAGTTCATCACGCTGGCTGGCTTCCACGCGCTGAACTACTCGATGTTCAACCTGGCGCACGGCTATGCCCGCAACCAGATGACCGCCTTCGTCGAAATGCAGCAGGCTGAATTCGCGGCGGCTGAAAAGGGCTTTACCGCGGTCAAGCACCAGCGCGAAGTCGGCACCGGTTACTTCGACGCCGTGACGCAAACGGTCGAGCGTGACGCTTCGACGACCGCGCTGCACGGTTCGACGGAAGACGAACAGTTTTTCGACAAGAAGGTTGCTTAAGTCATCCGTCATCCCGCGGTCTGATCGCGAGAACGGCAAGGCAGACGAGAAAGCGGCCCCGTTCGAGGGCCGCCGTCAGGGAGGAGCAAAGCCATCAGGGTTGAAGTACGCCGGTCAGCCCTGATGGCTGGAGTCTGGGAGCGTGCGCAGCAGCAACCATCTTGCATGGGACCTGAGTCAGTGCGGACAAAGCCAGCACAACGCATTGTGCGGCGAGCATAGGACGCGCCGGCCTCATCGCCGGTGCGTTTTTTTATATGCCGTACCTGCCCGCGATGGGCATCGCGAGCATGCACTTCAGCGATACACGATCACCGGGATCTTCGTATGCGTCAGGACCCGCTGCGTCTCGCTGCCGATCAGCAGGCTGCCGAGACCGCGCCGTCCATGCGACGCCATGAAAATCACGTCGCAGCCGCCCTGCTCGGCCGCTTCGATGATGCCGAGATACGGCGCCGGATGCACGCTGGTGCGGCTGTCGAACGCGACACCGACACGGCGCGCGGCCAGCTCCACCTCCCGCAGATGCACGTGCGCTTCACGCTCGCTGCGCTGCAGAAACTCGACCGGTGGTTCGATCACCACGTCGGAGAACGGCGAGTACGGATATTGCGGCAGACACGCGTAAGCGGTGACGCGAGCGCCGACGGCCTGCGCGAGATCGATGGCGCCGTCTATTGCTTTGCGTGACAGGTCTGAACCATCGGTCGGAACCAGGATGTGCCTGAACATGGTGCCCTCCGTCGCCGGCTGCGCGCAGCGCGGCACCAGCGTCCCACAATCGGCCAAGAAGCCGCTTCAATCGATTGTAGTTCGCAGAAAAGCGCTCAAGCCCGTCGTGCGGGTCTGTCCGCATATCGGAAACCCGCTGCATGGAGCTTCGCGACGGCCGCGCAAGGCGGCATAAAGACCATCGCGCCAGGTCGCTGCGCCTCCTCAAGCCGCACCTCCGCCACGCTCAGCCCCAGTAGTCAGGATGGCCGTACGTATGTTTGAGAAAGTCCAGAAACAGCCGAACGCGCAGCGGCAAATGCCGCCGCTGCGGAAAAACCGCATGGATGCCGATCGGCGGCGCGGCGAAGTCGTCGAGCACGCTGACCAGCCGGCCAGCCGCGATATCCGAGCCGACCTCCCACCACGAGCGCCACGCGAGCCCATAACCTTCGAGGCACCACTCGTGCAGCACGGCGCCGTCCGAGCATTCCATGGTGCCGGACACCTTGATCGACACGACCTTGTCGCCCTGCTGGAACACCCAGCCGCGCTGCTGATTGGCGCTCGCGCCGAGCGCGAGACAGTTGTGGTGCGCGAGATCGGCCAGCGAGTGCGGCGAGCCTCGCCGGCTCAGATACGACGGCGACGCCACGCACACGCGGCGGTTCTCACCCAGCTTGAGCGACACCAGCGACGAATCCGGCAATTCGCCCAGGCGCACAGCGCAGTCGAACCCCTCGTTGACGAGGTCGACCAGCCGGTCAGACAAGTCGAGCGTAATGGACACATCCGGATGCGCGACGGTAAAGGCCGGCACCAGCGGCGCAACATGCCGGCGTCCGAACCCGGCCGGCGCCGACAGCCGCAAATGGCCGCTCGCCTTCACACCGCCCGCCGATACGCTGGCCTCGGCGTTCTGCATGTCGTGGATGACGCGCTGGCAATCTTCGAGAAACGCCGAGCCTTCGAAGGTCAACGTGATCTTGCGCGTGGTGCGCACCAGCAATTTGACGCCGAGGCGCTCTTCGAGGGCGTCGATACGGCGGCCGATGATGGCGGGCGCGACGCCTTCGGCGAGCGCTGCGGCGGACAGGCTGCCTTTGGCCGCGACGGTAACAAAAGTCTCGATCTGCTTGAAACGGTCCATGAGCTGGCGGAACCGCGGCGCCCCTAAGGAAGTCCCCTTCGAGGGTTACGCGGGAAAGTGGTCGGTGCGCGTCAGATTAGGTGGATGAAAGTAAAAGATCAAGTGATGTTTAGCCTCTTTTTTAGCGTAGAGCATCACTAATACAATTCGTCCTGACCTCTGATAGGAGTGCACGGCAATGTCGGCCACAACGACACCCTTCCCTAAAGCAGTGATTTTCGACGCATACGGCACGCTTTTCGACGTGCATTCGGTGATCGCTGCTGCGGAGCAGATGTTCCCCGGCCACGGTGACGCGCTCTCGCAGTTGTGGCGTCAAAAACAGATCGAATACACACAGCTGCGTACGCTCGCAGCGCCGGCCAGCGCGCCCGGCGCGCATTACCGGCCGTTCTGGGACATCACCCTCGACGCCTTGCGCTTCGCCGCCAGGAAACTGCACCTCACGCTGGACCGTGCGGCAGAGAAGCGTCTGATGGACGAATATGCCTGCCTGTCCGCTTTTCCCGATGCCGTGCCCGCGCTACGCCAGTTGCGCGACGTGCCTTCGGCCTCGTCTGCTTCCGCTTCTGCGTCTGCATCCGCGAGCGGCAAACCCGGCTCACGGCCCGGTCTTGCGATCCTCTCGAACGGTAATCCGCAAATGCTCGACGTCGCCGTGAAAAGCGCCGGCATGACGGGCCTGTTCGACCATGTTCTATCCGTCGACACAGTACGCGCCTACAAACCCTCGCCCGCGGCCTACGCGCTCGGCACGCACGCCTTCAAGGCCGAGCCGCGCGAGATCGTCTTCGTGTCGTCGAACGGCTGGGACGTGGCAGGCGCGAGCTGGTTCGGCTTCACGACTTTCTGGCTTAACCGGCAAAACGCACCAGCCGAAGAACTGGGCGTCACGCCGCATAGTACGGGCGGAGGCATGAACGATCTGCTCGCTTTTCTGAAGTCCCTCGCGTCGCCTGACCGCACTAGCGGCACGGGCAGCACCGGCAATCCCGGTGGCAACCGCACGCGCCACAGCCCTGGCGCATGACCGCTACCACCGGAATCCCATGACGCAATTCAACTTCATTTCAACATTTGCACCTTTGCAATCTGACCGACCAAGGAGAAACCATGGCCAATCCGCTGTCATCGCAATCATCGTTGTCGCTGCCGCAAGGCATGGAAATCACGGCTGAGATCAAGCCGGGCTATGAAGCGATTCTCACCCGCGAAGCGCTCGAGCTCGTCGCCGCGCTGCATCGCACGTTCGAACCGCGCCGTCAGCAACTGTTGCAGGCTCGGGCGGAACGCACGAAACGGCTCGACGCCGGCGAGCGTCCCGACTTCCTCGCTGAAACGAAAAGCGTGCGCGAAGGCGACTGGAAGATCGCGCCGCTGCCGCAGGATCTGCAGTGCCGCCGCGTGGAAATCACCGGCCCGGTCGAGCGCAAGATGATCATCAACGCGCTGAATTCGGGCGCGGATTCGTACATGACCGATTTCGAAGATTCGAATGCGCCAAGCTGGGACAACCAGATTACCGGCCACATCAATCTGAAGGACGCGGTACGCCGCACGATTTCGCTCGAACAGAACGGCAAGTCGTACACGCTGAACGACAAGATCGCCACGCTGATCGTGCGTCCGCGCGGCTGGCATCTGGACGAAAAGCATGTGACGGTGGACGGCAAGCGGGTCTGCGGCGGTATCTTCGACTTCGCGCTCTTCATGGTTCACAACGCGAAGGAACAGGTCGCGCGCGGCACGGCGCCCTACTTCTATCTGCCGAAGATGGAGAGCCATCTGGAAGCGCGCCTGTGGAACGAGATCTTCGTCGCCGCACAGGAAGCCGTCGGCGTGCCGCGCGGCACGATTCGCGCGACGGTGTTGATCGAAACGATCGTCGCCGCGTTCGAAATGGACGAGATCCTGTACGAGCTGCGCGAACACAGTTCAGGTCTGAACGCCGGCCGCTGGGACTACATCTTCTCGGCCATCAAGAAGTTCAAGAACGACCGCGATTTCTGCCTCGCCGACCGCTCGCAGATCACGATGACCTCGCCGTTCATGCGTGCCTACGCGCTGCTGTTGCTGAAGACCTGCCATCGCCGCAACGCGCCGGCAATCGGCGGCATGAGCGCACTGATCCCAATCAAGAACGATCCGGCGGCGAACGACAAAGCAATGGGCGGTGTGCGCTCCGACAAGGCACGCGATGCGGGCGATGGTTACGATGGTGGCTGGGTCGCGCATCCGGGCCTCGTGCCGATCGCGATGGAAGAATTCGTCAAGGTGCTCGGCGACAAACCGAATCAGATCGCTAAGCAGCGCGACGACGTGCTCGTCACCGCGGCCGACCTGATGGACTTCCGCCCGGAAGCGTCGATCACCGAAGCCGGCTTGCGCAACAACATCAACGTCGGTATTCACTACCTGGGTTCGTGGCTTGCGGGCAACGGCTGTGTGCCGATTCACAACCTGATGGAAGACGCCGCCACCGCGGAGATCTCGCGCTCGCAAGTGTGGCAATGGCTGCGCTCGCCGAAGGGCAAGCTCGACGACGGTCGCAAGGTCACGGAGGAGCTGGTGCGCGAGATGTCGGCGCAAGAGCTCGACAAGGTGAAGCAGGCAGTTGGCGGCGATACGAAGCCGTACGATCGCGCCGCACAAATCTTCGAAGACATGTCGACGTCGGAGCAGTTCACCGACTTCCTGACGCTGCCGCTGTACGAAGAAATCTGAGGCATCTGAACGGCCTCAGGCATCAGCCTCATGTGGCGGCCTCATGTAGCAGCCTCATGTAACAGCAATAACGACGTCGTACCAGGTCCGCTTTCACCAGCCACGCAAGATGAAAGAGCGGCCTGGGTCGCAAGGCTGACCGACCGGACGGCCCGACAGGCGCATGCCTGCCGGGCCGTTTTTTTGTGCTAGCGATGTGCTCGTGCCGCGTTCGTTATGCTCGCGTCAGTGCTGGCAGTCCGCTTCGCCGTGAGCGAGCTATGCCGCCCCTCAGCGCGTGCTGCGATACTCGACCCAATCGCCCGATCTGATTTCCGGGAGGCCCCTCACCGCATTGGGCGCGACGGGATAGAAACGGCAGTTCACGACGTTGCCGTCTACCTTCACCATCACTTCTCGAGCGAGGAAACGATCTTCGACACCGGGATACACCGCTTCGATTTCGTCGAGCACCGCAACCAGTTCATCGTCGATTTCGTAGACGTCGCCCGTGACGTCCACGCCTGCTTCGTCGACCACCAGGCCCGGATACAAGCCGAAGTCGAATAGATGGCCACGCACCGTGGCCGTGCCCAGCAGATTCGGCGCGGCGATCTCGTTGCGCGCCGCAGCATCTCTGAGGTCGTTCACTTCACCGGCACGCAACGTGCCGTAGACAAAGACGGTCTGCATCGTTGTTCGCTCTCCTTGAGTGTGGGTCTGGCTTGCCTCGGCTGATGCCGGGGGTTCAGTTTAGCGACGCGCTCGCCACCAGCACGCCGTCGATGTCCGCATAGATCCATTCACCTGGCCGTATCAGCGCGCCCGGCAATTGCACCGGCACGTCGCGCTCGCCCGTGCCGAGCTTCTGGCCACGCCGTGGACAGGTCGCCAGCGCCGCCACACCGACGTTGACTTCATTGAGCTCCAGCGTATCGCGCACGCAGCCGTGCAGCACGATGCCCGCCCAGCCATTCTGTTCGGCGATTTGCGCGAGGTTGCCGCCCACCAGCGCGCAGCGCAGACTGCCACCGCCATCGACCACCAGCACCCGGCCCGCGCCCTTCTCCTCGAGCGTGGCGCGCACGAGTGCGTTGTCTTCGAACACCTTTAGCGTGACCGCCTCGCCGCTGAAACACTCGGCGCGACTGAAGAGATGAAACACCGGCTCGAGCACCCGCAGCGTGCCGAGCGCCAGTTGGTCCTCGTGTGCATCGCACAAATCAGCGGTTGCAAAGCTCATGGGGTTCTCCTCGGGATCCGTGCAATCTGGACATTATGCAACGTTGACTCCGACGTAACACCTACAATGAGAAGCCCGCGGTGGTTTTGGGTCCGGGCCTTCGAGTTTGCGCCTGCGGGTCTGTGCCTGCGGGTCTGCGCCTTCGAGTCCGTGCCTGCAGATCCGCGCTCTCGGGGTCCGCGCTTGAGCGCTCGATGTTTGAGCGCCCCGTGCTCGTGAGTTCCGTGTTCACAGGCTCCGCGTTTTTTGAGCTCCATCCATTGGATCGATCTTCAACATGAATTCGTCCACCGACCCCGTCCTGGCGAGCCATGTCCACTTCGCAGACATCCCGCCGGAATTCCAGCCGACGCAAACGCATCCCATCCGCGTGCGCTCGCGGCCAATGCCTTCGGGCTGGCGTATCGCGCGACACACGCACGCGTGGGCACAGGTAGCCT
Organism: Paraburkholderia sediminicola; assembly: GCF_046027825.1. Lineage (GTDB taxonomy): Bacteria > Pseudomonadota > Gammaproteobacteria > Burkholderiales > Burkholderiaceae > Paraburkholderia > Paraburkholderia sediminicola_D. The sequence goes on from NZ_JAQQDU010000001.1 coordinate 246,423, forward strand.
ATGCATCGCGCGGCGTGCTGCGGGTTGCGACGGCCGGCACGACGTGGATGGTGCCGCCATCCCGCGCGATCTGGGTACCACCGCACGTTACGCACGAAGTCGTCGCGGTCGAAGATGCGTTTCTGCGCACGCTCTACATTACCGAAAGCACCGTCCCGGCCGGACTGGATACACCGCGCGTGGTCGAAGTATCGGATCTGCTGCGCGAAGTTATCGCCGCGCTCGATACGCCAGGCATCTCAGCGACACGCGAACAACTGCTGGGCGCCCTCGCGCTCGACGAACTGACGCGTTCGGAGCCACTGCCGCTGTCCGTGCCGATGCCCAACGAGAAGCGCTTGCGTGCGCTGTGCGAGGCCGTGATCGCGGACCCGACGCACGGCGATTCGCTTGAACAATGGGCATCGAGCGTAGGTGCGAGTACGCGCACGATTGCGCGGCTGTTTCGTCAGGAGTTGGGCGTGAGTTTTTCGCAATGGCGTCAGCAGGCCATTCTCGCGCGCGCGATTCCGCTGCTAAGCCAGGGGCGGCCGCTTTCACATGTCGCGCAGGAGTTGGGTTATCAGAGCCAGAGTGCGTTCTCGGCGATGTTCAGGCGTGCATTTGGCGAAAGTCCACGCGCGTTCATCGAGCGTGGCTCTGAACATCGCGTGGCGAGCGGGGATCGCGGCAATGCAGAGACTGACGAAGAGACCGCGCAAAAGTGACGACGTAACGGTGACGGCATAACGCACACGCGCTAGCCTGCGACGCGTCAGACGCGCCGCGCCAGATGACGGATCGCGCCGAGTTGCGCCAGACGCGGCCCGGTCAGCTTGTATCCCTTGCGCTGATACAGCCGCGCGGCAGGATTGTCGACGAACACGCGCAACTGCAACTCGCGCAGCCCGCGCTCACGCGCCCACTGATGCGACATATCGAGCAGATACGTGCCGGCGCCGAGCCGCCGATGCCCTTCGGCAATCTGCACATCGCGGATATGCAGCGAATCGCCTTCTTGCGTGATGCGCAGCACACCGATCGGCTCGCCGTCCACTTCGAGAATGAAATTCTCCGACTCGCGCCAACTGCCGAGAAACAGATCGCCACGCCAGACCAGATGGTGCCGGCGATAGTAGCCACCCATGTTATTGCGAGTCAGCGCCTCAGCGAACTCGAAATCGTCCATGCTGGCGCTGCGCAGATAAAACGGTGACGGTGCTTCGGTTGGATCGAACATGGTGGAACGACGAAGATGAATCGGGTCAACGGTAAAACAGGCCGCGCACGCTGGCAATGGCTGTTTGTCCCGAGCATACCCGGACGATACCCGGGCAGACCCGGCTGCAGAAATAAAAAAAGCCCACTTCTTTCGAAGTGGGCTTCTTAAAATCTGGCGGAGCGGACGGGACTCGAACCCGCGACCCCCGGCGTGACAGGCCGGTATTCTAACCAACTGAACTACCGCTCCAGATTTTTCCAACGTGGCTTGTGAGCTTTGCTCATTCGCCTACTGCACCGCTCATATTTCTTACCGAGCGACGCCGATGTTCTGGCGTCCCCTAGGGGATTCGAACCCCTGTACTCACCGTGAAAGGGTGATGTCCTAGGCCTCTAGACGAAGGGGACAACGTACTGCTTACACCTTTAACGAAAAAGCCCGTTCAGGTTTGTATGAACGGGCTTTGTCTGGCGGAGTGGACGGGACTCGAACCCGCGACCCCCGGCGTGACAGGCCGGTATTCTAACCAACTGAACTACCACTCCAGTTTGCCTATCATGACTTGCGAGCGTTGGTTTTTTCTCTGCAAGCTGCGCTGCCTTACTACTTCCAAGCGACGCTGATATTTGGCGTCCCCTAGGGGATTCGAACCCCTGTACTCACCGTGAAAGGGTGATGTCCTAGGCCTCTAGACGAAGGGGACATAATCTTTTCAGATCTGTCTTTATCTTGCTGCTAACTTGCCTCAACTTCAGGCTAACTTCGCTTCGTCAGCAGCAAAGACCAATATTCTAACTACGTTACAACCGTTTGTGAAGTCTTTTTTGCTACAAGCTCCAGACTTCGGAACCACTTCACTCTGCTCTGATGGTGGAGGTAAGCGGGATCGAACCGCTGACCTCTTGCATGCCATGCAAGCGCTCTCCCAGCTGAGCTATACCCCCCTTGCAGAACAGAAACGAGATTCTAGAGGCCAATTTGCGCTTTGTAAATACCCTTTGAGCAATTGCATGCGACTTTTTTCGCAAGTCGCATGCAAACCCTCTCAAGGCGAGCGCGAATGCGCTCAGGCCAACGCTTTTTCGATACGGCTCACGACGACATCGCGCCCGAACAGCATCAGCACGCTGTCAATCGACGGCGTATGCGTGGTGCCCGCCACCAACAGGCGAACCGGCATGGCCAGTTGCGGCATCTTCAGCTTGTGCGCCCCGAGCGTGGCCTTCAAGGCTGCAGCGATCGCTTCCTTGGTCCACTCCACCGTCTTGAGCGTTGCGCCCAGATCGGCAAGCGCCGGACGTACGACATCCGTGACGTGCTGTGCGAGCGCATCGGCTTCCGGTGCCGGCACGCGATAGAACATCGCCGCGTTTTCGGCGATTTCCTTCACCGTCGACGCACGGTCCTTCAGCAAGCCCACCACCGACGCCAGATCAGCGCCTTGCGCAATCGCGGCTTCGTCGATATCCAACTCAGCGAAGAACGGCTTTGCAAGCTCCGCGAGGCGCGCGTTGTCCGCTTCCTTGATGTAGTGCGCGTTGAGCCAGTTCAGCTTGTCGTGATCGTACTGAGCCGGCGACTTGCCCAGATGCTCCAGATCGAACCATTCGACGAACTGCTCACGCGTGAAGATTTCCGCGTCGCCATGCGACCAGCCCAGACGCGCCAGATAGTTGACCACTGCTTCCGGCAGAAAGCCGGCGTCGCGATAACCCATCACGCTCATCGCGCCGTGACGCTTGCTCATCTTCTCGCCCTGCTCGTTCAGCACGGTCGGCAAATGGGCATACACCGGCGGCTCGGCGCCGAGCGCACGCAGAATGTTGATCTGACGCGGCGTGTTGTTCACGTGATCGTCGCCGCGAATCACGTGCGTGATGCGCATGTCGAGATCGTCCACGACGACACAGAAGTTGTAGGTCGGCGTGCCATCCGGGCGCGCGATCACGAGGTCGTCGAGTTCTTCGTTCGAGATTTCGATGCGGCCTTTCACGGCGTCGTCCCATGCGACCAAACCGGAGAGCGGATTGCGGAAGCGCAGCACGGGCTGCACGCCGGCCGGCGGCTCCGGCAAGACCTTGCCGGTTTCCGGACGCCACGTGCCGTCATAGCGCGGCTTTTCGCCGGCCTCGCGTTGGCGTTCGCGCAGTGCGTCCAGCTCTTCCGTCGACATGTAGCACGGGTACACGAGCCCCGCGTCCTGCATCTGCTTGAGCACTTCGCGATAACGGTCCATGCGCTGCATCTGGTAGAACGGGCCTTCGTCGATATCGAGGCCGAGCCATTCCATGCCTTCGAGAATGGCATCTACAGATTCGGTACTGGAACGCTCGACGTCGGTGTCCTCGATCCGCAGCACGAAGGTCCCTTTCATCTTGCGCGCGAACGCCCACGGATAAAGCGCGGAGCGAATGTTGCCGAGGTGGATGAAGCCGGTGGGACTCGGTGCGAAACGGGTACGGACAGAGGTGGTCATTAGCGATTACTCGGAAGACAGGCGCCGGCGCCGTGGCAGACATCGCCAGTGAAGCGCGGCAGCGGACCGCGCCCGTGAGGCAGAAAACGCCTTGCACGAACACGAAGGAAATAAATGCGAGAGCCGAATTATACCTTCCGAACCCGTCTTGCCTGCCCTCGTCCAGATGGCCAATGGCAGCACGCAAGACACTCGCGAAGCGCGCTCCAGGACGCCCCATGGTTTCGTCTGCAACGTTTCATTACCGGGCCGGCGCGCGTCCGGCGCTTTGATTTATGATGTGCGCGCGCTGCGGGTCGGGATAGAACCACAGCGCATGGAATCGCCACCGGCGGTTCTGTCCGTTTGACTATCCGCCTGATCGCGGCACAGGTTGCGCCGCTTGTACCGATTACGCCGATTGCGCCGCCCCTGCCGTTGCTGGAGAACCCGTTGAAACCGTCATCCCCTCGCCTCGCCCGTCGCAACTTCTCATTGGCGGCCGCCTCCGCGGTGCTGGCCGCCTGCACCACGACCGGCGCCAGCAAGCCCGATAGCACACCGGTTGCTGCCACGCCCACCACGCCACCGCTCGACAAACCGCAGCGCTCGATCCGCGTCGGGCTCGCGCTAGGCGGCGGCGCCGCTCGCGGCTTCGCGCATATTGGCGTGATCAAGGCGCTCGAGGCGCGCAATATCCAGGTCGACCTGGTGGCCGGCACCAGCGCCGGTTCGGTCGTCGGTGCGCTGTACGCCTCGGGGATGAACGGTTTTGCGTTGAACAAGCTCGCGCTGAACATGGACGAAGCGTCCATCAGCGACTGGGCCATGCCGTTTCGCACGCGCGGCTTTCTGCAGGGCGTCGCGCTGCAAAACTACCTGAATACGACGCTCAACAACCGTCCGATCGAGAAGATGGCCAAGCCGCTCGGCGTGGTCGCCACCGATCTGCGGACCGGCCAGCCGATCCTGTTCCAGCGCGGCAATACCGGCATTGCGGTGCGCGCGTCATGCAGCGTGCCGTCGATTTTCGAGCCGGTGAAGATGGGCGGGCACGAATATGTGGACGGCGGCCTGGTGAGTCCGGTGCCCGCCTCGTTTGCGCGCAAGATGGGCGCGGATTTCGTGATCGCGGTGGACATCTCGCAGCGCCCGGAAAGCGGCCTCACGGCCAGCTCGTTCGACGTACTGATGCAGACTTTCACGATCATGGGCCAGACGATCAAGACCTATGAGCTCGACAAATACGCCGACGTCGTGATCCGGCCGAATCTGGCCGCCATGAGCGGCAGCGATTTCTCGCAGCGCAACGCAGCGATCCTGGCCGGAGAGGAAGCGGTGGCGAAAATGATGCCGGAGTTGCAACGCAAGCTGGCCGCAAGCCGCGCTGCGGTTTAACCCGCCTGGGTCGCGCCGGTTATACCGACCGGCGCGCTTCAGTTGCCGTCACACCGCGCCTACACAGCCCACGGCACGGCGCGGAAGATTTACCGACAATCGGCACGCGCCCCAACGCAAAAAGCCCGCTTCGGACGAAGCAGGCTTTTTTCACACCCAAACCGCGGGTGCGGGCCGAATCAGTTACTGATTACCGCCGATCGAGGCATTCACGCGCTTGCGCAGATCGTCACCTTCCTGATAGGACGTCTCGATCCGGCGTGCACCCGTGAACCGCTTTTCCCAATAGCCGCTATCCAGATCGTCGACGCGGATCGTGCTGCCCGTGGAAGGCGAATGCACGAACTTGTTGTCGCCAATGTAGATACCGACGTGCGAGAACGTACGGCGCATGGTGTTGAAGAACACCAGATCGCCCGGCTTCAGGTCGCTGACGCGAACCTTCTCGCCCACGCGGCTCATTTCCTCAGCGCGGCGCGGCAGCGCCATACCGAGCGTGTCCTGGAACACGTAGCGCACAAAGCCGCTGCAATCGAGCCCCGAATCGGGCGTATTACCACCCCAACGGTAACGAACGCCGATCATGTTCAGCGCGCCGACCACCACGTCGCCCGCTTTTCCGGCCATGCCGGAAAGGAACGATTTGGCGCCGCCGTCGCTGTCGGGAGCGGCCGATTGCGAATTGAGGGGGGACAAAGAATTCGACCCGCTGGGGGTCGAATATGAGGCATTCTGATTAAAACTGCTTACTTCGTCGGCGAACGCGCCGGGAGCTGCTGCCATCAAGACGCCAATGAACATCCCGGCGACGACGCGCGTGCAAGCCTGGGTTAGGTTTCTGTGCTGCATTGGTCGGTATTTTTTGCCTAAAAATCAGTGGGCTACGGAAAAAAGTTTGGTCGATACTAGCCAGTAAGTATTCACGTGTCAAAACAAATAGAAAAATACAATCGAGACAGGCACCCAATTGGTGAAAGAGTGCAAAATCAGTGGTCAAGCGCCGCTTTCAGCAGCTTTCGAGTGTAAGGGTGCGCCGGTGTCGCAAAAATCTGCTCAACGTCGCCGCTTTCGACGATTGAACCGTTTTGCATGACCGCGACACGATGCGCCATCGCCCCGATCACGGCCAGATCGTGGCTGATGAACACGAAGCCGAGGTTGTACTTCTGTTGCAACCCGGCGAGCAGTTTCAGCACCTGCTGCTGGATCGACACGTCGAGCGCGCTGGTCGGTTCGTCGAGGATCAGGATGCGTGGCTCCAGCACCAGGGCACGCGCAATCGCAATCCGCTGACGCTGGCCGCCGGAGAACTCGTGCGGATAGCGATACAGCACCGTGCGGTCGAGACCCACTTCGCGCAGCACCGACACCACCTTGTCGCGCCGCGCCTCCGGGCTCATTTGCGGCCGATGCAGCGCGAGCCCTTCGCCGACGATCCGCTCGATGGTTTGGCGCGGCGAAAGCGAACTGAACGGATCCTGAAAGACGACTTGCATATTCGAGCGTAAGGCGGTCTGCTCAGCGCCGCGATAGCTGCCGAGCGCCCTGCCCTGAAACTCGATCTCGCCGTGCGCGGTGCGTTGCAGACCGAGCAAGGCCATCGCGAGCGTCGATTTGCCCGACCCCGATTCGCCGACGATCCCGAGCGTCTCACCCTGACGCACCGACACGCTTGCATCCGCCACCGCGTGGAAGCGCCCCGAGCGAAACCAGCCGCTCAGGCCCGGCAGTTTTGTTTTGAAATCGACCGAGACATCGCGCGCCTCGAGCAGCACCGGTGAGATCGGCAATACCGGGACCACGGTGCGCTGCGGGCGGCTCGCCAGCAGACGCTGCGTGTAAGGATGCTGCGGCGACTCGAACACCTGCTCGACCGGGCCGCTTTCCACCAGCACGCCCTGCTCCATCACCGCGATACGTTGCGCAAAGTGCCGCACCAGATTCAGGTCGTGCGTGATCAGCAGCACTGCCATGCCGCGTTTCTCGGCTTCGTCGCGTTGCAGTTCCAGCAGCAGATCGACGATCTGCGCGCGGATCGTCACATCGAGCGCCGTGGTCGGCTCATCGGCCAGCAACAGGCGTGGGCGGCACGCAAGCGCCATCGCGATCATCGCGCGTTGCCGCTGACCGCCGGAGAGCTGATGCGGATAACTGTTCACGCGTTTGCCGGGCTCGGCAATGCCCGTGCGCCCCAGCAACGCCACCGCGCGCTTACGCGCCTCGTTCGCCGTGACGCCGTCATGCACGACGATCGTCTCCGCAATCTGGTCACCGACCGTATAGAGCGGATTGAGGGCCGTCATCGGCTCCTGGAAGATCATCGCGATGTCGGAGCCGCGCATGCCGCGCATCTCACGCTCGCTTTTAGCGAGCAGATCCTGGCCGTCGAAACGGACCGAGCCACTGACCTGCGCGTCGCTCAACAGACGCAGGATCGACAGTGCGGTCACGCTCTTGCCCGAGCCCGATTCGCCGACCAGCGCGACCCGCTCGCCGCGTTGAATCGCGAGCGTCACGTCGTTCACCGCGACCGTATCGCCGAAGGTCACGTGCAGACGATCGAGTTCCAGCAGCGGCGGCGCCACACCCTGTTTTGCGTCGTTCTCCACGATGGCGCTCACTGGTTGCCTCCCGCGCGCATGGCATCGGAGATGCGGGTGTCCAGCGCGTTGCGCAGCGCATCGCCCATGAACGTCAGCAGTAACAGCATCGCGACCAGCACGCCGAAAGTGGACAACGAAATCCACCATGCGTCGAGATTGGCTTTACCTTGCGCCAGCAATTCGCCGAGGCTTGGTGTTGGTGATGGCACGCCGAGGCCCAGAAAGTCGAGGCTGGTAAGCGCGAGAATCGCGCCGCTCATGCGAAACGGCAGAAACGTGATCACGGGCGTCAGACTGTTGGGCAACACGTGCCGCCACATGATCTGCCAGTTCGATAGCCCCATTGCCCGCGCCGCACGCACATAGTCCTGGTGACGGTTGCGCAGAAACTCCGCGCGCACGTAATCGGACAAGCCGATCCAGCCGAACAGCGAGAGCAGCACGATCAGCAGAATGAACCCCGGCTCGAAGATCGACGAAAATATGATCAGGAGGTAAAGCTCCGGCATGGCACTCCAGATTTCGATCAGGCGCTGCCCGATGATATCGATGCGCCCTCCGAAGTAACCCTGCACCGCGCCCGCGGCAATCCCAAGCACGGTGCCAATCAGGGTCAGCACCAGCCCGAACTCCACTGACACGCGAAAACCGTATAAAAGACGCGCAAACAGATCGCGACCACGGTCGTCGGTGCCGAGCCAGTTATCGCGCGACGGCGGCGCCGGGTTCGGCTCCTTCGAGAAATAATTCAGCGTGTCGTAGTAGTAATGGTTCGGCGGATACACCGCGAAGTTACCCGGCGTGTCGAAACGATGCTTGACATACGGGTCGAGATAATCGGCGGGCGTCGGGAAGTCGCCGCCGAAGGTAGTCTCCGCGTAGGTCTTGAACATCGGAAAATACAACTGCCCTTCGTAGCGCACCACGAGCGGCTTGTCGTTCGACCACAGCGGCCCGGCGAGGCTCGCCGCAAACGCGACGACAAAGATGATCAGACTCCAGTAGCCAAGGCGCTGCTGGCGAAAACGCTGCCAGACGCGACGCGCAGGCGTTGGCGAGACGAACGCGCGAACCGGTTCGGTGCGCGCCGCCGCATCGGCTGAAAGGCGGGCTCGATTCATCAACGCTCCAGTTGTTCGAATTGGATGCGGGGATCGACCCACACATAGCAAAGATCGGAAATCAGCTTCGTCGCAAGACCGATCAGCGTGAACAGATACAGCGTGCCGAGCACGACGGGGTAGTCGCGCCGCACCACCGATTCGTACGACAGCAGGCCGAGTCCGTCGAGCGAAAACAGCGTCTCGATCAGCAGGCTGCCGGTGAAGAACGCACCGATGAACGCCGCCGGAAAACCGACGATCAACGGCAGCAATGCGTTGCGAAACACGTGTTTCCACAGCACGCGCCTTTCCGACAAACCTTTGGCGCGCGCGGTCAGCACGTATTGCTTGCGGATTTCGTCGAGGAAGGCGTTCTTCGTCAGCATTGTGACGACAGCGAAACTGCCCACTACCGAGGCCGTGATCGGCAACGTGATATGCCACAGGTAGTCGACGATCTTACCGCCGAGACTCAACTGCGCCCAGTTGTCCGAGGTGAGATTACGGAGCGGGAAGAGTTGCAGGAAACTGCCGCCGCCAAACAGGACCAGCAACAGCACGCCCAGCACAAAGCCCGGAATCGCGTAGCCAATCAACACGACGAGGCTCGTCGCGATATCGAAGCGCGAGCCGTTACGCACCGCTTTGGCTATGCCCAGAGGCACCGATATCAGGTAGGTCAGAAAGAACGTCCATAAGCCGATGCTGATCGACACCGGCAACTTCGAAACGATCAGCGACCACACGCTTTGATGGCGGAAATAGCTTTGACCCAGGTCGAACGTCGAGAAGCGTTTTAGCATCAGGACGTAGCGTTCGAGCGGCGGTTTGTCGAAGCCATACAGCACTTTCAGTTGCGCGATCTGCTGCGCGTCGACGCCGTTATGCGCGCGCAGACCGAACGGCGCGCCGTTCTCCGCGCCTTTGCGCAGTTCGTGCTGCATCTGTTCGACCGGGCCACCCGGGACGAACTGGATCACGACGAAGGTCAGCGTCAACACGCCGAGCAAGGTCGGGATCATCAACAGCAGGCGTTTGAGGATGTAGCTCCACATGGCGTCGTTTCCGGTGCGAAGGCGTTGAGTGAATGGACGCGTTTAGTGCGACTGTGCTGGCGGCTGTTGCGGCTCGGCATACCACCACATCGACGTGATCCAGCCTTCCGCGCCATAGTACAGAGGCAAGGTCTTCGGCCACGCAAGGCCGCGTTTGAACGCCACCCGGTGCGTCGCGCTGTACCAGTGCGGTACCACATAGTAGCCATGCATCAGCAAGCGGTCGAGTGCGTGCGTCGCGTCCACCAGTTGCTCGCGCGTCTGCGCTTGCACGAGCGCGCGCAGCACCGCGTCGACCACGGGCGACTTCAGCCCGATCACGTTGTCGGAACCCTGCGTATCGGCGGCTTTACTACCGAAGCGGTCGATCTGTTCGGTGCCCGGCACCTGCACATCGGGCATGCGGATCGTCGTGGTGTCGAAATCGAAATTGTCGAGGCGCTTTTGATACACCGCGAAATCGGACACACGAAACGTCGCCTTGATGCCCAGCTTTTGCAGATTGCGGATGTACGTCGCGACGATCGGCGACATCGCTGCTTCGGAACTGGAGTCGTCGAGAATTTCGAATTCGAACGGCTCGCCCTTGGCGTTACGCAACGCGTTGTCGCGATAGGTCCACCCGTCCTGCTGCAACAAGGCGCGCGCCTGCAGCAGATTGGCTCGCAGCGAATCCGGCGGATCCGTGTCCGGCTGCTTTGGCGGCGGACCGAATACAGCCGGATCGAGTTGTGCGCGCCATGGATTGAGCAGCGCAAGCTCACCAGGCGATGGCAGGCCCTTCGCCTGCAAATCCGTATTGGCGAAGAAACTGTCGATGCGCGTGTACTGATTGAAGAACAACTGACGGTTCAACCACTGAAAATCGAGCGCGAGATCGAGCGCCTTGCGCACTCGCACGTCCTGGAACAACGGCCGGCGCAGGTTGAGCATGAAGCCCTGCATGCCCGTGCCGTTATGCTGCGGAAATTCGCGCTTGATCAACTCCCCACTATCGAACTTCTTGCCGACGTCACGCCGCACCCAATTACGCGCGACGTATTCGACCATCGCATCGTATTCGCCGGCCTTGAACGCCTCCAGCCGCGCGACGTTATCCGAATACAGCTTGTAGACAATGCGATCGAAGTTATTCGTACCGACGCGCACCGGCAACGCCGCGCCCCAGTAATTCGGATCGCGCCGATAGGTGATTGTGCGGCCGTTGTCGTACTGATCGATCAGATAGGGTCCGCTGGCGATCGGCTTTTCGAATGCCAACTGGTCGAACGGAATGCGGCTGCCGTCCGGCTTCATCCCCCACTTGTGCGAGAACACAGGCATGCTGCCCACGAGCAGCGGCAACTCGCGATTGCGTTGATGAAACTCGAAACGGATCGTTTGCGGATCGACCACCACCGCGCGCGTGATCTCGCCGAAGATCGACGCGAATTGCGGCGCGGCTTGCGGGCTTTTCAGCGTGTCGAGCGAGAACTTGACGTCGTCCGCGGTGACCCGGTCGCCGTTCGAAAAGCGTGCACGCGGATTGATGTGGAAGGTCGTCGACAGCCCGTCCGGGGCGATATTGATGTCGTCGGCGAGCAGGCCATAGGCGGACGCCACTTCGTCGCTGCTGCCGATGGTCAGGCTTTCGAACATCAGGTCGACGCCCGGCGCGGGGTTACCGCGCAATGTGAACGGATTGAATTTATCGAAACTGGTGAGCCGGCTCGGATTGGCCAGCACCAGCGTGCCGCCTTTGGGCGCATCCGGGTTGACGTAGTCGAAGTACTTGAAATCGGGCGGATATTTCGGCTCGCCGTATTGGGCGATCGCATAGACCGCATGGGCCTCGGGTGCCGCGAGCAAGCCGGCCAGGGCGGACACACCGCACAGCGCGACAGCGCACACTGACCGCCTGGAGCGCGGCACAACTGGTAGACCGACACGCGATAGCCTGTGAATCACGCCGCACCAAAGTTCACGAGGCGTTTGAACCCATCGCGAGCCAGTTGTCATAGGGGCCTTATTGGTCAGTGGGCAATGTCAATGTGGGGGAATTCTACCCAATAAACCCGCGCAATCCATGCTCACGCCACAATCTCGAATTCGCCGAAAACGACGCGCCGCTCAGGCGCAATGCGACGATCGAACCGGTCGGCAATGCCGCAGCGTTTCTGCCGTCGGATCTGACAGCCGGCGTAACAGCGAAAATCGTGCACGGGGATAGCGGCGCTAATGCCGTGGTCGGCGGTATGGCTGCTATCGCCGGGTGACGATGCGTGCTGCGTTGACTCGGCGCCTTCGGCACAGTCTGCCGGTTTCGTACAGGCAATAAAAAACCGCCCTCTTTCGGGCGGTTTGTTTCAACACGGCGACTGCATCAGCCGCGCTTCTTAACGGCTTAGTGCCAGCCGCGCTGATTGTCGTAGTGATTACGGCCGTAGTCGTAGCGGCCCGGGGGATGATGGCGATACCAGTCATCACGCCCCCAATAGCGGCGGCCGTCCCAGTAACGGTCGCCATGCCAGCCGATCACGATCGCCGGGCCGCCGTAATACACGGGAGCCGGTTGATAGACGACAGGCGGCGGGGGCGGCGGCGGCGGTGCATAGACCGGAGCCGGAGCCACGTAGACCGGCGCGGGGATGCCGATGTTGACGCCAACGCTGAGCCCACCGGCCATTGCAGCACCCGACGCAGCCAACCCGAGAACCCCGATCAGAAGTGGAACAATACGTGCGGACTTCATTGAATCACCCTTTTGAAGAATGTGTTGTTGGGCGAAATATAGCGCAAGGCCGCCATCCGCGTATTTCAACTTTGTAATAACTGATGCATAACATCGCACTGTTGGCCGCCTGGTTACGTCTCGTTACATTGGACAAAGGTTTGGTGAAAAAGTAGTGGTGGTCTAGCGAGCTAGCTCGTTGTTGGTCGCCTATCGAACTGATGATGCGTGCCTCGCACGACGCGCAGCGCGAATGCGCTCTCTACCGTCGGCCGTTCCTCGTGCCCCGCTCAGGCGGCAGCACGCGTTTTGGGGGTCAAGAAAACGCCGCAGGCTTCCCAACACAGTTGTCATGCCGCGCGTGGCGCCGCTTTTAACAACGACCACAGCAGATAAGGTCCGCCGATCAACGCGGCCATCAAGCCCGCCGGCATTTCGTTGGGAAACAGCAGCAGGTTGCCGCACCACTGCGCGAGCACCATCAGTACTACGCCTATCGCCGCCGAGGCGAGCAATTGTTCCCGCGCGCGGCACACCCCGAATGATCGTGCGATATGCGGCGCCATCAGACCGACGAATGACAACGGTCCGACGATCAACGTCGAGGTGGCCGTGAGTAGCGCGGTCAGCAGCAGCACGGCAAGGCGAGCGACGTCAACCCGCACGCCGAGCGAGCGGCTCGTGCCTTCGCCGAGCGACAGCAGTTCGAGCCAGCGGGACAGCAAGGGCGCCGCACCCAGACCCACCAGCGCGACCACCACCGCAACGGCAGCCGCAATCGGCTGTACGTAATAGGTCGAGCCGACAACGAAGTTCAGCAGGAGCGCAGCGCGAGCATCGCCGCTCGCGGTCACCGTCCCGCTGACCGCCTGAAACAGCGCACCAATGGCGACGCCGATCAGCAACAATCGCTCCGGCGCGTACATAGCGCGACGTCCGAACCACAGCAGGAACAGCAGTGTAGCGATCGAGCCGGCAAGACACGACGCGAACAGCTCGAGCGGTCCCGGCGCGGCAAACAGGAACACGGCGGCAACGATGCCAAGCGCCCCACCCGAGCTCACGCCGATCAGGTCGGGACTCGCGATCGGATTGCCTGTCATGCGCTGCACCAGCGTTCCCGCAAGGCCAAGCATCACGCCCGCGGCAATGGCGGCGGCAGTATGCGGCACATGCCAGAATGCCAGCGCCTCGATTTGGGCGACGCTGACGATCCGCCAGCCGTCGAGCCCGCGCCCGATCACCATCGACAGGACGACAGCGAGCGCGGCGAGCAAGGCCAATCCCGCGATCAATCGCGCCGGCCGGTTGTGTCTGATCAGTGCCACGCTGTCACGCACGTCCGACCTCAGGTCGGGGCGCGACTTGAGTTGCCGCAGCAGCCACAACAGCATCGGTGCGCCGATCAGCGAGGTGACGGCACCCGTCGGAATAAGTTGCGAGCCGAATACCCCGCTGATGGCAACCACCTGCACCATTGCGTCGGTCAGCCACAACAGTGCGGCACCCAGAACAGGCGCCCAGAAGAGACGCTGCTGGAAGCGCCGCGCGCCGGCGAGCCGTGCCAGCGTCGGCGCGGCGAGGCCAATGAAACCGATCACGCCGACCGCGCTGACGACGCACGCCGTCAGGGCAACGGCGAGACCCAATGCGAGAAAGCGTGTACGCATCAGCGAGACGCCGAGGGCACGCGCCGTGCTTTCGCCGGCTTCGAAGAGGCTCAGCGGACGGCGTAGCAGGAAAACCGCCGCCCCCGCGACCACCAGGCGCACGAACAGCGCGGCGCTGGCGTGCCAGCCTTGCTGGTCCAGTGCGCCGCCGCCCCAGATCATGAGTCCCGCCAGCAACTGGAAGTGCGAGATCGCGAGCGCGAGGGTCAGCGAGCCGCAATAGAAACTGACAATCATGCCGGACAGGATCACCGCAAGCGAGGCGAGTCGTTGCCGCCATGCCAATGCGAAGACCAGCAGCATCGCCAGCGTTCCGCCCACGAGCGCGATCAGCTCGCGCTGCGCGGCGATCCACGCCGGCGCCCAGAGGGTCGCGATCGTGAGCGCCAGATAGGCACCGGGAAAGATGCCGAGCGTCATCGGTTCGGCAAGCGGATTACGCAGCACCTGTTGCGCAATCGCGCCCGCGAGGGCCAGCGCGGCGCCACAGATCAAGGTCATCGCGATGCGTGGCAACGCGCTGTCTTGCACGATCAGTTGACTAAGGTTGCCCGGTTCGGGCGCCATGATCGCGGACCAGAGACTGGAACCGGCGAGCTGCGTTTGCAGGACCCAGACGGTCAGCGCGATGGCCGCGAGAACGACGAGCGAGGTCACCGGCACGAGAACATTGCGGGGTGCCGCAGCCTGTGCGGCAGGTGCGGGCTGGCCGATTCGCGTATCTAGCGCATCGGGGCGGCTATCTTGCTGGCCTGAAGGCGGCAGGTGTTTAGATGACATGGCTGCTTTGCATGGCGTTGGCGACAGCGCGTGCAAAACGCTGGACAGAGATCAACGCACCCGTCGCCGAGATGACCGGCAGGGTCGCGGTTCTTCCGGGCTGCGAGAACGGCAACTGCCGCCACACCGGATTGCGTTGCAGGCCGGCCATATTGCCGGGCGCCCCCGAATCGACCCACAGGATGCGCGCATCGGGCGCCGCTGCGAGACGGTCCAGTTCGACGATATAGGCAGATCCGCCCATCCCGGACCCGTTGTGCCCACGCTCCAACGCGGTCAAGGCGGCGTTACGAAGACCTAGCGTCTGCAGGATCTCGTTGAACATGCTGCCGGTGCCGAAAACACGCAGATGGCGATCGTCGACCAGTTGCGCGACATAGACGTCCGGATAACCGCCCGCGGGCGTCGCCGCATCGAGGGCCGCACGCGACTGCGCGAGCAAACGGGTCGTCGCGTTCAGCAGCGCTTCCGCCTTTGCTTCGACGCCGAGGCGGCGGGCGAGCGTCACCGCTTCAGCCCGCATCGCACGATACGGTTGAGGATCCATCGTGTAGGCGCCGAGCGTCAGCGTCGGCGCGATCCGTTCGAACGAAGCCTGCACGCTGGCGTGCGCGGGCGTGATCACCATCAGATCGGGCCGTAGTTCGTACAACAGATCGTAATTCGGCTGGAACAGCAGCCCCACATCGACCACACCCCGCGGCAGCGGCGGCTCAACGACACTGCTGACGTACCATGCGGGCGCCGGCACGCCGATGGGCGCAACGCCGAGCGAAAGCAGCATTTCGGTCAGATCCCAGTTCATCACAATGATCCGCCGCGGCGTGCCCTCCGCTGCGTTCAGCGCGGCGCCCTGCGCGGTGGCGGTCATGCCCAACGCAGCCGCTGCCAGCGCCCGCAGGCAGACGCGGCGCTTCTCTGACACGGGCGCAATCAAACCGTCGACGCTCATTGCGGAATGCCCACGACCCGGCCGCTGGGGTCCTGCAGCACATTCATCGGCACGCCGTAAATGGCCTGCAGATTCGGCCCGGTCATGATGTCGCGGGGCGTACCCTGCATCAGGATACGTCCATGCCGCAGCGCGACGATGTGATCGCAAAAGCGCGCGGCCATGTTGATGTCGTGCAACACGACGACAGCCGCGATACTGCGTTGCGCGCAGAGCGTGCGCACCAGATCCAGCACCTCGACCTGATGGGCAATGTCCAGTGCGGACGTCGGCTCATCGAGTAGCAGACAGCGGCTGTCCTGCGCGATCAGCATCGCCAGCCACACGCGTTGCCGTTCGCCGCCGGACAGGCTGTCCACGAGACGGTCCGCGTAATGCGTGACGTCGGTCATCCGCATCGCTTCGGCAACCTGCATGCGGTCGTCGTCGCCGAATACGCCGAGACTGCCGTGCCAGGGATAGCGGCCAAGCGCGACGAGTTCGCGCACCAACAGGCCGTCGGTAGACGGGGTGTATTGCGGCAGATGCGCGACCCGTTGTGCGAATTCGCGCGGCTTCCACGACGCGATCGGCTTGCCGTCGAAACGGATCGCGCCGGCACCCTGCGCATGATGACGAGCGAGCAGACGCATCAAGCTCGTTTTTCCCGAGCCGTTGTGACCGATGAGACCCGTCACGCACTCGCGCGAAATCGACAGATCGATATCATCCAGCAACGGCGTCCCGCCGATGTCGAACCGGACCTGGTCCAGTTCGAAAAGCGGAAGCGCGGATGCAGATTCAGTAGCGGACAAACTGGTATTGACCATGGAATTCTGGCTGTACCCGCAGCCGGCGGCCGCGGGAAAAAAAGTGGACGGTTCAGGCGCTCGCCGGAGCACGAGCAGGGAGCGGCTCAGTGGCATGAGCATCGGCATGGAAAGGATCGGCCTGATGAGCGCCGCCAGCGCCCTCTTCGATCACCTGCCCAAAATCGAGCTTGATATAACGGTCCGCGAGATGGAAATAGCGGTCGTCGTGCGTGATGACCACTACCGTCTTGCCTTTCGCCTTCAGCTCCGGCAACAAGCGCCGGTAGAACACGTCCTTGAACAGCGGGTCCTGATCCGCGGCCCACTCGTCGAACAGATAGAACGGCCGGTCCTCGAGATACGACACCAGCAGCGCGAGACGTTTGCGCTGGCCTTGCGACAGCTCTAGCGTCGAGAACACGCCGTTCTCGATCTTGACCTTGTGGGCGAGTTGCAGATCTTCGAGCAATGCATGCGCGGCGTCATCAACGTTGTCGAGCCGGATACCGAGCAGCGTGTCGAACAGAAAGAAATCGCTGAAGACTACAGAAAAATGCTGCCGGTACGCGTCACGCTGCGCTTCGCCGACTTCCTCGCCATTAAGCAGAATCCGTCCGCTTTCGGGCGTGTAGAGCCCAACGAGCATCTTCGCCAGCGTCGTCTTGCCGCTGCCGTTGCCCCCGATCAGATAGACGAGTTCGCCGGGACGGAAGCTCAGATTGACCGGCCCGAGCGTAAAGACGTCGTTCTCCTTCTCGCGGAAATACCGGTGCGTGACGCCCTCAAGAACAATGCTCTCGAACGCCGTGGCTTGCGGCGCGGCAACCGTTTGCTCGATGGGCAACTCCGCGTTCACCTGCTCGACGCGTTCGAGCGCCACACGCGCCGTGCTGAGATTCGGAATCGCGGAAAGCAGGCCTTCGATCGGCATGATCATGTACAGGAAGATCATCGCGTAGCCGGACATCACATGCGGCGTGACGGGCAGATAGCGCGTCAAAACGAACAGCACACAGCCGATGAACGCGAAGAAGATGAAGCTGCCCCAGCTCGCCGCGGCCGCATACAGCACATAGCCGCGGGTGCGCTGCACACGCACTGCCTCGACGTTCGTCGCCAGCGTGTCGTCGATAAACTCGCGCATCCGCGCCCGATGGAGCTTCAATTCCTTGGCGCCGTCGAACAACGCACGGAAATGACGCACCAGCGCATCTTCCCGGCGACGCGAACTGCGCAGATGGAACATGCCGCGCGTGTTGGCCAGATGAAAACCCGCCGAGCCGATCAGCACCGTGACGGCGGCGAACACCAGCACCTGCCACGACAGCAAACCCAGATAGACGAGGCACCCGGCGATCACCGCGCCGTTCATCACGAGTCCGGGCAATCCGACGAACAGCACGACGATCGCATCCAGATCCTGCGTCAGCACGCCCAGCGAACGCGCCGACCCCTGGCGTTCAACATAGGTAAAAGGCGCGGCCGCAATGCGGTTGATGGTCTTCATACGCAGACTCGCCTTGGCGTTCTGCCCGAGGCTCATGAAGAGCGTCTGCGAAGCTGTCCGCGTGATGAGCACGACGACACCGATCATGAGAAAACGCAAGCCGAGTTCGACCAGCTGTTCGCGCGACGCGGACAGCGCCTGGTTGATAAGCGCGACCATCGCCGCGTTTCCGAACCCGCTGACAAGGCTCATACCGATTGCCAGCAGCAACCGTTGACGTGAACCTTTAACCAGAAACCAGAGAGTGTGCATAGTGATCGAATGGAGCCTTTTCTAGGGACGTCGTTAGTTTTTCGGCATCGGCACGCTCAGCGTGACACGCTGCGATTTCACTTCTTCGCGTTCGACATCGGCTGCGTCGAACGGTGCATTGCGCCAGGTCTTCTGCGCATAGTCGAGTGTGCCTTCGGCGCTGGACGGCGACGCAGGGTCGTCGGATTCCGAGGGCGCGAGCAAGGTTTTCGCGATCACGCGCGCATGCGGGCCGAAGCTGACGATCTGCATATAGGTGTTGCCGATTGCCGCGCCATCCATCGAGGCATGAACGCTGTCACCCGTGCCCACGCGTTCAATCGGACAGGCCGACACAAAGTAGCCGCTTTCGCTGCAGCCGCCGAACAGGGCGACGCGTTTGCCATTGCGAGACGTGTAGAGTGCCGCGCCAGTCGGCGCATCGACGGCGAGGCCTGCGTGCTGCAACGCCAGCACCGATGCGCCCAACGCCTGAGCGACACGCGGGTCGTCCGCACGCAGTCCGTCAGGCGTCGACAGCGGCGCTGACATTGAGAACGGCACGGCATAGCGCTGATCGACCGGAATCGCTTCGATACGCGACCAGAACGCCTCCCACAAAACCGCACCGTGCGAGTCTGTTTCGGCATTCATGGGCCAGGCTCGCAGCGTCTTGCACGCCGCGGCCAGATGGACCGTCTGCGGCGTTGCGAACGCGGCCCCGTCGGTTCGATCCTTGTCGACACGCACGACGGGATCCGGACTGGCACACAGGCTTTGCATGACCTGCGGCAGAAAACGTTCGGCGGTTAGCGTACGCGTATCGAGCACACGCGTGCCCAGGGCCGCGAGCGTGCGCTGGCCGGCCGGCAAGGCCATCCATGAACGCGCAATCTCGTGTCCGAGTTGCGCGCGCAGCGACAGGGCCGCGCGCGGGTCGCCTGCGACACGCGGATAACCGGAAAGCGGCTGCTGCGGATTGGCCAGACCGTAGCTGTTGTTCATGTTCGCCACGTAGTCGGTGCGCAGCAACGACGGCATCTCGTCAACCGGCAACACACCCGCGCGCACCGCGCCGTGGCTCGTCGGCCACTGGCATGCCGAGCGCGAACCGTCCAGGAACGGCACGCCCGGCATTCTGGCGTCGAACGCCGCACCGAGCGGCTTTGCCGTGCAGGTCGCGGCGAACGCGTCGTCGACGTTGGGCATCGAACCGATGTCGGCGAACCACACGCGCGGGTCATCGCGCCCGATCGCTACGGTATTGACCCATGGCGTCGCGGCCAGCCGCTTTTGCGTGGCGATGAATTCATCGAGCGAGGACGCCTGCCCCCAGCGAAGAAAGTTTTCGAAGATCGCGTAGTTGTCCGCGTTCGAATCGCGAACCGCGAACGCCTGGGTGTCGTTCCAGGCGAGTGCCGGCGACATCGCGTGCAGATCGACCACAGGACCGAAGCGTGACCGATAGAAAGTACGCGTGACAGGCTTCGATGTGCCGTCGGCCTGCCTTGCATCGACGGTGATCTGCTGTTGCGTCATCGGCTCTTCACGCCCATCGATCTGATAGACGGTCGGCTTGCCCGGCACGAGCGACAACTGGAACAGCCCAAAACGGCGCGCACTGGACACCGTATGCGTCCAAGCCACGTTACGGTTGTAGCCGATCATCACGACGGGCACGCCCAGAAATGAAACGCCGCTCACGTCGAGCTGACCGGGCAGCGTGAGCTGGGCCTGATAGAAGCGGTCGGGTCCTTGCCAGAACCAGTGCGGATTGCCGAACAGCACGCTTTGCCCGCTGCCCGTCACACCCGCGCCGAAGGCGAGCGCATTGCTGCCGGCATCGCGCACACCACCCGCCTGCAGATACGTATTACCGAGCTCGGCGCCAAGGCTCGCATCGCGTTGCGGCGCCGTCTGTCCGAGCTGGATACCGGGCGGATGAGAATTGGCGAGCGCTTCGATGAAGCCCGTATAGCCGCCCACGAAGTTCGCGGCGGCAAGACGTCGATAGATGTCAGTCTCGGAGATGTCGCGCACCCAGCGTTCATTCCGGCACGCCGCGTGGGCTTGCGTGTCCGGTGCGGCGCGCAACGTCGCCAGATAGCGGTTGTAACCTTGTGCGAAGCCGGCGATAAGCTGTCGCACATTGTCCGGCTGGTGGGCGCGATAGGCGTCGGTCTGCTCGCGTCCGTCGAGCAGGCGAAAGAAGAAGTCCGCATCGATATTGCGTGGCAAACCGAACGTCGCGCGCGTCGGCGGCTTCGCGTCCGCACCAAAAAACGCCGAACGCTCGCCACGATACGTGACGAACGCATCGGCGAGCGTGCAGAGATTGTCCTGCGCCTGCGCATAGCCATACCCGTAGCCAAGCGCGGTCCATGACTTTGCTTCGATGTGCGGTACGCCGTCCGCCGTTCGACGGATCACGACCTGCGCGGCCGTGTCCTCACCCGCCGACGCGCGCGGCGGCGTCGGCTTCTGCGCGAGGCAGCCGGCAAGCACCGCGGGGACCACCAGCGCGCACATCATCCGCTTGATGAGCTGGCGGGACCGCGCGGTCGCTTTCGTGGCGGCATTAAACCGCGACGCACCGGGGCGAAATGCCCCGGTGGCCTGCAACATGAGCCTTACCATTGATACCTGACTGTTCCAATCACTGAGCGGTCCGAACCGTAGTAGCACTGCGTTCCGCTATTGCAATAAGCGATGTATTGACGGTTGAACAGGTTGTTCGCATTGATCGCGAAATGCCAGTTGCGCACGTCGTAATGCACCATCGCGTCGACGAGGAAGTGACTCGGCACCTGGAAGGTATTGGCCGTGTCTCCATATGATGCGCCGATGTAGCGGGCCCCGGCACCGAACCCGAGACCACGGTAGTCGCCGCCATGCAGCGTGTAGTCGAGCCACAACGAAGCCATATTGGTCGGACTGCCGTTCGGCACCGCCTTGCCGAGGGAAGGATCGTCAGGCGCCGCGGAGGTGACCCGCTGGTTCAGGAATGCATACGAAGCGATGACGTTCAGGCTGTCGGTCAGACTGACGCGCGCTTCAGCTTCGAAACCACGCGATCGGATCTCGCCTGTTTGCGCCGTGAAGCCCGGATGCGCATCATCATTCGTTTCGACATTCTGCTGACGCAGGTCGAACGCCGCGATCGTGAACAGCGCGTTGTAGCCCTTCGGCTGGTACTTCACGCCCACTTCATATTGCTTGCCGCGCGTCGGCTGGAACGGTGTGCCGTTGAACGTCGTGCCGGCATAGGGCTGGAACGAAGTCGTGTAACTCGCGTAAGGCGCGATCCCCGAGTCGAACTGATAGTTCAGGCCCGCGCGCCACGTGAACGCATGCTGCTGGTTCTCTGACCCAACGCCGTCGGTCGTATTCGAATTGCGCGCCCAATCCTGGCGGCCGCCGATCGTCAGCGTCCACTTCTTGTAGCGCAGTTGGTCCTGCGCGTAGATACCGTATTGCGTCTGCCCGATGAATTGCTTCGTGTTATCCGGCACGTAAGCGATATCGCTGTAGTCCGGCGCGAAGATATCGATCGTACCGATCGAATAGCCGCGGCTGACGCGGTTTATCACACGCTGCACGTCAAATCCGAACAGCACGGTCTGATTGACCGGGCCGGTATCGAATTTGGCCTCGGCCTGCGTATCGACGGTGAAATTCGTCAGGTGCTCGTCGTTGTTGTTGGTGAAGAGACCTGCCGTGCGCTGATCGGGGGCGAGCGAGCCGAAGATCGAGTTCTGGTAATACTGGATGTCCTGATGCAGATAGCGGACGTTCTGACGGACTTTCCACGTATCGTTGAATGCATGCTCGAACAGATAGCCGATCGAGAACTGCTCGCGCTTGAGGCGGTCGGTGTTCGGATTGCCGAGATAGTCGTGCGACGAGATCGTGCCATTGACGTTCGGCAGGATCGTGCCCGCTGCGGGGACCGGATTGAACAGGCCGCCTTGCGGGTCGTACTGGTAACTGCCGAGCACCGTGAAGGTCGTGTTCTTGTCCGGCCGGAACGTGACGGACGGCGCAATCGCCACACGCTGTTCCTTGATGTGGTCGGTCTGGGAGTCGGCGTCGCGTGCGAGGCCCGTCACGCGATACAGGATCGTGCCATTCTGGTCGACCGGGCCGCTCAGATCGAACATGCCCTGATAGCGGTTGTCGCTGCCGATCTGCGCCTGCACTTCGTGGAACGGATAGCTTGTCGGCAGCTTGCTGGTCAACAGCAAGGCGCCGCCAGGGCTCCCCTGCCCGTAGAGCACCGAGACCGGTCCGCGTACGACATCGATGCGATCGAGAAAATACGGATCGATCCGTGGCGTCGCATACCAGGTCGTGCGCATCAGACGCATCCCGTCGAGGTACGTAGCGTCGTCGAGATCGAAACCGCGCACGGTGACCTGATCGAAGCGGGTGTCGTTATCCTGTGTTGTCACACCGGGCACGTAGCGGATCGCGGCATCGATCGTCTGGGCGGCCTGCGCGTCCATCTGATCGCGGGTCACCACCGACACCGACTGCGGCGTCTCGGTCAGCGGCGTGTCCGTCTTCGATCCGGCGACGCTACGCTTCGCGACAAAGCCGGTTGTTCCGCTATCGTCCCCAGCGGGTGCGGATACGACAACAGCCGGCAACGTGTTCGAGTTGGTGGCATCGCCAGCTGTGCCGCCCGATGTTGCGGCCGGCTCCCCTGTGGTCTGCGCGTGAGCCGCTGCTGCGGCGGTCATCCATACCGCGGCCATCGCCCATTGCATCCGCGTCATCCGATTCGTTCCCCGATCGCACATCTCCAAAGCCCTTTCTATCTAGTGTGGTTAAGTTAATCGATAATCGTAATGCTAATGCGACTCGTTCTTATTTTAGTTCGCATGTATTTGCCAATCCGGAGGAGACGTGGAATGATACCGACGGTGGAAGCACGCTGTCTTGCCACCGAATGTCGCGAAACGGACATTTTTTGGCAGTTTGAACAACCCGGGAACTCACATGGATCCGATCTGGAGAGAGCAATTCGGCTTCGAATATCGGCGGCAACCCCGCCCGGTGATGGCGCGCGGCTCGAAGTACCCGAACGGCCATCGCGAGATCTGGCATTCGCACGAGCAGGCGCAGTTGTTCTACGCAATGGAAGGCGCAGCGCGGGTCCTGACGCCGATGGGCAGCTGGATGTTGCCGCCCATGCGCGCCATCTGGCTGCCGCCCGGCGTCGATCACGAGTTGCACGCGATCGGCGAGGTCAATTCCTATAGCGTGTATCTGGAGCCGGATGCGGCGCCGTGGCTGTGGCCGACGTGCCGCGTCGTGCTGGTCACGCCGCTGATGCACGAACTCACCATCGGCCTCGCGGAGCAGCCGAACGACTATGGTCCGGACAGTCTGGGTGCGCATATTGCACCGCTGCTGCTTGCGGTACTTCGCGATGCTCAGGCGACGATGCAAGGCGGCCTGCCGCTGCCGAGCGACCGCAGATTGAGGGCGATCTGCAGCGCACTGCTCACGGCCCCCGCGAACGACGACACGCTCGAGCAATGGAGTGCGACGGTGGGTGCCAGCGCGCGCACGCTGGCGCGGCTGTTCCGCCAGGAGACGGGCCTGACTTTCGGACAATGGCGTCAGCAGTTGCGCCTCGTCGAGGCGATGGCGCGGCTGGCCGTCGGCGACCCGGTTTCGAAGGTCGCCGACGAACTCGGCTATCAGAGCAGCAGTAGTTTCATTGCGATGTTCCGCAGGGAGATCGGCGAAACGCCGAATCGCTTGCTGCGACGTCCGTGAGGCGGCCTACGCCACCTGCGCCTGGGAACCGGTGCTGAGTCCTGAGCACGCATTCGGCGTTTCGTGTGGCGCTAGCGGCGTGCTTCGAACCAGTTGCGCAGGTCGTCATGCAGCACGGTCTGCCGCAAAATATTCGAATGCGATGCATCCAGCCGCGTTTCGCGATAACCGCCCGCCGTGTGATGCGCCCAGTCGAGTCGACGCTCCGGACCCTCCTCGCTTTGCGACGCGCGCCACATCGTGATCGGTGAGGCAATGCGCGGCAACGTGTGAGCGCGGATCAGATCGACGTGATGCGCATCGACGCGCATCGCGAGTTGCAACGCGCGATCGAAACCACCGGTTGCCTCAGCTGCTGAATCCGCCTCTGCGGACTGCCCGGCGTGAGCACCGTTGCGAGACCCTCGCGCTGGCGGCGGCAATGTGAAGTGCGATGCCGTGTCGCCGAGGCCGACGAGATCGGCCGATTCGCCTTGCGACTCGAGATACGCCGCCATCGCGACGGCGACACGTCCACCAAATGACCACCCCAGCAATCGATACGGTCCGTGCGGCTGAACCGCACGCATCCGCTCGGCATAGTTGGCTGCGAGCGCTTCGAAGCTCGGCGCGGTCCATTCGCTGTCGGAAAACATCGGCGACTGGATTGCGTAGACGGTCGCCACACCGTTCAGTGCTTGCGCAAGGTGGCAATACTCGGCGACGAATCCGTAGCCGGGATGGATGCAGAACAGCCGCGCAGGCGCGCGCAGGCTGTTAAGCGCAAGCATGCCCGCGGGCAACGGCACGCCATTCTGAGCCGTACGCATCGTGCGCGCCGCGTGTATCGCCGACTCGGCGTTCAGGCGCTGCGCCCAGATGCCCGACTCGTCGTCGTTGCTGGCCGGGTAGCGCATCGAGAAGAGCGTCGACGTGGCGCGCGCTGGGGGTTCGTCAGCGTTCGATAGATGGCCGTGAGTGCTGGCTGCATCGATCATGTCGCGTAGTTGTTGCGCGAAGTTCGTGGCGCACGCTTCGATGTCCTGTTGCGAGAGTTGGTCTGTGCGGTAGCGCCAGCTCACCTGCAGCGCGCCGTCCGCCACCAGCGCGTCAAGTTGCAGCGCCTTTGCCTGCGCATCGTGCAGTCCTGTCTGTACCGAGTCGCCGCCCCGCTCTTCCGCGAACGCGAAGCGTGCCGACTCCGGCAGGCTCGCATCGAACTGGCCGAGATAGTTGAAGCCTACCGTCGCCTGCGGCAGTCCCGCGAGCGCTTCGCGCACCGTTGCATCGCGCGACGCACGCGCCTGCAGCAGACCCCAGTGCAGACCGCGCTGCGGCACTTCGCCCAGTGCGGTGCGCACTGTGTGCAGGGCGTGATGGGCATCGCCCTGCGCTTCCAGCACTACCGGATAGCGTGTTGTGAACCATCCAACCGTACGCGTCAGGTCGATGTCATCGAAGATGTCCTCGCGGCCGTGCCCTTCGAGTTCCACCAGCACACGCGGCTGCGCGCTGCGCTGCGCCAGCGTACGCGTGAGCGCGGCCAGCAGCAGGACTTCGGGTGTGAGGGCAGTGCGGCCTGTTCCGTGCGCGCCGTTGTAGAGCAGCGCCGAGGTGGTCTGCGGGTCGAGGCGGATTGTATGGGTGGCGGTTGGTGTGCCGGTCGATTCGTTCATCGATTCGTTCATCGATTTGGCTGTCGATTCCCTTGTCGATGTGCCTGTCGATTCGCTTGTCGATTTACTTCTCAATCCGGCTTTTGCCTGCGCATCCACTGCCGGCCACGCCACCACGCCCGTGAGCCGTTGCTGCCACCACCCCAGTTCGGCGAGCCGCTCGGCCTGCATCCCGTACTCGTGCTGACGCATGCTCCACACACTGAACGGCGTGCTGCGCGTTCCCAACGCGATCGCCTCGCCACGCTCCGCCTGGGCATACGCCTGCTGCAACTCTTCCAGCAGGATGCGCCACGACACCCCGTCCACCGCCAGGTGGTGGATCGCCAGCAGCACGCGCTGGCCGTGTTGTCCTAAGTCCAGATACGCCGCCTTCAGCAACGGACCACGCCGCAGGTCCAGTTGCCGCTGCACCCGCGTGCATGCATCGTGCAGCGCCTGCTCCCAGTTCGGGCCGTCGCCGATTGCGATCTGATCGACCAGTGGTTCCTGTTGCTGGATCTGCAGCGGTTCTACCCGCTGTGTCCACACGCGTGTCTCGATCTCGCTGTCTTCGACTGCGATCTGTCCGACCAGTGGTTCCTGCTGCCGGGTCTGTCGCTGTGCCCAGCCGCGTGTCGGTGTTTCCGCTGCGTCCTGCGCTCGTGTTACGGCAGGCTCTTTTGCCGTGTCACGCGCATCTGCTGCACGTTGCTCTTGTGCCGCGCCCTGCTCTTCTGCGCCCGCATGCTCTGTGTCATCCGCCCACATGAACCGCAACCGCAGCGCATCGTGCTGCGCCACCAGCGCCTGCACCGCACGCTCCAGCAGCGCCACCTCCAGCCCCCCGCGCACCCGCAGCAGCACCGCCTGGTTCCAGTGCGACGGCGCCTCCACAAACCGTTCGAAGAAGCTCCCCTGGATCGGCGTCAGCGGCACCACGTCATGTATCTCTGCCTGCCCGGCCTGCTCCGCACCGCCCCCGCCCAGCTCCACCGCCACGCGCGCCTGCGCCTCGATCGTCGGATGGTCGAACACCTGCTTCGGCGTGAGCTTCAACCCCGCCTGACGCGCCTTCGCAATCAGCTGCAGGCTCACGATCGAATCGCCCCCCGCCTCGAAGAAGTTCTGCGTCACCCCCAGCTGCGCCTCGCGCCCCAGCACCGACGCCCAGATCGCCCGCATCTGCGTCTCGCGCGCCGTGCGCGGCGCCACCGCCTGCCACGCCTCGTCTTCCTGTGGCGCCGGCAGCGCGCCCCGGTCCAGCTTGCCGTTGGCCATCACCGGCAGCCGCGCGAGCTTCATCCACCCGCCCGGCACCATGTATCCCGGCAACCTCGACTGCAGCGCCGCCTGCAACTGCGATGCCTGCGCCTCACCCACCCAGTACGCCACCAGCCGCCGACGCTCGCCCTCCCCGCGCAGCACCACCACCGCCTGCTCCACGCCCGCGCACCCGCGCAGCTGCACCTCGATCTCTCCCAGCTCGATCCGGTACCCGCGCAGCTTCACCTGCTGGTCCAGCCGGCCCAGGTACTCGATGCAGCCATCCGCGCGCAGCCGGCACAGGTCCCCGCTGCGGTACAGCCGTTCTCCGTCGTTGTACGGCGACGGCACGAAGCGCTCCGCCGTCAGCCCCGGGCGCCCGAGGTACCCCCGCGCCAGCGACACCCCGCCGATGCACAGCTCGCCCAGCCCGCCCACCGGCACCTCGTTGCCGTACCCGTCCAGCACGCACACGCTGCGCCCCGGATACGCAATGCCAATCGGCGCGCTCACGTGCTGTGTATCCTCTGCCTGCGTGCGCCGGTACAGCGCCGCCACCGTCGTCTCGGTCGGCCCGTACAGGTTGTCCAGCCGCACGCCGGCCAGCGCACTGCGCTGCCAGCGCGCCAGCGCATCGCCCGGCAGACCTTCGCCGCCCACCGTGATCTGCCTCAATGCCGGCAGCGCCTCGCGTGACGGTGCCTCACTGAGCCATTGCTGCCACAGTGCCGTCGGGATCCGCGCGAACGTCACCTGGTGGGTGGCCAGCGCGCCGCTGAGCGCCTGCAGGTCCCATGCAGCGGCCCCACGCATGCACACCCGGCCGCCCATCAGCAGCGCCGGCAGCAGTTCGTGCAGCGCCACATCGAAGTTGATCGTCGACGACTGCAGCAGCGTGTCCCGCGCCGAGATTCCGTAGGTGCCGACGAAGTCGTCCAGATGCAGCGACAGCGCGCGCTGGCTCACTGCCACGCCCTTGGGCCGCCCGGTCGAGCCCGAGGTGTAGATCACGTACGCGAGCTGCTCCGGATGGATCGATGCGGTGCGTTTGCGCAGCCCGTGCAGGGCTGCAAGCCAGGCGTGTTCATCCGGCTGTCCAGCCTCATCCCCGATCCGCACCTGCACACAGCCTTCGAGCACCTCCGACAGACGCGCCGCGCTCGCCGCATCG
Source organism: Paraburkholderia sediminicola (assembly GCF_046027825.1). Classification (GTDB taxonomy): domain Bacteria; phylum Pseudomonadota; class Gammaproteobacteria; order Burkholderiales; family Burkholderiaceae; genus Paraburkholderia; species Paraburkholderia sediminicola_D. The sequence continues at coordinate 274,737 of NZ_JAQQDU010000001.1, forward strand.
ACGATCACGCAACGCACGCCCGCATCCTCGATCATCTCGCGCAGCCGTGCTTCCGGATACGACGGATCCAGCGGCACCTGTGCCGCGCCCGCCTTCCAGATCCCCAGCAGCGCCGCGGCCATTCCCGCCGAGCGCTCGAGGCACACCCCCACCCGCTCCTCGTGCGCCACACCTGCACGCATCAGCGCGACACCCAGGCGGTCCGCCCACGCGTCGAGCTGCGCATAGCTGAGCCGCTCATCGCCGCAGACCACCGCCTGCGTTTCACCACAGGCCCGCGCGCGCGACTCGAAGCGCACCACGGTCGGCTCATACGCATACGACACGCGTTGCACCGCACTCGCGGCACCGGCGCCCGCCCCCATCGACAGCTCGCACAGCCGGCGCTCGCCCGACACGCACATCTGCTCCAGCAGTTCCACGTAGTGCCCGCTTACCCGCTCGATCGTCGATGCGTCGAACAGATCGACTGCGTAGTTGAACGTCAACCGCAGACCATCGCTGTCTTCAAGCACATTGAGAACGAGATCGAATCGGGCTGTCCGCGTCGAGGCGGCTTCCGCGCGAATCGACAGGCCCGCGAGTTTCGTGTCTTCCGTACGTCCAGCCACTTCGTAGTTGAACATCGTCTGGAACAGCGGCGAGTGCGAGCGCTCGCGTTGCGGCTGCAACGCTTCGACCACGCGCGCAAACGGCACCGCCTGGTGCGCCTGCGCCTCGGCCACGCGTTCGCCTAAGTGTGCGAATAGTTCGCCGATGCTCATCGACATCGACAGTTCAGCACGGATCACCAGCGTGTTGACGAAAAACCCCACGAGCCCATGCGTTTCCGCGCGCTCGCGGCCACTCACCGGCACGCCAACGCAGAAATCGTGCTGACCGCTGTATCGCGCGAGCAGCACGCAGTAGACCGCCAGCAACGCAGCAAACGGCGACACGCCGTTCGTGCGCGCAGTCCGCCGCAACGCATCGGCGGTTGCACGCGAAACCGCGACGACGCAACGCGCGCCCTCCATGCTGCGCTCGACCGTGCGAGGACGATCGAGCGGCAACGCCAGCAGGCTTCGTTCCCCACCCAGCCGGCCACGCCAGAAATCCAGTTCGGCATCGGCGCGACGGTCGCCGGCCCAGTCGCGCTGCCACTGAGCGAAGTCCGCGTAATGCAGCGATGGCAACGACGGCAACGCCAGCGGTTCGAGCATGGCATCCGCGCCGCGCACCCCGGCTTCGTACAGTTGAGCAAATTCGCGGCCGAGCAGACCCATCGACCACGCGTCCGTGACGATATGGTGCGCGGTGAACTGCAGCACATGCTCATCGGTGGCAACGCGCGTCAACACGACACGCATCACCGGACCGCGCTCCAGATCGAACGGCTCGCGCGCCTGGTCACCGAGGCGTTCCTGAAGTTGTGCGTGCCGTTGCACAGCGTCGCCTACCGTTGTTTCGCAAACCGAAATATCGTCAAAGCGCCACTCGAATACCGCTTCGTGACCCTCAGGCGCCGCCACCGCCAGCCCCGTTTGATACGGCACGCCGTTGTCCTCGCCGAATCGCGAACGCAAACTTTCATGACGCACGGCCAACTGCTCGAACGCACGGCGGACCGCATCCGCACGCAGTGCGCCCACCATGCGCACCGCGCGCGACACGTTATACGCCGAGCTCGACGGCTCCAGACGCCACAAAAACCACAGGCGCTCCTGCGCATGCGACAGCGGCGCGCGCGCAGGCCGCGGCGACAACGCGACGATCGGCAAACGGTCGACGGGCAGCCCCTTTTCGGCGGCGCGTAGCCGGAACACGGCGCGCTTGTCCGCCGGCAACGCCGCGTACTGTTTCGACAGGCCCAGCAATTCGTCCTGACGTCCTGAACTCACACTCATTGAATATCCCTTGATTTCCTGATCCGTTCAGTCATCGAGCATCGACAGCAGATCCTTGAGCTGGTCGGCCGAATCGTCTTCTTCAGCGCACGCTGCACGCCCCGTCTCTTCGTCGAGTGCGAGCGCAATGCGCCGGATCGTTGCCAGCCGGAACAGTTGCGCGACATCGACGGGACGGCCGAACGCCGCCGCCATGGCACTCACCATCCGCACCGCGAGCAGCGAGTGGCCGCCAAGCTCGAAGAAGTCGTCGTCGATACCAACGTCGACGACGTTGAGCGCACGGGCCCACAACCCGCACAACGTCTTTTCCGTCTCGGTGGAAGGCGGCGCAGCGTGCGTCGACGCGGCCTGCGTACCGACGCCGTTCGCCATCGTGCGCAGCACTTTGCGATCGAGCTTGCCGTTCGACGTGAGCGGCATCGCGTCGATCTGTTCGATCGCGGATGGCGTCATATGCACGGGCAGCACCTGCCCGAGTTCGTGACGCACACGCACGGCGTCGAACGGGTTGTCGCTCACCACGAATGCGACGAGACGCTGTGCTTCACCCTCGCCCGCCAGTGCAACCGCCGCATGCCGAACACCGGCGCTGCGCGCGAGCTGCGCCTCGATCTCGCCGATCTCGATCCGGTAGCCACGGAACTTGATCTGCTGATCGAGCCGGCCGAGGTAGTCGATTCCACCATCGATGCGCACTCTCGCCAGATCGCCGGTGCGGTACAGACGCGCACCCGGTTCGCCGAGCGCATCGGGCACGAAACGCTCGGCGCTCAAGCCGGCCTGCCCCACGTAGCCGCGCGCCAGATTGGCGCCGCCGATGCACAACTCGCCCACGCCTCCCACCGGCACGCAACGGCCGGCGCGGTCCACCACCCGCAACACGGTATGTCCCACCGCTTCGCCGAGCGTGATCGGCGAAGCAGCGGAAACGATGTGCGCGACGCTCGACCAGATCGTCGTCTCGGTCGGGCCGTACATGTTCCAGAGTTCGACGCCACGCGACAGCAATTGCGCGGCGAGGTCCGGTGCGAGCGCTTCGCCGCCGCACAGCGCGACAAAACGCCGGCCTTGCGCGCCACGCCAACCGCCCTCCAGCAGCACGCGCCAACCCATCGGCGTGGCCTGCATGATCGTCGCGCCGCTGTCGTCGAGCAGCGCGGCAAGGCGGCGTCCATCCGTCACGACTGCGCGCGGCGCGATCACCACCGTCGCGCCGGCCATCAGCGGCGCATACAGCTCCAGCGCAAAGATGTCGAACGACACCGTTGTCACGCTCACGAGCGTGTCGTCAGCCGACAAACCGGGGCGTTCGCCGATAGACGACAGCAGCCGCGCCAGTGCGTCATGCGTGACCGCCACGCCCTTCGGACGGCCGGTCGAACCCGATGTGTGAATCACATAGGCCAGCCGGTTTTCATCGAACGACGCTGCGGCATCGGGTAACGGTGCATCGCGCTCGTCGTCCACCTCGTCGATGCGAACCAGCACGCGATCGGCAAACAGCGTCGCGTGCATCTGCGCGCAAGCTGCGTCTGCGACCACGACGCTGACCTGCGCGTCGTCGAGCATCGCGGCGAGCCGTGCAGCCGGATACGATGCGTCGAGCGGCACGTACGCGGCGCCGCTCTTCAGCGTGCCGAGCAGGGCTGCAGCGAGTCCCACCGATCGATCGACACAAACGGCCACACAGGTATCGTCTTTCACGCCGAGCCGCCGCAAGCGTTGCGCGATGCGGTTCGACCACGCGTTGAGTTGCCCGAAGCTCAGCGTCGCGTCGCCGCTGACCACGGCCGTGCGAGCCGCAGCGGCGCCGCTCGCATGATCCGCAATGCGACGGTGCACCGGCGTGAACGAGGCCGTGTCCAATACCTCTCGCGCCGGTGACACGGCCACAACGTTGACAGGCGCAAGCGCAATCGACGCAAGCAGCGGGTCGGCCGGTTCGGTGAAGCGCGTCAACAGATCGACGAAATGACGGGCCACCGCCGCGACATTTGCCGGCGCGAAACGTGCCGCGCGCCATGCCCAATGCAACGTGATCGTGCCGCGCGGCACGATGGTCAGCGTCAACGGGTAGTGCGTGCGTTCGATCGAATCGAGCACATCGATGGTGAACAGATCATCGCTCGACGACAGCGCCTCGTCGACCGGATAGTTCTCGAAGACCAGCAGGCTGTCGAACAGGGCATCGCCGGTGCGTGCGGACCAGCGCTGAACCTGCGCGAGCGGCGTCTGTTCGTGCTCGCGCATTGCGCTGTTGATCTGCTGCAAGCCGGCGAGCCATGCGGACAGCCGCGCGCCGTCAGGAACGTCCGTCCACACCGGCAGCGTGTTGATGAAGAGACCAAGCATGTCCTGCGCACCGGCGAGATCGACTGGCCTCCCGGCGACCGTCACGCCAAACGCCGCTTGCCCGCGATTGCCGTAGCGCGACAGAAGCATCGCCCACGCACCCTGCATCAACGTGTTCAAGGTCACGTGGTAGCGCTGCGCGGTGGCACGAAGCCGCTCGCTCAGATCCGCGTCGAACGCCATGTCGCGCGTGCTGATGAGGTCAGCGGCCGGTTGTTCGTCGGCAGCAAACCCGGGCGCACCAAGACTCGCGGTGAGCAGCGCGGGTTCGTCGAGCAACGCGATTCGCTGCTGCCACCATGCGTGCGACTCGCTCTCGCGATCCGCCGAAGCGAGCCACTCAAGGTAGTTGCGATAACGCGTGGGCGCGGACCGTGCCGACGGCGAACCCTGCAGGCGCGCGCGATACTCGTCGACGATCTCACCCAGCAGGCGCGCGCCGCTCCATCCATCGACAAGCGCATGATGATGCGTGCGGATCAGATCATGCGCGCCGTCCGGACGACGGATCAGCGCAATGCGCATCAACGGCGGTGCTTCGATATCGAAACCACGCGCCACGTCCGCCTCGCGCCAGGCGGCAAGTTCGTCGTCGTACGTCACGGGGTCGAGCGAGGACCAGTCATGTTCGGCGAACGGCACCTCGACTTCGCGCTGCACGACCTGCAGCATGTCCGCTTCCGGCGAAACGACGAAGGCCGTGCGCAGGATTTCGTGCCGCGCGGCGGCGATCCGCCAGGCGTCGCGCAACGCGGCGACATCGAGCGGACCACGCAACGTCAGACGCAGCTGATTCACGTAGATGCCCGAGCGGGCGCCGAGCTGCGTGTGCAACAGCAGGCCTTGCTGCGCCTGCGTCGCCGGATAGATATCGACGACGGATTCCGGGTCCAGCTTCAATGCGTCCAGCGCCGGCTGTGAGAGGTGCGCGAGCGGGAAGTCCGACGCGTAAAGTCGCGTGGCCGGACGTTGTGCTGCATCGATCATGTCGTGCAGTTGCTGCGTGAAGTTCGTGGCGCACGCTTCGACGTCTGGCTGTGTGAGCTGGTCCGTGCGATAGCGCCAGCTCACCTGCAGCGCGCCGTCCGCCACCAGCGCATCGAGCTGCAGGGCCTTTGCCTGCGCATCGTGCAGTCCTGTCTGCACCGAGTCGCCGCCCCGCTCTTCCGCGAACGCGAAGCGCGCTGATTCAGGCAGGCTCGCGTCGAACTGGCCGAGGTAGTTGAAGCCCACCGTCGCCTGCGGCAGTCCCGCGAGCGCTTCGCGCACCGTTGCATCGCGCGACGCGCGCGCCTGCAGCAGGCCCCAGTGCAGACCGCGCTGTGGTACTTCGCCCAGTGCGGTGCGCACTGTGTGCAGGGTGTGCGTGGCATCGCCCAGCGCTTCCAGCACGACCGGATAGCGTGTCGTGAACCACCCGACCGTACGCGTCAGGTCGATGTCATCGAAGATGTCCTCGCGGCCGTGCCCTTCGAGTTCCACCAGCACACGCGGCTGCGCGCTGCGCTGCGCCAGCGTACGCGTGAGCGCGGCCAGCAGCAGGACTTCGGGTGTGAGGGCAGTGCGGCCTGTTCCGTGCGCGCCGTTGTAGAGCAGCGCCGAGGTGGTCTGCGGGTCGAGGCGGATTGTATGGGTGGCGGTTGGTGTGCCGGTCGATTCGTTCATCGATTCGTTCATCGATTTGGCTGTCGATTCCCTTGTCGATGTGCCTGTCGATTCGCTTGTCGATTTACTTCTCAATCCGGCTTTTGCCTGCGCATCCACTGCCGGCCACGCCACCACGCCCGTGAGCCGTTGCTGCCACCACCCCAGTTCGGCGAGCCGCTCGGCCTGCATCCCGTACTCGTGCTGACGCATGCTCCACACACTGAACGGCGTGCTGCGCGTTCCCAACGCGATCGCCTCGCCACGCTCCGCCTGGGCATACGCCTGCTGCAACTCTTCCAGCAGGATGCGCCACGACACCCCGTCCACCGCCAGGTGGTGGATCGCCAGCAGCACGCGCTGGCCGTGTTGTCCTAAGTCCAGATACGCCGCCTTCAGCAACGGACCACGCCGCAGGTCCAGTTGCCGCTGCACCCGCGTGCATGCATCGTGCAGCGCCTGCTCCCAGTTCGGGCCGTCGCCGATTGCGATCTGATCGACCAGTGGTTCCTGTTGCTGGATCTGCAGCGGTTCTACCCGCTGTGTCCACACGCGTGTCTCGATCTCGCTGTCTTCGACTGCGATCTGTCCGACCAGTGGTTCCTGCTGCCGGGTCTGTCGCTGTGCCCAGCCGCGTGTCGGTGTTTCCGCTGCGTCCTGCGCTCGTGTTACGGCAGGCTCTTTTGCCGTGTCACGCGCATCTGCTGCACGTTGCTCTTGTGCCGCGCCCTGCTCTTCTGCGCCCGCATGCTCTGTGTCATCCGCCCACATGAACCGCAACCGCAGCGCATCGTGCTGCGCCACCAGCGCCTGCACCGCACGCTCCAGCAGCGCCACCTCCAGCCCCCCGCGCACCCGCAGCAGCACCGCCTGGTTCCAGTGCGACGGCGCCTCCACAAACCGTTCGAAGAAGCTCCCCTGGATCGGCGTCAGCGGCACCACGTCATGTATCTCTGCCTGCCCGGCCTGCTCCGCACCGCCCCCGCCCAGCTCCACCGCCACGCGCGCCTGCGCCTCGATCGTCGGATGGTCGAACACCTGCTTCGGCGTGAGCTTCAACCCCGCCTGACGCGCCTTCGCAATCAGCTGCAGGCTCACGATCGAATCGCCCCCCGCCTCGAAGAAGTTCTGCGTCACCCCCAGCTGCGCCTCGCGCCCCAGCACCGACGCCCAGATCGCCCGCATCTGCGTCTCGCGCGCCGTGCGCGGCGCCACCGCCTGCCACGCCTCGTCTTCCTGTGGCGCCGGCAGCGCGCCCCGGTCCAGCTTGCCGTTGGCCATCACCGGCAGCCGCGCGAGCTTCATCCACCCGCCCGGCACCATGTATCCCGGCAACCTCGACTGCAGCGCCGCCTGCAACTGCGATGCCTGCGCCTCACCCACCCAGTACGCCACCAGCCGCCGACGCTCGCCCTCCCCGCGCAGCACCACCACCGCCTGCTCCACGCCCGCGCACCCGCGCAGCTGCACCTCGATCTCTCCCAGCTCGATCCGGTACCCGCGCAGCTTCACCTGCTGGTCCAGCCGGCCCAGGTACTCGATGCAGCCATCCGCGCGCAGCCGGCACAGGTCCCCGCTGCGGTACAGCCGTTCTCCGTCGTTGTACGGCGACGGCACGAAGCGCTCCGCCGTCAGCCCCGGGCGCCCGAGGTACCCCCGCGCCAGCGACACCCCGCCGATGCACAGCTCGCCCAGCCCGCCCACCGGCACCTCGTTGCCGTACCCGTCCAGCACGCACACGCTGCGCCCCGGATACGCAATGCCAATCGGCGCGCTCACGTGCTGTGTATCCTCTGCCTGCGTGCGCCGGTACAGCGCCGCCACCGTCGTCTCGGTCGGCCCGTACAGGTTGTCCAGCCGCACGCCGGCCAGCGCACTGCGCTGCCAGCGCGCCAGCGCATCGCCCGGCAGACCTTCGCCGCCCACCGTGATCTGCCTCAATGCCGGCAGCGCCTCGCGTGACGGTGCCTCACTGAGCCATTGCTGCCACAGTGCCGTCGGGATCCGCGCGAACGTCACCTGGTGGGTGGCCAGCGCGCCGCTGAGCGCCTGCAGGTCCCATGCAGCGGCCCCACGCATGCACACCCGGCCGCCCATCAGCAGCGCCGGCAGCAGTTCGTGCAGCGCCACATCGAAGTTGATCGTCGACGACTGCAGCAGCGTGTCCCGCGCCGAGATTCCGTAGGTGCCGACGAAGTCGTCCAGATGCAGCGACAGCGCGCGCTGGCTCACTGCCACGCCCTTGGGCCGCCCGGTCGAGCCCGAGGTGTAGATCACGTACGCGAGCTGCTCCGGATGGATCGATGCGGTGCGTTTGCGCAGCCCGTGCAGGGCTGCAAGCCAGGCGTGTTCATCCGGCTGTCCAGCCTCATCCCCGATCCGCACCTGCACACAGCCTTCGAGCACCTCCGACAGACGCGCCGCGCTCGCCGCATCGACGATCACGCAACGCACGCCCGCATCCTCGATCATCTCGCGCAGCCGTGCTTCCGGATACGACGGATCCAGCGGCACCTGTGCCGCGCCCGCCTTCCAGATCCCCAGCAGCGCTGCGGCCAGTCCCGCCGAGCGCTCCAGGCACACCCCCACCCGCTCTTCGTGCGCCACCCCCGCACGCATCAGCGCCACACCCAGGCGATCCGCCCACGCGTCGAGCTGCGCATAGCTGAGCCGTTCATCGCCGCAGACCACCGCCTGCGCTTCACCACAGTCCCGCGCGCGCGACTCGAAGCGCATCACCGTCGGGTCATACGTATACGACACGCGCTGCACCGCACTCGCGGCACCCGCGCCCGCCCCCATCGACAGCTCGCACAGCCGGCGCTCGCCCAACGCGCACATCTGTTCCAGCAGTTCCACGTAGTGTCCACTTACCCGCTCTATCGTCGATGCGTCGAACAACGCCGTATTCCACGACCATTCGATCTCGATGCCCTCGCGCGGCAGGATCGACAGTGTCAGCGGATAGTGCGTCGGGTCCACCGACTCCGTCGCGACGATGTCCAGCGCGCCGCGTTGATCGCGCGCGGCTTCGTCGATCGGATAGTTTTCGAACACGAGCAGCGAGTCGAACAGCGACTCACCCCCTTGTCCGGCCCACTGCTGGATGTGCGCAAGCGGCGTGTGTTCGTGCTGACGCAAGGCAACGTTATACGCCTGGATCGCACGCAGCCAGTCGGACACGTGCGCATCCGGCCGCGCGTCAATGCACAGCGGCAGGCTGTGAATGAAGAGTCCGAGCATCTGCTGCGAGCCGCGCAAAGCGGCCGGCCGTCCCGACACGGTCACGCCGAACGCCGCCTGTTGCCGGTTGCCGTAGCGCGTGAGCAGCAACGCCCAGGCGCCCTGCGTGATCGTGTTCAACGTCACGCCGAGCGTGCGGCTCGCCTGCTGCAACAACGCCGACTGTCGTGCATCGAGTGCGAAACGCCGTTGTGCGACACCGGGCTGCGGCGCCGCCGTGCGTCCGAGGCCAGACTGCAATGTCGCGGGCTCGTCGCGGCGCGCGAGCTGTTCGCGCCACCAGGCTTCACTGCCCGGTTGCGCCTGCAGCCAGCGCACATAATCGCGAAAACGCGGCGCGCTGGCCGGCGGCTTGCCTGCGTCGTCTTCGGCATGCGTCAGCGCGCGATACGTTTGTGCGATTTCGGACAGCAGTTGCGCGCTGCTCCAACCGTCCATCAACAGGTGATGATGCGTCCAGATCAGATCGTGCGCGCCATCTGGCCGCTCGAATAACGTCACCCGCATCAACGGCGCCGCATCAAAACTGAAGCCCTTTTGCTGATCGACCGCCCGCCACTGCGACAGACGCAGCGCATGCGTATCGAGGTCCTGCGCGCCCAAGGCGACGCGCTCGAACGGCAACTGCAATGCGCGTCTGACGACCTGCAAGGGCGCGCCGTCGTATTGCCAGAAAAACTGCGTGCGCAGAATGTCATGACGCGCAACGGCCTGCTGCCATGCGTTTTGCAGCGCGGCGACGTCGAGCGCGCCGGTCAGCGTCAGATGCAACTGGTTCGTGTAGCTCTGCTGCGCCTCGTCGATGAGGCTGTGATAGAGGATGCCCTGCTGCAGAGGTGTAGCCGGATAGAGATCGGCCACGTCGTCGGGCAGATGCGCGGCGACTTCGTCGAACTGCGCGCGCGTGAACGGCGCAAGGTCGAAATCGTGACGGGTCGGCACGGCCGGCATCGTTTCGCAATGCTCGATCAGGCGCAGCACGCGGGCCTCGAAATCGCCCGCAAGGCGCGCAATGGTCGCGTCGTCGATCACATCGGGGCTGTAACGCCACGTGAGCGACAGCCCTTCATTCGCAATCAAGCCGTTGACGTCAATCACGTACGGCAGCGGCGAGCGGGCCGCAAGCGGCGCGCCCCCTGCTTCGGCCGCAAAGCGGAACTGGCCACCCTGCTCGAGCGACGTATCGAAGCGGCCCAGGTAATTGAAGCTCACCTGCGCGCGCGGCAGGTCAGCAAGCGTCCCCGCACCGTGCGACGCGCACGCGGTGTCCGCCTGCGTGAGCCACATCCAGTGAATGCCGTCGAAACGCACATCGCGCACGCGATCTTTCACATGCAGCAGCGCGTCGGTCGGATTGTCGCGCGCATCGATCCACAACGGATAGCGCGTCGTGAACCATCCGATCGTGGCACTCAGATCGAGTTCGCCGACCGGATGCGTGCGGCCATGACTTTCGACGTCGATCAGCACACCGGACCGCGCACGCCAGGCGCTCAACGTCTGCGCAAGCGCCGTCAGCAGCAGTTCGTCCACGCGCAAGCGATAAGCGCGCGCGGCGTGGCTGGACAGCCTGCGCGTCGCGTCGGCGTCGAAGCGCACTTCACGGGTGCGGCTCGCACCGAACGTGGCGGTGGCGCAAGCCTCACAGGACACGGGCAACCACGGGTCCGCGCCGGCGAGCGCCGCGCGCCAGGAGGAAGCATCCGGCACAACGGCATCCGATGCGGCATGCTCGCGTTGCGCCGCAACCCACGCGCTCCACGGTGTCGATGCAGCGGCGATGGTGTCGACGTGAGCGTCGCCTGCTGCATTTTTATCGGCAACGGCTACCGCGTAGTCGCGCTCCAGTTCACGCAACAGGATGCGCCACGACACACCATCGACGCACAGGTGATGCACGACGATCAGCACGCGCTCGCCGTCATCCATTTTTGCGTGCAGCAGGTGGCACACCGGGCCGTGCTCGATGTCGAGACTGCGTTGTGCCGCCTCGCATGCATGGTCGAGACGGGCCGCCGCGTCCGGCAATGCGCGCAGATCAATGCACTCGATCGCTGAGCCGCCGTCGAATGGCAGCACACGCTGTTGCCAGCCGCCCGCCGCCCCACTGCTGTGTGCATCGGGCGAATCGATGCTATCGATCGCGTGACGTGCAAAACGCAGGCGCAACGCATCATGCCGCTTCTGGAGATGGCGCCATGCAGATTGCAGCGCACGCACGTCGAGCGCCACGTCGGAAGTCAACAGCACCGATTGATTCCAGTGCGATTCGCCGCGCGGATGAAGCTCGAAAAACCACGACTGGATCGGCGTCAACGGCATCGCGTCGTGATGCTCGATTGCCGTGCGCGAGCGTGGCTGATTGCGCTGTGCTTCGGCGACGACGGCGAGTCCTGCGACGGTTGGGTGTTCGAACAACTGGCGTGGGGTAATGTCCAGATGCGCTTCCTGCGCGCGTGCGACGACCTGCAAACTGAGGATCGAGTCGCCGCCGAGCCTGAAGAAATCATCCTGCACGCCCACGCGTTCGACGCCCAGCACGTCACACCAGATCTGCGCGAGTAGTGCTTCGGTCGGCGTGGCGGGTTCCACGTGTTCGTCTGCGGGTGTCGCATCCGGTGCCGGCAGCGCGGCACGGTCCAGCTTGCCGTTGTGCGTCAGCGGCAAGGCGTCGAGCAGCACATATGCGCCCGGCACCATATGCGCCGGCAGCGCCTGTGCAAGCGACTGTTCCAGTTGCGCGGCGTCACACCCCGTCTTCCCTTGCGGCACCACATAGGCGACGAGCCGCCGCCCTTCATGCGCCAGCACCCTCACCTCGCGCACCGCCGGCAGCGCCGCCAGTGCCGCCTCGATTTCCCCGAGTTCGATCCGGAAGCCACGGATCTTCACCTGCGCATCGTTGCGGCCGATATAGACGATTCCGCCATCGGCCTCGCGTCGCGCCAGGTCACCTGAGCGATACAGCCGCGCACCGTCCGTGCCCCACGGGTCCGGCACGAACCGCTCCGCGCTCAGCCCCGCACGGCCCAGGTATCCACGCGCGAGACCCGCGCCGCCT
>NZ_JAQQDU010000010.1:0-143067 GCF_046027825.1 Paraburkholderia sediminicola
CCTATATGACGGGATCGGGCGCCTGTTGCCCGCCATCCTGGCAACGCCGGCCGCGCCCCGCGATGCGGGTAAACGCCTGCTGAACACCGCTCCACGCCCCTCGCCGCCGCCGAAATGTTGCGTCTATAATCGTCCGTGCCTGATTAAAGAATAAGAAGTTGCCGTCACGCTGTACCGCTCACATACCCACGGAGACGAGACAAGCATGAGCGAAGCACCACACGGAGCCCCAATCAAAACCCCCGGGCAGCTCATTGCCGCGATCATTGCCAGTTTTGCGGTACCGATCGTTATCATCGTTCTGCTAGTGATCTACGTCGATAACTCGACGCGCACAGGCGCTGGCACAGACAGTCTTTCCGAAGCCGAAGTCACCGCGCGCATCCAGCCGCTCGCTCAGGTCGACATTCGCGACGCCAATGCACCGCGCGTCTACAAGACCGGCGAAGAGGTCTATAAGGCCGTTTGCTCCGCGTGTCACGCAGCGGGTGCGGCGGGCGCGCCGAAATTCACCAATACCGCCGACTGGGCCCCGCGCATTTCGCAGGGTTTCGACACGCTGTGGCACACGGCGCTCACCGGCAAGGGCGCGATGCCCCCGCGCGGCGGCACCAGCCCGGACGATTACAGCGACTTCGAAATCGCCCGCGCGGTGGTTTATATGGCGAACAACTCCGGCGCGAGCTTCCCTGAACCGGCGCAACCGGCAGCGGGTGCCGCGGCCGCCGCCTCGGGCGCTGCTGCCGCGGCGCCGGCAGGTGCGTCGGACGCAGGCGCCGCCCAAGCCGCCGCGGCGATGGCAGCCATGGCAAGCGTGCCGCAAGCGGCTGCGCCGGCAGCAGGCGGAGCGCAGAGCGCGGACGCCTCGCAAGCCGGCAAGGCCCTGTATCAGCAGGTTTGCCAGGCATGTCACGCGGCCGGCGTGCTGAACGCACCGAAGTTCGGCGACAAGGACGCGTGGGCACCGCGCCTGAAAGACCCGATCGACACGGTCTACAACTATGCGCTGCACGGCAAGGGTGCGATGCCGCCCAAAGGCGGCTCGACCGCCTCCGATGCGGACGTGAAGGCCGCCGTCGACTACATGGTCAGCGCAGTGAAGTAAGGCGCTTCCGGCGGTCGCCGCAGAATAAAAAAATCCCTGCACCGCGGCGACACGGGCAGGGATTTTTTCTTCAAGGCTTCTGCAACAGCGCCTTCAAACTCGCGAGCCGGTCTTTCGGCGACATCGGCGCCTCTTCAGGCGTCGGCGGCGGCGCGTCGTCGAGCAGCATCTCAGGGATGAAACGCGACGGTTCGCACACCACGATTTCGCGTGCACGCTTGCGCTTCTTGCACCAGTTCAGATGCAGGCTGCGCTGCGCCCGCGTGATCGCGACGTACATCAGACGACGCTCTTCCTCGATGCGCGCGTCGTCGATCGGCTCGTCGTCCGGGCCGCCGCGGTGCGGCATGATGCCTTCTTCGACACCCACCAGAAACACGTGCGGATACTCCAGCCCCTTCGACGCGTGCACGGTCGAAAGCCGCACCGCATCCGGATCTTCTTCGCGGCCTTCGAGCATGGACATCAGCGCGACGGTCTGAATCAGGCCGAGCAGATTCTTGCCGGTGTCGCCGAGGCCGTCGGCGGTGTCGTAGCCGGTTGCTTCGCTCTTCTCTGAACCCTCGGGCTCGGCCTTGGTGCCTTTGCGCTTCAACCACTCCATGAACTCGAGCACGTTCTGCCACTTGGACTGCGCCTGACGTTCGTCGAAAGCGTCGTACAGGTAGGCTTCGTAGTGGATCGCGTCCATCAATTCGTCGAGCAGCGGGCCGGCGGCATCTTTCTCGGCGCGGTCGGTGAGACGCTGCATGAAGTCGCAGAACACGCGCATCGGTTCGATCTGCCGCGGCGACAGGCGCGCCTCGATGCCGCCCATATACACCGCTTCGAACAACGACACCTTTGCCTGGCCCGCAAACGAGCCCAGCGCCTCGAGCGTCGTATTACCGACACCGCGGCGCGGCGTGGTGATCGCGCGGATGAACGCGGGGTCGTCGTTCGCGTTGGCGATCAGGCGCAGATACGCGCAGATATCCTTGATCTCGGCTTTGTCGAAGAACGACTGGCCGCCCGACAGCACGTACGGGATCCGTTCGCGACGCAGCACCTGTTCAAAGATGCGCGCCTGGAAGTTGCCGCGATACAGGATCGCGTAGTCGCGGAAATTCGCGCGCCGCTCGAACTTGTGCGCGGACAGGCGGAACACGACGGACTCGGCCTCGTGCTCTTCGTCGTTGCAAGGCGTGACGGTGATCGTGTCGCCCATGCCGTGTTCGGACCACAGCTTCTTTTCGAACAGCTTCGGGTTGTTCGCGATCACATTGTTCGCGGCGGTAAGAATGCGCACCGTCGAACGGTAATTCTGCTCGAGCTTGATCAGATGCAGCTTTGGAAAATCCTTGCTGAGCTGCCCGAGATTTTCGAGTGTCGCACCGCGCCAGCCGTAGATCGCCTGATCGTCGTCGCCGACCGCCGTGAACGCCGCGCGCTTACCCGCCAGCAGTTTCACCAGTTCGTACTGGCACGCGTTGGTGTCCTGATACTCGTCGATCAGCAGATAGCGCAGCTTGTTCTGCCAGCGGTCGCGCACCTGCTCGTTCTTCTCGAAGAGCTCAGCGGGCAGGCGGATCAGGTCGTCGAAATCGACCGCCTGATACGCATGCAGCGTCGCCACGTAGTTGCGGTAGACGATCGCGGCCTGATGTTCATCCTCGCTCGCGGCGATCGCAATCGCCTGCTCGGGCATGACCATGCCGTTCTTCCACAGCGAGATGATCGACTGGATCTTGCGGATGAAGCCCTTGTCCGTCGAGCCGACCTGCTCCTGGATCATGCCGAAGCAGTCGTCCGAATCCATGATCGAGAACTGCGGCTTCAGGCCGACGTGTTCCGCCTCCTGCCGCAGAATCTGCACGCCGAGCGAATGGAAGGTGCAAACCGTCAACTGGTTGACGGGCACTTTGCGGCCTTCCTTGCCGGGCGTGGTCAGCGTCTTGCCTTCGAGCAGCTTGCCCACGCGCTCGCGCATTTCCAGCGCGGCCTTGTTCGTGAACGTGACGGCAGCGATATGGCGCGGCTCGAAGCCTTTGGCCTCGATCAGGTGCGCAATTTTCTGCGTGATCACGCGCGTCTTGCCGCTACCTGCGCCGGCGAGCACGAGACACGGACCGTCAAGATAACGGACCGCTTCATTTTGAGCGGGGTTCAGGCCTGCGGACATCGTCTGTGGATGGGTAATGCGGTTGAGGGCGCTTGGGTGCGGAATCGCGAGACCGAAGGCCCGGGGGCATGCTGCGCGGGGCGGGCGGCTGGAACAGCGCCGCGTGCATTGCGGGGTTCCGGCTCGCTACGCTCAGCGCGAGAGGAGCGATGTTAACAGATAAACGCGAGATAAACGCGGCGGACGAACGCGACGGATAAACGGGACAGACTGGGCACGGATGACCGCGGCGGACACGCCGCGCCGGATACCCCGATGGCTACGCCTGGTCGACGCGGCGTCCACGCCTCTACGATGGAACGACAGCTATCGCTGACAACCGCCCACACCAATGCTGACAGTCCGCCTTCGGGACATGCCACAATTACAGTGTTGCGCGCCGTCGCCGCGGTGGCAAAGCGGCGCGCCGTTTTTGCAGGAAGACACGCATGTCCGCATCGCTGAAGATTGGATTGATGGGTTACGGTTTTGCTGGCGCGACCTTTCATGCGCCGGTGATCGAGCACTGCGGGCGAGCAAGCATCGCGGCCATCGCGACGAGTCAGCCCGAGCACGCATTGGCCGATTACCCACACGCGAAGGTGGTGGCCGATCTCGACGCGCTGCTGGCGCTCGAAGAAGTCGAGTGCGTCGTGATCGCGACGCCCAACGACACGCACTTCGACCTGGCGCGCCGCGCCCTGGAAGCGGGCAAGCACGTCGTCGTCGACAAGCCGGTCACACTGACCGCCGCCGACGCTCACACGCTCGCCAACATTGCGCTCGCCCGGGGCAAGCTGTTCGTGCCCTTTCACAACCGCCGCTGGGACGGTGACTTTCTGACCGTGCGGGATCTGCTTGCCAGCAGAGAGTTGGGACGCATCACGCAATACGAATCGCATTTCGACCGTTTCCGCCCGGAAGTTCGGCAGCGTTGGCGCGAAGAGGCTTCGCGCGGCGGCGGTCTGCTGTTCGACCTCGGGCCGCACCTGATCGATCAGGCCTTGGCGTTGTTCGGCGCACCGCAGACCGTATCCGCGACGGTTCGGACACATCGGGATCAAGCCAGCGCGCCGGACTACGTGCATATTCAACTGGGGTACGGCGAGTTCGAGGTGGTGTTGCATGCAAGCGCGTTGACCGCGCTGGTCGCGCCACGGTTTGCGATTCACGGCACGCAGGGGAGCTATGTGAAATACGGGCTCGATACGCAGGAAGATCAGTTGAAAGCTGGCTTACGGCCGGGCGACGAGGGGTTTGGCGCTAGCAACACGGCGGGGGTACTGCGTGTGCTGGAAGGCGATCAGGAAGTCGAGCGGGCTGTGCCTACGCGTAACGGTGAATACGTTGGCTTTTATATTGCCCTGGCGGATGCCATTCAAAACGGCGTGAAATTTCCGGTCACCGCTCAGGATGCGGTCGACGTGATGACGATTATCGAGCTTGCTGCCCGAAGCTCCGAGGAAGGCATGCGGCTGCCGTTTGAGCGTATTCGCTGACTTTTTTCCTTCGCTACGGGGCGCTTTCTGCGCCTGTGGCGGCGGCACGCTGACTATCCCACCGCCACAGGCAAAGATTCTGACAAGCCCGAAAGGAACATAACGTTACAAATAACCCCGTCTCCCTGGTCAGCGTGAATCCCCGGTAATCCGTTGCTACCCCAGTAGCACCAGAAAATGACAACGACTTCCGGAGAGTCCATGCCCCGTATCGCCCGCGCAGTAGCAGCATGCGCATTGCTCAGTTCTCTCGCCGCCTGCGTGGTGGCCCCCCAGCAACCCGCACCGGCGCCGCGCCCTAACCCGCAGCAAATCGCGGATGAGCGCCTCCATCAGGTGAACGGCCGTATCGACAACCTGAGCCGCCGCATTGACGTGCACGTCAACCAAGGCTACTACCCGCCCCCGCAAGGCGGCGCGTTGCATCACCGCCTCGACGTGATCCGTCAGGAAGCGCACGACATGGCGGCGCAACACGGCGGCGGCCTGTCCGGCGACGAACAGCGCGTGCTGAACCAGGAACTGGACAACGCGGCACACGCCATCGGCGAATAATCGCGCCTGTACAGGCACTGAAGCAACGAAGCGCGGGCATCACGTCCCGCGCTTTTTTTCGACTTTCGCAAACCGGCAGGGCCAACCCCCACGCCCCTTGCGGGCCTTTATTTGACAAGCCCCCGGCCCTCGCGTACATTCGCCGCACGCGTCGGGAGAGCGTGCTGGCCGCAGAAAATCGCAGGCCGCGCCGCCGAAGGGGCACACCCGCAAACTCTCAGGCAAAAGGACCGACTGCGTCGAAAAACCCGCGCCCAGGCAACATCAAGGCATCGGTTTTTCGCACTCTGGAGAGCGGCAGTAGCCGTCTGCATTGAGCAGATTCTGGCAGGCTGCCCACCGAAGGGGCGCGCGTTTCACCGTGGCGATCACGGCTTCAACATCGCACGGCAGCGCAATCTCTCAGGTATCGAGGACAGAGGGGTCATGCAACGCATTCGCTCGCAGCCAGCAGGCCGCGAGGCGTAGTGCCGCATGGCCTTTTTTGTTTCGCGAGACGCCTGAGGCCCCATGACCGAACTCAAACACACCCCGCTCAACGCCACCCATCGTGCGCTTAACGCCCGCATGGTCGATTTCGGCGGCTGGGACATGCCCGTCAACTACGGCTCGCAGATCGACGAACACCGCGCCGTGCGCACCGACGCCGGCATGTTCGACGTCTCGCATATGTGCGTCGTCGATTTCACCGGCGAGCGCGTACGCGCCTTCTTCGAATACGCGCTAGCCAACAACGTCGGCAAGCTGCAAACGCCGGGCCGCGCGCTCTATTCCTGCCTGCTGAACCCGAACGGCGGCGTGATCGACGATCTGATCGTCTATTACTTCAGCGAGACGCACTTCCGCCTGGTCGTCAACGCCGGCACCGCCGAGAAAGACGTCGCCTGGTTCAGCAAGCTCAACGCCGAAGGCAGCTACGGCCTGACCATCACGCCGCGCCGCGATCTGGCGATCGTCGCCGTGCAGGGCCCGAACGCCCGCGACAAGGTCTGGCAAGTCGCGCCGTCCAGCCGCACCTCGACCGAACTCCTTAAGCCGTTTAACGCCGCGATCGTCGACAACACGCCGTTTGGCGAATTGATGATTGCCCGCACCGGCTACACCGGCGAAGACGGCTTCGAAATCGTGCTGCCCGCCACGTCCGTCTGCGAGTTCTGGGACGCCTTGGTGCGTCAAGGCGTACACCCTGCGGGTCTCGGCGCGCGCGACACGCTGCGTCTCGAAGCCGGCATGAACCTGTACGGCCAGGACATGGACGACAACGTCTCGCCGCTCGACGCCGGCCTCGCCTGGACCGTCGATCTGACAACGCCCCGCGACTTCGTCGGCAAAAGCAAGCTGGAAGCCGATGGCTCGCAGGCCGCGTTCGTCGGTCTGATCCTGCTGAAGGAAAACGGCAAGGCGGCAGGCGTGCTGCGTGCTCACCAGAAAGTCGTCACGCCGCAGGGCGAAGGCGAGATCACCAGCGGTACTTTTTCCCCCACGATGCAGGAATCGATCGCCTTCGCGCGCGTGCCGAAAGGCGTGCAGCCGGGCGACACCGTTCACGTCCAGATTCGTGACAAGAACGTACCCGCAAGCGTGGTAAAACTGCCGTTCGTGCGCAACGGCAAGGTGCTCGCGGTTTAAGCAGCCGGCGCGTGCGTCACCACTTTGAATCACTACCCAATTACACCGCATAGGAGCATCCGATGAGCATCCCGGCCGATCTGAAATATACCGAATCGCACGAGTGGGTCCGCACCGAAGCGGACGGCACGCTGACGGTCGGCATCACCGACCACGCGCAGGAAGCGCTCGGCGATATCGTCTTCTTCGAAGTCCAGGAACTGGGCAAGACCGTCGAAGCCGGCGACACCGTCGCCGTGATCGAATCGGTGAAGGCCGCTTCCGATATCTACGCACCGGTTTCGGGCGAAATCATCGAAGCGAACCCGGCCGTCGCCGACACGCCGGATGGCGTCAACAGCGCCCCGTACGAGAACTGGCTCTTCAAGATCAAGCCGGCCGCGAACGCATCGCTGGACCGCCTGATCGACGCGGACGCGTACGCCAAGGCCGTCGGCGCCTGATTCACCGCAAGTCGCACCATTACGTTTAAACCCGACAGGCGCGGCGCGTCCGATTCAATCGTCGAACGGACGCCCGCACCGGCAGGAACACCTCATGAAGCTCGAACACCCGGATCGTCTGATGAACCGCACTCCTCTCTCGCTCGCCGCGCTCGAAGTGCATGATGCCTTCGCTGAACGGCACATCGGCCCGGATTCGGCCGACCAGCATGCGATGCTCGAAGCCCTCGGCTTTGCATCACGCGCCGCGCTGATCGACGCCGTCATTCCGAAGACGATCCGCCGCACCGAAACGCTGCCGCTCGGCCCCTTCGCCCAGCCGAAGAGCGAAGCCGAAGCGCTCGCCGCGCTGCGTGAGCTGGCGGACAAGAACCAGGTGTTCCGCTCGTACATCGGGCAGGGCTATTACAACGCGCACACCCCGACGGTGATCCTGCGTAACGTGCTGGAAAACCCGGCGTGGTACACCGCGTACACGCCGTATCAGCCGGAAATCTCCCAAGGCCGTCTGGAAGCGCTGCTGAACTTCCAGCAGATGATCGTCGACCTCACCGGTCTGGCGATCTCGAACGCATCGCTGCTCGACGAAGCGACCGCCGCCGCGGAAGCGATGACCTTGCTGCAACGCGTCGGCAAGCCGAAGTCGAATGTGTTCTACGTCGCCGACGACGTGCTGCCGCAAACCATCGAAGTGGTGAAGACGCGCGCCACGCCGGTCGGCATCGAAGTGAAAGTCGGCCCGGCTGCGGAGGCGGCGAACGCGAATGCCTTCGGCGTGCTGCTGCAATACCCGGGCGTGAACGGTGACGTGCGCGACTACCGCGCACTGGCCGACGCCATCCACGCAGCGGGCGGCCACGTGGTGGTCGCCGCCGATCTGCTCGCGCTGACCGTACTCACGCCGCCGGGCGAATGGGGTGCGGACGTGGCCGTCGGCAACACGCAGCGTTTCGGCGTGCCGGTTGGTTTCGGCGGCCCGCACGCGGCTTACCTCGCTGTGCGCGACGAATTCAAGCGTCAGATGCCGGGCCGTCTGGTCGGCGTAACCGTCGACGCACAAGGCAATCCGGCGTTGCGTCTGGCACTGCAAACGCGCGAACAACATATCCGCCGCGAAAAGGCGACCTCGAACGTGTGTACCGCGCAAGCGCTGCTCGCGATCATGGCCAGCATGTACGCCGTCTATCACGGTCCGCACGGCCTGAAGACGATCGCGCTGCGCGTGAATCGCATCGCGGCGCTGCTCGCAGCCGGCGCGAAGAAGCTCGGTTACACGCTCGTCAACGACACCTTCTTCGACACGCTCACGTTCGAAACCGGTGCGCGCACCCAGGCGCTGCATGACGCGGCGACGGCCAAGCGCATCAATCTGCGCCGCGTGAGCGACACGCGCGTCGGCATCTCGATCGACGAAACCACCAAGCGCAGCGATCTCGCCGACCTGCTCGCGGCATTTGCGCAAGCGGCATTTGTCGACGAGGTCCCGCAAATCGACGCCCTCGACGCAGAACTCCCGGCAGAGAGCACCGTGCCGGCCGCGCTCGAACGCACCAGCGCGTACCTCACGCACCATGTGTTCAACCGCCACCATTCGGAAACGGAAATGCTGCGCTACCTGCGCAGCCTGTCCGACAAGGATCTGGCGCTCGACCGCTCGATGATCCCGCTCGGCTCCTGCACGATGAAGCTGAACGCGACCTCGGAAATGCTGCCGGTCACGTGGCCCGAATTCGGTCAGATTCACCCGTTTGCGCCGGCTGAGCAAACGGTCGGCTACCGGGAAATGATCGATCAGCTCGAACAGATGCTGGTCGCGGCCACCGGCTACGCAGCCGTGTCGCTGCAACCGAATGCCGGCTCGCAAGGTGAATATGCTGGTCTATTGATCATTCACGCGTACCACGCATCGCGCGGCGAAGGTCACCGCAATGTCTGCCTGATTCCCGCTTCGGCGCACGGCACGAACCCGGCATCGGCGCAAATGGCCGGCATGCAGGTCGTCGTCGTCGCGTGCGACGCGCAAGGCAACGTCGATATCGACGACCTGCAGAAGAAGGCTGAGCAGCATGCCGACAAGCTCGCGGCGATCATGATCACGTACCCGTCCACACACGGCGTGTTCGAGTCGAACGTCCGCGAAATCTGCGAAATCGTGCATGCGCATGGCGGCCAGGTTTATGTGGACGGCGCGAACATGAACGCCATGGTCGGCCTGTGTGCGCCGGGCCAGTTCGGCGGCGACGTCTCGCACCTGAATCTGCATAAGACTTTCTGCATTCCGCACGGCGGCGGCGGACCGGGCGTCGGTCCGGTCGCGGTCGGCGCGCATCTCGCGCAATTCCTGCCGAATCAGATTTCGTCGGGCTATGAGCGTACGCCGAACGGTATCGGCGCCGTGTCGGGCGCACCGTACGGTTCCGCGTCGATCCTGCCGATTTCGTGGATGTACATCGCGATGATGGGCGCGAAGAACCTCACGGCTGCCACCGAAACCGCGATCCTCAACGCCAACTACGTCGCGAACAAACTCGCGCCGCATTACCCGGTGCTGTATTCGGGCCCGGGCGGACTGGTCGCGCACGAGTGCATTCTCGATCTGCGTCCAATCAAGGAAACCAGCGGCATTTCGGTCGACGACGTCGCCAAGCGCCTCGCCGACTACGGCTTCCACGCACCGACCATGAGCTTCCCGGTGCCGGGCACGCTGATGGTCGAGCCGACCGAATCGGAGTCGAAGGAAGAACTCGACCGCTTCATCGAAGCGATGATCGCGATCCGTGAGGAAATTCGCGCCGTGGAAGAAGGCCGCTCGGATCGCGAAGACAATCCGCTCAAGCACGCGCCGCATACGGCGGCGGTGGTCATCGCTAACGACTGGAAGCATGCGTATGCGCGTGAAACCGCGGCGTATCCGCTGGCCACGTTGATCGCGAAGAAGTACTGGCCGCCGGTGGGCCGTGCGGACAACGTGTACGGCGACCGCAACCTGTTCTGCGCCTGCGTGCCGATCGCCGACTACGAGTAAGCGTGGCCGCCAACCGCGCATCGCCTGAAGGTTGTAAGCAGGCGTTGCGCGGTTCTGTCGCTTGTCACGGCAAACGGCTAACATCACACACCGAATCAGCCTAACGAGGAGTTTCGCATGGCGCGAAAGGTGCGATTGATGCAAGGCCGGACCGAAGCAAGGCGAGCCCAGACGTGGCAGCAGGCTTGCACACTGTTGTTAGCAGGCGCAGCGGCGCTGCTGCCGCTACGGCAGGCGCAAGCCGCGATGAATTTTTGTGCAGCGCCCGCGCTGCAAACCAGCGAGCGCACGAACGCCGATCCGGGCGTCAAGGCGCTGGTGAGCAATGTGCAGGCCCATCTGAACGACCCGCCGCATGCGCTGGCGAAACTGCATTCCGAAGGCACGCTGCCGCACGAGGGCATCTACGATCAAAGCGTCGAGGCGGAGAAAGATCTCGATCTGCTGCGCGACGCCGCGCTCGCCTGGCGCGCGACCAGCGAGGACCGTTATCTCAAGCTGGTCGACCGCTTGCTGTATGCGTGGGTCACGACGTATCAACCCAGTTTCAATCCGATCGACGAAACCCATTTCGAAGGCCTGATCCTCGCCTACGACATGACCGCGAGCGCGTTGCCGGTGAAAACGCGCAACGCATCGATGGCGTTCCTGACGAAGCTCGCGAGCGGCTACATCGCGCAGATCGACGCGCAACCGCGGCCGCTCAAGGGTACGTTCAAGAACAATTGGCAGAGCCACCGGATCAAGCTGATCGCAATGGCCGCGTTCACGCTCGATAACCGCAAGATGATCAACGCGGCGCAGCGTTTGTTCGACGAGCATATCGGCGACAACATCGCGCCGGACGGCTCGACGGTGGACTTCGCCGAGCGCGATGCCTTGCATTACGTCACCTACGACCTGCAGCCGCTCGTGACCGCCGCGCTCGCCGCGCGCCGCCACAACCGCAACTGGTTGCCGGAGAAGGGGGCAAACGGCGCGTCGCTGCAAGCCGCGCTGAACTGGCTCACGCCTTATGCGGACGGCAGCAAGACGCATGAAGAATTTGTGCATTCGACCGTTGCGTTCGATGCTAAACGTCGCGAGGCCGGTTTGCCCGGCTATTCGGGTCAATGGGATCCGAAAAACGCGACAGAACTGTTTCACCTGGCGGCGCGTCTAGATGGACGCTATACGCCGATCGCGCTGCAGCTCGCACCGACGCCGCCCGCGTGGCTCGCCGTGTGTTTGCCGCTGCCGGCGCGCTAAACTTACTTTTATCAGCAGGGAGCAGTAAATGGCAGTTAGCGTGTTTGACCTCTTCAAAATCGGCATTGGTCCGTCCAGTTCGCATACGGTCGGGCCGATGCGCGCGGCGCTGATGTTCGCGCAAGGGCTCGAACGCGACGGGCTCCTTGCGGCGACGGCATCGGTGAAAGTGGATTTGTACGGCTCGCTCGGCGCGACCGGCAAGGGGCACGGTACCGATCGCGGCGTGATGCTCGGCCTGATGGGCGACGCGCCCGACACGGTCGACCCGGACACAATCGCGCAGCGTCTGGAAGCAGTGAAGGCGTCGCGCAAGCTCGCCTTGCTCGGCACGCACGACGTGCCCTTCGTCCAGAAAGATCACATTTCGTTTTATCGCCAGGCACTGGCCGAGCATCCGAACGGCCTGAAGCTGCGTGCGTTCGATGCGCAGGGCGAGACGCTGCGCGAGTCGACGTATCTGTCGGTGGGTGGCGGTTTTGTGGTGACGGCGGGCGCGCCGAACACGAAGGTGCTGAGCGCCGTCGAACAATTGCCGCATTCGTTCCGCAGCGGCAACGAATTGCTCGCGCTGTGCCACTCGACCGGTAAGAGCATCGCGCAATTGATGTGGGAAAACGAGCGCGTCTGGCATACGGAAGAAGAGACGCGTACGGGCCTGCTGAAGATCTGGAACGTGATGCAATCGTGCGTGGCGCGCGGTTGCGGCATCAACAATCCGGACGCAGACGGTACGTTGCCCGGTCCGTTCCAGGTGAAGCGCCGCGCACCGCAGTTGTATCGCGCGTTGTCGGGGAATCCCGAGCTGGCGCTGCGCGATCCACTGTCAATGGTCGACTGGATCAATCTCTACGCCATCGCCGTGAATGAAGAAAACGCGGCGGGCGGGCGCGTGGTCACGGCACCGACCAATGGCGCGGCCGGCATCATTCCCGCCGTGCTGCATTACTACACGCGCTTCATGCCGGGCTCGAACGAGCAGGGCGTGATCGATTTCCTGCTGACGGCTGCGGCCATCGGCATTCTGTACAAGCTGAACGCGTCGATTTCAGGCGCCGAAGTGGGGTGCCAGGGTGAAGTCGGCGTGGCCTGCTCGATGGCCGCGGGCGCGCTCGCGGCGGTGATGGGCGGCACGCCTGCGCAAGTCGAAAACGCGGCCGAAATCGGCATGGAGCATAACCTCGGTCTGACCTGCGATCCGGTCGGCGGGATGGTGCAGATTCCGTGTATCGAGCGCAACGCGATGGGCTCGGTGAAGGCCGTCAATGCCGCGCGAATGGCGCTGCGTGGTGACGGCACGCATTACGTGTCGCTGGATTCTGTGATCAAAACGATGATGCAGACCGGCGCGGATATGAAGACCAAGTACAAGGAAACCTCACGCGGCGGATTGGCGGTGAATATTGTGGAGTGTTGAGGGCGCTGTATTTCGCCGGCGGGTGTGCGGCGGATTGTGCGAATAACGACGCGGGCTTCGGCCCGCGTTTTCGTTTCCGCGATACCTGTGCCTCACAAATGCGGTTGCAGTGCGCCATGACATGGGATGCGCGGTCGGCGTAAGCTGTCGAGGCGCCCATCGACGTTATGCAAACCCGATGCGGCAACGACCCAACAGCACCGATCTCACCCATCGCAACGCCTGGAGGCTTCATCGCAATGTCGCTCGCTTCTGAATCTTCTTCTACCGCCCAAACCACTGGCGCGCGTCTCATCGTCGATGCGTTGCTGAGGCATGGCGTCGAACGTGTTTTCTGTGTTCCTGGTGAGAGCTTCCTCGCCGTACTCGATTCGTTGCACGACGAGACCGAACGCATTCAGACCATTGTCTGCCGTCACGAAGCGGCTGCGGCGAATATGGCCGAAGCGGTTGGCAAATTGACCGGTCGTCCGGGCGTCGCCATCGTGACGCGTGGGCCGGGTGCGACGCATGCATCGATTGGCGTGCACACCGCGTTTCAGGATTCGACGCCGATGATCCTGTTGATCGGTCAATGCGCGCGCGAACACCTCGACCGCGAGGCCTTCCAGGAAATCGACTACAGGCGCATGTTCGGACAGATGGCGAAATGGGTCGCGCAGATCGACGATCCGAAACGCATTCCCGAATATCTGAGCCATGCGTTTCACACGGCGACATCGGGACGGCCGGGACCGGTCGTGTTGTCGTTGCCGGAAGATGTGTTGAGCGACGCGTGTGAAGCCGTCGCCGGTGCGCCGAGGTATAAGCGTGTGGCGGCGTCGCCGTCCGCAGCGCAGATGGAAGAGCTGCGTCGATTGCTGGAAGGGGCGCAACGGCCGATGGTGATTGCAGGCGGCAGCGGTTGGACGTTGGCAGCATGTTCCGACCTGCAACGCTTTGTCGAGAATTGGCAATTGCCTGTCGGCCTCGCGTTCCGCTTCCAGGACACACTCGACAACGAGCACCCGAATTACGCCGGCGACGTCGGCCTCGGTGTCAATCCGGCGCTTGCTCAGCGTATCCGTGATGCGGACCTGCTACTCACGCTCGGTCCGCGACTAGGTGAAGCAACGACGAACGGTTACACGTTGCTCGACATTCCGAAGACCAAGCAGACGCTGGTGCATGTGCATCAAGGTGCGGAAGAGCTCGGGCGCGTGTATGCGGCGGATCTGCCGATTGTCTCTGGGATGCCTGAACTGGCGGCGCTGCTTGCAGCGCTAAAGCCGTCCTCCGGTAAGCTCGCATGGGACGGTGCGGCAGAGGAAGCGCATCAAGCGTATCTAGAGTGGCGCAAACCACGTCAAATTCCTGGCGACGTGCAAATGGGTGAAGTCATCCAACAGTTGCGCGCGCATCTACCGGACGACGCAATCCTCACGAACGGTGCGGGCAACTACGCCACGTGGCTGCATCGGCATTTCTCGTATCGGCATTTCCGCTCGCAACTCGCGCCGACCAGTGGCGCAATGGGCTATGGTGTACCGGCGGCGATTGCCGCGAAGTCGATGTACCCGCAACGTGCAGTGGTCGCTTTAGCCGGCGACGGCTGCTTCATGATGTCCGCGCAAGAACTCGCGACGGCGATGCAGTACGACCTGCATGTCATTTTTATCGTCGTGAATAACAGCCACTTCGGCACGATACGGATGCATCAGGAGCGGCACTATCCAAATCGTGTGCATGGCACGGGCCTCACGAATCCGGACTTCGCGGCGTTCGCGAGGTCGTTCGGCGCGCATGGTGAAACGGTCGAGCGGACTGAAGACTTTCTGCCAGCGTTACAGCGTTCGATCGAAGCCAAGCGTGCGGCAGTGATCGAGATCCGCATGCCGCAGGAGGCGAGCACGCCGGGCGCTACGTTGGAGCAGATTCGCGAGCAGGGGAGGAAGCTGCGAGGGGAATAATGAAGTTGCGTGGCGACCGGCACGCATAACGGAGCACCAAAGAAAAAGCCCTGCGGCTCAGAAGAACTGCAGGGCTTTTTTGTGCGTCGAGCGCCACGCCAAAACCACGCGCGGCACTCAAATGCTCATGCGGGAGACTGCTTACTTCCCGCCCACGCTTTGCAGCGTCGTCCACTTGCCGTCGACAACCTTGTACAGCGTGATGCCGCCGTTCTTCAGGTCGCCCTTGCCGTCATACGCGAGGTTCGCTGCCGTCACTGCCGGCATCGAGGTCTTCGCGAGCAACGGCAGGTACTTGGCCGGATCGGTCGAGTTAGCCTTCTTCATTGCGTCGAACATGGCCATCGCGCCGTCGTAAGCGTACGGCGAGTACGTCTGCACGTCTTCGTTGAAGCGCTTCTTGTACTTCGCGACGTAGTCCTTGCCACCCGGCATTTCTTCCAGCGGCAGGCCGGCCAGCGACGCCACCGTGCCGTTCGCTGCGTCACCCGCGAGCTGGATGAAAGTCGGCGTGTGGACCATTTCGCCGCCCATCAGCGGTGCCTTAATGCCCAGTTGCTTCATCTGCTTGACCATCGGTGCCGCTTGCGAATCCGCGCCGCCGTAGTAGACCATGTCCGGGTTGACCGACTTCAACTTGGTCAGAATCGACTTGAAGTCGACAGCCTTGTCGTTCGTGTATTCACGATCGACGATCTGGCCACCCGCAGCCTTCGCCGCCTTTTCGAACTGATCTGCCAGACCCTGGCCGTAAGCCGTGCGGTCGTCGACGATCACGATCTTCTTCATGCCCAGGGTCTTCACCGCGAACGTGCCGGCGACCGAACCTTGCTGCGTGTCGGACGTCATCATGCGGAACGTGGTCTTGAAGCCTTGTTGCGTGTACTCAGGCGCCGTCGCCATGGCGATTTCCGGGATGCCCGCGTTCGCGTAGATGCGCGAAGCCGGAATCGTGGTGCCCGAGTTGAAGTGGCCGAGCATGCCCTTGATGCCGTCATCCACCAGCTTTTGTGCAACGGTCGTACCGGTGCGCGGGTCAGCCTGGTCGTCGGCCGAATCCAGCACGAAGCGAACCTGCTTGCCACCGATCACCGGCTTGGTCGCGTTCATGTCTTCGACAGCCAGCGTGATGCCGTTCTGGAAATCCTTACCGTAGTGCGCCTGTGCGCCCGTCATCGGACCGGCAAAGCCGATCTTCACGTCTTCCGTCGATTGAGCGTTGGCCGTCCCCGCCAGCGACATTGCCGCAACCAGTGCTGCGCCTGCCAGCTGTTTCATCTTGTGTTGCATAGCTTCTCCTTGGTACCAGGTGTGGATGGAGCGGTTTCGGGGTCGCCGTACCGCTTCCGTTCTATTGAAAGGATCAATGAGGTTCGCTCAACCGATCGTCATCAAATTCGCATTACCGCCTGCTGCTGCCGTATTCACGCTGACCGAGCGTTCCGTCAACAGACGCTCGAGCGCGTAGTCCTCGTCGCCGCTTTCCAGCGCGCGAGCCGCGACGCCCTGCACCGAGACAATCGGCCCCGGACGTTTCGCGACTTCCTTCACCAGCGCCAGCAGTTCGTCGCTATCGCCTTCGAACAGCACGGCATCGAAAGGCGTATCGGCGCTCTTCTTCACGCTTGCGTAAGACTTCAACGCGGCAGGCAACTGGGACACCAATTGTTCACCAGCCGCGCCCTCGAACAACGCGCGATTTCCCGTAGCCAGCACCGCGGCAAACTGCACGCGCGCACCGCTCGCCGTCGAGGCGATACACAGCACCGTGCCGCGCGCGCCCAACGTGTACGTGTTGCGCTCGCCGGTGGGCCCAGACAATACCGCAGTTGCGCCCGCCGGCACATGCGACAGATAACCGTCGCAGCGTGCGGCCAGCACCGGCAGTTGTTCGCTGATCAGCCAGTCGCGCAGCGCCGTCAAAGCAGCGGACGGATTGTCGCTGTTTTCACCGGCTTGTGGTGCATCCACGATCAACGACTGCGCCAGCGACTTCGGCAAGCCAGCCGGACGCGTCGCCAACAGACGTTGCAGATACAGCGCGCCACCCGCTTTCGGTCCTGTGCCCGACAAACCTTCGCCACCGAACGGCTGAACACCCACCACCGCGCCGATCACATTGCGGTTCACGTAGATGTTGCCGACGTGCGCCCGACTGATCACGTGAGCGATGGTTTCATCGATCCGCGTGTGAATGCCGAGCGTCAGGCCGTAGCCGGTCGAGCGGATCTGTTCGAGCAGCTTGTCCAGCTGGCTGCGGCGGTAACGCACCACATGCAGCACCGGGCCAAACACTTCACGCTTCAATTCGTCGATGCTGTCGAGTTCGATCAGCGTCGGCGGAACAAACGTGCCTTGTGCGCCGCCTTCGGGCATCGGCAGTTGCTCGACCTTGCGGCCTTTCTCGCGCATCGCTGCGACGTGCGCGTCAATGCC
This sequence comes from Paraburkholderia sediminicola, assembly GCF_046027825.1. Lineage (GTDB taxonomy): Bacteria > Pseudomonadota > Gammaproteobacteria > Burkholderiales > Burkholderiaceae > Paraburkholderia > Paraburkholderia sediminicola_D. The sequence goes on from NZ_JAQQDU010000010.1 coordinate 17,447, forward strand.
GCGCTTTGCGTCGAGGTCGATCACCGGGCCGACGTCGATCGACAGGCGATCCGGATTACCCACCGACAGTTCGCGCATCGCGCCCGTCAGCATTTCCAGCGTGCGGTCCGCCACATCTTCCTGCAGACAAAGAACGCGCAACGCGGAACACCGTTGACCGGCGGAATCGAACGACGACTGCAGCACGTCCGCGACCACCTGTTCAGCCAACGCCGACGAATCGACGATCATCGCGTTCTGGCCGCCGGTTTCGGCGATCAGCGGAATCGGCTTGCCTTCCGGGTCGAGGCGGTTCGAGAGCGTCTTGTTGATCAGACGCGCGACTTCGGTCGAACCGGTGAACATCACCGCACGGGTGCGCGAATCGGCCACCAGCGCGGCGCCGACCGTTTCGCCGTCGCCCGGCAGCAGTTGCACCGCGCCCGCCGGCACGCCGGCTTCGCGCAGGATACGCACGGCTTGCGCGGCAATCAGCGGCGTTTGTTCGGCCGGCTTCGCGAGCACGGTGTTACCCGCTGCAAGCGCCGCGGCCACCTGACCCATGAAAATCGCCAGCGGGAAGTTCCACGGGCTGATACACACCACCGGACCAAGCGGGCGGTGCGTGTCGTTGGAGAATTCGTTGCGAATCTGCGTCGAGTAGTAGCGCAGGAAGTCGATCGCTTCGCGGATTTCCGCGACCGCGTTCGCCAGCGACTTACCGGCTTCACGCACCACGAGACCCATCAGCGTGTGCATCTGCGCTTCGAGCAGATCGGCGGCACGCGCCAGGCAATCGGCGCGGGCATCGACCGGTGTGGCTTGCCAGATCGGTGCGGCGGCGACCGCGTGGGCCAATGCGGCGCTCACGTGTTCCGACGTCGCCTCGACGACCGTACCGACGAGGTCGCGATGATCGGCGGGGTTCCGCACGTCACGTGCGACGCCGACGGCGATCTCGTTGTCTTCGAGCATCGGCGCGGCGCGCCACGGATGATGCGCGCTCGCCAGCAATGCCGACGACAGCGACGCCAAACGATGTTCATTCGACAGATCGAGGCCCATCGAATTGAGACGCTCTGCGCCAAACAGATTGCGCGGCAGCGGAATCTTCGCGTGCGGCGCGCCGAGCGGGGCGATCTTCGAGGCTTCGTCGACCGGGTCGGCAATCAGGTCCTTGATCGCGACATTTTCGTCGGCGATGCGATTCACGAACGACGTATTCGCGCCGTTTTCCAGTAGACGGCGCACGAGGTACGCGAGCAGCGTTTCATGCGTGCCGACCGGTGCATACACGCGGCACGGACGGTTCAGCTTGTCGCGACCGGTCACTTCCTCGTACAGCGGTTCACCCATGCCGTGCAGGCATTGGAACTCGTACTGGCCGGGGTAGTAGTTATTGCCCGCGAGGTGATAGATCGCCGACAGCGTGTGCGCGTTGTGCGTGGCGAACTGGGGATAGACCGCGTCCGGCGCGCCGAGCAACTTCTTCGCGCAGGCGACGTACGAGACATCGGTGTAAATCTTGCGCGTATAGACCGGATAGCCTTCGAGGCCGTCCACTTGCGCACGCTTGATTTCAGTATCCCAGTACGCGCCCTTCACAAGGCGGACCATGATGCGGTGACGGCTGCGGCGGGCCAGATCGATGATGTACTCGATCACGAACGGGCAGCGCTTCTGATACGCCTGCACCACAAAACCGATGCCGTTCCAGCCGGCCAGTTCCGGATCGAAGCACAGCGCTTCGAGCAGATCGAGCGAGATTTCGAGGCGGTCGGCTTCTTCGGCGTCGATGTTCAGGCCGATGTCGTAGCGGCGCGCGAGGATCGCCAAAGCGCGCACGCGCGGCAGCAACTCGCTCATTGTGCGTTCCTGCTGCGAACGCGAATAGCGTGCGTGCAACGCCGACAGCTTGATGGAAATGCCCGGGCCTTCGTAAATGCCGCGGCCGCCGGCAGCCTTGCCGATTGCGTGGATCGCCTGTTCGTACGAGGCGTAATAGCGCTGCGCGTCGGCTTCGGTCGTGGCGGCTTCGCCGAGCATGTCGTACGAGTAGCGGAAGCCGCGTGCTTCGTACTTGCGGCTATTCGCCAGCGCTTCGGAGATGTTCTCGCCCGTGACGAACTGCTCGCCCATCAGGCGCATCGCCATGTCGACGCCCTTGCGAATCAGCGGCTCGCCGCCCTTGCCGATCAGACGCGTAAGCGCCGACGAAAGGCTCGCCTCGCTGTTGGTCCCCACCAGTTTGCCGGTGATCATCAAGCCCCACGTTGCGGCATTGACGAACAGGGACGGCGCCTGGCCGACGTGCGACTTCCAGTCGCCCTTGCTGATCTTGTCGCGGATCAGCGCGTCGCGCGTGGCGCGATCCGGAATGCGCAGCAGCGCTTCGGCGAGGCACATCAGCGCGACGCCTTCCTGGCTCGACAGCGAGAACTCGTGGATCAGCCCTTCGACGCCGCCGCCCTTGCTCTTGGTGCGCAGCGTTTCGACCAGCTTGCCGGCCATCGCTTGCACGTCGCCCGCGAGGTTGGCCGGCAAACGCGCCTGGCCGAGCAGGAACGGCACGCATTCCGGTTCGGGACGGCGGTACGCCGCAGTGATCGCCGCGCGCAGCACCGATTGCGGTTGCACGTTCTGCGCGAATTCGAGGAACGGATGCGACGCACCGTCTTCCTCCTGCTCCACCGAGGCGCCGTCAGCCAGGTCGGCCAAGCCGGTGTGGCCTGACAATTCAGGCGGCAATTGGCCGTGTTCGATCTTTTCGAGGTATGCGAAGATCGCCTGCTTGATCAGCCAGTGCGGTGTGCGCTCGAGGCGGGTGGCGGCATCTTTCAGCCGGGAACGCAGGAGGTCGTCGACCTTGACGCCAAGGGTGGTGCTAGCCATGTTTCCTTCTTCGGATGCCAGACGAATTCGCTGGAGAAAGACTAAAAGTTGGGCGAATCGTACGCCTCCCAATAAAAAGGTGCAACCATGCGTCGCGCATGGTTGCACCTTTGTGAGAGCCCGATACGGCGGGGGTTTGCGCCGGATGGCGCTGCGCGTGGCAACGGCGGTTGCGATCAGTATTTTCCCTGGCGTGATTCTTTTCGCTTTTACCCTTATCAGATTCCTCGGCGCGCCGTTATACAGAACATGGATGGTCGCGGCCGCAAGGCACGCACATAAAAACGGTACGGGGTTTTAGAGGACTGGCGAAATGGAAAAGTGGTTGGCGATACTGGGCATCTGGGCGATGTGTGCGACGTGCGCTGTGCTGTTCATCCGAGGCGCGACGGGTGGCGCTTCGTCCCGGCGTGCGCTCGCAGAGGAGCGCGCGCGCCCCGCATCGCGTGCATCGGCGGGCGATACGCGAGCAGCGTTGAACGATTGAGTGGTTACTCCGGCGACTCGCGATAGCCATAGCGACGCCGGTCCCGACTGACACAACGAGCAGAAAATGCGCGCCGCCAGGTTCGACCGGCGGCCGCGCCAACGCGCACGTCAATGAGGTGGGATCGGCTCGAACTGCGCGCAAGCGTCGTCGGGCGAAACGAACTGGTCGTGCAGACGGCAAAGCCGGCTGTCCGCCACGCTCGCGCCAAACCCGGAACTGAACACGGCGAGACCCGGAATGCTCTGCTCCAGTGAATGCCGATCCTCGGCGCGATACCGGCAGCTTGCACAACGCGGCACACACGCGTCTCCGCGTGCCTGGGCCGTGCCGGCGATGCGAACTGCCGCGCTCATCACGTGCCCTGCCCCAAGCTATTCCAGTACGGTGCGAACACGTGCGCGGACAGCGCGTAGCCGATGGCGATATTGACCGCGACGCCCGCCGTGAAGGCCAGGAACGGCTTCACGCCAATGGACGTCAGCGAGCGCAGGCGTGTGGTCAACCCGATGCTCAGGAAACAGAACGTGAACGCCCACGTGCGCAGCGCGGTGATCGGCGCGACGAACTCGGGCGTGACGACCTTGCGGTAGTCAGCCAACGAGTAATGGCTCGCGATCCACGTCACCAGCGCCGACGCGATCACGAAACCGATCACGAATTTCGGAAAGCGCGCCCAGATCTCACCGGCGTGGGCCTTGGCTTTGACGCCGCTGTCCTGCGATTCCCAGCGGGTCGTCGCGACAATGGCCAGCACGAACGCCCAGATACCGATCCAGATATCGCGGCCGACCACCTTCATCAAGGTGAACGCCTGCAGCGACGCCTCGGGCGCGCCCGCAATCACGCCGCCCGCGTGCTTCGCGAAATCGCCATACGCCTGCGCGGCGGCGATGCCGGCGGCGTCGGCGAATTCGGACGTGCCGATCCAGGCGCCCGCCACCGCCGTCGATAGTCCGAGCGAACGCGATGCGAACGGCAGCACGAAGATCATCACGATGGCCCACAGCACGACCAGCGTGATCGCCACCGACGCCTGCTCGCGCTTGGCCCGCACCGCGCCGGCAATCGCAATCGCGGCCGACACGCCGCACACCGCGCCGCCCACACCGAGCACGGCCGCAAAACGCCGGTCTAGGCCGAGTGCCTTGGCGGCAAAGAAAATGACGAAAAAGGTGACGAGCGAGACGATAGTCGCTTGCCCGACCGCGATCGGCCCCGCCCACACCAGCAAGGTGAACGGCAGCGTCGCGCCGAGCAGCACGATGCCGACCTTGATGTAAAACTCCACGCGCAAGCCCGCTGAAAACCACTCGGGCAGCGTGAACACGTTCGAGATCAGCAGGCCGAGCGCGAGCGCCACCAGCGGCGGCTCGAGGTTGTACTTCGACGCATTGGCCCACGCGCCCAGCGTGAAAATCAGCGCCGATGCGATGAACAGGATCAGGAACGACGCCAGGAACGAGCCGACCCGCTGTTTCAGCGCTGCAAGGCTCACGCCGAAAAGCAACGCGAACCCGATGAACAACGCAGCATAGTTCGGCAGGTGCTTGCCGATGTCCTGCGCGGCTTGCGCCACGCTCGACCATTTGGCCGGCGCGACCGCCAGCCACTTGATGCTACTGCCCGAGGCGAACAGCCCCCAGGCGATGACGATGACTAACAGGCCGATCCAGACGGCCCACCAGTCTTCAGTCGAAAAAAGACCGCCGCCGTGCGCGCTATGGTCGCTTCGGTGCTTGCCGGGCGTAGCGCCGGTCGGCAGCGTTTGATTGGTATCGCTCATCGCAATGCCCCCGAGGTAGTTGAGGTGCATCGGCGCGGGAATTATTGAGTTTTGCTGAAGCATGCGCCGATTCGGCGAAATATAGGCGAGCGGCGTCGCAAAGCGAAACGACCATTCGCTCTATGAATATGACTTAAAGGAGTAACGCCCCCGGATGGTGCGGCATAAGGGCGTAGAGGCCTAGAGGCCAGGCGTCAGATATCGAGCGGGTCGACTTCGAGGTTCCAGCGCAGCACGCCTTTCAGGCCGCGCAGCATCGGTTGCCATGCGCGCAAGGTGGCCTGCAGCGCGCCCCGCGACGCGCTCTCGATCAGCAATTGCGCGCGATGCACGTGCATCACTTTGACGATGGTGAGCGGCACGGCGTCATAGACCGTCACGCGCCCGGCGGCCGGGATCTCTGTCAGCGCTGCGGCGGCCTGCTGCAGGAAGGCGATCGCGGCTTCAAGTGTGCGGCCCTCGGCGCGCAGCAAAGCCTGATACACGAACGGCGGCAGATGGGCGTCGCGCCGCTCGGCCAGCGTCGAATTGGCAAAGCCGACGTAGTCATGGCGCCCCAGCGCGTGATACAGCGCATGGCGCGGATAGCGCGTCTGCACCAGCACTTCGCCCGGCAACCCGGAGCGGCCCGCGCGACCGCTCACTTGCATCAATTGCGCAAAGAGGCGTTCGCTCGCGCGGAAGTCGTGGGAAAACAAGGCGGTGTCGGCGTTCAGCACGCCGACCAGCGAGACCCGCTGGAAGTCGTGGCCCTTCGAGATCATCTGCGTGCCGACGAGAATGTCGACCTCGCCGGCGTGCACATCGGAGAACAGCGCCTGCGCGCTGCCTTTACGGCGCGTGCTGTCAGCGTCGATACGCAACACACGGGCGCCGGGTACCGCGCTCGCCAGCGTTTCTTCGACGCGTTGCGTGCCGCGCCCCATCGGTGCAATGTCGACGTTGCCGCACTCCGGGCACGAACGTGGAATGCGCGATTCCCACCCACAGTGGTGGCAGCGCAGCGCGCGCTCGGGTTTGTGCAACACGACGTAGGCGCTGCAACGCGGACAGCCGGCCACCCAACCGCAGGCATCGCAGGCGAGCTGTGGCGCGTAGCCGCGCCGGTTCAGGAACACGAGACTTTGCTCACCGCGCTCGAGCCGCGCCTTCAAGGCCGAGATCAACGGCCCGGACAAACCCTCCACCGAGGCCCGCCCGCGCCTGCGCTCTTCTTCCAGATCGATCAGCCTGACGGTCGGCAGGACGGCCTCGGCGACGGCACGGCGCGACAGGGTGAGACGCTTATAACGCCCCTGATCCGCCTGCCACCAGCTTTCCAGCGACGGCGTGGCCGAACCGAGCACGACCGGCAAGCCGAGTTGCTTGGCGCGATAGATCGCCAGATCGCGTGCCGAATAGCGCAGACCTTCCTGCTGCTTATAGGCCGGGTCGTGTTCCTCGTCGACGACGATGACCGCCAGTTCCGGCAGCGAGGCGAGCACCGCCAGCCGCGTGCCGAGCACAATGCGGGCGCGTCCGGTATGCGCCGCGAACCAGTTGCGGGCGCGTTCGCCTTCCGCGAGGCCGCTGTGCAGCGTGACGATCGACGTGCCTTCGAGCGCGGCAAAACGCGCACGAAAGGCCGACTCGAACTGCGGCGTCAGATTGATTTCGGGGACGAGGACGAGCGCCTGCGCGTCGGGCTTCGCCGCCAGAATCTCGGCGAGCGCGCGCAGATACACCTCGGTCTTGCCGCTGCCCGTCACGCCATGCAGCAGGAACGGTGCGAAGCCGTTCGCGTCGCGGATCGCTTCGACTGCGCTCGCCTGTTCGTCGGTGAGGGTCGGCAGGGTGGGTGCGGGCGTATCCGGTGATGCGGGGGTGGCGAGCACCTCGGCGGCTTCGATCACCTCCAGCGCAACCCAGCCTTCGGCTTGCCATGCATCCAGGGTTGTGATGGCTTTGGGGTGGAGCGCGCGCGCGTCTCCAGCGATCAGAAATTCGGCCTCGGCCAAGGCCTGGGCAAGCTTGCGCAACGCGCTCGCGCGCGTGGGCAACGTTTCCGGCAACGCGGTGCGACCCGCCACCGTCAGGCTGTACCGCTCTTCCGGTGCGAACAGACGCGACCAGCGTGAGGCATCACGCAGGGCCTGCGGCAAGGCGGGCAGCGCCACTTCACCGAGGCCGCGTTGATAGTAGTCGGCGGCGAAAGCTGTGAGCGCGAGCCACTCGGCCGACACGGGCGGGCAGGCGGTGCAAACATGGCTGACCGCCCGCAGACGGTCAGCGGGCACGTCACTGTGAGTGGTCACTTCGCAGACGAGACCCACCACGTGACGCTTGCCGAACGGCACGCTCACCAGCATGCCCGGCGCGACGCGCTCGGGCGTGTCACAGCGGTAGTCGAACAAAGTCGGCAGCGGATGATCCAGCGCAACGCGGACGAACACGTCACTCACGCAGCGGGGTGGATCAGGTCAAGGGATGCGGTGCGACGCAGCGTCACGGTGCACATTGCGCAAACGGCGAACCCATCGAAGTTAAAGTAAAACTTCAATTTCGGCGCTAAGTTTTGGATTCGGCTGAACAATTGCAATCGGTCCGCGTGCCTGTGGATAACTTTGTTGAGAACTTCGTTCAGAAGGGCCGGGAACCGCGCCGCAGCGGCCTTCTGTGGGTTTCCGCTCATTTTGTCGCGACCCCGCGAAACCCTTGCCAGACAAGGCTTAGATCAAATGCGCCCGCAATGTGCAAGGGCCAGGGCACGACGAAAGCTTCTACCGCGCCGCAGCGTGATCAATGTGCATAAGTCAAGTCTTGACTTTCGCGGGACCGCCATCTGACGGCCCGTTGACTACAAATATTCCCTTAGAGCGAGAGCCCAGTTCGCTGCGTTGCAGCAAAAATGACAACGTTTACGGCGTCAGCTTGGTGCATGCGCACCGCTGCGAATCGCGCGGCTATGACGATGGACTTCGTCCACGAGTTCGGCAACATTCTCCGGCGGCGTGAATTGCGAAATGCCGTGGCCGAGATTGAAAACGTGGCCAGGATGATTGCCGAAGCTGTCGAGCACGGCGCGCGCTTCCATGCGGATCGCAGCCGGCGGCGCAAATAGCACCGAAGGATCGATATTGCCTTGCAGCGCCACCTTGCTACCCACGCGCTCGCGTGCCTGGCTCAAGTTCACCGTCCAGTCGAGGCCGACCGCGTCCACGCCAATATCGGCGATCTCGTCGAGCCACAACCCGCCGCCCTTCGTGAAGGTGATCACCGGCACCTTTTCGCCGTCGTGATCGCGTTTCAACTGGCTCACAACCTGCTGGATGTACTGCAGCGAAAAGCGTTGGTAGATGCCGTCCGCGAGCGCCCCGCCCCACGTGTCGAAAATCATCACGGCTTGCGCGCCGGCTTCGATCTGCGCATTCAGGTACGCCGCCACCGACTTCGCATTGACGTCGAGAATACGGTGCATCAGGTCCGGGCGTGCGTACAACATCGATTTGACCGTGCGGAAGTCCGCCGAACCGCTCCCTTCCACCATGTAACACGCCAGCGTCCAGGGGCTGCCCGAAAAACCGATCAGCGGCACGCGTTGACCGCCTTGCGCGTCGGTGAGTGCGGTGCGGATTTCGCGCACCGCGTCGGTTACGTAGCGCAGCGTGGCGTCGATATCCGGCACCGCGAGGCGTGCCACATCCTCTTCCGTGCGCACCGGCCGGGCGAATTTCGGACCTTCGCCCGCAACGAATTCGAGACCCAGGCCCATTGCGTCCGGCACCGTCAGAATGTCGGAGAACAGGATCGCGGCGTCGAGCGGATAGCGCTCGAGCGGCTGCAGCGTGACTTCCGTTGCGTACGCCGGGTTCTTCGCCAGACCGAGGAAACTGCCCGCGCGAGCCCGCGTGGCGTTGTATTCCGGCAGATAGCGGCCAGCCTGCCGCATCAGCCAGATCGGCGTGTAGTCGGTCGGCTGGCGCAGCAGCGCGCGCAGGAAAGTGTCGTTCAGGAGTTTATGGGCCACGTTGCGTACGACTGAAGGCAAAGGGGCATTTTACCGGACCCGGCTCGTCGCATCGCGCTTGATGCGGGCAATAACTGTCGCGCACCTTACTTGCGGCCGGCTTCTTTGCTGCCCCGTGCGGCGTCATGACTCAGCTGAACGGCTAATGTTCAAGCGTGAATTGCCGGGCTATCATCCGACGGCCTTACCAAACAATTACGCACAAAATTACGCATAAGCAAGGAGACTCGATGAACAAGGCTGCACTCGCACTGCTCGGCGTATTGGCCGGTGTTTTGATGCACACGGGCGTGGCCCAGGCGCAGACCAGCGCTACCGCCGCAGCACCCTCGCGGCTCGATGAAATCCTCGCGCGCGGCACGTTGCGCGCCTGTACGACCGGCGACTACAAACCCTACTCGTTTTACAAGGCAGACGGTCAGTTCGAAGGCATCGATATCGACATGGCCGAATCGCTCGCCAAATCGCTCGGCGTAAAGGCGGAATTCGTCAAGACGTCGTGGCCAAACCTGATGAACGACTTCGTCGCGAAGTGCGACATCGGGGTGGGCGGTGTTTCGCCGACGCTGGAGCGCCAGAAGCGCGCGTTTTTCACCCAGGCGTACATGATCGACGGCAAGACGCCGATTGTTCGGTGTGACGACGTCAACAAGTACCAGACGGTGGCGCAGATCGACCAGCCGGCGACCCGTGTGATCGTCAATCCGGGCGGCACCAACGAACGCTTCGCCAAACAGTATTTCCCGCACGCGAACCTGACCGTCTACCCGGACAACGTCACGATCTTCAAACAGATCCTTGCCGGCAAGGCCGACGTGATGGTGACGGATGCGTCCGAGACCTTGTTGCAGCAAAAGCTGAATCCGGGTCTTTGCTCGGTGCATCCGGACAAGCCGTTCCAGTACGGCGAGAAGGCCTGGTTGCTGCCGCGCGGCGATGTGACGTTCCAGCAATACGTCGACCAGTGGCTGCACCTTGCGCGCGCGACCGGCGAGTATCAGGCGATCTCGGACAAGTGGCTGAAGTAGAAGGATTGTTGGGAGACGGCCGAGTGCTTCCCCCATGCGTGAAATGCCGCATTGCAGCACGATCGCTTGGCCGTGAACAATGCTGCCTGCTGACGCTGGGAGGGCCTGTAACACGGCCCATCCTTTCGAAAAAAGATGAGCGTGCAACCATTTCATGCGGAATCGACTGAACGGATTGCGCTGCACTATGCGTCGCGAATAGCATCAATCAGCCGTATGAAATTGCCTGTCAGTCATCGGTAAAAATTACGTTTAAAACGTTTAAAATTGGAAATAAGTCCCGTGGCGCCTTATCGGACGGGCGTTACAACCTGAAACACTTTGTTACCGCGCTCGTAGGTTAATTCGCCCACAATGCCCTCAACGGTTTCAACACGGATGTGGCTGGGTGCGTGGTGTGAGCGGATACGATGCACTTGCCGGTCGGCGTATGCCGAAGCCCTGTGAAGGGGCATCCCTGCTGGGGCCGTAGTCGACGCAGGGTCGTCGTCTCAGTTGGTTCCATCTTTGGTCTCCTCGCGCTAACCCCGTAGCGTGTGGTTTTTAGCGGGCTCCAGGCCCGCTTTTTTTTCGTCTGGTCAAACGTTTGCGAGCTTCCTGGCAGGCTGATTTTTCGGCTGATCCAGCCGCCTGATTTGCTGCCTGCAGAGCTCATTCCAATGCAAACGGTTTTCCCAAAAATGCCGGCCGGCGTCGCGCGAATTCACGTGCGGCGCCCGACCCGCATAGCCATCAGGCCGTCTTGTCTTCCTTCACCTTCAACTCGCTGATCATCCGTTCGCGCATGATGAATTTCTGCACTTTGCCGGTCACCGTCATCGGCAGTTCGTCGACGAAGCGGATGTACTTCGGCACCTTGTAATGCGCGATCTGGCCCTGGCAGAACTGCTGGATGTCCTCAGCTGTGGCCTGCTCGCCTGAGCGCAATACAATCCAGGCACATACTTCCTCGCCGTACTTCGCGTCGGGCACGCCAAACACCTGCACGCTCTGGATCTTCGGATGGCGGAACAGAAACTCTTCGATTTCCCGCGGATAGATGTTTTCGCCCCCGCGGATCAGCATGTCCTTCAGGCGGCCGACGATGTTGCAGTAGCCTTCGGCGTCGAGCGTTGCCAGATCGCCGGTATGCATCCAGCCGTCGACGATGCTTTCCCGCGTCTTTGCTTCGTCACCCCAGTAGCCTTGCATCACCGAATAGCCCTTGGTGCACAGTTCGCCCGTCTCGCCCACCGGCACGATCGCGCCGAGCGGATCGACGATCTTCACTTCCAGATGCGGCTGGATACGGCCGACCGTCGTGGTGCGCTTGTCGAGTGGGTCGGTGGTCGAACTCTGGAAGGACACCGGACTCGTTTCCGTCATGCCGTAGGCAATGGTGATCTCGTTCAGATGCATCTTCGAGACGACCTTCTTCATCGTCTCGATCGGGCACGGCGAGCCGGCCATGATGCCGGTACGCAGACGCGAGAAGTCATAGGTGGCGAAGGTCGGATGATCGAGTTCCGCGATGAACATGGTCGGCACCCCGTGCAGCGCGGTGCACTGCTCCTCGGCGACGGCCGCGAGAGTCGCGGCCGGGTCGAAGCCCTCGCCCGGGAAGACCATGTTCGCGCCGACCGATACGCACGCCAGCACCGCCAGCACCATGCCGAAGCAGTGATAGAGCGGGACAGGAATGCACAGGCCGTCCTGCTCGGTTAGACGCATCGCCATCGCGATATAGCGCGCGTTGTTGACGACATTGCTGTGGGTCAGCGTGGCGCCCTTCGGATTGCCTGTCGTGCCGCTGGTGAATTGGATGTTGATCGGCTCGTGGCAAGACAGCGTCGCACCGATGGCATCGAGTTTCGCGACGTCGAGTGTCGCGCGGCCCTGCTCGATCACGTCGGAGAAGGTCAGCATGCCGGGCGTTTCCGTGTCGCACATGCGGATCACGTAGCGAAGATCCGGCAGGCGAGCGGCGTGCAGTTCGCCCGGCGCTTGCGTCGCCAGTTCCGGCGCGAGTTCCTGCAGCATCTCGAGGTACATCGACGTCTTGAACCGCTCGGCCGAGATGATCGCCTTGCATGCGACCTTGTTCAGCGCGTATTCGAGCTCCGCGAGCCGATAGGCCGGGTTGATGTTGACGAGCACGGCGCCGATGCGCGCGGTCGCGAACTGCGTGAGCAGCCATTCCACCCGGTTCGGTGACCAGATGCCGACGCGGTCACCCTTCTCAATGCCGAGCGCGAGGAGCCCGGACGCCAACACGTCCACTTCTTCGGCGAACTCCTTCCATGTCCAGCGAATTCCTTGCTCACGAAACACCACGGCCGGGCGGTCAGGGAAGCGCGCGGCGGTGTTCTGCAGAAATTGTCCGAGCGGCGCTTCGCTCAACGGAATCTCGGTCGATCCGCGAACATACGACAGATTGTCTTTGGGTTCGATGAGTGCGCCTTCGCCTGACATGTGCGTTGCCATGGTGTTGTCTCCGTGAGCGGAAGCTCGCCCATTCGATTGAAATGAATTTGAAACCGATTGTGCCACCGGCTCGCAACAACCCGCTACGAGCAAAACCCGAATTTCCCTTACCTTTCCGTAAACGTCAAGTCGAGGTCAAAAAAAAGCAGCCACAAAGGCTGCTTTCTCTCTGATACGTGATGCTTAGTTCTGACCGCGCAGCTTGCGCAGACGCTGGATCGCAGCGAGTTGAGCCGTTGCGTACGCCAGTTCCGCTTGCGCGGTAGCGTATTCGAGGTTCGAACCCGTGTTCTGCAGCGCTTCTTCCGCGCGCTTGCGTGCATCTTCGGCCTTGGCTTCGTCGAGATCCTTACCGCGGATCGCCGTGTCGGCGAGAACCGTCACAGCGCCAGGCTGGATTTCGAGAATGCCGCCGGCGACGAACACGAACTCTTCTTCACCGTTTTCAGCTTCGATGCGCACCGCACCCGGACGAATCCGCGTGATGAGCGGCGTGTGGCCCGGCAGAATACCGAGTTCACCCGCTTCGCCCGGCAGCGCGACGAACTTCGCCTGGCCCGAGAAGATCTGCTCTTCCGCGCTGACGACGTCTACTTTAATGGTTGCCATATCGACTCCTGTTGCGACCCGAGTTAGCGCTTTAGCGCTTACTCGGGTCCCATGCAAGGCACGACCAGAGTTGGCGCTTTAGCGCTCGCTCTGGTCCCATGCAAGGCTGTTGAGCGTAGTAAGAGGCGCCGGCTTTGCGTGCCGGTACAGTTAGTACCGATCCGCGCGAGGCCGGCGCCCGCTTCGTTACACCCGACCTTTACTGGATCTTCTTGGCCTTTTCGAAGGCTTCGTCGATCGTGCCGACCATGTAGAACGCTTGTTCCGGCAGATGGTCGCACTCACCTTCAACGATCATCTTGAAGCCACGAATCGTTTCCTTCAACGGCACGTACTTGCCCGGCGAGCCCGTGAACACTTCAGCGACGTGGAACGGCTGCGACAGGAAACGCTGGATCTTACGAGCGCGCGCCACGGCGAGCTTGTCTTCCGGCGCCAGTTCGTCCATGCCCAGAATCGCGATAATGTCGCGCAATTCCTTGTAGCGCTGCAGCGTTTGCTGCACACCGCGCGTGATTGCGTAGTGCTCTTCGCCGATCACGTTCGGGTCGATCTGACGCGAGGTCGAATCGAGCGGGTCCACTGCCGGGTAGATACCCAGCGAAGCGATGTCACGCGACAACACGACGGTTGCGTCCAGGTGGCCGAAAGTCGTAGCCGGCGACGGGTCGGTCAAGTCATCCGCAGGGACGTACACGGCCTGAACCGACGTGATCGAGCCGGTCTTGGTCGACGTAATACGCTCTTGCAGCTTACCCATTTCTTCAGCCAGCGTCGGCTGATAGCCCACTGCCGACGGCATACGGCCGAGCAGTGCCGACACTTCCGTGCCTGCCAGCGTGAAACGGTAGATGTTGTCGACGAAGAACAGCACGTCGAGACCTTCGTCACGGAAGTGCTCAGCCATCGTCAGACCGGTCAGCGCAACGCGCAGACGGTTGCCCGGCGGCTCGTTCATCTGGCCGTACACCAGCGCGACCTTGTCGAGAACGTTCGAGTCCTTCATTTCGTGATAGAAGTCGTTCCCTTCGCGGGTACGCTCGCCAACACCGGCGAACACGGAGTAACCACCGTGTTCCTTAGCGATGTTGTTGATCAGTTCCATCATGTTCACGGTCTTGCCCACGCCGGCGCCACCGAACAGGCCAACCTTACCGCCCTTGGCGAACGGGCAGATCAGGTCGATAACCTTGATGCCGGTTTCGAGCAGTTCCGTCGACGGCGACAGTTCGTCGAACGCCGGAGCCTTCTGGTGAATACCGCGAACCACGTCCGAGTTGATCGGGCCGGCTTCGTCGATCGGGCGACCCAGCACGTCCATGATCCGGCCGAGGGTCGGCTTGCCAACCGGCACGCTGATCGGCTTGCCGGTGTTCTTCACCGTCGTACCGCGGCGCAGACCGTCCGAGGCACCCAGACAGATGGTACGGACAACGCCGTCGCCCAGCTGCTGCTGGACTTCGAGGGTCAGTTCCGAACCTTCGAGAATGAGCGCGTCGTAAATCTTCGGCATGTCCGAACGCGGGAATTCCACGTCGATCACCGCGCCGATGCACTGTACGATCTTGCCTTCTACCAAAGCAGTAGTACTCATCGCATTTCCTTTAGATACTCAATTCTTCACTCGCGCAAAGGCGCAGTTTCGGTGGGTGCGCCACACCGGCGCACTCGAAGCGGCGTGCCTGACCGTTAGGGTCAGACTGCCGCTGCACCACCGACGATTTCCGACAGTTCTTTCGTGATCGCGGCCTGACGGCTCTTGTTGTACACGAGCTGCAGTTCGTTGATGACCGTCTTCGCGTTGTCCGAAGCGGCCTTCATTGCGACCATTCGTGCCGACTGCTCCGATGCCATGTTTTCCGCGACGGCCTGATAGACCAGCGCTTCGACATAACGCACCAGCAGTTCGTCAACCACCGCCTGTGCATCCGGCTCGTAGATGTAGTCCCACTGTGTGCTCGGTGTCGTGCCGTCTTCGTCCTTGCGCTCGAACTGGTCTGCCGACAGCGGCAGCAGTTGCTCGATCACCGGCTCCTGCTTCATCGTATTGACGAAGCGCGTGTACGCGAGGTACACCGCCGAAACCTTACCTTCCGAGTACAGGTCGAGCTGCACCTTCACCGCGCCGATCAGCTTTTCCAGATGCGGCGTGTCGCCCAGATGCACGACATTCGACACCACCTTGGCGCGCAGACGGTTCAGGAAACCCAGACCCTTGGTGCCGATCGCAGTTGCCTCGATCGTCTTGCCCTGAGCTTCCAGTTCCTTGAACTTCTGGACCGACGCACGCAGCACGTTGGTGTTCATCCCGCCGCACAAACCTTTATCGGTCGTGACGAGGATGATGCCGGCCATTTTCGCGCCTTCGTTCGACACCATGAACGGGTGACGATACTCGGGGTTCGCACGGCTCATGTGCGCAGCGATGTCGCGGACCTTGTCGGCATACGGGCGAGCAGCGCGCATGCGCTCCTGAGCGCGGCGCATCTTCGATGCGGCCACCATCTCCATCGCTTTCGTGATCTTGCGCGTGTTTTGCACGCTCTTGATCTTGCCGCGAATTTCCTTCATTCCAGCCATTGCTTGCTCCTTGTCGGCCCGAGTTAGCGCTTTAGCGGTTACTCGGGTCCCATGCAAAGCGATCGAAGCAGCGCGGGTTCAGTTACCTGCGGCCCACGCCGCTTCAATGTCCATTTATGCCTTGCGGGTCACTCGCGGATCAATAAGCGCCGGACTTCTTGAAGTCTTTGAGAGCCGTATGCAGCAGGCCTTCGTCGTCCTTCGAGAGTTCCTTGGTATCTTCGATGCGCTTGATCAGGTCAGCGTGCTTCGACTTCAGGTAGTCACGCAGGCCCTTTTCGAACGGCAGCACTTGCGCGACTTCCAGATCGTCGAGGTAACCATTGTTCGCAGCGAACAGCGCAACCGCCAGTTCCCACACTTGCAGCGGCTGATACTGCGGCTGCTTGAGCAGTTCCGTCACGCGGCGACCGCGTTCCAGCTGCTTGCGGGTGGCTTCGTCGAGGTCCGAAGCGAACTGCGCGAACGCAGCCAGTTCACGGTACTGTGCCAGGTCGGTACGGATACCGCCCGACAGCTTCTTCACAACCTTGGTTTGAGCCGCACCACCCACGCGCGACACCGACACGCCGGCGTTAATTGCCGGGCGGATGCCTGCGTTGAAGAGGTCGGTTTCCAGGAAGATCTGGCCGTCGGTAATCGAGATCACGTTCGTCGGAACGAATGCCGTCACGTCGCCTGCTTGCGTTTCAATGACCGGCAGTGCCGTCAGCGAACCGCTCTTGCCCTTCACTTCGCCGTTCGTGAACTTCTCAACGTACTCTTCCGAGACGCGAGCAGCACGTTCCAGCAGACGCGAGTGCAGATAGAACACGTCACCCGGGTAAGCTTCGCGGCCCGGCGGGCGGCGCAGCAGCAGCGAGATCTGACGGTATGCCCAAGCTTGCTTGGTCAAATCGTCATACACGATCAGCGCGTCTTGACCGCGGTCGCGGAAGTATTCGCCCATCGTGCAGCCGGCGTACGGTGCGAGGTATTGCATCGCAGCCGATTCCGAAGCCGAAGCGGCCACGACGATCGTGTATTCCAGCGCGCCGGTTTCTTCCAGCTTGCGCACCACGTTCATGATCGACGAAGCCTTCTGGCCGATCGCGACGTAGATACAGAAGAGGTTCTTGCCCTTCTGGTTGATGATCGTGTCGACTGCGACTGCGGTCTTGCCGCACTGGCGGTCGCCAATGATCAGCTCGCGCTGGCCACGGCCAACCGGCACCATCGCGTCGATCGACTTCAGACCGGTTTGGACCGGTTCCGAAACCGACTTACGCCAGATCACGCCCGGTGCAATCTTTTCGATTGCGTCGGTTTTCTTCGCGTTGACCGGGCCCTTGCCGTCGATCGGGTTGCCGAGTGCATCGACCACGCGGCCGAGCAGTTCCGGACCCACCGGCACTTCGAGAATGCGGCCCGTCGTCTTGACGATGTCGCCTTCCGAAATGTGTTCGTACTCACCCAGAATCACGGCGCCGACCGAGTCGCGCTCGAGGTTCAGTGCGAGACCGAAGGTGTTGCCCGGGAATTCGAGCATTTCGCCCTGCATCACTTCCGACAGGCCGTGGATACGCACGATACCGTCGGTCACGGAGATCACGGTGCCCTGGTTGCGAACGTCTGCGCTCGCTTCAAGGCCCTGGATCCGGCTCTTGATCAGCTCGCTGATCTCAGAGGGATTGAGTTGCATTATTCGCTCCTGATAGTCAATTCTGTTGCGTGCCAGCCGCTTCAGCGCTTTAGGCGCTTCAGGCCGTCAGAGCCGTCTGCATGCTGGCAAGCCGCGCGCGGACCGAGGTATCGAGCACTTCGTCACCGACCGTCACGCGCACGCCGCCGATCAGCGACGAGTCGACTTCGACCGTCGGCTTCAGCTTGCGCTTGAATTTGCGTTCGAGACTTGCGACGAGGTCGTTCAACTGCGCGCCTTCGAGCGGGAATGCGCTGACGATCAGCACATCTGCCGCCCCTTCGCGGGCGTTCTTCAACTCTTCGAACTGCACAGCGATTTCCGGCAACAGTTGCAGGCGATGGTTATCGACCAGCATTTGCACCAGATTCTTCGCTTGCGCGTCGTCCTTGAGCGGCGACTTGACCGCAGCCAGCAGCAGTTCGCTGACCTGGGTGCGGCTTACTTTCGGGCTCGAGGCGATCGACAGCACTTCGGGCAGACGCGCAACCTGTGCCAGCTCCTGCACGAGCGTGGACCAGGCGGCGATGTCACCAGCTTCGGCCACGCCAAACAGCGCTTCTGCGTACGGACGGGCGATGGTTGCAAGTTCGGCCATGATCAGAGCTCGGCTTTCAGTTGATTCAGCAGGTCAGCGTGAGCTGCCTGGTCGACTTCGCGCTTCAGGATCTGTTCAGCGCCCTTCACGGCGAGTGCAGCAACTTCGCCGCGCAGCGTTTCGCGCGCCTTCACGACTTGCTGGTCCGCGTCGGCCTTCGCTTGCGCGATGATGCGAGCGGCTTCAGCTTGTGCTTGAGCCTTGATTTCGTCAGCGACTGTCACAGCGCGCTTTTCTGCGTCAGCAATACGTTGCTGACCGTCGTTGCGTGCCTGAGCGAGTTCCTGGTCGACGCGCTTATGGGCGGCTTCGAGTTCCGCCTTGCCCTTTTCAGCAGCCGACAAACCGTCAGCGATCTTCTTCGAGCGCTCGTCGAGGGCGTTGATCAACGGCGGCCACACGAACTTCATCGTGAACCACGCGAGGATCAGGAACACGACCATTTGCGCAAACAGGGTTGCGTTGAGATTCACGGTGTTTCCTTAAACGTTGCTAGTTCGGAAAGTGAAACGGCAAGGCGCTCATCGATTCTGTATTCGATCAGCGCCCAAGTGCCCGTTCCGCCCTGCGCCTTTACCAGTTATAGCTCAGGCGCAAACTTCCGAGGAACCTCAGCCTGCCAGCTTCGACAGCAGCGGGTTCGCGAACGCGAACAGCATTGCCACACCAACGCCAATCAGGAACGCCGCATCGATCAGACCAGCCAGCAGGAACATCTTGGTTTGCAGCGGGTTCATCAGTTCCGGCTGACGAGCACATGCTTCGATGTACTTGCCGCCCATCAGGCCGATACCGATACAGGCGCCGATTGCACCCAGGCCGATGATGATGCCGATACCGATGGCGGTCAGACCCTGGATGTTGGCGATGAAAGCTTGCATGATCACTCCTTTGTGAAAAGTCTTTTAGAACTGGTTGGAACTGGGATTTAATAAAACAAAACTAAAAACAATTCGTCGTTCGACACGCCGTGATTAGTGGCTGTCGTGTGCCTGTCCGATGTACACCAGCGTCAGCATCATGAAAATGAATGCCTGCAGGAAAACGATCAGGATGTGGAAGATCGCCCAAACCGTGCCTGCGATGACGTGGCCGATAAAGCCGAGCACTGACGCGTCCGCGCCGAAACCCCACATGCTGCCGAGCAGGGCAATCAGCAGGAACAACAGCTCACCCGCATACATGTTGCCGAACAGCCGCATGCCGAGCGAAACCGTCTTTGCGACGAACTCGATGATGTTCAATGCAAGGTTCGGGATCCACAGCAGCGGATGCGCACCGAACGGGGCCGACAGCAGTTCATGCACGAAGCCGCCTACGCCCTTGATCTTGAGGTTGTAATAAATCATCAGCGCGAACACGCCGAGCGCGATGCCGAGCGTACCGTTCAGGTCGGCAGTCGGCACGATGCGGTGATGGGGAATAGCTTGCGACAGGCCCAGCCAGCCGATCACGCGGCCCGGCAGATCGACGGGGATGAAGTCGAGCGAATTCATCAATGCGACCCAGACGAAGATGGTCAGTGCCAGCGGGGCGATGAAGGTGCGCGAGCCGTGGATCATCGACTTCGATTGATCTTCGACCATCTCGACCAGCATTTCGACCGCGCACTGGAAACGACCCGGCACGCCGGACGTTGCCTTGCGGGCCGCCAGATGGAGGATGGCGATCGTGGCCAGACCACAAACGATCGACCAGAAAAGGGTGTCCAGATTCCACACGTGAATGTCGAAAATCGACGTCTGGTGCGCGGTGGAAAAGTTCTGCAAGTGGTGCGCGATGTACTCGGACGGATCCAGAGCGCGCGTGCCTTCGCTAGCTGCCATATCGTTAATGCCACCCAAATTGTCGAAAATCGTCTCGGGCCGTTCCCGCCGCAATACTGTATTGCGGGAACACGCCGGGTGCGGATCATGTCAAATCCGCACTCCTGATGCCGGCGCTGCGCGCCGGCCTGAATTTTGTGCCGCTACTCTTGTGCTACCACTTTTCGCTACAACCTTAGCGCCACGCCAAGGCGATCCAGTAAGTCTTGAGCGCGATGAGGTAAGTCACGAGCAGCGGCACCCAGCATACGTCGTGATACCAGAAGGCGATGACGACAAACATCGCGATCGTTGTCCCCATCTTGAGCGCTTCGCCGATCATCCAGCTCATCGCTGTTTTGGCGCCGCTCAGCGTTCTAAGACGTGCCGCGAACAGCGCGCTCGGCGCCCAGCAGATCGCCCCCCCCAGGAACGCGGACAGCGCAGCAGCGCCCGGCGGCTTGTAGAACAGCCACCACACCAGCGTCGCACCCAGGGACAAAACCATTTGCGCCGCCACGACCTTGAAAGGCGTAACGCGCGATGGACGACTCACATTCGGGCCAAACAGCTTTTCAGCCTCGACCCGCGTGAGCGGAACGATATTGTTATCTTGTTGCTCGACATCCCACGCATCGTCAGTTGTAACGTGCTGACCGGTGGACGCATCGGAAACGGTGCGTTCAGCGCGGTGGTCGTCACGCCCATTCTTCGGCGCTTGATTCGACGTTTTAACCGCCATCGCAGTGTTCCGAAAGTCTTGTTCCAGCCCGCGAGCTTACGCTGCGCTTACGGGGTTGCCGTGCAATTAAATCCGGGCGATTGTAAGCGATAGTTGCAGGCAATTCAAGACTTTAGGCCGTTCAATAACCATCGTGAAAACGCTCTTCACCATGCGGGAATGCGATCTCGGTCCGCCTGTACACGGCAAATGTAAGGCGGCCGGGGGATGGCAAAACATGCCCAATGAATCGGGGAGGTTGAAGTGCCCGGATGCGTCGTTTCGACGCTGCTGCGGACGTCTCAAAAATGCAACAGACGACAATTTTTGCCAGCTTTGGTGGACATGGGGGACGGCAACGGGTAGTCGCGGGACGGCGACTATCGGCCTCCCCTTCTCATGGCACCGCAACAACGTAGCACGCGGCCGTCCGCATCGGATGATCGACGCCGCGAGCGGTCAGGCGCCGGCTACTTCATGTCGGTGCCGGCCCTGCATCGCACCCCTGCCCATTCATACGTCGGTACACAGCGCTCGTTGCCAGATCCAAACACGCGAAAGGACGGCATGTGCAGTTCTCGGCGCAGCGGTAAGACCAACCCGCAAACGACCTCGCCTGCGCGGCCAACTCAATTCGCAGAACAACCCGACCATGTCTGCGTCACCGCAAAAATGTCAGCGCTGAAAGATACATCGCAATCCTTATTATTAAACGCGGCCAATAGTTAGGATTCCACCTGACATCCACATGGGATGTCGATCAACCTGGGAGATCGTCAAACGCGCCACGCTGGCCGTAGAGGCGACCGCAGCGCCATCGCCGCCGACAACGCACGAACCACGTCAAACAGCTTGCGGGCGGGAGCGAGAGCGAGACCTCGCCAGGCGCGCAAGCATGCTCACCCCGCCATGATCAGACGGTGGCGTTACCGCGCAACCGGACAAGAATGCCTTCCAGCGCATCCAGATCGCCGAAGTCCACCAGCACCTGGCCGCGGCCGCGCCGGCCGAGCTTGATCTTGACAGTTGCGGAGAGCAGATCGGACAACTCCTCTTCGAGCCGTCGCGTGTCGCGGCCGCCGTCCTGATTGGCCCGCGCCTTTACTGTAGGCGCAGCCTTGGTGGTCGCCGTCACCAGTTTTTCGGTCTCGCGTACCGACATGCGCTTGTTGACGACCTGGTTGGCCAGGGTGATCTGCGTCGCTGCGTCGACCGCCAGTAGCGCGCGTGCATGCCCCATGTCGAGATCACCGGCCAGCAACATCGTCTGCACCGGTGCCGCCAGGTTGAGCAAACGCAGCAGATTCGACACAGCGCTGCGCGAGCGGCCTACCGACTCAGCCGCCTGCTCGTGCGTGAAATTGAACTCGTCGAGCAAGCGCTGGATGCCCTGCGCTTCTTCCAGCGGATTCAGATCTTCGCGCTGGATATTCTCGATCAGCGCCATCGCCGCGGCGGCCTGGTCCGGCACGTCCCTCACCAGCACTGGCACCTCGTCGAGACCGGCAATGCGTGCCGCCCGGAAGCGCCGCTCGCCAGCAATGATCTCGTACTTGTCCGCCGAAACCGGCCGCACGAGAATCGGTTGCATCAGCCCCTGGGCGCGGATGCTGGCCGCCAATTCCTGCAACGCACCTTCGTCCATGCGCGTGCGCGGCTGGTACTTGCCGGCCTGCAGTTTGCTGAGCGGCAGCACGTTCGGCGCACCCTCGATCGCCACCGCCTCGGTAATGTCCGCACTGCCACCCAGCAATGCTTCCAGGCCGCGGCCCAAGCCCTTTTTTCTTGCTACTGCGTTCATCGTGCTTCCTCGATCCGCTTAGGACGCCTGGGGCGCGTCATTCAACGCGCGCACCCGCTCAATCATCTCTGCACCGAACTGCACATACGCCTGCGCGCCGCGCGACGCCTTATCGAACACAACGCCCGGCAATCCGTAACTAGGCGCTTCGGCGAGACGCACGTTGCGCGGGATCACCACGTCGAACACCTTGTCCCCAAAGTGCTCTTTGAGCTGATCCGAAACTTGTTGTTGCAAGGTGATGCGCGGATCGAACATCACGCGCAGCAGGCCGATCACCTTCAGATCGCGATTCAGGTTCGCATGCACCTGCTTGATCGTGTTGACCAGGTCGGACAGCCCCTCGAGCGCGAAGTACTCGCACTGCATTGGAATCACCACGCCATGCGCGGCGCACAAGCCGTTGAGCGTCAACAGCGACAAAGCCGGCGGGCAGTCGATCAGGACAAATTCGTATTCGCTTTCGACCGCGGCCAACGCAATCTTCATTTGGCGCTCACGGTTCTGCACGCTGACCAGTTCGACCTCGGCACCCGCGAGTTCACGGTTCGCGGGCAGCACGTCGTAACCGACGGCTTCCGGACGTACCCGCGCATCCGCCACCGACACGCCATCTACAAGCACTTCGTAGACGGTGTTCGTGCATGCGGCCTTGTCGACACCGCTGCCCATCGTGGCGTTGCCCTGCGGGTCCAGATCGATGAGAAGGACTCGCTGTCCCTGCGCTGCCAAGCTCGCGGCCAGATTGACTGCCGTCGTCGTCTTGCCGACGCCGCCCTTCTGGTTCGCAACGCAGAAGATTTTTGCCATCGTTGGTGTGTCCCTTTTGCTACTGAAACTGCTTGAATAAAGTAGAAAGCGCTTCTGATATGCGGTGCATGCTGCGGACCTGCGGTGGCCCGTGACCCGTCAGGTGTCGCCGTCCACCAGAACCTTGATCAGATGCCGCTCCGCATCGAGCGACGGCACCTTCAGCCGAATGATCTGTTCCACGTGGGCCCCAGCGGGCAAGCGCTCGATCTCGCCATCCGGACGCACCCCCTTCATTGCCCAGATCGCACCCTGCTCCGCAACCAGATGACGGGCCAGTGTAACGAAATCCGCGAGCTCTGCGAATGCGCGCGACACGATTACGTCGAACTTTGCCGGTACTTCGGCGCCCGGCTGCAAAGTCTCGACGCGCCCCGTGACGACCGACAGATTGGTAAGGCCGAGCTCGGCTTTGGCCTGCGCCTGAAAAGCCGTTTTCTTGTGAACGATGTCGTTCACGGTGACGGTCCAGTCGGGCAGCACAATCGCCAAGACGATACCCGGCAGGCCGCCGCCGGAACCCACGTCCAGCACAGAGGACGCGCCGCGCGTAGCGAGATGCGGCACGATCGACAGCGAATCCAGGATGTGCTGGATAAGCATTTGCCGGGGATCGCGGATCGCCGTCAGGTTATAGACGGCATTCCACTTGGACAGCAGCGCCACGTAGTCGAGCAGTTTGCCGAGTTGTGCGTCGCTTAAATCGAGGCCGAGCTCGCGAACGCCGTCCGCCAACAACGGCGCCAATACCTCGTCACCCCTTCCCTTCTGACCCACCGTCATTGCGCCACCGGCGTGCTGTCGGTGCCGGGTTCGGCGGTTTTCGTCGAACGGCGCCCCAAGCCACGCTTCAGGTGGACCATCAGCAGGGAAATCGCCGCCGGCGTAATGCCGGAGATACGCGACGCCTGGCCGATGGTTTCGGGGCGGAATTGCGTCAGTTTCTGACGTGCCTCGAACGACAGCCCTCTTACCTCCGCGTAGTCCAACCCTTCCGGCAAACGCGTACTTTCGTGCGATTCATTCCGCTCGATCTCATCGGCCTGGCGGTCGATATAACCTTGATACTTGATGCCGATCTCGATCTGCTCCTTGATCTGGGCGAGCAGAACGTCGTCTTCGGCCAGCGTCTCGGGGGCAGCACAGGCACCCTCGCGCAAACCGCAGACGCCGTCGTATGCCACGCCCGGACGGCGCAACAGATCGGCCAGACTGTATTCGTGGTCAATCGGCTTGCCGAGCAAGGCAGTCGCTTCTTCTGCCGGCAACGTCTTAGGATTGACCCACGTCGTACGAAGGCGCTCTGTTTCACGTGAAACAGCCTCACGCTTGCGGCTGAATGCGTCCCAGCGGACGTCGTCGACCACGCCGAGTTCGCGGCCGATCTCCGTCAGACGCATATCGGCGTTATCTTCGCGCAGGCTCAGGCGGTATTCGGCACGGCTCGTGAACATACGATACGGCTCGGACACCCCACGGGTGACCAGATCATCGACCAGAACACCGAGGTATGCCTGATCGCGGCGCGGGCACCATGCCTCCTTGCCCTGTACGTGCAAGCCGGCGTTAATCCCCGCCAGCAAACCTTGCGCAGCCGCTTCTTCGTAGCCGGTCGTGCCATTAATCTGGCCCGCAAAGAACAGCCCGTTGATCACCTTGGTTTCAAGCGATGCCTTCAGCCCACGCGGATCGAAGTAGTCGTATTCGATCGCGTAGCCCGGTCGGAGAATATGCGCATGCTCCAAACCACGCATCGAACGCACGAGTTCCAGTTGCACGTCGAACGGCAGGCTGGTGGAAATCCCATTGGGATAGAACTCGTTGGTCGTCAGCCCTTCCGGCTCGAGGAAGATCTGATGCGATTCCTTCGACGCGAAGCGGTGAATCTTGTCTTCGATCGACGGGCAATAGCGCGGCCCCACCCCTTCGATCACACCCGTATACATCGGCGAACGGTCTAGCCCCCCGCGGATGATGTCGTGCGTGCGCTCATTCGTATGCGTGACCCAGCACGGCACCTGGCGCGGATGCTGTTCCACCCGGCCAAGAAACGAGAAAACCGGCACCGGATCCAGATCGCCCGGTTGCTCTTCAAGCTTTGAAAAGTCGATCGTCCGACCGTCGATGCGCGGCGGCGTCCCGGTCTTGAGGCGGCCCTGCGGCAGCTTCAATTCCTTGAGGCGTGCAGACAGCGACACCGCTGCCGGATCGCCGGCACGGCCGCCGGTGTAGTTGTTCAAACCCACGTGAATCTTGCCGTCGAGGAACGTCCCAGCCGTCAGTACCACTGCGCGCGAGCGGAAACGAATCCCCACCTGCGTCACCGCGCCGACGACACGGTCACCTTCCACGATCAGATCGTCGACCGCCTGCTGGAACAGCCACAGGTTCGGCTGATTCTCCAGCCGATGCCGGATCGCCTGCTTGTACAGCAGACGGTCCGCCTGCGCGCGCGTCGCACGAACAGCTGGCCCCTTCGACGAATTGAGGATGCGGAACTGAATCCCGCCCTCGTCCGTCGCAGCCGCCATCACACCGCCAAGCGCATCGACTTCCTTCACCAGATGGCCCTTGCCAATCCCGCCGATGGACGGATTGCAGCTCATCTGACCGAGGGTTTCGATGTTATGCGTCAGCAGGAGCGTGGTATTGCCCATGCGTGCCGAAGCCAAAGCGGCTTCGGTGCCGGCATGACCGCCGCCAACGACGATTACGTCAAATTCTGTGGGAAAAAGCATCGCGGATCTCACGCCAGATCGTCGCGTGAGCCTTTCAAAGGAAAATGTATGGGCGAATTATAACGGGTTCGGTTTAGGCCCGAATTTCGGCCGAATGGCCAGGCAACAAAAAAGCGGTGTGTTTCACGTGAAACACACCGCTTTGAACGGCAGTGACCGGGACGAAAACGGAGAACTAAGCCACTTTCTTGGCCAGCCCCAGATACGTTTCGATCACGCGCGGATTCTGCGCCAGATCAGCCGCCGGCCCTTCCAGCGCCAGTTCACCGGTTTCAAGCACGTAGCCGTAGTCGGAGATCTGCAGCGCAGCGCGTGCGTTCTGCTCGATCAGCAGCGTCGCGACACCGGTCTGCCGCAGCGCACTAATGATATGGAAAATTTCCTTCACGATCAGCGGCGCGAGACCCAGGCTCGGTTCGTCGAGCATCAGCAGATCGGGTTTGCCCATCAAGGCACGCCCAACCGCGAGCATCTGCCGTTCGCCACCGGATAGCGTCCCGGCCGCCTGCTTCCGGCGTTCCTTCAAGCGAGGAAAGAGCGTAAAGACCGGCTCGAGTTGATCGAGAAAGTTGCGCTCCCCTGCCCGCTTGCGCCGATACGCGCCGAGGACCAGATTGTCCTCAACGGTCATCGACGCGAACAGTTCGCGCTTCTCCGGCACCAGGCACATACCGCGCGCGACGCGTTTTTCGACCGGCACCGCGCTGACGTCTTCACCTTGATACAGGACTTCGCCTTTCGCATGGCCTGTGGTCGGCAATGCACCCATGATCGCGTTCAACAAGGTGGATTTGCCCGCACCATTCGGACCAATCACCGAAACGATCTGACCGGGCCGCACTTTGATTGCCGCGCCGTGCAGCGCTTCAACCTTGCCGTAGCGCACCGACAAACCGTTCACGTCGAGAATTGGACCTGCTGCATTCATCGTGTTCTCCATCACTCCACCCCGCCCAGATACGCTTCGAGCACAGCCGGATCTTGCTGGACATCCTGCGGCAGGCCTTCCGCGATCCGCGTGCCGAACTCCATCACCACCAGACGATCGGTGAGATTCATGACGAAATCCATATCGTGCTCGACCAGCAGTACGCTCATGCCTTCGGCCTTGAGGCGGCGCAGCAAGTCCGCCAATTGCAGTTTTTCCTGATACCGCAGACCGGCGGCAGGTTCGTCCAGCAACAACAGCGTCGGGTCGCAGCACAGCGCCCGAGCGATTTCGAGAATTCGCTGCTGCCCCAGCGCCAGGCTACCCGCCTCGTCGTACATATGCTGCTCAAGCCCGACGCGACGAATCTGGCGAGCCGCTTCGGCCATCAAGCGCGCTTCTTCCGCGCCGTTCAGGCGCGCAACGCTGCGCCACACACCGGCCTGGCCACGCAGATGCGCGCCGATCGCAACGTTCTCCAGCACCGTCATCCCAGGCAGCAGCTTGACGTGCTGGAAGGTACGGCCAATGCCGCGTTTGACGATTTCACGTGAACTCAGCGAATCGATACGTTCGCCGCGGAACGTGATTTCGCCACTCGTCGCTTGCAAGACGCCCGTGACCAGATTGAAGGTGGTCGACTTGCCGGCGCCGTTCGGGCCGATCAAACCGATGATCTGCCCTGCTTTCACCTCGAAGCTGACATCGTTCACCGCGACCAGCCCGCCGAACTGCTTGCGTGCCTTATCCACCGTCAGCAGGTTCTCGCCTGCTGTGGGCTTGCTGCGTTGCGGCAACGGTTCGGCATGATCCGACACATGGGCGCGCGGCCCCTTCGGGAAGAACCGCGCGACAAAAGGCCAGACGCCCTGGCGAGCGTATTGCAACAACAGCACCATCAGGATGCCGAACACGATCACTTCGAAGTTACCGTTCTCGCCCAGCAGCTTCGGCAGCAGCGTTTGCAGATAGTCCTGCAATATGGTCAGAATCGCAGCTCCGAGCACTGCACCCCAGACGTGCGACACGCCACCCACCACCGCCATGAACAGAAACTCGATGCCGTGGTTCAGACCGAACGGCGTCGGATTCACCGCGCGCTGCAGGTGCGCGTAAAGGAACCCTGAAATCGACGCCAACACGGCGGCATAGACGAAGATCACCACGCGCATCCACGCCGTATTGACGCCCATCGCTTCGGCCATCATGCCGCCGCCCCGCAATGCGCGGATCGCCCGCCCCGGGCGGCTATTAAGCAGATTTTGAACAGAAATCACCGCGCCGAGCACCACCACCCAGATCAGGTAATAGATATGGCGGCCGGACTCCATGTCGATACCAAAAACATTCAGCACCGGAATCCCATTGATGCCGTCGTACTTGCCGAGCATCTCCAGGTTGCCGAACAGATAGAACAGTGCGAGACCCCACGCGATCGTGCCGAGCGGGAGAAAGTGACCCGATAGCCGCATCGTCACGAGCCCCAGCATCAGCGCGATCAATGCCGTCACCACCACGCCCGCGATCAGCGCGAGCCACGGCGACACGCCGTAGGTCGTCGTCAGGTACGCGGTCGCATACGCGCCAATACCGACGAACGCCGCCTGCCCGAAACTCGTCATCCCGCCGATACCCGTCAGCAGGACGAGACCGATCGCGACGATCGAATACAGGCCGATGTAGTTGAGCAGCGTCACCCAGTACTCGGGTACATGAATCGGGTGCGGCAACACCGGCAAGGCGAACAGCACCACGAGGAACAGCCAGAAGAACTTGTTTTGCATGATCCGTTTCATCGTGTCACTCCTCTTCCTCTTCCGAGTGCGGGCTGGCCAGACTCCGCCACAGCAGCACCGGGATGATCAGCGTGAACACGATCACTTCCTTATAGGCGCTCGCCCAGAACGACGAATACGACTCCAGCAGACCGACGAGGATCGAACCCGCGGCGGCCAGCGGATAGCTGACCAGACCGCCGATAATCGCCCCCACGAAGCCCTTCAAACCGATCAGGAAGCCCGAGTCGTAGTAGATGGTGGTCAAGGGTGCGACAAGGATGCCGCAAAGCGCACCGAGGCCCGCAGCAAGCGTGAAGGCGAGGCGCCCTGCTTGCGTCGTGCCGATGCCGACGAGCCGCGCGCCGAGTCGGTTCACGGACGTCGCGCGCAACGCTTTGCCGGAGATCGAGCGGTCGAAATACAGATACAGCCCGCCGATCAGCACCACCGCCGTGCCGACCACCCACAGGCTTTGTCCGGAAATCGACAAGGTGCCGAGATTGAAGGTCGCATCGGAGAACGCCGTGGTGCGTGAACCCTCCGCACCGAACATCACGAGCCCGAGGCCGACCATCGCGAAGTGCACCGCTACGGCAACGATCAACAGCAGCAGCGTGGTCGCCTCCGCGATCGGTTCGTACGCGAGCCGGTAGACGAACGGCCCCATCGGAATCACGATCAGCAGCGTCAGCGCGATCTGCGCGAGCATCGGTAGCTGATGCAGGAAAACACCTTGCGTGAGCGCGTACACCGCGATCGGAAACAGCAGGTATTTGCCCACCAGCATCACCAGCGTGCGCGCCGCATGCCGGCGTCGTTCGGGATGCCGCACCAGCCCCGCTATCTCGACGACAAAGCATGCCGCGCCCATCGCCATCAGCAACCAGCACGTCGCCGGAAATTTTTGTGTCTGCAGTGCGGCGAGCGTCAGCGCACCGTACGAAACAAACTCACCCTGCGGGATGAAAATCACCCGCGTCACGGAGAACACCAGCACCAGCGCAAGCGCGAGCAGCGCGTAAATCGCGCCGGTGGTGATGCCGTCCTGCGCGAGGATCGCCGCAATTGATAGATCCATACTTCCTCGTCCTGAAGCGTCGAAATCGAAACCGGGAAATAGTCGTGGCGGCAGAACCCGCGGCCGGCCAGCGACCTGCAATGCCTGAAAAGGCGACCGCCGCGCCGGAACACGGCGCGGCGGTCGTTGCCATTGTCATCGAACAGAATGGCAATGCGGCATCATCTGCCGCAGGTTGCGCGAGAGGCGCGTATCGCTTTTGTTGTTAGTCGTTCTGCAGCTTCCACTTGCCGTCGACGATCTGCACGATCACGCGTGCACGCTTGTCGAGGCCGTTGTGGTCGGTCGTCGTGGTGTTCATGATGCCGTGCGAGACCGGCAGCTCCTTGATGTTTTCAAGCGCGCCGCGCAGTGCCACGCGGAACGCTTCGGTACCCGGCTGAGCGGTCTTCAGCGCGACCGGAATCGCCGCTTGCAGCATCTGGCCGGCATCCCATGCGTGACCGCCAAAGGTCGCCACCGAGCCCGCGCCATACGCTTTCTCATACGCTGCCTTATAGGCTTCCGACGACTTCTTCACCGGATTCGATTCCGGCAACTGATCCGCTACGAGGATCGGGCCGGCCGGCAGGAATTCGCCTTCGCAATCCTTGCCGCATACGCGCAGGAAGTCGTTGTTGGCGACGCCGTGGGTCTGATAGACCTTGCCCTTATAGCCGCGCTCCTTGAGCGTCTTGGCCGGCAGCGCGGACGGCGTGCCCGCACCCGCGATCAGCACCGCATCCGGGTTCGCGCCCATCGTCTTCAGTACCTGGCCGGTCACCGATGCGTCGGTGCGGTTAAATCGTTCGTTGGAGACGATCTTCAGATGGTGTGCCGCGGCAGCGGCGGTGAAGACGTTGTTCCAGCCGTCGCCATAGGCATCCGCAAAGCCGATGAAACCGACCGTCTTCACGCCATGGCGCTCCATGTAGTCGGCGATCGCATCAGCCATCAGGCTGTCGTTTTGCGGCGGTTTGAAGGCCCATGCGCGCTTGGCGTCCATCGGCGAGATGATCGCGGCCGATGCGGCCAGCGAGATCACCGGCGTCTTGCCTTCCGCTGCAGGGTCGAGCATCGCCAGCGAATTCGGCGTGACGGTCGAACCGATGATGGCGTCGACGTGGTCTTCGTCGATCAGCTTGCGCGTGTTCTGCACGGCCTTACCGGTATCCGATGCATCGTCGAGAATGATGTATTGCACGGTCTTGCCGCCGATCTCTTTCGGCAGCAGCGCGATCGTGTTCTTTTCAGGAATCCCGAGCGATGCGGCCGGCCCCGTGGTGGACAGCGTGACGCCGATCTTGACCTGTGCGAAGGCGGCCCCCGCGCCGCACATCAAGGCCATCGCGATACCGGTGCGTACCCATTGCTTTGTCTTCTTCATGCAAGTCTCCAAACGCTTTGAAGCGCGTATCTGTAATCCGGCTCACGGGCCGGGTGTCTGAATCTAGTTATAGGACTCAGGCATGCCAAGCATGGTTTTCCCTGCTCAGCGTCAATGCCGTCGCCACTTTGGTGCCACTCCCCTGCTGCGAACCACTACTGCGATTTCTTATGCATCAAACACTAACATGTTAGTAGTATTGCGTTCTGCATTATGCACGGTCAATAGACTCTCGCCCGAATGCGGGTTTGTCCTGAAACCAGCCGCTTTGACCGCGTTTTGACCGCTCACCCTCCGCTACCCAATCCCCTCCCCGCACCGCCATTCATCAAGCGCGGACAATAAAAAAAGACGCGTCAACTGCACGCGTCTTTTTGATGGGGTTCCGTATCGCTTCGCCTTCGCTCAGTCGCCGGACAGCTTCCACTTGCCGCCGACGATCTCCACCATCACACGCGCCCGCTGGTCGAGGCCAGCGTGGTCGTTCGCGCTCATGTTGAAGATGCCGTGGGAAGCGGGCATGTCTTTCGTGTTTTCCAGTGCCGCACGCAGCGCTTCGCGGAACGCTGGCGTGCCCGGCTGACCTTTCTTCAGCGCCAACGGAATCGCGCGTTGCAGCAGCAAGCCTGCATCCCACGCGTGACCGCCGAATGTCGACACCGAACCGGCGCCGTACGCGGCTTCATAGGCATGCTTGTACGCGAGCGAGGTCTTCTTCACCGGGTTCGAATCAGGCAACTGCTCAGCAACCAGCAGCGGACCGGCCGGCAGATAGGTGCCTTCGCAATCCTTGCCGCACACGCGCAGGAAGTCATTATTGGCGACGCCATGTGTCTGATAGACCTTGCCCTTGTAGCCACGTTCCTTGAGGGTCTTCTGCGGCAAGGCGGCCGGCGTACCCGCGCCGGCGATCAGCACCGCTTCCGGGTTCTGCGACATGATCTTCAGCACCTGGCCGGTCACCGAAGCGTCGTTGCGCGCGAAGCGTTCGTTCGCGACGATCTTGATCTTCGCGAGATCGGCCGCCTTGCCGAACTCCTTGAACCAGCTCTCGCCGTACGCATCCGCAAAACCGATGAATCCGACCGTCTTCACGCCGTGATTTGCCATATGCTGCGCGATCGCGGTGGCCATCAGAATGTCGTTTTGCGGCGTCTTGAAGACCCATGCACGCTTCGCATCCATCGGTTCAACGATGCTGGCCGCCGCGGCCATGGAGATCATCGGCGTGGTGCTTTCAGCGGCGACATCGATCATGGCCAGCGAGTTCGGCACGACGGTCGAGCCGATCAACGCGTCCACATGATCTTCGCTGGTGAGCTTGCGTGCGTTCTTGACGGCCTGGGTCGAATCGGTTGCGTCGTCCAGCACGATGTAGTCGATTTTCTGCCCTGCCACTTCTTTCGGCAGCAGCGCAATGGTGTTCTTTTCCGGAATACCGAGCGAGGCGGCCGGCCCCGTTGCCGACACCGTGACGCCGATTTTCACGTCCGCGAATGCATGGCCGCTCCATGCTGCGGATACTCCGGTGGCGACCAATGCCGCGCTGATCCAACGCAATGCCGACTTCATCCCGCTCCTCTATCTACCCCGTTATTCATTTGAATTTAAATCCGCAGATTTAAATCACCGACCCAGCGGTCGGTGAATAGCGAGTTTAGCGGACGAAAGCCCGGCGCTGCAAGCAATTTGCAGGGTAGCAACAGGCGAAATTGGGCGTGCTTCGGTGAATAAAAAAGGGTCACCGAATTAGAGGAGGAATTGAATGGCGAATAACGAAAAGCACAAATAAAAAGCGCTGTTGGATATCAATCCAACAGCGCTTTCGTCTGGGCACTGAGTGCCTCATTGTCTCCTCGTTCTCCACCTGCAAAATTCGTGGTGCATCAGAACTGCATGAAGATTAAACGAGCACCTATCGGCTTACAACTAGCAATTACCCTAGTGGTGCACTGCGGCACAAATTTGGGGCACGCTTGGTGCAGCTTGGGTCGCGGGCCGACGCTACGCACAATGCAAGATCCAGCCCGCCTGGTTTCAAGATCCTCGAATTACATCGGACACCCAAGCAATTAAAAATTCAGCGGCGCGTCAGGCACGCAATGGCCGCACTCGCGCGACGATCTCCCCGACAATGCCCCGCCGGAAGGCCAGCACACAGGCAATGAAAATCACGCCCGTCACGATGGTCACGGATTCGCCCAACGAGCGGAACCAATCGACCCCCGTGGTCGTTGCCAATGCTGTGCCGATATCGCCCAACCGGTCTTCGAGCGCAACGATCAGCGCCGCGCCGAGCAGTGGCCCGAACAGCGTACCCATGCCGCCGACGAGCGTCATCAGGATCACGAGGCCCGACATGGTCCAGTATGCGTCGCTCAGCGTCTCGAAGCCCTGCACCAGCACCTTGAGCGAACCCGCGAGACCGGCGAGCCCTGCGGACAGAATGAACGCCAGCAGCTTGAAGCGATCGGTGTCGTAGCCGAGTGACACGGCGCGCGGTTCGTTCTCCTTGATCGCCACCAGCACTTGCCCGAACGGCGAATGCACGATCCGCACGATCAGCAGAAACGCGAGCACCATCACGGCCAGCACGACAAAATACAACGTCACGTCCGACGACAGATCCAGCAAGCCGAACAGCTTGCCGCGCGGCACGCCCTGCAGGCCGTCCTCGCCGTGCGTGAACGGCGCTTGCAGGAAAACGAAGTAGACCATCTGCGCGAGCGCCAGCGTCACCATCGCGAAGTAGATACCCTGCCGGCGGATCGCAAACAGGCCGACCACCAGGCCGAGCGCCGTTGCCGCGGCGGTTCCGGCCAGCACGCCCAGTTCCGGAGAGAAGCCGAGCGTCTGCATCGCGTAGCCGGTGACGTAGCCGGCCGAGGCGAGAAACATCGCGTGCCCGAACGAGAGCAAGCCCGTGTAGCCGATCAGCAGATTGAAGGCCGCCGCGAACAATGCGAAGCACATCACCTTCATGACGAAGAGCGGATAGATGCCGAGCACGGGCACCGCAAGAAGCACGATCAGCAGCAGACCGTAGAGCACTTTTCTCTGCATCATTTTTCCTTGCCGAAGAGACCCGCCGGGCGCACCAGCAGCACGAGCGCCATGATCACGAAGACGACGGTCGCCGACGCTTCCGGGTAAAACACACGCGTCAGCCCTTCAATCACACCAAGCATCAGGCCGGTCAGAATCGAGCCCATGATCGACCCCATGCCGCCAATCACGACCACCGCGAATACGGTGATGATCATCGGCTGGCCCATCAGCGGCGAGACCTGGATCACAGGCGCGGCAAGCACGCCGGCGAACGCCGCCAGCGCGACGCCGAAGCCATAGGTGAGTGTGATCATCAACGGCACGTTGACACCGAACGCCTCGACCAGCTTCGGGTTTTCAGTGCCCGCGCGCAGATAGGCGCCAAGGCGGGTTTTCTCGATCACGAACCACGTTGCGAAGCAGACCGTGAGCGACGCCACCACCACCCACGCGCGATAGTTCGGCAGGAACATGAAGCCGAGATCGGTCGCGCCCGAGAGTGCCGACGGCACATCGTACGGCTGGCCAGACGAACCGTAGATCGAACGGAACACGCCTTCGACAACCAGCGTGAGTCCAAAGGTGAGCAGTAACCCATACAGGTGATCGAGCTTGTACAGCCAGCGCAGCATCGAGCGTTCGATCACGATGCCGAATACGCCGACGATCAGCGGTGCAAGCACCAGCATCACCCAGTAAGGCAGACCGAAATACGACAGGCCCATCCACGCGAGCATCGCGCCGAGCATGAACAACGCCCCGTGCGCGAAGTTGATCACGTTGAGCAAGCCGAAGATCACCGCAAGACCCAGGCTCAGAATCGCGTAGAACGAGCCGTTCACGAGCCCCAGCAGCAACTGGCTCAGCATTGCCGGTAGCGGAACGCCAAAGATTTCCATTGAAGCCTTAATCCCTTAAGCCATCGCCAAGGTGAGATCGGTTACACACGACCCAGCCCGCGTGCGATCGGTAAATCAACCAATCGCACGCCGCATGTGAAGCGCTTTGCTATCGGCCTGTGTACCAACGTGCCGCTATGCATCGCCCGTCAGGACGGGCATACAGACAGTCGTCTGGTTATCAAGCCACGCTCATTTCCACAACGCGCAGCGCGTTTCCGCCTTGGTTGTGAACGCCTGTTCGCCCGGGATCGTCGCTGTGATCTTGTAGTAATCCCACGGCTCTTTGGATTCGGCCGGCGTCTTCACCTGCATCAGGTACATGTCGTGGATCATGCTGCCGTCCTGACGGATGTAGCCCTTTGCGTAGAAGTCGTCGATCTTGGCCTTCTTCAGTTGCGCCATCACCTTGTCGGAGTCGGTCGAACCGACCGCCTGCACGGCCTTCAGGTAAGTCGTGGTTGCCGAGTAGTCGGCGGCCTGCAGGCTCGACGGCATCTTCTTCATCTTGTCGAAGTAGCGCCGCGCCCATGCGCGCGTTGTGGCGTCCTTGTTCCAGTACCAGCTGTCCGTCAGCACCAGGCCCTGAGTCGTTTCCAGACCCAGACTGTGGACATCGTCGATAAACATCAGCAGCGCAGCCAGCTTCATCGTCTTCGTGATGCCGAATTCCTTGGCGGCCTTGATCGAGTTGATCGTGTCACCGCCCGCATTGGCGAGCCCGAGGATCTGCGCCTTCGACGCTTGCGCCTGCAACAGGAACGACGAGAAGTCCGACGCCGACAGCGGTGCCCGCACCGCGCCCAGCACCTGGCCGCCGTTCGCTTTCACCACGTCCGACGTATTCTTTTCGAGCGCCTTGCCGAACGCGTAGTCAGCCGTCAGGAAGTACCACGTCTTGCCGCCCTGCTTTGTCACCGCCGAGCCCGTGCCCTTGGCGAGCGCCGTCGTGTCGTACGCATAGTGGACCGTGTAAGGCGTGCATTGCTCATTGGTCAGGGTGTCGGCGCCTGCGCCGATGCTGATATAGACCTTGTGCTTTTCACCGGCCACCGTGTTCATCGACAGCCCGGTTGCCGAATTCGTACCGCCGATCAACAGATCGACGCCATCGCGATCAAACCATTCGCGCGCCCGCGACGCAGCGATGTCGGCCTTGTTCTGGTGATCGGCATAGACCACCTCGATCGGCTTGCCATTGACCTTGCCGCCGAAGTCGGCCACGGCCATGCGAATCGCTTCGAGCCCGCCCTGACCGTCAATATCCGCATACAGACCCGACATGTCGGTGATGAAGCCGATCTTCACGGCATCGTCAGCGGCCTGCGCGCTGCCCATCGTCAGCGCGGCGCCGGCGGCAACCGCGAAACACAGTGTGGCAAGTCGCGCGAGTGGGTTCTTTTTCATTCCTGTCTCCTGTTTCTTCACTTGTGGTTATCAGAGGCAATCGGACGCTTTTTATACGCCCAGTAGATCGTGCAGTACTGGCATCTTGCTTTCGAGTTCACTGGCCTCGAAGTGTTCGACGATGCCGCCGTGTTCCATCACGTAGAACCGATCGGCGAGTGGCGCGGCAAAGCGGAAATTCTGTTCGACCATCACGACCGTGTAGCCGCGCGCCTTGAGCGTCATGATCATGCGGGCAAGCGCTTGCACGATCACGGGCGCGAGGCCTTCCGATATTTCATCGAGCAGCAGCAAACTCGCGCCGGTGCGCAGAATGCGCGCGACGGCCAGCATCTGCTGCTCGCCACCTGAGAGCCGCGTGCCCTGGCTCATGCGGCGTTCCTGCAGATTCGGAAACATCGAATAGATTTCTTCGAGCGACATCATGTGCGCCTTGTCGCCGACCGGCGGCGGCAACAGCAGGTTCTCCTCACACGAGAGGCTTGAAAAAATCCCGCGCTCTTCCGGACAATAGCCGATGCCGCAATGGGCGATGCGATGCGTGGGCAGGTTGATGGTTTCGCGTCCGCCGATGCGGATCGAACCGGTGCGCCGGCCGGTCAGCCCCATGATCGCGCGCAATGTGGTGGTGCGCCCCGCGCCGTTGCGGCCCAGCAGCGTGACGACTTCGCCGCGGTTCACCGTCAAATCGACGCCATGCAGGATATGGGACTCCCCGTACCATGCCTGCAAACCCGCGATCTCCAGCGCGGGGGCACCGCCAGCCGTTCCGCTCACCTCGAGGTTTTCACGCTCGGCGATTGTATTCATGCGTGGGCTCCGGCGAGCGCCGCGTCGGCGCTGCCCATATAGGCTTGCATCACGAGCGGATTCTTGGACACTTCGGCGTAGCTGCCTTCGGCGAGCACTTCGCCCCGTTGCAGCACGGTGATGGTGTCGGAGATACCGGCGATCACGTTCATGTTGTGCTCGACCATCAGAATCGTGCGACCGCTCGATACTTTTTTGATCAACGCGGTAACACGATCGACGTCTTCATGGCCCATGCCTTGCGTCGGTTCGTCGAGCAGCATCAGCTCCGGCTCCATCGCCAGCGTGGTGGCGATTTCCAGCGCGCGCTTGCGGCCGTATGAGAGCTCGACGGTCAATACATCGGCGAAATCGGTCAACCCCACCTGGGTGAGCAAGTCCATCGCCCGATCGTCGAGCTGGCGCAACGTGCGTTCGCTCTTCCAGAAATGAAATGCCGTGCCGAGCACGCGCTGCAAACCGATGCGCACATTCTGCAATGCTGTCAGATGCGGAAATACAGCGGAGATCTGAAACGAACGGATGATGCCGCGCCGGGCGATTTGCGCCGGGCGTTCACTGGTGATGTCGATCCCGTTGAAGACGATCTGGCCCGCGGTCGGTTCGAGGAATTTGGTGAGCAGATTGAAGCAGGTGGTCTTGCCTGCCCCATTAGGGCCGATCAGCGCATGGATCGAGCCACGGCGCACGCGCAGGTTCACCCCGTTCACGGCGATGAAGCCTTTGAACTCGCGGGTGAGGCCGCGCGTTTCGAGAATCGTATCGCCGAGAATCATGTTCCCTTCCATACGGAGTAAGGCGAAGCATTACGATTGTCCGCGCGAACGGCTGCGCGACTTAGTGTGACGGCGACACCCCGTGCCGCTCGTTGGCGTGCTGCACCAATCCGGACGGTAATCCATGGGGCGGCACGCAGCATGGCTGCCATTGTCGCGCCAATGATGCAGCGCATTCATTGGGATTTGCACTTAGTGGATGAAGACTGCCTGAAAGGTAGGCACGCGGCGTGCTCAAGGGGCGCTTCACCCTTGCTCGGGGCGCGCCTGAAGGATGCGCACGCGATGCGTCAACCTTGTTCGGCACGTGCCAGTGGGATGCGCGAGCGATGCTCCAACCGTGCTCCGCGCATGTCTGGCGGATACGCGAGCGATGCTTCCATCGCGCTTGAGGCGAGCAGGGGGAAGGCCGAGGCACGCGCTGCGGCCTCGGCCTTCCCCTGTCACACGGTATGTCACACGGCGGACATGGACGGCGCAGCGCTCGTCTGGACCAGCACGCTACCGCCCACGCGTGCGCGACGGTCCTCACGAATCATGTCGCTGGCGCGTTCGGCGATCATCAGCGTCGGCGAGTTGGTGTTGCCCGAGGTGATGGACGGCATGATTGATGCATCGACCACCCGCAAGCCGTCAACACCGATAACTCGTAGACGGTTGTCGACTACCGCGCAGGGGTCGTCGGCGGTGCCCATACGGCAGGTGCCGACCGGATGAAAGATGGTGGTGCCGACCGCGCTCGCGGCCTGCTGAAGTTCTTCTTCGGTCTGGTACTGGATACCGGGCAGAATCTCTTGCGGCCGATAGGGCGCGAGCGCGGGTGCCGCGGCGATGCGGCGCGTGAGACGCAAAGCGTTGGCGGCGACGTGCCGGTCGTACTCGGTGGACAGATAATTCGGTGCGATCAACGGTGGCGCCGAACTATCGGCCGATTCGATGTGAATGCTGCCGCGCGAAGTCGGGCGCAACTGACACACGGACGCGGTGAACGCATTGAAGCGATGCAGCGGTTCACCGAAGCGATCGAGCGAGAGCGGCTGCACGTGATACTCGAGATCGGGGCGCGTGAGCGAGCGATCATCCGGATCGGATTTCGCAAACGCGCCGAGTTGCGACGGCGACATCGACATCGGACCGCCTTGAAAGAGCGCGTACTGCATGCCGATCATCAGCTTGCCCCACCAATGGGCGGAGGCCGTATTGAGCGTGCGCACGCCGTCGACCTTATAGGCCATGCGCAATTGCAGATGGTCCTGCAGATTTTCACCGACGCCGCTCAGATCCTTCATGACCTCGATGCCGAGATTCTGCAGACGCGCGCCATTGCCGATACCCGAGAGTTCGAGCAATTGCGGCGAGTTGACCGCACCCGAGCTGAGGATCACTTCGCAGCGGGCTTTGGCGAGATAGTCGGTGTTGTCGCCGCGATATTCGACGCCGGTGCAACCGCGTCCTTCGAACACGACGCGCTGGGTGTGCGCACCGGTGATAACGGTGAGATTCGGGCGCTTGAGCGCTGGACGCAAGAAGGCTTTCGACGCATTCCAGCGGATACCGCGTTTCTGATTGACGTCGAAGTAGCCGACGCCGGTGTTATCACCGCGATTGAAGTCGTCGGTGGCGGGTATGCCGGCTTGTTGCGCAGCTTGCGAAAACTCTTCGAGGATCTTCCATTTCAGGCGTTGTTTTTCGACGCGCCATGGGCCGCCCGCTCCATGCGATTCGGACGCGCCGGCGTGGTGGTCTTCGCTGCGTTTAAAGATGGGGAGGACGGCGTTCCAGGACCAGGAGGCGTCGTTGGTGACGCGGGCCCATTCATCGTAGTCTTCGCGCTGGCCGCGCATGTAGATCATGCCGTTGATGGATGAGCTGCCGCCTAATACGCGTCCGCGGGGATATGAGAGGGAGCGGCCGTTCAGGCCGGGTTCTGACTGCGTTTTGTAGAGCCAATCCGTGCGGGGATTGCCAATGCAGTAGAGGTAGCCTACCGGCACGTGGATCCAGTGGTAGTCGTCTTTGCCGCCGGCTTCTAGTAGCAGGACCTGGATTTCCGGGTCTTCCGATAGGCGGTTGGCTAGGACGCAACCTGCCGTGCCGGCGCCTACTATGATGTAGTCGAATTCGCCTTCCACGCGGCGGGGCGCCAGTGGCGTTTTTTCGGTGTTGCTCATGGTTTCGTCTCCTAAGCTTTTTTGCCTTCGCGGCGCTTTTGTCTGTGTGCCTACGGCGTTGGGCTTTGCCTGATTTGGTTGCCTTCGCGGCGCTCGTTCCAGTGTGCCTACGGCGTTGGGCTTTTCTTTTCTTAGTGGTCTATCTGTGTTGCCCCTGTGCGGGGCGGCACTTACTTTCTTTGCCGCCGCAAAGAAAGATAAGCAAAGAAAGCGGCTCGAACCGCAAACTCTTAAGCGGGTCCCCCGGCTTGGAGGGAGTAGTGGTGCATCTGGAATCTGTTCCCTCGCACATTCGGCGCTAGTGACAAGGCAGTCATACTTCCGGCGGCGCTGCGCGCGCCGAAACGTACTTCATAAAAACGTTGGTTCACTTGCGCCCACTCCATTTACATTCGCCGGCAGTCAGCCGCTTCGCTCAGTACTCTCTCTCACTCACATCTCCCCGTCGCCAACTGCTTCATTCCCTGACCTCATCTACTCACCTTTACTTCCGGTCGACTGCCTAACTCGGCACCCACTCCACGACCTCATCTAGTCACCTTTGCTTCCGGTCGACTGCCTAACTCGGCATCTTCTCCACTACCTCATCTACCCACATTTGCTTTCCGTCGACTGCCTAACTCGGCATCTTCTCCCGCTCGCATTTTCCGCCGGCCAACCACTTCACGCAGCATCCCGTATCGACACTTGCGCACTGTCGACGGCATCTGCTTGTACAACTCGCCACCCACCGATCAGGCGCCTCGCCGAGGCGAAGCCGATGGCCCCCACTGCGTCCAACCGAAGCCCCAGGTTTCCCTGGCGGCCCCATCCGCGACGCACGTAGTGCGGAGTGGGAGCTGATGACACCTTTGTCACTGACGCCAAATGTGCGAGGGCACGGATTCCAGATGCACCACTACCGCGACTGCGCGGGGGACCCGCTTAGCAGGGGGTTCGAGCCGCTTTCTTTGCTTATCTTTCTTTGCGGCGGCAAAGAAAGTAAGTGCCGCCCCGCACAGGGGCAACACAAATAGACCACTAAGAAAAGAAAACCCCAACGCCGCAGGCACACTGAAACGAGCGCCGCGCAGGCAAAATCAAAACCTACTTCGCTACAGGCATAGTGAACTCAGCCCCCTTCCCGATGCTATCGGGCCACCTCTGCATAATGCTCTTGTACCGCGTATAAAACCGCACACCCTCTTCGCCGTAGGCATGATGATCCCCGAACAGAGACCTCTTCCACCCACCAAAAGAATGCCAGGCCATCGGCACAGGAATCGGCACATTGATGCCGACCATCCCAATCTGGATCTGTCGAGAAAAAGCCCGAGCCACCCCACCATCGGAGGTAAACAACGCCACCCCATTAGCAAACTCGTTAGCGTTAATCAACTCGACAGCAGAAGCAAAATCCGGCACCCGCACAACACACAGCACCGGACCAAAAATCTCTTCACGATAAATCTTCATATCGGTCGACACATCGTCGAACAACGTGCCGCCGAGAAAGAACCCCTTCTCATGACCGGCCACCTGATGGCCGCGCCCATCGACAACCAGCTTCGCACCCGCCGCAACGCCGGCATCAATGTAACCCGTCACTTTCTCGCGGTGCGCCGCCGTCACCAACGGCCCCATCTCAGCTTCGGATTCCATACCATTCAAAATCTTCAGGCTCTTCACGCGCGGCGTCAGTCGCTCAATCAATTCATCGGCAATATGCCCCACCGCCACCGCCACCGAAATGGCCATGCAGCGCTCGCCCGCCGAACCATACGCCGCGCCGATCAACGCATCGACAGCCTGATCGAGATCCGCGTCCGGCATCACCACGAGGTGATTCTTCGCACCGCCCAAAGCCTGCACACGCTTGCCGTGCTTCGTGCCTTCCGTATAGATGTACTCGGCAATCGGCGTCGAACCGACAAACGACAACGCGCTCACCTCGGGATGCACGAGCAATGCATCGACCGCCACCTTGTCGCCATGCACGACGTTAAACACGCCATCCGGCAATCCCGCTTCTTTCAGCAGCTCTGCCAATCGATTCGCGGTGGACGGATCGCGCTCCGAGGGCTTCAGCACGAACGTGTTGCCGCATGCGATCGCCACCGGGAACATCCAGCACGGCACCATCATCGGGAAATTGAACGGCGTAATGCCGGCCACCACGCCCAGCGGCTGACGCAAATTCCAGTTGTCAATACCACCGCCGATCTGGTCGGTAAAGTCGGTCTTCAGCAGATTCGGAATGCCGCACGCGAACTCGACGATCTCGATGCCGCGCATCACCTCGCCCTTGGCATCCGAAAACACCTTGCCGTGCTCACGCGTGATCAACTCCGCCAGCTCGTCATGGTGACGGTCGAGCAATTCCTTGAACTTGAACAGCACGCGCGCCCGCTTGATCGGCGCGGTTTCGCTCCATGCAGGAAACGCAGCATTGGCAGCAGCGACCGCCGCGTCCACTTCAGCGACGCTCGCCAGCGGCACGCGTGCACTCACGCTGCCAAGCGCAGGATTGAAGACCTCGCCGAAGCGGCCGCTCGTGCCGTCGACTTTCTTGCCGTTGATGAAATGGGGCAGCGCGCGTGCGCTCGTCTCGCTCCGGACGGCCTCGTCCTGATATGTCTCGCTCATCTTCGTGTCCTCTTCCTATGAATGTCTTCCGCCCACCGCAAACGGCGTGATGAACGCAAGCGTACGGCGCTTCGGGGCGACAAATCCAATGAGTAATGCTCAACTGCGCTATAAGCCGCGCTAATATCAGGATATGGATCTGACTCTGCTACGGGCGTTCGTCACCGTCGCACGCGAGGGCAACCTCACGCGTGCCGCGGTGCAGCTTCACCTGACCCAACCTGCCGTCAGCCTGCAAATCAAGCATTTGCAGGAGACGCTCGGCGTGACGCTGTTCACCCGGACCTCGCACGGGCTTTCGCTGACACGCGACGGCCAGGCCCTGCTGCCGCATGCCGAACGTGCGCTGGCCGCCGCGAG
Source organism: Paraburkholderia sediminicola (assembly GCF_046027825.1). Taxonomy (GTDB): domain Bacteria; phylum Pseudomonadota; class Gammaproteobacteria; order Burkholderiales; family Burkholderiaceae; genus Paraburkholderia; species Paraburkholderia sediminicola_D. The sequence continues at coordinate 60,677 of NZ_JAQQDU010000010.1, forward strand.
CGACGTGCAGCGTGCGGCGGCCGCGCTGCGCCACGAAGTGCGCGGTCGATTGCGGATCGGCACGATTCTCGACCCGGCTTTTCTGCGCCTCGGCGGCTTTCTCAAGCAACTGGTGGAAACCTGGCCGCACATCGAAACGGCGTTGCGCCACGGCATGTCGGGCTGGGTGCTGGAGCAGGTTCGCGCGGGCGAACTGGACGTCGGCTACTACATCGGCTTGCCGTCCGACGACGATACGCGTGACGTCGCCGCCTTCCACGCCGTCACGCTCACCCACTTCCAGTACCGTGTGCTGGCGCCGGCCGGCTGGAAAGACCGGGTGAAAGGCGCGCGCGACTGGCGTTCGCTCGCCGCGCTGCCCTGGATCTGGACACCGCCCGCGTCCGCGCACAATAGATTGTTGTCGCGCTGCTTTGGCGAAGCCGGCGTAAAACCGGTTAAGGTGGCGGAAGTGGATCAGGAGCCGTCGATGCTCGATCTGGTCAAATCAGGCGTCGGCCTGACGCTCGCGCGCGATGCCACGGCGATCGCCGAGGCTCATGCGCACGCGTTGACCATCGTCGAAGGCGTCACCGTGCCGACTCAGCTCAGCTTTATTACGCTCGCCGAGCGCAAGGACGAACCGGCGATTGCCGCCGCGTTGAAACTGATCGAGCAGCAGTGGGCGACGTGAAAGCGGCATGAAGACATGCCTGAGGGCAAAACGGCAGCGATATGAGCCACGCTCATGACAGCCGCTCAGCGCGCGGCCGTGGCTCATGCTCGCAGGCCGTGCCGCGCAGAACGGCTGCGCTGATCGCCCCTGCCGGTCGTCGGCACGGATGACACCGACAGGTCATCGTCCTCGGCCACAGCATCTGAAACGACACCGTCACGCGCTTTTTGTTAGATTGGGGGTTCGCGCTTACGCGCTGGCTCCGCATCGTTTTGTTCCGTCTGATTTTGTCCTTCCCGGCGGCTTCGCCCCGGCAACACCGGAAGCCGCCGACCACTCCATCTTTCGACAGGAGCCTGACATGGCACGCAACATTGAAATCAAAGCCCGCGCCCAGCATTTCGAGCAACTGCGCGAACGCGCCGCGAAGCTCGCGCCGGACGCGCCGCTGATCTTTCGCCAGCAGGACTTTTTCTACGATGTGCCGCGTGGCCGCCTGAAGCTGCGCCAGTTCGACGACGGCACACCGGCCGAACTGATCTTCTATCAGCGCGACGACCGCGACGGCCCCAAGGCGTCGTATTACACACGCAGCCCGGTGACCAACCCTGAAGCGATGCACGCGCTGCTCGCCACGGCGCTGACCACGCGTGGCATCGTCACGAAGGAACGTCACGTCTACCTGACGGGCCGTACGCGGATTCATCTGGACCGCGTCGACGGTCTCGGCGACTTCGTCGAGCTCGAAGTCGTGCTCGCTCAGGACGACGACGAAGAAGGCGGCCACGCCGAAGCGCACGCGATGTTTGAGACCCTCGGTGTGCCGGAATCGGATCTGGTGGCGGTGGCCTACGTCGATTTGCTGAACCCGGACAGCGAACCGAAACAAGCTGCGTAAAACTTAAGCATGGCGGGTCGCGACGAAATCAATCCGGGAACGGCGACCCCCAACCATCCCGAATTCCCGAAAGGTCGCAAAGCCACCGCATCACGCGGCGGCGGCCCCCGGCGACAGATGGCCGAGCGGCAACGGGCCATTGCGCTTGAACGTGGTCAACACGATATTGGAGCGCACGCTGTCGACGCCCGGCACGCGCATCAGCTTCTTCATTACGAACGTCGACAGATAATTCAGATCGGGCGCCACGATGCGTAGCAGGTAATCGGCGTCGCCAACCACCGCGTGGCATTCCAGTACTTCCGGCAGCACGTCGATCTGTTGCTGGAATTGCTCGATGATCGAGTCGCCGTGATGCTTCAACTTCAGGCTCGTAAAAGCCGTGACGCCGAGACCAAGTTTTTCTTGGCGCAGCACGACGCGATAGCCGTCCACCACCCCCACCTGCTCCAGCCGCTGCAAACGCCGCCCAATCTGCGACGGCGACAGCGGCACCTGCTCAGCCAGTTGCTGATGCGTGGCCCGGCCAAAGCGCTGTAGAACGTCCAGCAGCGCGAGATCGAAGTGATCGAGTTCCAACATGATTAATATCCGCACTAAATCTGTAATCAATGCACGATTATTGCATATCGATCCTCTGTAACGCCATCATTGCGCCCTTTCCGCAGACCTGCCGCTCTACACTTGCATCACCGTTTCAACCCGCAGTCATCGTAGAACGCGCAGCGATATGTCCACAGCCAACACCGCCAAACTCAAAGAGCAATTCGACGCCGGACTCGAAACCCGCGCCGATTTCACCATCGACCAGCCAACCGAACGATACGGCGCAGTCGACCACGCTGTCTGGCAACAGCTTTATGCACGCCAGACAGCGCTGCTCAAGGGCCGCGTGTGCGATGAGTTTCTGGCCGGCGTCGACTGTATCGGCATGCCGCCCGACCGCGTGCCCTCTTTCGACGAAATCAACGCCAGGCTGACGCCCGCGACGGGCTGGCAAATCGTCGCCGTGCCCGGACTCGTGCCCGACCAGGTGTTCTTCGAACATCTGGCGAACCGCCGTTTTCCGGTGACATGGTGGATGCGCCGCCCCGACCAGCTCGATTATCTGCAGGAGCCGGACTGTTTTCACGATCTGTTCGGCCACGTGCCGCTGCTGATCAATCCGGTGTTTGCGGACTACATGCACGCATACGGCCGCGCCGCGCTGGCCGCCAACGATGCCGGCGCCCTGCCGCTGCTCGCGCGGCTCTATTGGTACACAGTCGAGTTCGGCCTGATCCGCGATGCGGCCAGTCCGAACGGCGTGAAGATCTACGGCGCGGGCATCGTCTCGAGCAAAGGCGAGACGCTCTACAGCCAGCAAAGCGCGGCGCCGAACCGGCTCGGCTTCGACCTCGAACGCGTGATGCGCACGCGTTACCGCATCGACACGTTCCAGAAAACCTACTTCGTGATCGACGACTTCACCCAATTGTTTGGCGTCGCGCAAACCGACTTCGCGCCGCTCCTGGCCAAGCTGGCCGCGGAGTCGGCGTTCGCAGCCGGCGACGTGCTCAAGCACGATCGCGTCATCACGCGCGGCTCCCAGGAAGGCTGGCAGACCGACGGCGATATCTGACAACCAAAGCTGATCGGGCCGACAGCAGGCTGTTGGCATCCGTGAAAAAATAGCGGATGCGCACGCCCATCGGCGTGCCTGTTCAGATCAACGAGGTAGCACCATGATTAACAAACTGACTTCCGAAGAACGTGCCACGCAGGTCGCGGAACTGTGCGGCTGGCAAGCCGTGGCAGGCCGCGACGCGATCCAGCGCCACTTCAGATTCGCCGATTTCAACGAAGCATTCGGCTTCATGACGCGCGTCGCGATCAAGGCACAGGAGATGGACCACCACCCGGAATGGTTCAACGTGTACAACAAGGTGGAGATCACGCTGTCGACGCACGAAGCCAATGGTTTGACCGAGCGGGACATCAAATTGGCACGATTTATCGACAGTATTACAGTGTAATACAATCGCTCAGGTGCACTAATGCGCCCCGTATCGAGCGGATTGGGCGAAAATGAAAGGACATTGCAGGCAATCTGGCGCCCAAACCTTCAGTTCTACAGGTTATTATTAAGGCGCACGTAAGAATCCCAGGCAAGCCTTGCAATCCTGTCTAAACGATCCGGCGATAGCGTCTGCTGACGCTGTACAATCATCAGCGCATACGGCTTGGAGAGCGCGCTTGCCTCCTTGCACAGAACGAGTTCGTCACCGCTTGAAGGTGAGCGGGCGCGCCAGAAGTTGATCGCGGCTTCCAGTTCGTGAATCGTTATCTCGGACATGATTCCTGATCGCTCATTGGCCGCATTAACGCTGCTCGATAGCTGCTTCGTGGTCCTTCGTGCCAGTTCGGCATGACCATGCCGCACGCTGGCTGTGCAGCAGGCGCCCCGGCGAACCGCTTGCCCAAACGCCTAAACCCATTGTACTTGAGCGAAATCCATGCGACTCCTTCTGATCGAAGATGACCGCCCCATCGCACGCGGCATCCAAAGCAGTCTCGAACAAGCCGGCTTCACCGTCGACATGGTCCATGACGGCATTTTCGCCGAACAGGCCCTCACCCAAAACCGCCACGAACTGGTGATCCTCGATCTGGGCCTGCCCGGTATCGACGGTATGACACTGCTCGCGCGCTTCCGTCAGAGCAATCGCCACACGCCGGTGATCATCCTCACCGCGCGCGACGAGTTGAACGATCGCGTGCAAGGCCTGAATTCCGGCGCGGACGACTACATGCTGAAGCCGTTCGAACCCACCGAACTCGAAGCGCGCATCCGTGCGGTGATGCGCCGCAGCGGCCCGCACGGCGATATGCCGCGTCCGGAAGTGTCGCTGGGTGGTGTGCGTCTGTCGGGCGTCGATCGCCGCATTTTCAACGACGACAAGCCGCTTGAACTGTCGCCGCGTGAATTCGCCGTGCTCGAAATGCTGCTGCTGCGCCACGGCCGCGTGGTCAGCAAGGCTCAGTTGCAAGACCATCTGACGCATTTCGGCGGCGATCTCGGCGATACCGCGATCGAAGTCTATGTGCACCGGGTGCGTAAAAAGCTCGAAAACTGCCGTGTCGAAATCGTCACGGTGCGCGGCTTCGGTTACCTGTTGCAGGAAATCCGCCAGGCCGCATAATCGTCGCAAGGGCCGCACTCTGTGTTGCGGCCTGACGGCGCCGGGCCGGCGCCGCGCACTCGGTGCGCAATTCGCCGGCATCCGGCGAATTTTCACGGCGTTTTTTGCCGTTGCTTCTTTCCCGCGCGTTCGATCATGCCCCAGCCGGCCGCTAATAGTTTGCGCCGCACGCTGCTGCGGCGCCTCGCTGCTCCCCTTTCGCTGCTCGCACTAATGAGCGGCCTGATCGCTTACTGGCTGGCGTGGCAGTACACCCAGCACGTGGTTGACCGGTCGCTCGCCGATCTCGCCACCGCGATCTCCAAACAGATCCAGATAGCCGGCCCTGACGCCAAGGTGACGGTGCCGCCGCTCGCGCAGGCCATGTTCTCCGATCCGGTCGAACAACTCGTTTATCGGATCAGCAACGGCGAAACCGAAATTGCCGGCGACCACAATCTGCCGCTGCAGGGCACCAGCGTGCGGCGTATGCATTATGCGTACGTATTCGAAACCCAACACGAAGGCGTGACGGTGCGCGTGGCGCAGGTGCGCGTCGATCAGCCGAGCGGCAATCCGATCGTCGTCGAAGTAGGTCAGCCGGTACATCACCGTTTTCGCATCGCCGCCGAGTTTCTGGTCGCGATTATGATGCCGCTGCTATTGCTGCTGCTGGCGGGCTGGGTGATCGTGTGGCGGGTCGTCAATCAACAACTCAATCCGCTGACCGATCTCGCGGACTCATTGAACCGGCAAACGCATACGTCGCTCGAACCGGTTGACGAGACCTACGTGCCGGTTGAAATCCGGCCGCTCACCGGCGCACTGAACGCGTTGCTCGACCGTCTGAAAACCGCCCTCGACGGCCAGCGCAAATTTATCGCCGACGCTGCGCATCAGTTGCGCACGCCGCTCACCGCCGTCAAGCTACATGCAGAACAGGCCGCGGTCGCACGCGACCCGCAGCAGACGCTCACCGCGGTCCGTGAACTGCGTGCAGCGGCTGATCGTGCTGTGCGGCTGTCGAACCAGTTGCTTTCGCTTGCGCGCGCCGAGCCGGGCGAACAGGCGGCACGTTTCGTCAACGTGGACATGGCCGCGCTCGCTTTCGATACGGGTGCGGAATGGGTGCCGCGCGCGCTGACGTTCCACGTCGACCTCGGCTTCCAGCGCCTCGACGATCCGGCCAACGATCACCCGCTGATGGCGCGTGGCAATCCGGTGCTGCTGCACGAAGTGATCGCCAATCTGCTGGATAACGCGCTCAAGTACGTGCCGCCGTCGCGCTTCGATGGCGGTCGCATTACCGTGACGGTGTCGCAAACCGTGATCGACGAGGTCCGCATGGCTGAGATCATCGTGGAAGACAATGGGCCAGGCGTGCCGCTCGCACAGCAAGCCGATCTGTTCAAGCGATTCTTCCGGGGCGACGGTCAGACTGAGGCCGGCGTGGATAGCGGTGCGGGTCTCGGTCTTGCGATCGTCCACGACATCATGGTGCTGCATCACGGCAGCGTGCATTACGAAGATGCACCAGAAGGCGGGGCGCGCTTTATCGTGCGTATTCCGCTTATGCCGACCAGCGTTCAGCACGACGTCGATCCCGAGACACGGCGTCCGGCAAAAAAATCGGCGCACTCGGCGCCGATCGATATGTGACTCTGCAGTAGGTCAACGGGCTGCATCGAGTTAACTGACGTTCAACTCAGGCAGCCCGCGTTTCATTTCTTCTTCTCTTTCTTCGCCGACGTCTTCGCCTTCTTCACCGTCTTGTCGGATCCGGACGCGCCCTTCTCTTTCTCCGGCGGCGCCAGCATCGTGCCGCGGCACTTGCGCGCGCCGCAACGGCATTCGTATTCCTTCTTGAGCTTCTTGGTCTGACGCGCGTCGATGACGAGGCCGTAGTCGTAAAAGACCTCCTCACCCTCGGCGATGTCGCGCAGCGCGGTTACGTACACGTGACCGTCGATCTCTTCGGCTTCGCAGTTCGGCGCGCATGAATGGTTGATCCAGCGCGCGCTATTGCCGTCCACTTTGCCGTCGATCACCTTGCCGCTGTCGAGTGCGAAGTAGAACGTGTGATTCGGTTCGGCCGGATTATGCGGATGACGGCGCAACGCTTCCTTCCAGGAGATCCGCTCACCCTTATATTCGATCAGCCGCTCGCCGGCCGCAATCGGCTCGATGGCAAACACGCCTTTGCCGTGCACACCCGAACGGCGCACGGCGATCCTGCGTGAACTCATTGAATGAATCCTTGTGAAGAACTGGGGGTGAAGATCCGGCAGCCGTCAGAATTGCCCGCGTCTAACGCGCTGCTCTTTCTGACGCGGATAGCAAACGCGGCGCCTTGCGAGCGCCGCGTCGACCTGCGACGCTCATGCGCCACATCCGGCATCCTACACGTTCAAGACGGCTTCGTTCAACCGTCAATAAGACGCACGCGCTCAAGGCGCATTGGCAGGTTCACCGTTGTCCGAAAGAAATGTCGCCGAACAGTGCTTTTTGCTCGCGCGGTTGCGAACGCCAGTACTGCGGCGGCGCTTCGACCGTCGCGCCGAGTTGCGCCGCGGCGTGCCACGGCCAACGCGGGTTGTACAGCAACGCGCGGGCCATCGCGATCAGATCTGCGTCGCCGTTTTCGATCAGTTGTTCGGCATGCAGCGGATCGGTAATCAGGCCGACGCCGATGGTCGTGAGACCAGTTGCATGTTTGACGGCGCTCGCGAACGGGATCTGGTAGCCCGGCTCAAGCGGAATCTTCTGCAATGGCGAGACGCCGCCGGACGACACATCGATCCAGTCGCAGCCGCGCTTTTTCAACTCCTGTGCGAACGCGATCGTGTCCGCGAGCGTCCAGCCGCCTTCGACCCAATCAGTTGCAGAGACACGCACGCCAACCGGTTTGTCGGCGGGAAACGCAGCACGCACGATGTCGAAAATTTCGAGTGGAAAGCGCATACGGTTTTCGAGCGAACCGCCGTAGTCGTCGCTGCGTTGATTGGCGATCGGCGACAGGAACTGATGCAGCAGATAGCCGTGTGCTGCGTGCACTTCCAGTGCATTGATGCCGAGGCGCGCGGCGCGGCGCGCGGAGGCCGCAAACGCTTCGCGGATCCGGTTTAGTGCGGGTGTGTCGAGTGCGAGCGGCGGTTCTTCACCCGCTTTGTGCGGCAACGCCGACGGCGCATGTGGCAGCCAGCCGCCTTGCGAAACTGGAATCAGTTGACCGCCTTCCCAAGGCACGTGGCTCGACGCCTTGCGCCCCGCATGCGACAACTGCATCGCAACGAGAATCGGCGAATGCTTGCGGATCGCGGCCAGAACCGGCTCAAGCGCGGCTTCGGTGGCGTCGTCCCACAATCCGAGATCGCCCGGGGTGATGCGGCCATCCGGTTCGACGGCCGTCGCCTCAATACACAACAGGCCGGCGCCGGATAGCGCGAGACTGCCGAGATGGATCATGTGCCACGCCGTCGCCTCGCCACGTTCGGCGGAATACTGGCACATCGGGGAGACGACGATACGATTGGGAAGCGTCACGCTACGCAGCGTGAGCGGAGAAAAAAGCGCGCTCATGGATTACGCCCAGAAAAAACCCAAGAGCGAACGAGCATAGCACCGCGGGTGATTGTCTGCAGCCTCGCTCAGATCAGGGTTTCGGCTCGACCTGATCGAGCCACTCGCCAAACATCCGGCGCGCGGCGGCTTCCAGCGCCGGACCGAACTGCGCGGTCTCTGCCCGCAACTGACGCGCATCGATACCGTGGCCGGCAATCTCACCGGCGTTGCCGATCAGCCAGGGTTCGAACCGGTCAGCGCGAATCTCCGGATGACATTGCAAACCCAGCACGTGACCGCCCCAGGCGAAAGCCTGGTTTTCGCACGCAGGCGTCGAAGCCAGACGCGTGGCGTTGTCGGGCAGATCGAAGGTATCGCCGTGCCAATGCAGCATCGACGTGTGCGCGCCGTCCAGATGACGCACCGGGGAAGCACGGCCCGCATCGGTGAGCGTTAGCGGTGTCCAGCCGATTTCGGTATGGCCTGCGGGATAGACGCGCGCACCGAGTGCACGGGCGATCAATTGTGCGCCGAGGCAGATGCCGAGCGTCGGCAAACCGGCGGCAATGCGCCTTTCGATCATGGAGAGCAACGGGACGAGCGTCGGATAAAGCGCGTCGTCGGTTGCACTGATCGGACCGCCGAGGACCACCATGAGCGATGCGGCAACCGGGTCCGGCGCTTCGATACGGCCAAGGCCGACATCGAGATAACGCACCGGCCGACCACGCTCGCCGAGCTCCAGCTCAAAACTGCCCAGATCCTCGAAGTATACATGGCGAATGGCCAGAACTTCGCGATTCATCAGCCTGCCCCACCTTCAGGTTGACTAAAGACTTGCCGCTACACGGCGCGAACCGGCCAGCGGACGGCAAACGCCGCCCGCCGGAACACGGCTTGGCAGTGTAGCGGATTGTCCCGGAAAACGCCGCCTTATTGGGCGAAGATCTTCCAGGTCTTCTTCTGGGTGGCAACGTCAGCCGCTTCGTACACCGAGCAATCGAGACGCAGATCCGTGTCCGACATATTCATGTCGAGCAGCGCGCAGTGATGCGGCGTCTTCTTCGGATTCTTGCTCGGCTCGAAGTGTGTGCAGCTCAGGCACATGCGGTGCGGCGGAATCGTGCCCTGCGCTTCCAGCTGGTGAATGGTCTTCAGCAGCGTGCGATAGAACAGCGTCTGCTCTTCCTCGCGCAGCGTGCCGACCGCTTTGGCCAGGAAGTCCGGCCATTGCGCAGCGCGCTTGGCAGCGGTGCGGCCACGCGCCGTCAGACGGACCGCGAGAGCGCGGCCGTCGTCGAGGGCACGGCGCTTTTCGACCAGACCCTTGGTCTCGAGCGTGCTCACGGCATCGCTGGTGGTCGCGGCGGTCAGCGCCGTTTCACGGGCGATTTCGCCAAGACGCATCGGGCCTTTGCGTTGCATCAGCAAGACCAGGATTTCGCCTTGGGTCGGCGTCAGGCCTGCGCCTTCCGCCCATTCCCAAGCCTGGCTCCGCATGGCCGTGCTCAATCGCAATAGGCTGTGGGTCACTCGCCCGGTTGCCTGTTCTCCGTATACGCCTTCGCTCATAATCTTCGATTCGTTTATTTAAAGCTTTGGTGCGATGCCGGCAAACCGCCGCCGAACACGCCCGTAGCCTGTGTGGGGTAGCCTCGCCCAACAGCAGACGAGACGGTTTCTACTATCTCAAAAATCTACCGCCTTGCAAGCCAAAGGCGGCGAAAACGACATTCTATGCGAGACCGGCCAATCGTACAGCTAAGTTATCCAACATAACCTGTGGATAACCATGGGAAAACACCGGGATGGCATGTGTGCCGATTCTTGATAAGCACCTGGTCGCCACCGCCCTTACCAAAGTTGTCCTCGTTTACCGGCACCGATACGCCTTGGATCAGCCCAGTTATGGTTTACGTAGCGCTTTGACTTTTCAGGGAATTATTCAGTTGTCCACAGGCAGATGCAATGCTTGTTAACTACTACTATGTTTGTATACGTAAACTTTAGAAAAACCTAAAGCACCTCGAGCTGGAAATTTATTTACGAAAAAAAACCCGCACGAAGCGGGTCTTCCTTACGGTTTAACGTACGCATTCCTGCATCTGGCTAGGCTCGCCACTGCAGACACTGTTGCCTGACAGCCTCATGCAAGGACTTTTCCTGCTCGAAAACGCCGCGCAGCCACGTCGCATCATTGACCTGGCCACGCGCGATCGCACCGATTTCCGCGAGTGCGTTGCCCGAACCTAATGCTTCGGCGTGCGGCGCAATCAGATCCAGCGTTTCGAGGATGTCTTCGGAAATCGTCTTGCGCTCGCTCGTTTGCGGATTGATGCAGTTGCCGGCCAGACCAAAGCGGCATGCTTCAAACCGGTTGAACGTGTAGACGAGGTAATCGTCTTCCTGCGGCGTGATCGGCTTGTCGAGCAACAGATGCCGTGCCAGCGTCTGGATGTAGCAGGCAATCGCCGCGGCGCGATCCACTGAAAACGGCGTATCCATCACGCGCACTTCGATCGTGCCGAAACCCGGCTTCGGCCGGATATCCCAGTAAAAATCCTTCATGCTGTTGACCACGCCGGTGTGAACCATCTTCGAGAAATATTCTTCGAAGCTGTCCCAGGTCAACACGAACGGCGCGCGGCCCGACAGCGGAAACGCGAACACGGAATTCAGGCGTGCCGAATGAAATCCGGTGTCGACGCCCTGCACGAACGGTGACGAAGCGGACAACGCAATGAAATGCGGAATAAAGCGCGACATGGAATGCAGCAGATACAGCGCGCTGTTCGGATTCGGACAGCCGATGTGCACGTGCTGGCCGAACACCGTAAATTGCTTGGCCAGGTAGCCGTACAACTCCGAAAGATACTGAAAGCGCGGCGTATCGACGATCTGCCGTTCGCTCCATTGCTGGAACGCATGCGTGCCGCCGCCGCACAAGCCGACATTCAGGTGATCGGCCGCGGAAACCAGCGTGTCGCGGATCTTGCGCAAATCGGTGACGGCCTGTTCATGCGTCGTGCAGATACCGGTCGACAACTCGATCATGCTTTCGGTGATTTCCGGCGTGATGTTGCCAGGGATTTTTTCGTCCTTGATGAGGCGCATCAGATCCGAGCCGGCTTTGGTCAGATCATAGTCGTGCGTATTAACGATCTGCATCTCGAGTTCGACACCGAAAGTGAACGGTTTCGAATCGATGAAGGGTTCGAGTGACATGGCGTCCCCTGAGTCAGGTCGGCCGGTGTGTGTCACATGGGTGTGTCACACACCAGCCGTTTTTTAAGCGAATAAGCTGAATAAAGCGCGCAAATCAAGCGCGTGAAGAATCGAGCAACGGTGCGTGGCTAGTCTTCGCGCCGTTCGGACACCAGCGCCAGACTGCGATACACAAGCCACGGGCCGAGAATCTGCAGCACGAAGATCGAACACATCACGATGGCCCGCAATTGCGGATCGAAATTCGGATAAAGGTTGTACGTATCGTCGACGAGCAGGTAGGCAAGCGCCGACATGGGCGATAACGACAAACCGAGCGCCATGCCCTGCTTCCAGTTCAAGCCGCTCGGCTTGGCGAACGCCATCACGCCAACCAGTTTTGCAACCAGACGCGCAACAATCAGACCCAGCGCCGCGACTCCGCCGAGTGCGATGTCTTTCCATTCGAATGAAGTCAGCGTCAGCACGAACAGAATCACGGTCAGCAACCAGCCGGCCGTGCCGAAATGTTCCGGCCACAACTGCGGACGCGCTTCAAGATTCTTCACGATGATGCCTGCGGCCAGCAAGGCAAGAATGGTGGAAAGCTTGAACACATGCGCCACCGCAATGGCCAGCAGCACGAGGCCGAACAGCGCGACGAACGAATGCTCGTCCTGCATGTTCAGGCGGCGATAAAAAAACGTGCAGGTGCGCGCCAGCAGATAGGCCAGCACGAGGGAGCCGACCAGCAGGTACAGCGGCTGCAGAATCGTGGCGTATACGTTGCCGTAAACCTCCTGATGCAACCAGCTGGAGACAAGTTTTTCGATCACCACCGCATACATGCTGTTCAGCGCGGTAAGGGTCAATAACCGTTGGGTCACCTGACCTTCTGCGCGCAGCTCGGTTTTGAGCTGGATCACCATCGCCGGCGAAGTCGCCATGGCAATCGCGGCGAGCACCGTTGCCACGATCAGTGGCACCTTCAGGAACAACAAAACCGGCAACACCAGCGCGAATGTCAGCGTGGCTTCGGCGATGCTCGACAGAATCAGCCATGGATTGCGGCGAATCCAGCGCAGATCGAGCCGGCTACCCAGTTCGAATAGCAACAAACCGAGCGCCACATCGAGCAAGGGCCGCGCGGCGCTTGCGGAATCCGCGTCGATCACACCGAAACCGGCTGCGCCTGCGACCAGACCGATGACCGCATACCCGGAAATGCGCGGCAAACGCCACGCGCGATAGCAAAGTTCGCCGCACAAACCTGCAGCAAGCAAGGCAAGACCAGCCCAAAAAATGGCGTCGGGTGTGAGTGGCCAGGCTGGGAAAAATGAAAACGCCGACTTCATCGTGATGGGTTCTCCTTTGCAGCAACGGCAGACAACACGAACCGGCGCAAACACCGGCGAGCGGATGGGCGCCTCGGGCGCTCACTGTCGCGATCGCTTCGCGTGACCCGCGTTGCGAGTTTTCAACGATCGGATGATCTGAATACGCCGCAGCCGCTGGGAGCGCGGCGCATTCTGGGGTGCGGCCGTAGCAACCGGCCCGGCACGGTGAAAGAACGCCGTCGACTTTGAATCAGATTCTGATTGAGCGGCACCGTTCCGTTGCAGCGTGTGCCGCCAGAGGCGAGGCACGACGCGGAAAAGAACGGCGATTGTGCCATAGCTTTTTCGTACTCGACCGAAAGCACAGCAACATGCAGGCAAAACGGTAAAAACGTACGTTATCTTCGTGAGATGAGGAAAAACCGACCGTTCTAAAAACGGGGCTGGCTCTCATAGGGTACACATTCGACGTGGCAGATGTGTTTTGTGGGGCACTAACGGATGCGTTTTTCACCGGTTTTCGGCGCCTGGAATGCGACGATGGCGTTCGATCTCGGCACGGCCTTTCTGTTTACAGGTTTACTGTATGTATACGTAGTAACAGTTAACAAGGTGCCTCGTTTTCTGTGGATAACCCCGGTTTACCGAATCAATTCATGAAGTTGCAGCTCGCACAACAGGATGCACAGCGTGTGCGGCAGCGGCGGGTATACAAGGGTAACTTTTCGGGATTTTCGGCGGCGGCAAAGTTACCCCGTTTACGTCCACAACGGTTCCACATGTGTTGCGCCGGTAAACAGCGTGGTTATCCACACATTTCAGTGGATAACTTTTTTCGTCACCGATGTTCGGCGCGCGCGGTTAACGCGCCGTACCCTGGCGCAACGCCCGTAAGAGGAAGCGAGCAGGATCGATGTCTTCGGCCAACTCCCGTTCGAGTGGCCATGGCTCGCCTTCAATCTGCGAGGCGATCAACTCGGCGCCCAGCGCAGCCCAAACCAGACCGCGCGAGCCGTAAGCGAAGGCGCCGTACAAGCCGTCGACGCGCGGCAGGTCGAGCGGCCACGCGCCACGCAGGCGCTGGGCGTCGCGCGTCGACGCGGCTTCGTCGGCGAAGTTGCCGATCATCGGCATCCGGTCGCTCGTGACGCAGCGAAATGCGACGCGCCCGATGAGGGCCGCTGCCCGTGCCGGGTCGACGATGCCGTCGAAGGCCGGGAGCATCTGCGCGACCCGTTCGAGGTTTTCGAGATGGCCATCCGGTCGCAGCGAGGTGTCGGGGTCGTCGAGTTCGTAGGTCGCGCCGGTCAGCGTGGCGCCGTCGGCGAGCGGGACGGCATAGCCTTCCCCCATCACCGGCATCCCGAGCGGCGGGACAGCGCCCGGCGGCAGCAGCGTCAACTGGCCGCGGATGCTGCGAGTTGGCGCGTGCTGCAAACCGGCAATGCGTGCGGCGTCGTGTGCACTCGCGACGATGACCACCGGCGCGCGCGCGATGGCCTGCCCTGCTGCGTCGAACACGGTCCATTGATTGCCGGCGCGCTCGAGGCGCGCCACGTCCACGCCGAAGTGGCGTTCGAGCAATCCGCCCGCCGCTGCGCACTGCGCGGTGCAAAGCGACGACGGGTCGATCCAGCCGCCATGCGGAAAAAACCAGCCGCTTCGCGCGAGCGGCATACCGGCAAGCCGCTGTGCTTCGCTCAGCGATACGGGCGTTACATAGTCCGAGGGATAACCGAACGCCGCGATGGCCTCGCTCATCGAGCGGGCTTCCTCGTCGTCCGCGGCGATCTGCAACAGCCCAGGCGTACCGCGCACTGGATGGTGACCCAGCCGCTCGAGCGCTGCCCAGCGTCTCAGTGTGTAGAGGAAGCCCGCACGCGTGACGCGGGAAGCAACGCTGTCGTCGCGCGAGATCATGGGATGAAACACGCCGGCCGGATTACCCGAGGCGTCCTGTGCCACCGACGCGTGGCGCTCCAGCGACGTGACGCGCCAGCCCCGCGCAGCGAGGCGCTCGATGACCGCGCAGCCGGCGAGACCGGTACCGATCACGACGGCGTGCCGCTCGTCGACCTCGAGGGGTGCCGGCGGCTCATAGCGGCGCACGCGCCAGCGCGGCGCGAAGTGGCCGACGAGCATCGCGCGTTTCCAACCAAAGCCATCGACCTTGCGATATTCGAAGCCACATTGCGTCAACGCACGTTTGATCTCGCCGGCGCTGCTGTAGGTGGCGAACGTGGCGCCCTCGCCGGCCATCCGCGCGAGCGCCTTGAAGATCGCCGGAGTCCAGATCTCGGGGTTTTTGGCTGGCGCGAAGCCGTCCAGGTAGAACGCATCGGCGCGCAGCCTTAAGGCAGGCAAGGTTTCCACCGCGTCGCCGAACACGAGCGTCAGGACGATCCGCCCATCTTCGAATTCCAGCCGATGGGTGCCGGGGACGAGCATCGGCCATGCGTCGACGAGCGTTTGCGCGAGCGCGGCCACTGTCGGATCAGAAATCGTCGCGGCATAGGCGCGCTGCAAATCGGTTTGAGTAAAGGGATGCTTCTCGGTCGAGACGAAGTGCAAGCGCTCGCAGCGCGTTGGATCGGCACGCCAGGCGGCCCAGGTCGTCAGGAAGTTGATACCCATGCCGAAGCCGGTTTCGAGCACGGTGAAGACGCGTCGGCCCTGCCAGCGCTGCGGCAACGCATTACCGCGGAGGAAGACGTATTCAGCCTGTTCGAGAGCGCCGACAGCACTGTGATAGATGTCGTCGTAGTGCGGCGAAAAAAGTGAGCCGTTGTCGCGAAACGCGAGGACGGCGGGGATCAGCGGATCGGTCATGCGCGGCGGAAATGATGCTCGAAAGAGCGGATCAGACGTTACCGCCAGCGCGCGCAGCTCGCCGGGCGGCGAAAAAGACGCGCTGCAGCGTTGGCAAAAACCAACGCTAAGCCCCGTCCATACTGGGTTTCAGCCTTCGATTGAGGTCCGCGACGAGCAAAAAGAAGGGTTTCCCCTCGCTATCTGCCCCCGGAACCGCCTAAATCTTCGAAACCCTTGTCCTGATTGGGTTTGCGCTGCGCTATCATAGCAAGCGCCGCGAAGGGAGCGGCAGCACGGCCGACGGGCAGTCAATCGCCCGGCGCTATATCCGGAGGGGATCCGGAGCCGCAGCTGCTCGACGGCGCGGCCCGCGCACGTATAATCGGCGCGTTCGCGCTGTTCGTGTCAACCTAAACTCAGAAAGGAACCTTAATGAACAAACAGGAACTGATCGACGCCGTCGCAGGACAGACGGGCGCCAGCAAGGCTCAAACCGGTGAGACGCTGGACACGTTGCTTGAAGTGATCAAGAAATCTGTGTCGAAGGGTGACGCGGTCCAATTGATCGGCTTCGGCAGCTTCGGTTCGGGCAAGCGCGCAGCACGTACGGGTCGTAACCCCAAGACCGGCGAAACTATCAAGATCCCGGCAGCCAAGACCGTCAAGTTCACGGCTGGCAAGGCGTTCAAGGACGCTGTCAACAAGCGCTAAGCAGATTACTGCCTGGCAGTTGACACCCGCCAACGGCGGGTTTTTTTTCGTCTGCGATTTTTGCTTTAGCCGCGACGGGCGTCGCGGCTAAAGCATCACTACCAGGTAGAAGGGCCGGTTAGTCGTGGCGATGCACGATTTCGCCATGGCCGTCGTGGTCGTGATCGTGACCATCGTGATCATGGTCATGTTCGTCTTCGTCGAAGTCCCATGCTGGGAACGGATCGGTGAATTGCTGCCACGCTTGCGGTCCCGCCGCGTATTCCTCATCGGTCACAAGGCACGCGTCGAACTTCGCTTGCCAGACAGCCGGGTCGACACCGACCCCGATCATCACCAGTTCCTGGCGACGATCGCCGATGCTCAGATCGTCCGGATCGCCGTACCAGTCGGCGGCAATTTCGGCGGCCAACTCGTCATCGCCGTCCGGCCATTCGCTACGATCCTGAGCGGCCCACCACATCCCCGCCGGACCATGCCGGCAAGCTCCCCCCGCCTGTGACAGCGAACCGGCGATGTCGTTACGCGTGGCGAGCCAGAAGAAGCCCTTGCTGCGCAAGACACCCTTCCACTCCTGATGCAGCAGCGCCCACAGGCGCTCTGGGTGAAACGGCCGCCGCGCGCGGTAAATGAAATTACCGATGCCGAATTCGTCCGCTTCACCGTGATGGGCATGGCCGTGCTCATGGTCATGTTCGTGCTCATTCTCGTGATCAAGCGATGCGAGCCAGCCCGGTGCGCTCGAGGCCGCGTCGAAATCGAAACGCCCGGTATTCAGCACCTCGGCAAGCGGCACGTCACCGAACCGGCTCACCACCTGCACGGCACGCGGATTGATGCGGGCGAGGATGCGCTGCAAACGCGTGAGTTCATCGGCGCTCACCAGATCGGCCTTGTTCACCACCAGCACGTCGCAGAATTCAATCTGCTCGATCAGCAACTCGACCAGCGTCCGATCATCCTCCTCGGTCGCCGCGATGCCCCGCTCGGAGAGCGCGTCGGCTGAACCGTAGTCGCGCAGGAAGTTGAACGCATCGACCACCGTCACCATCGTATCGAGCTGGGCGACGTCGGACAGCGACACGCCGTCGTCGTCGACGAAGGTGAAGGTTTCGGCAATCGGCATCGGCTCGGCCACCCCGGTCGACTCGATCAGGATCGCATCGAAGCGCTTTTCACCCGCAAGCCGCTTGATCTCGACCAGCAAGTCGTCGCGCAACGTGCAGCAGATGCAGCCATTCGACAGTTCGACGAGCTGCTCTTCGACATGCGAGAGCGCGGCGGCATCGCGCACGAGGGTCGCATCGATATTGACGGCGGCCAGATCGTTGACGATCACGGCGACGCGCAAACCGGCGCGATTCGCGAGGATGTGGTTCAGGAGCGTGGTCTTGCCAGCGCCCAGAAAACCGGAGAGCACGGTGACGGGCAATAGCGGCTGGTTCATCGCAGTACGGAAAGACAAGAGGATTGGAAGGCGTGCCGGGCTTGGGGTCGCATGACTCCGGGGCCAGAAGATGGCCGAACCCCGACGGCAGCACGAAGCCGCATTGTGCATCAAACAGGGAATGGCCGCGTGGCGGGCAGGATCCGCTCAGCGGGCAGCCGCCGGCATCAGATGCCACTGGCGCAGGATCGTGGCGATCTGCTGTGCGTATTTATCGCGCAGCGCCGGCGTCTCGGAGTGATACGCGCCGACCGCCTGCCAGGTATTGCCGTACTTGTTCATCTGGCGGCGCAGATGCCATGCCGCGATGTAGACGTTCTTGCAAGGCTCCATCAGCGTGCCTTGCGAGATGCCGTACTGGGCGAGTATCGGCAGATGAACCGAGTTGATCTGCATGACGCCGTAGTCGGTCGAGCCGTTGGCGTTCTTATGCAACGCATCCGGTCGATTATGTGACTCTTGCCACGCAATTGCGCGCAGAATCAGGGGGTTGACCTTCTGATATCTCGCAGCCTCGTCAAAGCAATCGGCGCGCGCGGACCCTGCTGCAATCAGCACGGCAAGTCCTGCGGCGACGGTGACGAAGGTTCGTTTCATCAGTCAAGACGACTAAGCAAATCGCAAGGGTAAGGTTTGGTAAGGCAATGCGTCGGCCATACTTCAGCCTCTGGAAGCCGGTAGGGCTCGCTGGCTGGGCTTTTGTCGGGCATCGGGGAAAACCCGCGTCCGCAACCCCCTTCCAGCACCTCGAACGGCTCGTATCATACCGGCAGACCTACACGCGTCAAGTTGGCTAACCGACATAATCCGGCGGAAAACCAAGCGCTTCTGCGGCCCGGCGCACAGAAGCTGTTTGCTTTCAATTGCTTGACAGTTTGTGATGGTCTTTAGAGTAATCGCACCGGGCCGTTTGTTTTGTGACAAATCCGACATGAAAAGCTGTTACTGTTCATTTTTTTCGGACATTGGATGTCCGGCATCCGGGCCGTTGATCGCCTGTGAGGCCGGCTGGCAGGCCGACAGGGCGGCGGTTTGCTCAAATGTTCGCACTGCATGACCGTCGACGGCTAGAGCCGTCGGCATCGATACCCTATTCCATGAGAAGAAATCGTATGGCATTGCGTCGCGTCGCAACGGCGCTGCTGGTGGCTGGATTGATCACCGCGCAGACAGCACAGGCACAGGTGACACTCAACTTCGTGAACGCCGACATTGACCAGGTGGCCAAGGCGATCGGCGCGGCAACCGGCAAGACGATCATTGTCGACCCGCGCGTGAAGGGTCAATTGAACCTTGTGTCAGAGAATGCGGTGCCTGAAGATCAGGCGCTCAAGACCTTGCAATCCGCTTTGCGGATGCAGGGTTTCGCGCTGTTGCAGGACCACGGCGTGCTGAAGGTCGTGCCCGAGGCCGATGCCAAGCTGCAAGGCGTGCCGACCTACGTCGGCAATACGCCTGTTGCGCGTGGCGATCAGGTGGTCACGCAGGTATTCGTGCTGAAGAACGAGTCAGCCAATAACCTGCTGCCGGTCTTGCGTCCGCTGATCTCGCCGAACAATACCGTGGCGGCCTACCCGGCCAACAACACCATTGTCGTGACCGATTACGCCGACAACGTGCGGCGCATCGCGCAGATCATCGCAGGGGTCGATACGGCTGCGGGCCAGTCGGTGTCGGTGGTGCCGCTGAAGAACGCGAACGCGATCGATATCGCCACGCAACTGACCAAGATGCTCGACCCGGGCGCGATCGGCAGTACCGACGCGACGCTGAAGGTGTCGATCACCGCGGATCCGCGCACCAACTCGCTGCTGATCCGGGCGTCGAACGCCGGGCGGCTCGCGGCGGCGAAGCAACTGGCAAAGGAACTCGACGCGCCGACCGCCATGCCCGGCAACATGCACGTGGTGGCGCTGCGCAACGCGGACGCGACGAAGCTCGCGAAGACCTTGCGCGGGATGCTCGGCAAAGGCGGCGACACCGGCTCATCGGGCGGCTCGAACGATGCGAATTCGTTCAACCAGAACAGCGGTAGCGGGGGTGGGTTCGGCAGCAATTCGACGGGTGCGTCGGGTACGCCGCCGCTGCCGTCGGGCGGACTCGGAAGCAGCTCGACGGCGTCGCCGATGGGCGGCGGATCGGGCTCGAACGGCAGTTCCGGCGACCTGCTCGGCAGCGACAAGAACAAGGGCGACGACAATCAGGCCGGCGGCATGATTCAGGCGGACGCCGCGACCAACTCGCTGATCATCACGGCGTCCGACCCGGTGTACCGCAATCTGCGGGCGGTCATCGACCAACTCGACGCGCGGCGCGCGCAGGTCTATATCGAGGCGCTGATCGTCGAGTTGAATTCGACCACGAATGCCAATCTCGGCATTCAGTGGCAGATCGCGAATGGTTCGACCTTTGCCGGCACTAATCTGACGACCGGCAACAGCAACAGCATTATCAATCTGACCGCGGCGGCGGCGGTGACGGCGACGAACCCTGCGGGTCTGGCGGGAGCGCTCACGGGTCTCCAGCAGGGGCTCAACGTTGGCTGGGTGCACAACATTTTCGGCGTGCAGGGACTCGGCGCGCTGCTGCAGGCGCTGTCGCAGACCGCCGACGCGAACGTGCTGTCAACGCCTAACCTCATCACGCTCGACAACGAGGAAGCCAAGATCGTTGTCGGTACGAACGTGCCGATCCAGACGGGTTCGTATTCGAACCTCACGAGCGCCACCGCGACCTCGGCGTTCAATACCTACGACCGCGTCGATGTCGGTCTGACGCTGCACATCAAGCCGCAGATCACCGACGGTGGGATTCTCAAGCTGCAGCTCTACACGGAAGACTCGGCGATCGTGAACGGCACGACCAACGCGACGACCAACCCGGCCGGTCCGGAATTCACCAAGCGTTCGATCCAGTCGACGGTGCTCGCCGATAACGGCGAGATCATCGTGCTGGGTGGCCTGATGCAGGACAACTATCAGGTCAGCAACAGCAAGGTGCCGCTGCTGGGCGATATTCCGTGGCTCGGCCAGTTGTTCCGCTCCGAACAGAAGACCCGTCAGAAGACCAACCTGATGGTGTTCCTGCGCCCCGTGATCATCACCGATCGCGATACGGCACAAGCCGTGACGTCGAACCGTTACGACTACGTCCAGGGTGTGACGGGCGCGTACAAGTCGGATAACAACCTGATCAAGGACAAGGACGATCCGGTGGTTCCGCCGATGCCGCTCGGCCCGAGCCAGGGTGGCTCGCCGGCGATGAACCTGTTCAATCTTGATCAGATGCGTCGTCAGCAGATGGCACCGCCTCCAGGTTCTGCCCCGGCGCCGGTCACGAACGGCGGTGCTGTGCAGACGAATCCGGTCATGAATGGCGCTCCCGCGCAGTCGAATCCGGTGATGAATGGCGGTGCTGTACAGACGAACCCGGTACCGGCGCCGTCCACGGCGTCGCCCGGAGTGCAGCCGTGAGTACGCCGTCCACGCCGCCGTCAGGTTCCGCGTCGTCGGTAGCGGCGCGAGCCGGTGCGTCGACGCAAGCCTCGGCGATTCCGCCTGCAGTCGTGACGGAACATGCCGAACGCATTGCGCCGTCGGCGGTTGCCGCGCGCCTCGTGCCCTACGGCTTCGCCCGCAGCGGTCAGATTCTGGTCGCGCATCAGCATGCCGACAGCCTGGAAGTCTGGATCAGCGAACGCACCAGTGATGCGGCGCTTGCCGAGGTTGCGCGCAATTTCGGCGCGTTGTCCGTTGTGCGTCTGCCCGCCGATGAACTCGCTCAGGCGATCAACCAGGCGTACGCGCGCCAGGACGGCAGCGCGGCGCAGGTGGTCGGTGAAGTGGAAGGCGAAGTCGATCTGTCGCGTTTGATGCAGGATATTCCCGAGGTCGAGGATCTGCTCGAGTCGGAAGACGACGCGCCGATCATCCGCATGATTAACGCCCTGCTTACGCAAGCAGCGCGTGAGCAGGCCTCGGATATTCACATCGAGCCGTTCGAGACTTCTTCCGTGGTGCGTTTCCGCGTCGACGGTACGCTGCGCGATGTCGTGCGGCCGAAAAAAGCACTGCACGGTGCGCTGATCTCGCGGATCAAGATCATGGCGCAACTCGACATTGCCGAGAAGCGCCTGCCGCAGGATGGCCGTATCACGCTGCGCGTCGGCGGACGTCCGGTCGATGTGCGCGTCTCGACGCTGCCTACCGGTCACGGTGAACGGGCCGTGCTGCGTCTCCTGGAAAAGGACGCCTCGCGCCTGAATCTCGAAGCGCTCGGCATGGCGCCCGACACGCTCGTCAAGTTCGACAAGCTGATTGGCAAACCGCACGGCATCGTGCTGGTGACCGGCCCGACCGGCTCGGGTAAGACGACCACGCTGTATGCGTCGATGTCGCGGCTCGAAACCGCGACGACCAACATCATGACGGTCGAAGACCCGATCGAATACGACCTGTCCGGCATCGGCCAGACGCAGGTCAACGAACGGATCGGCATGACCTTCGCGCGGGCGCTGCGCTCGATTCTGCGGCAGGACCCGGACGTCATCATGATTGGTGAAATCCGCGACCTGGAAACCGCGCAGATTGCAGTGCAGGCATCGCTGACGGGTCACCTTGTGCTGGCGACATTGCACACGAACGACGCGGCATCCGCCGTCACGCGTTTGACCGACATGGGCGTCGAGCCGTATCTGCTGGCGTCGTCGTTGCTTGGCGTGCTGGCGCAGCGGCTGGTGCGGCGCTTGTGCCCGGTGTGCCGCGAAGAACGCGTTGAAGAGGACGGCAGCGTGCGCTGGCACCCGGTCGGTTGCGACAAGTGCGGTCACTCCGGTTACGCAGGCCGACGCGGCGTGTACGAACTGCTGCTGATCGACGATGAAATCCGCACGCTGGTTCACCGCAACGCATCCGATGCGGAAATTCTCGCTTCGGGCCGCGCGCAAGGCATGCGCACGCTGCGCGAAGATTCGGACCGCTGGCTCGCATCCGGGCTGACGTCGCTCGAAGAAGTGATCCGCGTGACGGGCGGAGCATAAGGTCATGCCGGCATTTCGTTTCGAAGCGATCGATGCGGCGGGCAAGGCGCAAAAAGGCGTGCTCGACGCGGACAGTGCGCGCGGTGCGCGGACCAATCTGCGTTCGCAAGGACTGACGCCCCTCGTCGTCGAACCGGCTGCGACGCGCACACGTGGCGAGCGCAATCAGCGCTTGTCGATGGGACGCCGTTTGTCGCAGCGCGAGCAGGCGATTCTCACGCGGCAACTGGCCAGCCTGCTGATCGCCGGCTTGCCGCTCGACGAAGCGCTCGCGGTGCTCACCGAGCAATCGGAGCGCGACTACATCCGCGAGCTGATGGCGTCGATTCGCGCCGAAGTGCTCGGCGGCCATTCGCTCGCGAATGCGCTGACGCAGCATCCTAAAGACTTCCCCGAGATCTATCGTGCGCTGGTGGCCGCCGGTGAACATACCGGCAAGCTCGGTCTCGTGCTCTCGCGTCTGGCCGACTACATCGAGCAACGCAACGCGCTCAAGCAGAAGATCGTGCTCGCGTTCACGTATCCGGCGATCGTGACGCTGATCGCCTTCGGCATCGTCACGTTTCTGTTGAGCTACGTGGTGCCGCAAGTGGTGAACGTGTTCGCCAGCACCAAACAGCAATTGCCGGTTCTCACCATCATGATGATGGCGCTGTCTGGTTTCGTGCGGCACTGGTGGTGGGCGATGCTGATCGGCGTGATCGTGCTGGTGTACCTGGTGCGCTCAGTCCTGAAGCAGCCCGGCCCGCGGCTTGCCTTCGACCGGTGGCTGTTGACCGCCCCGCTGCTCGGCAAACTCGTGCGTGGCTACAACACGGTGCGCTTTGCCAGCACGCTAGGCATTCTGACGGCAGCCGGCGTGCCCATTCTGCGCGCGCTGCAAGCTGCCGCCGAGACGCTCAGCAACAACGCGATGCGCGAGAACATCGACGATGCGATCGTGCGGGTGCGCGAAGGCACGTCCTTATCGCGCGCGCTCGGCAATACCAAGACGTTTCCGCCGGTGCTGGTTCACCTGATCCGCTCGGGTGAAGCGACCGGTGACGTGACGACCATGCTCGACCGCGCGGCCGACGGCGAAGCGAGCGAGCTGGAGCGTCGCACGATGTTTCTGACGAGCCTGCTCGAGCCGTTGCTGATTCTGGCGATGGGGGGTGTGGTGCTGGTGATCGTGCTGGCGGTGATGCTGCCGATCATCGAGTTGAACAACCTGGTGCAGTAAAGCGGAGAGGTTTTTCGATTGCGTGGCTGCAGCGCATGAGGTGGCAACTACGGTGGCCAATGCAGTGGCAACCCTGGTGGCCACCGCATATAGCAAGCAGCCGCGGTTGCCGCTGCGCAATCAGCTGAACCCGGGCAGAACGCCTGGGTCAGCGAACGTAAATAGTGGGACCTGCAGGATTGGCCGGTAGGAACACTTCGGAATGCGCACCGTTGCGGTCGATGATGATCGAGCGGGGGCGGATTTCGGAGAGTTTGGCGCCTTGCATGAGCGCGCTGCCGAGCGACACCGCATGCGGTGGTTCGCCACCGACGCTGACGATGGCCGCGGCGCCTTGCTGCAAAGCGAGGACGCCGAACAGATGCACGTCCTGGTTAACGCTGCGGGTGAGCTGACCGCCGAACAGTGTGGCGGCCTGTTCGGTCGAGACCTGCGCATGCGCGGCGGCAGCGGGCAACGGTGCACCCGACGTCGTGGAGATCGTGATGACCCAGTAGGTCAGCGTCGCGCAGAACACGGCGAACAGCGCGAGCGACAGAAGGCGGATTTGGATAGCGTTCATGCGCATATTGTACGGACTATTGTGAAAATTGCGTTGAGGGAAAGTGCCTTAACCTGGTGCTTCGCACCAGCCCCCTAGGGAAAACTTGGGGCGGCCCGGCGTTTTCTCGCAACCCTTCAACACCATGACATTAAAATGACCGGCCGGGCGTGTTCAATAGCACCCCAATTGCGGATACACGAATCCCGCCCGATCGAAAATTTCACCTGAAAAGAGGTAGCAAGCTATGCAACTGTCGACCACTCGCCGTACTGACATCGCGGGTCAGCGCAGCCGTCGTCAACGCGGTTTCACGCTGATTGAAATCATGGTCGTGATCGCGATTCTCGGCATTCTGGCCGCGTTGATCGTGCCGAAAATCATGAGTCGTCCGGACGAAGCGCGGCGCGTGGCCGCCAAGCAGGATATCGGCACCGTGATGCAGGCGCTGAAACTCTACCGTCTCGACAACGGCCGTTATCCGACTCAGGAGCAAGGCCTGCGCGCGCTGATCGAAAAGCCGACCACCGACCCGGTGCCGAACAACTGGAAGGACGGCGGCTATCTCGAACGTCTGCCGAACGATCCGTGGGGCAATACCTACCAGTATCTGAACCCGGGCGTGCATGGTGAGATCGACGTGTTCAGCTATGGCGCGGATGGTAAGCCGGGCGGCGAAGGCAATGACGCCGACATAGGCTCGTGGCAGTAGTCCGGTAGTTCAGTCGTTCATTAAGCGCTGTTGATTGTCACGCGCGCCGGATTGCCCTGCCCTTTGGTGATCCACCGCGCGTCTTATCGACGTATTGTTTTTTTTGATCTTTAGTTGATCGTTTGTGGCCGGCACTATGCGACTGTCCGCTTGCAAGTCCTGTGTGGACACGCCGTGTACGGCATCGCTGCCGGGCACGGCGTGCGCTGACGCGCGCGCGCGCGGCTCGCGTGGCGCACGTGGTTTCAGCGCAGGCGGCCTGAAGCGTGCGGCGGGTTTCACGCTGCTGGAAATGATGGTGGTGCTGGTGATCGCGGGCATTCTCGTATCGCTGACCGCGCTGACGATGACGCGCAACCCGCGCACCGATCTGAACGAAGAAGCGCAGCGTCTTGCGCTGCTGTTCGAATCGGCCGGCGACGAAGCTCAGGTGCGTGCACGGCCGATCGCGTGGCAGCCGCTCGATGGCGGCTTCCGCTTCGATCTGCGAACCGAAGACGGCTGGCGTCCGCTGCGTGACGACCTGCTCGGGCCGCGCAATTGGGAAGGTGGTGTGACCGGCGTGACGATCAATTACCCGGGGTCGGATTCGCACCCGAGCCGTGTCGTGTTCGGCACGGAAGCGATCGACGTGCCCGTGCAGATCACCCTGTTTTCGGCTGCGGGGAGCGCGACGATCGTCGGCACCGGCAATGGCCGCTATGAGGTGCACTGAGATGCGTCGTTGCAGGGGAATGGGCGCGCGCGAATCGCGGTGTGATTCGCAGCGTGGTTTTACGATGATCGAAGTCCTGGTGGCGCTGGCGATCATCGCGATTGCGTTGGCGGCATCGATGCGCGCGGTGGGGAGTCTGGCGAGCGGCGAGGCGGATTTGCATCGTCGACTGCTGGCGGGATGGAGCGCGGACAATACGCTGGCGCAATTGCATCTGACGCACGGCTGGCCAAACGTCGGCTCGACGAGTTTTGACTGCTCGCAGGGCAATTTGCAGCTGGTCTGTACCGAACAGGTGACGGCGACGCCGAATCCGGTGTTTCGCCGCGTGGAAGTGATGGTGACGATGCCTGGGCGTTCCGGCAATCTTGCCCAGATGGTGACGGTGGTGGCGAATGAAAACAACCGTTCGCTCTAAGCGCCGCGGCCGGATGGGCGCGCGTGGTTTCACGCTGATCGAGTTGCTGGTTGCGATTGCGATCATGGCGGTGATTGCCGTGTTGTCGTGGCGCGGGTTGGACCAGATCATTCGTGGCCGGGAGACGATCACGAACGCGATGGAAGACGAGCGCGTTTTTGCGCAGTTGTTCGACCAGATGCGGATCGATGCGCGGCAGGCCGCGTCGGATGACGAGTCCGGGCAGGCGGCGATATCGGTTTCAGGCAGCGTGTTGCAGATCGTGCGGGAGATGGTGTTACCGGGGGAGGCACCGCGTTTGCAGGTGGTGAGGTACCGCGTATCTGAGGGACGCGTGATTCGGTATGCGTCGCCGCCGTTGGGTAATGTGGGCGATCTGCGGCGCGCGCTGCGCGGTGGCGAGGGTGATGGCTGGACGGCGGTGCCTTTGATGGGAGGCGTCGGGGCTATCTCGGCTCGTCTTTATGTGCCGAAGGTTGGCTGGACTACGCAGATGAAGGATGTGCAGAGTGCTATTACGGAGAACGACAATAATTTGAAGGTGCCCCAGTTGGGGAATGCGCCGCTGCCGCGGTCGGTGACTGGGCTGGAAGTGAGTGTTGGGGCTAAGTCGTTGGCGCGGCCTGTTGTGCGGGTTTTTCTCGTCGGAGAGTGAAATGAAGTATTTTCTTTTGTCTCCGCGACGCTCTAGGTCTTTGGTGTTGTTGTTGTCTTCGCGACGCTCTATGTTTGGGTGCGGGCGGCCGTGTCTTTGTTTCGGTTCTTTGCCTGCTCGGCGCTTTTGTCTGTGTGCCTGCGGCGTTGGCCTTTCCTTGGTTTCTTATCGGTCTATTAGCGTCGCCCCTGTGCGGGGCGGGCACCTACTTTTCTTTGCCGCCGCAAAGAAAAGTAGGCAAAAGAAAGCGGCTCCAACCGCTAATGCTAAGTGGGCCCCCTGGCTTGGAGGGGGCAGTGGTGCATCTGGAATCCGTGCCCTCGCACACTCCGCGTCAGTGACAAAGCAGTCATCAGTTCCGGCGGCGCTGCGCGCGCCGAGCGGCACATCACAGAAAACACTTGGTGGTTCTGACGGCTGCGCACCGGCCAGAGCTCTTGAACCCTACGCCTCAGCGGGTAGCGCCTTTGGTGTATCTCATGCCTTTGCTCAGGTGAGCACCGCCTTGAGTGCCACTGGCCTCCGCGCCCCGGCGGGCGCCGCCTTTGCACGCGCAGACGCCCAGCTGCTTTCATCGGCGCCGGCGCTCTCATCATTCGGCCGTCCCGACGCGACGGGCCTTTCGGTCGTACCCACCAGTCCGCACGCACAGGCATCTGCAGAAAATTTGGTTGGGCGCATCGCCGAGGCGAAGCCGATGGCCCCCACCCACCTAAAACGAAGCGAATGGTGTTCAAAGCAGACCCTTCCGGCGAGCGCGCAGCGCGAGGCGGGAAGTATGACTGCCTTGTCACTCCGGGTTGGGGGTGTGGGGCCACAGATTCCAGATGCACCACCTCCAAGCCAGGGGACCCGCTTAAGAATTAGCGGTTGGAGCCGCTTTCTTTTGCCTACTTTTCTTTGCGGCAGGCAAAGAAAAGTAGGTGCCCCCCCGCACAGGGGGAAAGCTAATAAACCGATAAGAAATCAAGGAAAGGCCAACGCCGCAGGCGTACAGGCAGGAAAGCCGCTGCAGGCAGATCAAGGAAAGGCCAACGCCGCAGGCACACAGGCAGGAAAGCTGTCGCAGGCAAATCAAGGAAAGGCCAACGCCGCAGGCGCACAGCCAGGAAAGCGGCCGCAGGCAAATCAAGGAAAGGCCAACACCGCACGCACACAGCCAAGAAAGCCGCCGCAGGCAAAACAACAGGGAGTAGCAATAATCAGCGCCCTACTAGTAGTCGCGCTATCAGCGATATTAGTATCGGGCATGCTCTGGCGCCAGCAAGTCCAAATCCGAAGGATAGAAAACCAACGTCTCCTCTCCCAGGCGCAATGGGTCGCCCGAGGCGCGCTGGACTGGACGCGCCTGATCCTCCGCTCGGAGGGCGACACCTCAGCAGGCATCACCTACTTAGGCGGCGTATGGGGCGTCCCCATTGCTAAAACACGTCTGTCAGATTTCCTCGGGCAAATAGGCGAAGTTCGAGCCGAGCAAGGCCAGGAAACCTATCTCTCCGGCTCGATCGAAGACGCCCAGGCCAAATTCAACCTCCGTAATCTGGTCTCGAGCCCGGCGCCCGGCGTCATGCAACTCAACGCCGAGCAGATCGACGCCTACCAGCGCCTGCTGGTATCCCTCGGCGTGAACAGCGCACTGGCAAAAACCACCGCCGTGCAGGTACGCGCGAGTCTTGCTCAATCGGCAACGCGTTTTCAGACGGTCACCTCCGCCGCCGGGACAACGGCGACCCCGATCGCCCCAGGCGGTGGCGCCACCGGCGGCAGCTTCACCGATAAACCCGGTATTGAAGACGGCGACGACAACGCGGCGGTCGCGCCGCTGCAAATGACCAGCGTCGATGCGCTGCTCGATATCCCCGGCTATACGCCGGAAATGGTCGCGCGCTTGCGGCCGTTCGTCACCGTGCTGCCCACGGTATCGGCGGTCAACATGAATACGGCCTCCGCCGAAGTGGTCGCGGCGATCGTGCCAGGAATGAGTCTGTCCGCCGCGCAAGCCTTCGTCGCGCGCCGGCAGACGGTATTTTTCCGTAACGTCAGCGACGTGCAACTCGCCTTGGTCGGTTCCGGCGTACCGTCGGCCGCAATCGATCCGAATGAAATGGACGTCAACACGAACTACTTTCTGATCCACGGCCGCGTGCAGCACGAACGCGCGGTAGTGGACCGCACGACCCTCGTCTATCGCGACGCATTGACTCACACTACGCGTATCGTGCGGATACAAGATCAATTATGAATAACGCCTTTCCCAGAGAGAGTGGCCTTTGAGCACGCTGATCGTCCTATTGCCGCCGCGTGATCCGGCGGTGCCATCGCAGGAATGGCAACTTCCGGAGTTGCCGTTCGTGCTGCTCGACAAGTCGGGCCGCACCCAACGCGCGGGCCGCTCGACGCTCGCGCTGCTGCCGCGCGCTTCGTCGACGGTGCTGATGGTCGCCGCCCGCGACCTGCTGATGATGCCCGCCAAGCTGCCACCATTGCGCGGCCCGCGGCTACGTCAGGCATTGCCGAATATCGTCGAGGATCAACTGATCCAGGACCCGCAAACCTGTCACATCGCCGTCGACCCGCAACCGGTCGCAGGCGGCCGGCAGTTGCTCGCGATCATCGACCGCGGCTGGTTCCGCTTCATCTGCGAAGGCTTTGCCGCCGCCGGCCACCGCAGCGTGCGCGCCGTGCCGGTCACGCGCTGCCTGCCGCAAGCCGTCGCGCTCGATACACCCGCCGAAGTCGCGGAAATGGTCAACGCGGGCGAGCCGGTCGTAGCGGGCTCGGCTAGCGTGGCGACGTCGCTGCCGGGCGTGGCGCCGGTCATCGCTCCGGGCGTCGCGTCGGCCGTGCCGATGGTGGCGGCCGTGCTCGGCGCTGTCGTCCAGACCGCGCCCGCGTTCCTGCTTGAAGGCGCGGTCGAAAGCGTGGTGGTGAACGGTGCGCCACGCGTCGAACTGGCGATCGCGCGCGGCGTGCAAGGCGAGGGGCTGGCGGTGCCGGCTAGCGCAGTGAACGCAACGCTCAGCGCGCTTGCCGGCGCCGCGCCGGTCTCGCTGTACATGCTGACGGAGGTGCCCGGCAACGAGCCGAGTCTCGCAGCAACGAGCCCGGCGAAGCTCGCCGCCTATGTGCACGGGGCCAGCCCGTTGCCGTTCGAACAACTCGCGCGCCGTGCGCTGACGTGCCGCTTCGACCTGTGTCAGTTCGAGTTCGCCTCGCAGCCGTGGCGGCTCGACCGCGCGACACTGCGGCGTCTGCGCCTGCCGGTCATGCTGGCGGTCGGCGCGCTGGTGATCGCGATTATCGGCTCGAACGTGCAGTGGCTGATGCTCTCGCGTCAGCGCGACGCGATCAACACGCAGATGACCGAGTTGCTCCTCAACACCTTCCCCAAGACGACGGTCGTGCTCGATGCGCCCGATCAGATGTCGCGTCAGCTGCAGCAGTTGCGGGTGGCGGCGGGTGAACTGTCGCCGGACGATTTTCTGTCGCTCGCCGATGGCTTGGCGCGTTCGTTGGCGCCGGTGCCGGTCAACGGCATCGCCGCGCTCGACTATCACGACCGGCGGCTCGATGTGACCTTCAAGCCCGAAGTGAAACTCGATGCCGATTTCACCAAGCGCCTTGCGCGCAACGGCCTGACCGGCGCGATCGATAGCAACACCGGCAAGTGGACCATCAGGAACGGACAATGAAAGCTGAACTTGCCCAAAGCTGGGCTGGATTCTGGGACCAGCGCACCGAGCGCGAAAAAACGCTGCTGGCGTGGGGCGGCGGAGTGCTGGCCGTCGTGATCGCGTGGTCGGTGCTGTGGGCGCCGGCGCAGGATGGCCGCGCGCATCTGCGTGAATCGCTGCCCAGCTTGCAGCGCCAACTGGCGCAGATGACCGCGCAGTCGAATGAAGCGCGCCAGCTCTCCGCGGCGGCTCAAGGTGTCGCGCCGACCGGCGCGGCGTTAAAGGACGCCCTCACCGCCTCGCTCAGCGATCACGGCCTTGCCGCGACCCAGGTGCAGGTGATCGGCAACGCGGTGCAGATCCAGATGAAGAATGCGTCGTTCCCCGCATGGACGAGCTGGGTTGACGACGCGCGCAAGCAGTTCAAGGTGCAGGTCGCCGAGGCGCACGTAACCGCGCTCAAGGAAGACGGCCAGGTGGATCTGACGGCTTCGATGCAGCCGTCTACCGCGAAATGACCGCGCCGCTACAGGATCTCGCATGACTTACTGGATGCGGCGCCTGCGCGTCGCGCTACCCTGGCTGGTGGTCGCGGTGCTGGCGAGTGCGGCTGTGCTGCTCACGCTGTTGCCGGCAGCCTGGATCACGCCGCAGTTCGCCAAACAGACCCGTGGTCACGTCAATCTCGTCGATCCGGCCGGCTCGCTGTGGCACGGCTCGGCTACGCTGATGCTCGCCGCCGGTTCCGACATGAGCGCGGCGACCCTGCTGCCGGGGCGGATCGAATGGCGTACCGCGTTCTGGCCGCTCTTCACCGGCCGTGTGCGGATGATCATGCGGCACAGCGAAGCGATGCCCGACCCGATCACCGTCGACGCGACCCTGCGCAGCGCCACCGTCACGCCGGGAGCGATGGCGGTGCCGGCTTCGCTGCTGAGCGGCCTGGGCGCGCCGTTCAATACGCTCGATCTGCAAGGCGACGTGCGCCTCGCATGGTCCGATTGGCGCAGCTTCAATCAGGAAGCGTTCGGCCAGCTGACTGTGACCCTCAACGATGTCAGTTCGCGCGTCTCGCTGGTCAAGCCGCTCGGTTCCTATCGGCTGGTGTTCCAGGCGCAGGGTGCGTCGTCCACGCTGGATCTGACGACCCTCAAGGGGCCGCTGATGCTGACCGGCAACGGTAGCGTGTCGCCAGCCTCGACATCGTTTCATGGGACGGCCAGCGCCGCTCCGGAAGCGCGTGACAACCTCGCGGGACTCCTGAACCTGTTGGGCCGGCCAAGCGGACCGGATACGGTCGCGCTGACTTTCGTACACTGAAGTTCGTGCATTAAGGTGAGGGTTTGAAGCGCGAGTCACGCGGTTGAGGTGATCGGAGGCCGTTCGCGCGATGCGCCCACCGCGTGAATCAATACCATTGGGTGAATAAAAAAGAGGCATGGCCGCGTTGCGCGGGCATGCCTCTTTTGCTTTTGCTTTTGCTTGGCTTTGCCTTGGCGAATCGCCCGCCTAGTTGCTCTGCGCCGGTTGCGGCGTGGCCCCGCTTTGCGCGACAGGCGTCGCCGACGCTGCCGGCAGCGGCGCGGGCGCCGCCACATCGCCCGTTTCGCGGTTCATTTGCGACACATCCCAGCCGCCGCCGAGCGCCTTCACCAGGCCCACCGACGACACCATCCGCTGCCCTGCGAGGCTCTCCAGCTTTTGTTCGGCCTGGAAGGCCGTGGTCTGCGCGGTCAGCACGTTGACGTAGCCAACCGTACCCGCCTTGTACTCGTTGGTGACGATGTCGACCGCCTGACGCGCTGAATCCACCGCTTGCCGCTGCACGACGATTTCCTGTTCGAGAATGCGCTGCGAGGCAAGATTGTCCTCGACGTCCTGGAACGCGGCCAGAATCGTTTGACGGTAGACAGCCACCTCCTGATCGTAGGCCGCGCGAGCGGCTTCGGTCTTGGCCTGCCGCAAGCCGGCGTCGAAGATCGTACCGGCGAGCTGCGGGCCGAGCGTCCAGAAGCGCGACGGTAAGGTCAGCAGTTGCGAGAACACCGAACTCTCGAAGCCGCCGGTGGCTGACAGCGTGAGCGACGGGAAGAACGCCGCGATCGCGACGCCGATCTGTTCGTTCGCTGCGGCCGCCTTGCGCTCGGCCGACGCGATATCCGGACGCCGCTCGAGCAGCGCCGACGGCATCTGCTCGGGCACGGCAGGCGGCGTGGCGGTCAGCGGCATCGGCGGAATCGAGAAGGTTGAGGCCGGTTCGCCGACGAGCACGGCGATCGCGTGCTCGTCCTGCGCGCGCTGCACACCGTTGTCGATTGCGGCCGCTTGCGCCGATTGCAACTGCGTTTGCGCCTGAATCACGTCCGAGCGTGCGGCGACGCCTGCCGCGTACTGATTCTGCGTGAGCTGCAGCGATTTCTGATAGGCCACGACGGTGTCGTCGAGCAGCTTCTGGGTGGAGTCGAGCGCGCGCAGCGAGAAATAGGTTTGCGCGAGCGTGCCTTGGGCGGACAGCCGCGCATTCGCCAGATCGGCGGCGGCGCCCTGCTGGCCGGCTTTCTGCGAATTCACCGAGCGGGTGACCGAACCCCACAGGTCCGGCTCCCAGCTTGCGTCGAGTTGCACGTTGTAGCTGTTGCTGATGCCGGAGCGGCTCGAGGTGGTCGTCGTGCTGCTACTGGACGACGAACCATAGCCGGAACGCGTACCGCCTGCCGATGCACCGACGGTCGGGAAATACGCCGCGCGGGCCTCGCTAACCAGCGCTCGTGCCTGCCGGTAGGCGGCGGCGTATTGGGCGATAGTCTGGTTCGATGCGTTCAGCTTGTCTTCGAGCGCGTTGAGTTGTGGGTCTTCGTAAATGGTCCACCAGTCGCCGCGGTCATGCTGATCGGCGGGCTGGGCGACTTTCCAGCCGGGGGCGGCTTCCTTATAGGACGCGGGGATCTCGGCCGCGGGCCGTTTGTAGTCGGGGCCGACCACGCAACCGGCCAGCAGGGTGGCGAGGGCCGCAGCGACTGCGATAGTCAGGGCGCGGGGCGCAAGCGTCCGCGCGCGCGCGATTCGTTCAAACTGCATGCAATGGATTCCTTCAGGACGCCGCAATGCGGCCAATGGCGGCACTGCTGGCCGGGCGAGATCATGGCTCTGCCGGAATGTTAGCGTATGGGCCCGCTTGGGCGCGGGAAACTGAAAGGGTAATGCGGGGGACGGCGGAGGTGTGTTACTGAAGGGGGCGGGATGGTTACGTGCTATTACCAGCTTCGTTGCCTTGGGCGACGCAAAAACGCCGCGAAGGCAACGAACGCTGGCGCGGCGAGAAGAGAATTAAACCCGCGAATCCGAGGACGTAGTCTGCCGGGCCAGCTTGCCGGCTGCAGCGCGGCACGGCGCACCTGAGCGTGCCTGACACGCGCTTGCCGGGCTTGCGTCAGCGGCAATAGCGGCGCTGCTTGCCGCAATGGCGGGCCCCGCCAATTTCGCTGAGGCAGCCTTAGCCCCCTTCTGCCCTCGCCGATGCTCCGCCCATGCCAACACCGCGACCCCCACCGATCCACCCGGCAGCACGAACAGCACAGCGAACAACGCCAGTTTCCACCAGCGGTGCGGCCCTTGAAAGCTGCTCAGCGCGGAATCGGTCAGGGAGCGGCTCAAGCCGCCAAGGGTGTTTTTGAGGTACAGCATCGGGGAAATCCTTTTCGCACGGCGCCATTGCGGCGTGCAGACAATCGGGTCAGAACATGGTCTCGGGTGGCGCGGATCGCGCGTAACTCGTTGCCTATAATAATATTGACTATGCAATTAAATTTCAAGATACTTTGCTTCGCGCGCCGCAGCGGTGTTGTTTTTTGCGCTGTTCGCGCTACGCGAAACGGAGTTTGACTTGTCTGCTTAGGCAGCTAGAATTCGTTCTGCTCGACGATGTTCCCGGATACACGATGACTGACGGCCCCTACAACGCGGACGAGATTCACCTCGAATCGAGTCTTGGCTATTACCTGACGAAAGCGCGAAACGTGCTTGTCGAGCGGATGGACCGTGCGGTCAAACCGTTAGGACTGACTGCTCAGCAGATTGGCGTGATTCTGGTGTTGTCGGCGCAACGCGCGAGCACGCCGTTCGAGTTGTCGCGGGTCATGTCGTATGACAGTGGGTCGATGACGCGTCTGCTCGATCGCCTTGAAAAGAAAGGCTTTATCGTGCGCACGCGCAGCGACGCCGACCGCCGGATGGTCAAGCTGGAGCTGACGCCGCAGGGCCACGAAGCCGCGCGGCAATTGCCCAGCCTGGGCGCCGCCGTGCTGAACGAGCAGTTGCGCGGATTTTCCGCGGCGGACCACGCCACCTTGCTCGACCTGCTTGGCCGCTTCATTGCGAACGGCATCGGTGAGGGAGCCATCGCGTGTTGCGGCGTCGGGTCCCCGCAGGAATCGCTGGAAGATTCACCCGAAGAGCCGCCGCCAGATCACGGCGGGCAGTAACCAAGAGGCGCTTTCAAGAGCGCCATTGTTTGAAAATGTCTGTCTGGGCAGAGGGTGATCCGGCATGTAAGCGCGCCATTCGCGGGGTGCGATAAGGCTGCCGTGACAAGCTTTCCCAGCTGAGGAGAAACACACATGGCTGCCACGGCTCCCGCCGAAGCCCTACCCGCCGCCGAACTCGCCCCACTTAAGGGCGGGACGCTGGCGTTGCTCACCGTCGGTCTTGCGCTCGGCACGTTCATGGAAGTGCTCGACACTTCGATCGCGAACGTGGCGGTGCCGACCATTTCCGGCAGCCTCGGTGTGGCGACCAGTCAGGGCACCTGGGTCATCTCATCGTATTCCGTGGCCTCCGCGATCGCCGTGCCGTTGACCGGCTGGCTCGCGCGGCGCGTCGGTGAGGTGCGGCTGTTCACGCTGTCCGTTCTGCTGTTCACGATCGCCTCGGCGCTGTGCGGCTTTGCGCACAACTTCGAGTCGCTGATCGCGTTCCGGCTTCTGCAAGGGCTCGTTTCGGGGCCGATGGTCCCGCTTTCGCAGACGATTCTGATGCGCTCGTATCCACCGGAGAAGCGTGGGCTCGCGCTCGGCCTCTGGGCGATGACCGTGATTTGCGCGCCGATTTTCGGACCCGTGATGGGCGGCTATATCACCGATAACTACACGTGGCCGTGGATCTTCTACATCAATGTGCCGATCGGGTTGTTCTCGGCGGTGTGCGCGTTCCTGTTGCTGCGCGGCCGTGAGACGAAGGTCACCAAACAGCGTATCGATGCGATCGGCCTCGCGTTGCTCGTGATCGGCGTGTCGTGTCTGCAGATGGTGCTCGACCTCGGCAAGGATCGCGACTGGTTCAACTCGACGTTTATTATCACGCTGGCGATTATCGCGGTGGTGTCGATTGCGTTCCTGCTGGTGTGGGAGATGACGGACAAGGAACCCGTTGTCGATCTCTCGCTATTCAAGGATCGGAACTTCGCGCTCGGCGTGGTGATTATTTCGTTCGGGTTTATGGCGTTCTTCGGGTCAGTGGTGATTTTCCCGCTCTGGCTGCAGACGGTGATGGGTTACACCGCGGGGCTTGCCGGTTTGGCAACGGCGCCGGTCGGCATTCTCGCGCTGTTTTTGTCGCCGATGATCGGCAAGAACATGCATCGGTTGAACCTGCGTGTAGTGGCGAGTTTTGCGTTCATCGTGTTCGCGTTTGTGTCGTTCTGGAACTCGACTTTTACGCTCGATGTGCCGTTCAATCATGTGATCTGGCCGCGGTTGGTGCAAGGGATTGGGGTGGCTTGTTTCTTTGTCCCGATGACGACCATTACGCTGTCCAGCGTGTCGGATGATCGGCTTGCTAGTGCTTCTGGGTTGTCGAACTTTTTTCGGACTCTGTCAGGGGCGATTGGGACGGCTGTTAGTACGACTTATTGGGAAAACGATACGATTTATCATCATGCGATGTTGACTGATTCTGTTAATGTTTATTCGGCTAATACGAATGCTTATACCAATGGGTTGGCGAGTCTTGGGCTTTCGGGGGATAGTCTCACGGCTCAGTTGAATCAGGTTGTGACGGCGCAGGCTTATATGATGGCCACTAATGACTTTTTCCGCATCTCGTGTGCGGCGTTTCTTGTGCTGGCTGTGCTTGTTTGGGTGACTAAACCCAGGAAGGGGGTCGGGCCTTCTATGGGGCATTGATGAGTTTTTTGCCGCGCGGCGCTTGGTCGTCTGTGTGCCTGTGGCGTTGGCCTTTCCTTGAATTGATATTGGTTTATTAGCGTCGCCCCTGTGCGGGGCGGCACTTACTTTCTTTGCCGCCGCAAAGAAAGATAAGCAAAGAAAGCGGCTTATACCGCTAGTTCTTAAGCGGGTCCCCCGCGCAGTTGCGGTAGTGGTGCATCTGGAATCTGTGTCTTCGCACATTCGGCGCCAGTGACACGGGCGTCATTCTTCCGGCGGCGCTGCGCGCGCCGAAGCGTAGTTCTTAAGACGACTCGCCGTGTTTTCGCGCGGCTGGTTTACTCAGTGCCGCACTCGCGGTTCATGCGTGGGCGCGTTCTCCTCGCAGACGGCTTTGCCGTTTCCCCCTCACTGCGTTACCGCTTCCCCACTCGTTCCCGGGATCGACTGGCCCTGCATGGCGTCTGGGTGCATCGCCGTTGGCCCCGGCTGCGTTGGTTTTGCACCGTCCTGCGGCTCGCCCGCAGTGGTGCCTCGGACGTATTCCTTGAAGTCGGCGCCCGCCTCCCATGGGTTCGGTTTGCAGCCCATCGAGCCATCACAATGTGCCGCGAATCCAATCGTTGCCGTGCCGTCCGGGTTCTGTGTGCGCGTAATCTGGTATGCCAGCGCGCGCTTGCCGCCGTCCGGGCCCGCCGTCTGGATCAAAGTGTCAGTCGCAGATTCGATCTTGTACTTCGAATGACTCGCCACCCACGTCTGCGCGCGCTGCCACCAGACATCGCACTCGGTTTTGGTCGAACACGTCAACGGGGTAGTCGCGATCTGCATGACGTCCGGATCGACCTGACCCTGCGTCGAACATCCCGCCGCCGACACCAGGCACAGTACTGCCAACAGACCTTTTTTCATTTCGCTGAAGCCTCCCGCTCTGGAGCGTGTCGTGTAAGTTGGACCGCTTCCCCGGCACGGTGTTTCATACCCATTTGCGAATGGACAAAACGAGCGGAGATTTTGCCGATACTGTTAGGCGGCCAGCATCGCTTTGCGCAGACGTTACCGGTGCACAATAAAAAAGCAGCCCTCCAAGGCTGCTTCCTGTTTCACAAGGCAAAATGCCGTTCAGTGTTCGCTGAACGGCATTTCCCCCAGGGTCGCTTTTTCCGGCGCAACTACCTTTGTCGCCTAGACGCTAAACCGGTTTAGCGTGTACGCCCGGTATGCTGCGACGAATGCGTCGAATGAACCCACCTCTTCCCGTTCAAGCTTCGCCTGCTCTGCAAGCGATTGCGCTGCAAGGTCGGTGAATTCCTTGGTCTGGGCGGCATCCAGCGGACGCGAGCGGAAATAAGCGGCGTGCGCCTCGCTTTGCTCAAGGCCGAAGGCAAGGAAGCTCTGCTGCTTGTCGCGCATCGTCTGCAATACGCGCGCCGACGGCGTCAGCGATGCGTCCGCCAACTTGGCGCGCTGAACCGTCACGGCGCGCGCGTGCTGGTCGCCGCCGTGCAAAGCGTCGAGCGTTGCAGCGGCTGCGTCGATTTTGGTGAGCAGTTCGTTTGCCCAGTCCGTCATCGCGATCGGGTTGCCGTCGCGCGTTAGTTCGAGGCCCGGTTTGCGGCCTTCCATCGTCACGCGGCCAAAGTTCTGGTTCGCCTCCGCATAGGCGTCCGGCGGCAGTTGTGCGCTGTCGTCGAGCGCGCAGACCAGCAGGTAAGCGTCGAGAAAACGCGACGTCTCAAGCGAAATGCCGGTCGGCTCAAACGGATCGATGTCCATGCAGCGCACTTCGACGTATTGCACGCCGCGCGCAGCCAGCGCGTGCAGCGGGCGCTCGCCGGGATACGTGACGCGCTTCGGACGGATCGTCGAATAGAACTCGTTTTCGATTTGCAGCACGTTTGTGTTGATCTGCACCCACTCGCCGTCGCGCTGGGTACCAATCGCCTCGTACGGGGGATAGGGCTGGCTCACGGCCTTCGCGAGTGCATCCAGGTAGCCCGCCAAGGTGTTGTAGTCGGCCTGCAGCGCGGCTTGTGCCGTCGTGTTCGAGTAGCCGAGGTCGCTCATGCGCAAGCTGGTTGCGTACGGGCGATACAGCGTGTCGGCGTCGAAGGTTTCGAGCGTGTGTTTACGGTCGCGGAGGAAGCGGCGATCCAGTGCCGGCGATGCGCCGAACAGGTACATCAGCAGCCAGTTGGTGCGGCGGAAATTGCGGATCAACGCAAGGTAACGGTCGGACTGGAAATCGACGGCGGTCGCCGTGGATTGCTGGTCGGCATGCAACGCCCGCCACACTTCTTCGTTCAGCGAATAGTTGTAGTGGATGCCCGCAATACATTGCATCGTGCGGCCGTAACGGAGCGCCAGGCCAATGCGGTACACGTACTTCAGTTTGCCGATATTCGACGTGCCGTAATGCGCGATCGGAATGCCGTCGTCCGTGTCGGGCAGCAGGCCGGGCATCGAGTTGTTCCACAAGATCTCGTCGCCGAGTTCTGCGTAGACAAAACGATGCAACGTATCGAGCTTCTCGAGCGTGATCGCGACGTCGTGCTCAGCCGGTGTGATCAGTTCGATCAGCGCTTCGGAATAGTCCGTGGTGAGCGACGGATGCGTAAGAGCCGAACCGAGCGCGACCGGATGCGGCGTCAGGGCAAGCTGGCCCTCGGGCGTCACGCGCAGGCTTTCCTTTTCGATGCCGCGCAGGCCACGTATCAGCGAGTCGCGCTGCGGGCCTGAGGTCAGCACGGACAGGCGGTGCAATAACGCGTCGTTCGTGCGGGAAGGTGTCGTGTTTGGCATTGATGCGAGTCGGGCGTTGTCGGCCGCCATGTGCCGCTTCACTCCATACAGGCAGCACTGCGCGGTTGACAACGTTCGGCGGAATTTTCGGGTAGCGGGCACTTTAACATCTCGCCACGACGGCTGCTTGAGGCCGCTTCGGCGGGCCCTCGGGCGACACACCCCGGCCTAATTTCAGGACGAAACGGCCTGCCGCGCGCCTCGTTACGCTACCGATTACCCGCGTCGCGCGATTCGCGCTTGTCCCCGATCAGCGTATGACCGTGGCCGAAGGGCGAGGGCGCCGGTCCAATCTATCGGGCGGCCATGCTCCCCGACTGCCACACTACCTCAGCCGCCGCGCGCGGCCCCTGCCCGATCCGCCACCTCGTTCCACAGATGCATGGCCGCATACGCGCGCCATGGCCGCCATGCGTCGGTGCGGGTGCGTTGCTGCGTGGGCCGCACGAGCGATGGGTCGCGCGCGCAGATCGACTGCATCAGCACGAGGTCCCATGCGGGCCAGGCGTCGGCGTCACGCCATGCGCGCATCGCCACGTATTCGACCGTCCATCGACCGATGCCAGGCAGGGCAAGCAACGCTGCGCGCAGGCTGTCGGCATCGGCGACGCTGCTGTCGACCGGTACGTCGCCTGACGCGACCGCCTGCGCGAAGCCTTGCAAAGCCGCTACGCGTTTACCCGGCATGCCGATCTTGTCCAGATCCACAGCCGCGAGAGCGGCGGGCGTCGGAAAGCGCCAGGCGGTGTTCTCATGCGGATGACCTTCGATGCGCTCGCCGGCACGCTGCACCAGCCGTCCGATGATCGTGGTCGCCGCCTTCACGCTGACCTGTTGGCCGACGATCGCGCGTACCACCAGTTCGAAGCCGGACCACGCGCCCGGTACGCGCAAGCCCGGCACCGCTTCGATCAGCGGCGCGAGCCATGGGTCGGCGGACAGTTCGTTGCCGATTTTCTTCGGATCGGCGCGCAGGTCGAACATCCGCGCGATCGGTGCGGCGAGCGCGTCGGCGTGGCGGCTCGCGGGACCGTCGATGTTCGCGACAATGCAGCGCTTGCGCGGATGCAGGCGCACGGTCAGTGTGCCGCTGTCGCCAGCCCAGTCGATCGCGCGGCGATAGGCGCCGTCTTCGACCGCTTCGACGCCGGGCGTGGCGCGTCCGCCGAAAAAGCGCAGCAGGCGGGGCCAGTCGAAGGGTGGTTTGAAGGGCAGTTCGAGTGTTGCGACGTCGTCAAGCGTACTCACGCGGCGTGGTCCAGGTTGGTGGTGGCAGCAAGGGCCGCGTGTTCGCGGCGATTGGGTTCATCGAGCGAAACGCCGCCTGCGTGCTGGGCTTCGTTGTCGAGCAACGCGGCCTTGCGCGGCAGGCCCCAGCGATACCCTGCCAGCGCCCCGCCCTTTTGCACGACCCGATGACAGGGAATCGCCAATGCAACCGGATTCGTCGCACACGCGCTTGCCACTGCGCGCACGGCGCGGGGTGAGCCGACCGCTTCCGCGATCTGCGAATAGCTGCGGGTCTCGCCGTAGGGAATGCGCCGCAGGGCGTCCCATACACGCTGCCGGAACGCGGTGGCGGCGATATCCAGAGGCAGATCGAAGTCCTGGCGGGTGCCGAGCAGATACGCGTCGATCTGGGCGATGAACGGTGCAAGCCGCGCTGTGTCTTCGATCAGCTCGGCATTAGCGAACTCGCCGCGCAGATCGTCGGCGAGTGTCGCGGCATCGTCGCCGAAACCGATTTTGCAGATCCCTTTGTCGGTTGCGGCGACCAGCACGAAGCCGAGGGAGGTCGGCGCGCTGGCGTAGCGCACGGTGAGCCCCGCGCCCTTGCGGCGAAACGCGGACGGCGCCATGCCCAATTCCGCCGAGGCGCTGTCGTACATCCGCGACGGTGAGCCGAAGCCGGCATCGAGCGTGGCGCGCGTCACATCAGACCCGCTCTGCAGCGCATCGCGCAACGCGGCGCCGCGCTGCGCGGCCTGATATTGACGCGGCGACACGCCCACCACGCGCTTGAACAGACGCTGCAGGTGGAACGGGCTGACGTGCACCGCATCGCTCAATTGCGCGAGCGTGAGGCGTTGCTGCGGATCGGCATCCAGCGCGGCGCACGCGCGATTGACGATCTCCAGCTCACGTGGCAAGCCGCCGGGCTGGCAACGCTTGCAGTCGCGATAGCCTGCGGCGCGCGCGGCGGTTACATCGGTGAAGAAAGCGACATTTTCGCGGCGCGGCTGGCGCGACGCGCATGACGGGCGGCAGAACACCCCCGTCGTTTTGACGGCGTAGAAGAACGCGCCGTCGGCCTGCGGCTCGCGGCGGCTGACGGCTTCCCAACGCTCGGCGTCGGTGTCCCAGTGGGTGGTGCCGACGGCGGTTTCGCTGCCGGTATCGGTAGGGTCGG
Source organism: Paraburkholderia sediminicola (assembly GCF_046027825.1). GTDB lineage: Bacteria > Pseudomonadota > Gammaproteobacteria > Burkholderiales > Burkholderiaceae > Paraburkholderia > Paraburkholderia sediminicola_D. The sequence continues at coordinate 102,810 of NZ_JAQQDU010000010.1, forward strand.
TGCGGTTCATGATGGTCCCGGAAAGGAGGTGTCGATGCTCACCAATGTAGGCCGCATGCCAACACACTACGCCCCGGTTCTTGCTCTGTCATTGCGCTTCCTCGTAGACCTGAAGCCCCGCCAGGCGCTCGTTTCGCCTCAAACTGCGACAATTTGGCACGATATCGGGTTTTCCCTTAAAAAGTTATTGCGTCGCACCAACCTCATGTGTATATTAGTCCTTGTCTCCTCCATGTCTCCTCCTGATATGGATTCAGCCCGCTCCACATAGAGCGGGCTTTTTTTCGTCTAATCATTCATGATCTGTCCCTCGCGGCTGCTTCATCGCCCGCTCCCGCTGCCCCTCCTTTCTCCTACACTGGTGGGCTGTTCATCTGTTCTGCGAACCAGCCAAGGGGCGTTTGACATGAAAATCCACATTCGCGAAATTGATCACATCGTCATTCGGGCGTCGAACGTCCCGGAGATGACACGCTTTTATTGCGAGGTGCTCGGTTGCAGCCTTGAGAAGGAACAGGCCGATCTGGGCCTGACGCAATTACGGGCGGGGCGCTCGCTGATCGATCTGTTAAAGGTCGGCGGGAAGCTCGATCATCCCGAGAACGGCGAGCCGGGCGCGGGCCGGAATATGGATCACGTGTGTTTGCGCGTTGAGCCGTTCGATGCCGAGGCGCTCAAGGCGCATCTGGACGAACACGGCGCGCGGCCTGGGGAGGCGGCTTTGCGCTATGGCGCGGATGGGTTTGGGCAGTCGCTGTATCTATTCGACCCGGAAGGCAATATGGTCGAGCTGAAAGGGCCGCCCGAAGCGGCGCGTGTGACGTCGTTGTAATGGGCGTGGCCGTCGCAGCCCGGCCGGTGAACAGCACGCTGGGGTCAAGATCGACGCGCGCTCACCGGCGGTTATAAAACCAAGCGGCATCCGCGACCGGCGCTACCAGAGCTACCGGCGTTAGCTGTCCTACCCGGCGGTACCAGCGCTACCGCCCTTATCAGCCACGATCAGGCGTTGGCAGGCGCCTTCAAAACCGTCCACTCGATCTTCACCGCATCGGCCTCGGCGCTGCCGAGCCATGCTTCGCCGTCCTGCACGGTGCATTGCAGACGCATGGTCCGCTCGGCGAGCTTGCTGAGCGCGGCGGCGACGTCTTCGCCAAGCGACCATACCGTCACATTGCGCATGCGTTCGACCTTACTGCGTACGCCCTGCCACCAGATGTCCGACGTGCGGCCGCCATAGGCGATCACGATCACCTCGTTCGAGCGGCCGCTCGCCTTGGCGATGCGCCGTTCGTCCGGCTGGCCGACTTCGATCCAGGTTTCAATCGCGCCGGTGAGGTCCTTCTGCCAGAGGTCCGGTTCGTCGACGTCCGACAAACCTTTGCAGAATTCGAGGCGTTCCTGCGCGAACAGCGCGAACGCGGCGACGCGGACCATCATCCGTTCGTCGGTTTCCGAGGGATGGCGGGCGATCGTCAGGGAATGGTCGGCGTAGTAGTGCCGGTCCATGTTGGCGATCTGGAGTTCTGCCTTGTAAATCGTCGATTTGAGAGCCATGCCGTTACTAAACCAGGCGCTCGCTCCACCGGAGCGAACAGAAAAAGAATCGTCGACGGCGCGTTGCCGTTTTCGGTGTGTGTTGTACATCGCGTGTTCCTCCCGAGCCGAAACGCCGGCTGCTATTGCGACTATCGCAATGGGAGAAGCATTTATCGCGCCACTGTCGGCTCGAGAGCGGTGTCATAGACCTCGGCAGCGGCTTCCCGCAAGGCTTCCAGCACGACGGAGGCCGCCGGCGAAAGCAGGTGGGACTGGCGCGTGATGATACCGAATGTATCCATTCTGCACGGTAATTCGATCGGTACCTGCTTGAGAACACCGTACTGTTGGTACTGACGCGCCACTTCATCAGGTAAAACCGCCAACATGTCGCTTTGGAGCAATAAGCTCGAAATCGCCAGAAAGTTGTTGGTATTGACGACGTTTTGGGGCGGATTCAGTCCGATCTGCGAAAACATCAGATCAAAACGATGGCGCAGAACGCTGCCCGGCGGATGCAAAACCCAGCTCGCGTTGACGATTCCTCGCAGTGTCAAACCTGTTTCATTTTCGAGAGGATGGCCGGGGCGCGCCACCACGCATAGCGGCTCGTCGGCGAGCGGTTCGTAGCGGACGTCGGCCTTGAACTGGTTTTGCCGCTCCAACACCCGGCCGATCATGATATCCAGTTCACCTTCGGCGAGCTTCGGCAACATCACGTCTGAGGTTTCCACCTCCATCCAGATCTGCAACTGGGGATAACGTTCTTTCACGCTGGCGATGGCGCGCGGCACCATCGTCGCGGCGGCCGCGGCGATCACGCCGATGCGCACCTGGCCGGCCAGACCGGCACGCAGTGCCGAGATTTCCTCGTGCGCGTGGCTGAGATTCGAGAGCACCATGCGCGCGTGACGGATCATCACTTCGCCATACAGCGTGGCGTGCATGCCGTGCGGCGTGCGGTCGAACAAGCTCACCTCCAGCATGTCCTCCAGCTCTTTCAGCAGCCGTGATGCGGCGGGCTGGGTCATGCCGAGTACGTCGGCGGCACGCCGGACGTTACCCTCCTCTTCCATCGCCGCGAGCAGTTGCAACTGTCGCGTCTTAAGCCGCGCTCGCACGAACCAGTTCGAGTAACTACGCGTCATGGCCTGTCTCCCTATGCGGCTTGAAGCCGTCTGTCGGACGATTTGCCGTCGTTCAGCCTCCATCATGCCATATCGAAATTGATATCGGGATGGCCAAAAAAGGGATTGGAAAGTTATTGGGGCGGCTCATACCATTCGTGGGCTTTCTGACCACTCACCCCAGCGTTCATCCATGTCCAGGCTGACGCCGCCGTGAATCCGCATGCTGCAAATAAACGAAATCAACGCAGCGTTTAAATCTCAGCAACTACGTTGCATGGGACCGGAGTCAGTGCCACGGCGCTAACTCCGGATCGACAGGAGACAGATATGACCAGCACGCTTCGCCGTTTGACGCTATCCGCGATTGCCGCCGCGGCGCTCGCCGCACCCTTTGCCGCACAATTCTCCGCGCACGCGGATCAGTCGCTCAAAGTTGGCTTTCTCGTGAAGATGCCGGAACAGGCCTGGTTCATCAACGAACAGAAAGCCGCCACCGCGCTCGGTCAGAAGGACGGCTTTTCGGTGGTCAATATCGGCACGCCGGACGGCGAAAAAGTGCTGGCCGCAATCGACAACCTCGGCGCGCAAGGTGCCCAAGGCTTCGTGATCTGTGCGCCCGACGTGCGACTCGGACCGGCGATTCAGGCGCGTGCGAAGCGTTACAACATGAAGTTCGTCACGGTCGACGATCAACTGGTCGACTCCACCGGCAAGCCGCTGCCGAACGTGCCGCATCTGGGCATGTCCGCGTTCAAGATCGGCAATCAGGTCGGCACGGCGATCTCCGAAGAGATGAAGCGCCGTGGCTGGAAGCCGGAAGAAGTCGGCGCGCTGCGCATCACGAACTACGAACTGCCGACCGCCAAACTGCGTACCGACGGCGCAACGGAAACGTTGTTGGCCGGTGGTTTCAAGAAGGAAAACATCTTCGACGCACCGCAAAAGACGACCGATGACGAAGGCGGTTTCAACGCGTCGTCGCCGGTGCTCGCGCAGCATCCGAACATCAAGAAGTGGGTGATCTTCGCGCTCAACGAGGAAAGCGTGCTGGGCGGCGTTCGCGCGACGGAACAACTGCACATTCCGGCGGCAGATGTGATTGGCGTCGGCATCAACGGTGCGGGCGAAGCGTTTGCCGAGTTCCAGAAGAAGGAACCGACGGGCTTCTACGGCACGATCGCTGTGAGTTCGACGATGCACGGCAAGGAGAGCACGGAGAACCTCGTCGAGTGGATCAAGGACGGCAAGCAGCCGCCCGCCGACACGCAAACTACCGGCAAGCTGATGGTGCGCAGCAACTGGCTGGACGTGCGTAAAGAGCTCGGAATTTAAGCGGTATTCGAGTCTGCACGCTGCGGGCCATTTCTCGCGTTGATGCTCACGCTAACGCGAGAAAAGGCCCGCACTGGTTGTCCACCCGCTAGAGGCTTTCGATGACGGTTTCTCACACTGGCGAAACGGGCCAAGCGGCGCGACCCGCGCAAGCGCCCTCGCCTGCGTCTACGTCGATTGATCCGTATCTGGAACTCGACGGTATCACCGTGCGCTTTCCCGGCGTGCTCGCGCTCGACCAGGTGTCGCTCGACGTGCGGCGTGGCGAAGTACACGGTTTGATGGGCGAAAACGGCGCAGGCAAATCGACACTGCTCAAAGTGCTGTCCGGCGTGAATCAGCCCGCGGCGGGCACCTTGTTGCTCGATGGTGTCGAGCAGCAGTTCGTCACCACCAAGGCGGCCATCGCGGCGGGCGTCGCGATCATCTATCAGGAACTGCATCTGGTGCCCGAGCTGACGGTTGCCGAAAACCTGATGCTCGGCGCCCTGCCCAACCGCTTCGGCGTGCTCGATGAAAAGGCGCTGATTGCGCGTGCGGTGCGCGAGTTGGAAAGACTCGGCGAAAAGATCGATCCTGCGCAGCAGGTGAAGAATCTGTCGATCGGTCAGCGGCAGATGATCGAAATCGGCAAGGCGCTCATGCGCGATGCACGTGTGATCGCGTTCGACGAACCGACCAGCTCGCTGTCGTCGCGCGAAACCACGCAACTGTTCCGGATCATTCGCGCGTTGAAGGCCGAGGGCCGCGCGATCATCTACGTCACGCATCGAATGGATGAAGTCTACGAACTGTGCGACCGCGTGACGGTGTTTCGCGACGGCCGCCACATCGATACGTTCGAAGCCGGTGACGGGCTCGATCGCGATCGCCTGATCAGTTGCATGGTGGGTCGTTCGATCGCCGACGTGTACGGCTACCGCTCACGCGAACTCGGCGGCGTCCAGCTCGACGTCAGGGCATTGATGGGACGTGGCTTACGCGAACCGGCTTCGTTTAAGGCCCGTAAGGGCGAAATCCTTGGCTTCTTCGGCCTGGTCGGCGCGGGACGTTCGGAGTTGATGAAGCTCATCTACGGCGCGGTCAAACCGGCTTCCGGCGAGATTGAGCTCAAAGGCAAGCGCGTGCGCTTCGCTACACCGCGCGATGCCGTGCGTGCAGGCGTCGCGTTGTGTCCGGAAGATCGCAAGCAGGAAGGCATCGTGTCGATCGCCTCGGTATCGGACAACCTCAATATCAGTTGCCGCCGCCACTTCAGCCGCTTCAACGTGCTCAACGGCCGCAAGGAAGCGCAGACCGCCAAGACGTTCATCGGCAAGCTCGCGATCAAGACACGTAATGGCGACACGCCAATCGGCACCCTCTCCGGTGGCAATCAGCAGAAGGTGATTCTGTCGCGCTGGCTCGCCGAAGACATCGATGTGTTCCTGATGGATGAACCCACCCGTGGCATCGACGTCGGCGCGCGCAGCGAGATTTACGGCCTGCTCTACGGGTTGGCTGAAGCGGGCCGCACGGTCATTGTCGTGTCGAGCGATCTGGCTGAAGTGATCGGCGTGGCGGATCGCGTGATCGTGATGAAGGAAGGTTGCATCGTCGGCAATCTGCCGAAGGCACAGGCCACGCCCGATGCGCTGATCAAGCTCGCGTTGCCTCGCTAGGAACGCCGCACCTATCAGGCCACCGAGTGCCACTGAAGGCCACCGAAGCCAACTGAATCGCGCCATTGAAAACGGAATAGACATCATGCAGACACCCTCCACCGACTCTTCTCTGCCAGCCGTCGCTCCCGCCGGCCTGGGCGCGCGCGCCGCACGCGCCTGGGACCTGATCAACAAATCCGGCATCGTGATGGTGTTCGTCATCCTGTTCGCGGTTTTGTCGTTCACCGTGCCAGATTTTTTAAGCTCGCGAAACATCCAGGGCCTGTTGCTTTCCGTCACGCTGATTGGTTCGATATCCGTAACGATGATGTTCGTGCTCGCGCTGGGCGAAGTTGATCTCTCCGTGGCGTCGATCGTTGCGTTTGCAGGCGTGGTGGCGTCTACCTTGATCACCGCGACCCATAGCGTGACGCTCGGCATCGCCGCCGGGGTGCTCGCGGGTGGCGCGGTCGGACTGGTCAACGGCGTGCTGGTCGCGCGCTACAAGATCAACTCGCTGATCGTCACGCTGGCGATGATGGAAGTCGTGCGCGGCCTCGCCTACATCACGTCGAATGGCGACGCGGTGATGATCTCGGAGGAGCGTTTCTTCGACCTCGGCGGCGGTGCGTTCCTCGGCATTTCGTATCCGATCTGGAGCAACATCGTCGGCTTCGTGCTGTTCGGCTTTCTGCTGAAGAAAACCGTGTTCGGCAAGAACGTGCTGGCGGTTGGCGGCAATAGCGAGGCCGCTTTGCTCGCGGGCTTGCCCGTCACGCGCATCAAGATCACAGTGTTCGTATTGCAGGGCCTCGTAACAGGTTTTGCGGGCGTGATGCTGGCGTCGCGCATGAGTCTCGGTGACCCGAAAACGTCGGTGGGCCTCGAACTCGGCGTGATCTCCGCATGCGTGCTCGGCGGCGTCTCGCTGACGGGCGGCGTCGCGACGATTTCCGGTGTGCTGGTCGGCGTGCTGATCATGGGCTCCGTGCAGGACGCAATGAGCCTGATGAATGTGCCGACCTTCTATCAGTACCTGATTCGCGGCGGGATTCTGCTGCTCGCGGTGCTGTTCGATCAGTACCGCCGCAGCAAGCGCGTGCACTGACGACTGACGCACGCCCAGGCTACGCGCCCCGCCCTACCTATTTGCCAACAGGAGATTTCATGGCTGATTCCAACCAGACTAAAAAGCCGCTGCGCAGCCAGGCGTGGTTTGGCCTCAAGGACCGCGACGGTTTTCTGCATCGCTCGTGGATGAAAAACCAGGGCATTCCACACGACGAATTCGACGGCCGCCCGGTGATTGGTATCTGCAATACCTGGTCCGAACTGACGCCGTGCAACGCGCATTTTCGCGAGCTTGCCGAGTATGTAAAAAAGGGCGTGCACGAAGCGGGCGGCCTGCCGCTGGAGTTTCCGGTGATGTCGCTTGGCGAAACCAATTTGCGGCCTACCGCGATGCTATTTCGCAACCTCGCTTCGATGGACGTCGAGGAGTCGATTCGCGGCAATCCGATGGATGGCGTGATCCTGCTGGTGGGTTGCGACAAGACCACGCCCGCGCTGCTGATGGGCGCAGCGTCGTGCAACCTGCCCGCGCTTGCGGTTTCCGGCGGCCCGATGCTCAATGGCCGCTTTCGCGGCAAAAACATTGGCTCCGGCACGGGTGTCTGGCAGATGTCCGAGGAAGTACGCGCCGGGACGATGACGCAGGAAGAATTCACCGAAGCCGAGTCGTGCATGAACCGTTCGCGCGGCCACTGCATGACGATGGGCACGGCGTCGACGATGGCCTCGATGGTCGAATCGCTCGGCATGGGCTTGCCGCACAACGCGGCGATTCCTGCCGTCGACGCCCGCCGGCAAGTGCTCGCGCATCTTGCCGGGCGGCGCATCGTCGACATGGTCCGCGAGGATCTGACGATGGACAAGATCCTCACGCGCCAGGCGTTCGAAAATGCGATCCGCACCAATGCGGCGATCGGTGGCTCGACCAACGCGGTCGTGCATCTGATCGCGCTGGCCAAGCGCATCGGCGTAGAGCTTTCGCTGGAAGACTGGGAACTGGGCTCGAACGTGCCGTGCCTGGTGAACCTGCAACCGTCAGGCGAATACCTGATGGAAGACTTTTATTACGCGGGCGGCTTGCCGGCGGTACTCAAGCAACTCGGCGAACAAGGCCTGTTGCATCGTGAAGCGCTGACGGTGAACGGCAAGACGATCTGGGACAACGTGAGCAACGCGCCGAATTACGATGAGAAGGTGATCACAACGTTCGCCGAACCGTTCAAGCCGAAGGCCGGCATTGCGGTGCTCAAGGGCAACCTGGCGCCGAACGGCGCGGTGATCAAGCCGTCGGCGGCGACGCCGCACCTGCTGAAGCATCGCGGCCGCGCCGTGGTGTTCGAGAACATCGAGGAATTGCACGCGAAGATCGACGACGAATCACTCGATATCGACGAGCACTGCGTCATGGTGCTCAAGGGTGCGGGGCCGAAGGGCTATCCGGGCTTTGCGGAAGTCGGCAACATGCCGCTGCCGAAGAAGGTGCTGCAAAAAGGCATCACGGACATGGTGCGCATTTCGGACGGCCGTATGAGCGGCACGGCCTATGGCTCGGTGGTGCTGCATGTATCGCCGGAAGCGGCGGCAGGCGGGCCGCTCGCGTTCGTGCAAACCGGCGACATGATCGAACTCGATGTCGACGCGCGTCGTCTGCATCTGGACGTTACGGACGAAGAACTCGCGCGTCGCCGTGCGGCCTGGCAGCCGCCTGCACCGCCCGCGCGCGGCTACTACAAGCTCTATGTCGAACACGTGTTGCAAGCGGACCAGGGTGCGGATCTCGACTTCCTGGTCGGATCGAGCGGTGCGCCGGTGCCGCGCGACTCGCATTGATCGCCGTTTGAACGGCTAGACGTTTCTCCCTGCGCTTTGCGAGAAGGCGTATTGCCGATGCGGATCGACAGCCCGCATCGGCTTTTTTATCGGCTTTACACCGTGGAAAAAGTCATGGAAAACGCGGGCAGCAATAAAAACGGCTGGGCGTTCAATGCCCAGCCGTTTTATAACTCGCAGACTCACAGCCCCTCGACTTTTAAAGCAGAGGGTTTATGCAGAAAATCAAACGCCCGGGCTTTTCGCCGGAGCGTTGGCGTTTAGCTTATTGTTTGATAAATCGATCGTTTGCCCAGAGGCCTTGTGTATCGCTATTGGCCGAATTCACAAATTCGACATCATGGCCGACCACGCGCACAACGCGGAAACTGGAGTTCTCCGGCGTGGAGACGCATTGATATCCGGAGAAGAATTCCTGCATCTTTTGCTGTTCGCCGGCTTGCGCATGTTGATCGGCGGCGTCGAGTTTATCCTTCGACAGGCAGCCATACGCATTGGCCTTGAACTGGATCGTTTGCTGCGGCTTGACCATGGCGTCTTGCGCCTGAACGGAAGCGGCAGCCAAACCCGCAATGGCGAAAACAAGGGCGATTCGCATTTTCATATTTTCCTCCGGTGCGGGTTGAATTATTCAGGTTAGCTATGTATTTAACTTTAACGTCGAACCCGCACCTTGCACTTTAGGAGAACGCGAGAGAACGACAAGCACATCTTGTGTGCGGTCGCAACAGCGGCGAATTGTCGCACCACCTGTCGCACCTGCTTAAACCTTAAGCAGCAGCTTAAACAGGGCGCATTGAAACGGATAACTAAAAGACGGGCAGGGCGCACCGCTTTAACCAGTAAGGCTTTGCGGCGCGTATTGGCGTAAACGAGGGGCACCAATTAAGTGAATTAATACAATCAACGGGCGCATTTGGTGCATTGCACACAAAGTCATTCACCCGACTAATCAAAAATCACGAAATAAGGGTGTGTGTGCAGAAGATAAACGGTGCCAGGTCTGCCAGGCGACGCAGCATGGCGTCCCTGGGCGACGTAGGTTAGGTCACTCGCCGAGCTTGTTGGCCTCGAAAAACTCGGACTGGAACATGCACATGCGCAACGCATTGTGATAGCGGCCGTTGCCGAAAAACTCCTCGATCAACTCGGCCTCGTGCCGGAAACCGCACTTCTCATAGATGTGGATGGCAGCGGTATTCGACTTGTCGACGATCAGGTAGACCTTGCGCAGATTCAGCACCGAAAACGCATAGTCGATCGCGAGTTGCGTGGCGATGGTGGCATAGCCGCGGCCCTGCGCATCCGGCGCGATGATGATCTGGAACTCGCCGCGCCGGTGGATATAGTCCAGCTCGATCAACTCGACGACGCCGACGGTTTCGCCTGCGTTGTCGATCGCCACGAAGCGGCGCTCGCGCAGATCGTGCACGTGCTGGTCGTACAGTTGGGTCAGTTCAGAGAACGTTTCATAGGGTTCTTCGAACCAGTAACGCATGATCTTCGCGTTGTTGTTCACTTCGTGGACGAAGCGCAGATCGGTGCGCTCGAGCGGGCGCAGGGTCAGTTCGCTGCTGCGTTCGGTAGTCATTGGATTCCCCTTCAGAATTATTGGTTTGAGTGAGCAGGCTCAGGGTGAGAGCCCCGGCTTGCGTTTCCTGTTAGTCCGGGCTCAGCGTGGGGAGTTCTTACAACGCCTCGTTCGGGCGCAGCGCGCTCTTGTAAAGCGCGAGGCGCCGCGCGGGTTCGGCAAGGGTGGGGCGACGCGTTGTCGCAGGCCGCTTATCGCAAATTTGTGAGGGACTCGCCACCGTGCGGGCACATGCGGTGCTCTACAATGAAATCAGGCTCTTGCGATGGAGGCTACCGTGATTGAGCACTTGATATTAGGCGCTTTTCTGGTCATCCCGCTGCTTATCGTCGCGTTTCTTTTCTCCGACGAATTGTGGCAAGAACATCGGCATCTGCACGACCACACGGAGCCCATGTACGCGAGACCTCGCCGCATTGACTGGCGGCATCCGCTGCGCCGCCCGCGGCATCGGGTTTGAGTGGCGTGGCGAGTTGCACCAATCTTCACGCTGAAAGCATCGCCGCACGGCGAGGGTGGGGCGCGAACCGGACTCGCAAATAAAAAAGCCTGCCGTTTCGGGCAGGCTAAAAAGAGATCCACACTCAATGCCTTGCGGGTACAAGGCATGTGCCAGTCTATCCGGATGGCGCGTCCCGCTGGTTTCACCGGCCATTACACATATTACGGGGTATGACCACAGTCGCGCCGCGCCCGGCGTCAGTCAGCACGCCAATGGTCGCGGATGCGGGTGGCCAGCGCTTCGAGCGTAGCGGCGTCGGCGACATCGCGTGCATGCATGCGCAGCGGCTGTCCTTCCCAGCGTGGGATCACGTGAAAATGCACATGCGGCACCGTTTGTCCAGCCGCGGCGCCGTTGAATTGTCCGATGAACACGCCGTCGGGGCGTAGGGCAGCGCGAACGGCGATGGCGAGCTTCTGCGTCATGCGCATGCAGGCCACCGTCGAGGCATCCGACAACTCGAAAATCTCAACGGCCGCTTCTTTCGGCACGACCAGCACATGACCGTCGGCTTGCGGCATCAGGTCCATGAAGGCCAGCGCGGCGTCGCTTTCCGCCACTTTGATGCAGGGTAGTTCGCCGCGCAGAATCTTCGCGAAGGGATTGCTGTCGTCGTAATTCATCACGCGTCCTCTGGGTTGCCGTACGTATCAAGGTGGAGATGCTGTTGGCGATATTGTCCACCACAACTATTACAACGCGCGCGCTGCGCGTTTGATCGCTTGCGGCGGCTGGCCGAACGCACGCAGAAAGGCGCGCCGCATCCGTTCGGTATCGATGAAACCAGTTTCGGCCGCGACGGCTTCCATCGAGTGACGGCCCGCTTCGAGCATGGCGCGCGCGGGTCGGCGGCGGCTTAGCGACCCCTGATGTTTGCCTAGCGCCAATCGGTTGCAACGTCGTCGGGATCGACCAGTGTCAGTCCCGACGACGGCAGCGGCAGCGCCGTCTTGTAGCGCACCTGCTTGAGCGCAAAGCTCGAGCGAATGTTCGAGATACCCGGAATCTTCGTCAGATGATCGACGATGAAGCGCTCCAGCGTCTGCATATCCGGCATCACCACGCGCAGCAGATAGTCGGCGTCGCCCGTCATCAGATAGCACTCCATCACCTCGGGGCGCTCCGAAATCGCCTGCTCGAAGCGCAGCAGCGCGTCTTCCACCTGCTTTTCCAGACTTACCTGAATGAACACGTTGATGCGCAGCCCGAGCGGCTCCGGGTTCAGCAGCGTGACCTGCTGCTTGAACAGGCCGAGCTTTTCGAGCGCGCGCATGCGGTTGAAGCAGGGCGTGGGCGACAGATTGACCGAGCGGGCCAGATCCGCATTGGTGATGCGCGCGTTCTGCTGCAACTGGCTCAGGATGCCGATGTCGATGCGGTCGAGCCGTCTGGGTGGCGTGGTCATAGATGAAATATTCCGTGACAGTGGCGAAATCCGGAATAAATAGCCTATCCCAGAGCGGGATCGCAAGCAAATGAGAGGCTCATTTTGTGAGCACGTGGGTACCATTGACTCACTCGATCTTGAACCGAACGCGTCAATGCGGGAGTGGTGCCATGACGGATTTGTCCAGTGGTAGCGAGCAGTTGCGGTCTTTGGATCTTCAGCGCGCGGAACGTGCGGCGCGTGAAGATACCGACCCGCAGGAAACCGCCGAATGGCTGGAAGCGCTCGATGCAGTCGTCGCGCATGTCGGGCGGGACCGCGCGCAGTTTCTGTTCGACAAGCTCGCGGGGCATGCGCTGTCGCTGGGTGTGGAGTCGGCGCGGACCAACGTCACGCCGTACCAGAATACGATCCCGTTCGATCAGCAGCCGCGCTATCCGGGCAATCTCGAACTCGAAGAACGCCTTGCCGGCGCGCTGCGCTGGAATGCGCTGGCGATGGTGGTGCGCGCGAACCAGGCGTACGGCGAACTCGGCGGCCACATTGCGAGTTATGCGTCGGCGGCGGATCTGTTCGAGGTCGGCTTTAACCACTTCTTTCGCGCCGCGGCGCCGGGCGGCGAGGAGGGCACGGGCGACCTCGTGTACTTCCAGCCGCATTCGTCGCCGGGTGTGTACGCGCGGGCTTACCTCGAAGGCTTTCTCTCAGAGGAACACCTGCAGCACTACCGTCGCGAGATCGGCGGGCCGGGGCTGTGCTCATATCCGCATCCGTGGTTGATGCCGGACTTCTGGCAGTTTCCGACCGGCTCGATGGGCATCGGCCCGATCAACGCGATTTATCAGGCGCGCTTCATGCACTATCTCGCCAACCGCGGCCTCGCGCAGACCGATGGCCGCAAAGTGTGGGGTTTCTTCGGCGACGGTGAGATGGACGAACCGGAGTCGACCGGCGCGCTCTCGCTCGCGGCGCGTGAAGGGCTCGATAACCTTGTGTTCGTGATCAACTGCAATCTGCAGCGTCTTGATGGTCCGGTGCGCAGTAACGGTCGCATCATCGACGAACTCGAAGCGCATTTCATCGGCGCCGGCTGGAACGTGATCAAGGTGGTGTGGGGCTCGGACTGGGACGCGCTGTTTTCGCGCGACCGCACCGGTGCGTTGCTGCGCGCGTTCGCGCACACCGTCGACGGCCAGTTTCAGACCTTCTCGGCGAACGACGGCGCATACAACCGCGAGCGTTTCTTCGGTCAGAACCCGGAGCTAGCGGCGCTCGCCGCGCAACTGGGCGACGACGACATCGACCGTCTGCGCCGCGGCGGCCACGACGTGCGCAAGCTGCACGCGGCGTATGCGAAGGCGCTCGCGCATCGCGGCCAGCCGACGGTGATTCTCGCGAAGACGATGAAGGGCTTCGGCATGGGCACCTCGGGCCAGGGCCGCATGACCACGCATCAGCAAAAGAAACTCGGCTTCGACGACCTCAAGGCGTTTCGCGACCGCTTCCGCCTGCCGCTCACGGATGAGGACGTCGAACAGGTGAAGTTTTACAAACCAGCGGACGACAGCCCGGAGATGCAATACCTGCATGCTCGCCGGGCTGCCTTGGGAGGCTATCTGCCCAGAAGGCGGAGCGTTGCATCGAAGGGGCTGATCGTCCCGCCGATGTCCTCCTGGGGACAATTCGCGCTGGACTCGAACGGCCGCGAAATGTCCACGACGATGGCGTTGGTCCGCATGCTGACCGCGCTGCTCAAGGACAACGAAATCGGCCCGCGCGTGGTGCCGATCGTCGCCGATGAAGCGCGTACCTTCGGTATGGCGAATATGTTCAGGCAGGTCGGCATCTATTCACCGCTCGGGCAGTTGTACGAACCGGAAGACCTTGGCTCGATGCTGTATTACCGCGAAGACACGAAGGGGCAAATTCTCGAGGAAGGTATTTCCGAAGCCGGCGCGGTGTCGTCGTGGATTGCCGCGGCAACCTCGTACAGCGTGCATAACCTGCCGATGCTGCCGTTCTACATCTACTACTCGATGTTCGGCTTCCAGCGGATCGGCGATTTGATCTGGGCCGCGGCCGATCAGCGTGCGAGAGGTTTTCTGATCGGCGCGACCTCGGGCAAGACGACGCTCGGCGGAGAAGGCTTGCAGCATCAGGACGGCACGAGCCATCTGGCGGCATCGACGATTCCGAACTGCCGAGCGTACGATCCTGCGTTCGCCTATGAGGTCGCCGCGATCGTCGACGAGGGTATGCGCGAGATGGTCGAGGAACAGCGCGACGTGTTCTATTACGTCACGGTGATGAACGAGAACTACGCGCAGCCCTCGGTGCCGGGCGGTGATTTGCAGGCGCTGCGAAAAGGGATCCTGAAGGGTATTTATCCGCTCACAGCGCAAGCGCACGAGTCGACTTCAGCGACGCAAGCGCGGGACGCAACGTCTGCCACGCAAGCACAGGTACAACTGCTCGGCGCAGGAGCGATCCTCGGTGAAGTCATCGCGGCGCAGCAACTGCTCAAAGACGACTGGCAAATTGAAGCCGCCGTGTGGAGCGTGACCAGCTTCACCGAGTTGCAGCGTGACGGCATGACGTCCGAGAGAAACGCACGTCTTGGTGAGGCGACAGATGCACCGTACGTCACGAGAGCGCTCGAAGCATCGCGCGGCCCGGTCATCGCCGCGACCGACTATGTTCGGGCGGTGCCCGAACTGATCCGCGCCTATGTGCCGCGCCGCTATGTGACGCTTGGCACCGACGGGTTCGGTCGCAGCGACTCGCGCCAGGCGCTGCGCGAGTTCTTCGAAGTGGACCGTAAAGCTATCGTGATCGCGGCGTTGAAGGCGCTGGTGGACGAGGGTGCTATCGATGCCGGCTTGCTCGTCGAAGCACGCAGCAAGTATCGCGGCGATGCGCCTGCAGGCGCTGCTTCGTGGCAATGCTGATAAAGCAGCACCGCTTCAAAAAAAAAGCGCGCCCCGCGAGATGCTCAGGCGCGGTTCCACTCTGCGGCGCTTGAACGGCAGATCAAGCGATCAGCCGCTCACCGCCACCTGATTCTTCCCATCCCGTTTCGCGCGATACAGCCCCACATCGGCGGCTTCGATCAGTGTCGTCACCGGTTCGGCAGCGGATGGCACGATGTTCGCCGCGCCGACGCTGATCGTCACGACGCCTGCCGCCGACCCTGCATGCGGAATCCCCAGCCCCTCGATCGCCAGGCGGATTTTCTCGGCCAGCAATCGCAAGCCACCCGACGACGTCCCCGGCAACACCACCGCGAACTCTTCACCGCCGAACCGCGCCGCGAGATCGGGCGAACGGCCCAGACATGACTCGACGGTGTGCGCGACGCGTTTAAGCACTTCGTCGCCGGCAACATGACCATAGGTGTCGTTGTAGGCCTTGAAGTTATCCACATCGATCATCAAAAAGCCGAGCGCGGTCTTGTCGCGCGTGCCGCGACGCCATTCGGCGGCCAGGTACTGATCGAGATAACGACGATTCGACAAACCCGTCAACCCGTCCGAATGCGTGAGCCGCTGCAATTCCAGATTGGTCGCGAGCAACTGCTGTTGCGACTGGCGTAGCGCCTGATAGGCCTCGTCGCGCTGCAGCAGGTTCAGATACGAGCGCGAGTGATAGCGGATCCGCGCGATCAACTCGATGCGATCCGGCAGCTTCACGAGGTAGTCGTTGGCGCCCGCAGCAAAGGCCGCGCTTTTCACCAGCGGCTCTTCCTTGGTCGACAGCACGATGATCGGAATATCGCGCGTCGCCGGATTTTGACGGTATTGACGCACGAGGGTGAGGCCGTCGGTGCCGGGCATCACGAGGTCTTGCAGGATCACCGTCGCGCGGGTTTCCCCGGCGCAGCGCACCGCCTCTTCAGGCGACGCGCAATAGTGGAAGTCGACGCTCCCTTCGCCGGCCAGCGCCTGGCGGACCGCCTCGGCGATGATCGCCTGATCGTCGACCAGCAACACCATGATCGGGCACTCGGCGGCGGGGGGATTGCCGAGGATGCGCGCCAACGCGTCATCGATGGCGCTATTGGGCGCATCCTCCGCGTACGCCTGCGCGTTCGCGTCGTGTTCTGCGAGGGCCGGCGCGGTGGCGTTCTGATGCGGTTTGGAAGTGTCCATGTTGGTCAGCCAGAATAAATGTCAATAAATCGTAGCGGGCTAATGTGCAGCTAGTGTGCGCCTACCGGGCCTTAACGTGCAGCGACGGCGGCAGCGAGCGCAGCGGCAATACGCGGCAAAGGCAGGATCGCGGCGGCGGCGTCGAGTGCCGCGGCCGCCTTCGGCATGCCGTACACGGCGCAGGTCGCTTCGTCCTGCGCGATCGTGTGATAGCCCTTGGTACGCATCGCCTTGAGGCCAATCGCGCCGTCGCGGCCCATGCCGGTCAGCAGCACACCGATCGCCCGCGCCTGCCAGCGTGCCACAACACTATGAAAAAACACGTCGACGGAAGGCCGGTAGGGCGTTTCGGCCGGCACGTTCGTGTAGCCGAGCACGTTCGGCAGCTTCAGGTGCAGATGATCGTCGGTGGCGGCGAGCAGGACGACGCCCGCTTGCGGCCGGTCGCCTTCGTTGGCGATCCGCACCGGCAGCGCCGATTGCTGGTTGAGCCAGTCGGCCATGCCGGCGGCGAATGCCGCGTCGACGTGCTGGACGATGACGACGGCGGCCGGGAAATCCTTCGGCAAGCCGGCGAGCAGGGTGGCGAGTGCCGCTGGCCCGCCCGCCGAGGCGCCGATCGCAACCAGCGGCGTGTCGCGATTCGTCGCGCTTTGGGGCGCCGCCGCAGCCACTGCGCCAGGCGCGTTGCGCTCGGTGACCAGCGCGCCAATGCGGTCGATCTTCGCGATCAGGGTGGCGATGCTCTTGTGCGCGTCCGGACCGCTCAGCGAAGGCGTATCCACCGCATCGAGCGCGCCCGCGCCCATCGCTTCGTAGACCCGCCATGCGTTCGCACCCACGTCGACGGTCACGATCAGGATCGCGCATGGCGCCTTCGCCATGATGCGGCGGGTGGCCTCGATGCCGTCGACATTCGGCATCACCAGGTCCATCAGCACGATGTCGGGCCGCTGCGCGGTGCAGAAATCGACCGCCTGCTGGCCGTCCTGTGCAACCCACAGCACCTCGTAGTCGTGGCGCGCCGCAAGCGCGTGGCGCAGCGCCTCGACGGCGAGCGGCAGGTCGTTGACGATTCCGATTTTCATTCGTTTTATCCGTGGGCTTAACCGTACGCTTCGCCAATCAAATCACGCACTGCATCGAGCAGTGCTTCGTCGTGGAAACTGCCTTTCGCCAGATAGTAATCCGCGCCTGCGTTCAGGCCGGCGCGGCGGTCCTCTTCACGATCCTTGTACGAGACGATCATCACGGGCAGCGCTTGCAGTTGCGCATCGCGCTTGATGAGCGTGACGAGTTCGATGCCGTCCATCCGCGGCATATCGATGTCGGTAATCACGAGGTCGAAGCGCTCGCTGCGCACCGCATTCCAGCCGTCCATGCCGTCGACGGCGATCGTCACGTCGTAGCCGCGCGTGGCCAGCAGCTTGCGTTCGAGCTCGCGCACGGTGAGCGAATCGTCGACCACCAGCACGCGCCGCGTGACGCGCCGGGCGGCGAGGGCTGCACCATGTTGCGTGTGCTTCAGATCGCCGCCCGCGACGAGCCGTTCGACCGAGCGCAGCCAGTCGTCGACGTCGGCGATCAGCACCGGGTCGCCGTTTTCCATCAACGCGCCGGCGGTGATGTTCCTGATTTTGCCGAGGCGCGGATCGAGCGGCTGCACGACTAGCATCCGTTCGCCGAGAAAGCGATCGACCACCACGCCGTAGGTCGCTTCGCCGTCGCCGATCACGATCATGCTGACGGTAGCGGCGTCATCGGCGGGCGGCGCCGTGTCGAGAATCTGATGCGCGGTGACGACGCCGATGCGGCGGCCGTCGAAGGCAATGTGCTGATGGCCTTCTAGCAATTCGATATCCGCTCGGTTCACGTGCAGCGTGCGGTTCACATGCGCGAGCGGCACGGCGTACGGCTCGCCCGCGACTTCGACGAGAAGGCTGCGGATCACCGAGAGCGTGAGCGGCAACTGCAACTGCACGCGCGTGCCGAGGCCGGGTTCGTGCGTAATGCGCACCGTGCCGCGCACGCGCTTGACGACGTTGTGTACCGCATCGAGTCCGATGCCACGGCCCGAGACCTCGGTGACCTGATCGCGCAGCGAGAAGCCGGGCAGGAAGAGGAATTCGAGCAGTTCGGCCTCGGTCAGGCGCGCGGCCGTTTCCGCGCTCGCCAGTTTCTTGCGGAAGATCGAGGCGCGCAAGGCGTCGAGGTCGATGCCCGCGCCGTCGTCGGTGACGGTGATGAGCAGTGCGCCCGCAGTGTGGCGCGCGTCGAGCGTGAGCGTGCCTTCTTCGGGCTTGCCGTGCGCGAGGCGTACCGCAGGTGCTTCGATGCCATGGTCGAGCGCGTTGCGCAGCATGTGGCCGAGCGGCGCTTCGAGCAGATCGAGAATGTCGCGGTCCACCTGAGTCGATTCGCCGACCAGTTGCCAGCGTACCTTTTTGCCGAGCGATCGTGCGACGTCACGCACCATGCGCGCGAGACCGCCGGTGCCGTCGCCGAAGGGGCGCATCCGGCATTGCAGTGCGGCGTCGTAAAGCTGCTGCGACAGATGCGTCGAGCGGCGGTCGAAGCTTTCCAGATCGGCCAGACGTTCGGCGAGCAGATGCTGCGATTCTGCGGTGAGGCGGCGTAATTCTTCGAGCGCGGCGTGCGCGCGCGGGTCGAGCTTCAGATCGGCGAGCGTTTCGTGCAACTGATCCAGCGCGCGTGTGCCGTCGCGTTGGACGCGCTTGACGCGCAGCATCGATTGCGCGAAGGGTTTGAGCCAGCGGGATTCGACCAGCGATTCACCGGATAGGGAGAGTAGCCGGTCGAGGTTGTCGGCGCGTACGCGCAGCATGCGGCTGGGGTCGGTTGCCGGGGCGCTTGTGTCGCTCGGGGTGGACGCGGTTGCGGCGGAGGACGCAGGGGCGCTGGCGGAACCGAACTGGGGTGCGGTGGCCGACGCCGACGAGGTTGCCGAAGCGAACGAGGTTGCAGAGGCGGGCGTTGCGGCTGACTCGGACGCACCAGCAGTCGGGCTGGCCGGTGCGGGCGTCGCCTCGGCGCGCAAAGCGTTGGCCAGTAGATTAAATGCGGCGTCGGCGTCATGGTCGGCGCCGGCCGAAGCGGTTTGTGGTTCCGTGGCTACGCTGGGCGCAGATGCAGATGCAGATGCAGATGCAGAAGCAGATGCGGAGCCAGCGACGCGAGCAGCACTCGCGGCAGGCGTAGAGGCTGCCGTCGAGGCAACCGGCGATACGCCATCCCGCCGCATTGCCACGCCATGCGGCACGACACCCGCCATCCGCGCTTGCAGCGACGCCACGCATGCGCTGACGGTGTCACGGGCCGATTCGTCTTCATCATTGCCGATGCGCGCAACGATATCGACACCGCGCAGCAATGCATCAATCCAGGCGGCGTCGAGCAACGCGCGCTCTTCCTGCGCCGCGACGAAACAATCCTCCATTGCGTGCGCGAGTTCGACACCGACCTGCACACCCACGATACGCGCTGCGCCCTTCAGCGAATGCGCCGCGCGCATGCAGGCTTCGAGCGCGGCGGCATCGCGCGGCGCGCGGTCGAGGGCGAGCAGGCCGTCGTTGAGCACGCGTGCCTGGGTCCGCGCTTCTTCGCGGAAGAGATCGATCAGCGACGGGCGGCGCGGGTCGTCCGTCATCCGAGACTCCGGTTCAAGGTATCGAACAATGCATCAGCGTCGAGCAGGCCGACCGTCATGCCGCGCCACGGGGCCACGGCGCGCGTATGCGCAGCGGCAGTGTGTGACAGCGTCGCCGGCGGCGGGCAAAAGGTAGAGACCGCGATCCGATGCACGCCGTCGACCTGATCGACGGGCAGCACGGCGTGCTCTTCGGCGCGCGAGACTACCAGCAAACGCGGCAGATCGTGACGCGCTTTATCGTCGGGCTCGTCGGTGCCGGCCTCGAAACCCAGCAGATGCGCGAGCGACAGGCACACCAGCAAATCGCCCTGCACATTCACCACGCCCAGTACCGCGCGATGCTGCCGGTGCGGCAACGTATGAATCGGCCGCGTTTGCACTATGCGCTTGAAGATCGGCGTGGGCAGCCCGAGCCATTCGCCGCCGATACGGAAGATGAGGAACGACTCGCTCGCTCCTTGCGGATCATGTCGTTGCTGATGTGCCGGTGTGCGGGCGTCATGCTGCGCGAGATCCACGAGTGGAATCGGCCGTTCCAGCAATTTCGCCGCAGCCGTTTCGAATACGGGGCAATTCAGACAGCGCACGTATTCGACCAGCCGCTCGCACGACGAATCGCCGCGCACGCCGATGCGGTTCCAGCAATCGTCGAAGGTCACCGTGCGTTCCTCAACCACGTTGCGCTCCCTGTGCGCGCGACGCGCGGTCCATCAACAGACGCGCGCCGTTGCGATCGCCTTCGAGTTCGAGCAGCGTCGCCAGATGCGCGAGCGCTTCGCCGTGCTGCGGGTCGAGATAGAGCGCCTTGCGATATTGGCCGCGTGCGAGGTTCGTATCGCCGCTAGCGTCGGCCAGCACACCGAGCAGATAGAACGCGTCGGCGTGCGGCGCGTGCTGTTCCAGATAAACGTTGATCGCGTTCGCGGCTTCCGTCAGACGACCCGCGTCGGCCAACGCATGCGCGGCTTGCAGCGTGTCGCGTGCGGCATTGGTCGGCGAGGTGAGCTTCGGCTCCATGAACTCGTGTGGCTGCGACGCGGCTTTGGACGGGTTCGGCGTCTGCGGCGAACGATCGCCGAACGGTGCGCGCGCAACCGCATCGGGCCACGCGAAAGGCTCTGCTGAGAACACCTGCAGCGGCGCGAGCGCGGGCACCGGCGAATGTGTCATTGCGAGTGCCGCAGCGGTGGCGAGCGGCGCGGTGTGCCAGACGTTGAGCTGCGCGTCAGCGGGCGCGGCGCGGTGAAATGCGAACGCCAAAGGAATCTTCGCCGACTGCATGCCATGACGCATCAACAGCCCCGTTTCCGCGGGACCGACGAACAGCGTGCCGTTTTCAGCCAGCACGTCGCTGAGCGCATGCAGGGCCCTTTGTTGTGCGTCACGGTCGAAGTAAATCAGCACGTTGCGGCAGAACACGAAGTCGTAGACGCCCAGTGCCGTGGCATCGAGTTGCATCAGGTTGGCGCGCGAGAACCGGACCGTCTCGGTGATGCGCGGCGCGAGACGCCAACCGTCTTCGGTGCGCGTGAAGTGGACGTCGCGAAACGGGAATGCGTTGCCGCGAAACGAATTGCGGCTGTACACGGCGCGCTGCGCGACGGCCAGCGAGCGCTCGCTAATATCCATCGCGTCGATGCGCATATGCGCGGCGTCGATGCCGGCGTCGAGCAGCGTCATCGCGATCGTGTACGGTTCTTCGCCGGTCGAGCAGGGCAGGCTGAGAATCCGTAGCGGCAGCGCGGTGCCGCGCTCGTCGAGGCGTTCGTGCGCGAGACGAGCGAGCGCTCTGAACGCGTCCGCGTCGCGGTAGAACCAGGTCTCCGGCACCACCACCGTTTCAACTAGCGCCTGCACCATCGAGGGCGACCCGTGCGCGGCCTCCCAGTAGTCGGCGAGCGTGGCGCCGGCGTGACCGTCCTCGCACCAGGCCGCCGCGCGCTGATCGACCGCTCTCTCGATCGCGCTATGACCGAGCGATGCTGCATCGAGCCCAATGGTTCGATGCAGCAGATCGACGAAGCGTCGATAGAGCGGCGCGTTGTCGTGATGCGCGTTCATGCGTGCGCCTCGGGAAACAACAGGGCTTTGACATCGTCGGGCAGCAGATGCTCGACGCGAATCCATTGCACCAGACCGCCTGCTTCGCTCGCGACCGGGCCCAGATAGCGCGCGTGCGGCATGTCGATGCCGGCATCATGAAACGCGTCGGCGTTCAGGCGGATGGTGCGCGTCGCGCCTTCGAGCAGAAGCGCGAGCAGGCGCACGGTGCCCGCATGCGGATAGCGCACCAGCACGACGCGCGTCGACATCAACTGCGCAGCGGGGCGGCCGAGCGCGAGCGCCGGCAGATCGATCACCGGCAGCGGTGCGCCTTCGTGATCGAGCACGCCTGCGACCCACGACGGCGCGCCGGGGATCGTCTTCGGCGGCGACTGCGGCGTGAGCGGCATCATGCGCTCCACCTGCGTCGCGTCGATCACGTAGCGTTCGCTATCGAGCGTGAAGAGGATGAAGAGCATCGGCGTGGACGTGGGCTGGGGTGGAGTGGCGGGCGGTTTGCGTCAGCGTGCGTGTCTGCATGAGCCCGCCGCGGCGCGTCAGGCGATCACCTTGAAGCGCGATACGCCGGTGCGCAGACTATTGGCGACGTGCGTCAGATCGTCGATGGCCTGGGTCGACTGGCGCAGCGATTCCGCCGTCTGCTGCGCGGCCTCCGAGAGTTGCGTCAGCGCCTGGGTGATCTGCTCGGCGCCGGTGGCTTGCGTCTGCATGCCTTCGTTGACCATCGAGAAGCGCGGCGCGAGCGCCTGCACCTGCTGGATGATCTGCGTGAGATGGCCGCCCACGTTCTGTACGTCGAGCATGCCGCGCCGCACTTCTTCGGAGAACTTATCCATGCCCATCACGCCCGCAGCCACCGCGGACTGGATCTCCTTGACCATCTGTTCGATGTCGTAGGTCGCGACGGCGGTCTGATCGGCGAGACGACGAATCTCGGTCGCCACGACCGCGAAACCGCGGCCGTATTCGCCCGCCTTTTCTGCTTCGATCGCCGCGTTCAGCGAGAGCAGGTTGGTCTGATCCGCGACCTTGGTGATGGTGGCGACGACCTGGTTGATGTTACTGGCCTTCTCGTTAAGGATCGCGAGCTTGGCGTTGACCGAGCCGGCCGCTTCCATCACGAGGCGCATGGTCTCTTCCATGCGCGCGAGGCCGGCATGGCCGGTGCCGGCGAGCGCCGCCGACTGGCCGGCCACTTCGGAGACTTCGTTCATCGTGCGCAGCAGATCGCGCGAGGTCGCGAAGATTTCGCGCGACGTAGCGCCGATCTCAGTCGTGGTCGCCGCGGTTTCGTTCGCGGTGGCTTGCTGTTCACGCGACGTCGCCGCAATTTCCGTCACCGACGTGGTGACCTGGACCGCCGACTTCTGCGCCTGCCCGACCAATGCGGTGAGCTCGTCGGTCATGCGGTTAAAGCCTGCTTCGAGCGCGCCGATTTCATCCGCGCGGTTCAGTTGCAGACGCTGCGTGAGGTCACCCGTGCGCATGATGTCGACGACTTGCAGCACCTTCGCCATCGGCGTAGTGACCGCGCGCAGCAGCCAGTAACCGGCCAGCACGGCGGCGACGGCGGCGAGCAGCAGCATCACGAGCAGCACGATACGGGTCGTTTCGACCGAACTGCGGATGCTTTCGGTGGACTGGTCGGCGTAGGTCTTGTTGTCGTCCACCAGCTTGCGCACGGCAATCCGGCCGGTTTCCCAGACCGGCGTGAGCTGCGCGTTGAAGATACGCGCGGCGTCCTCTTTCGAGGTCGCCAGGGTGGTCATCAGCGACGCCTGGATCGGCAGGTATTGCGTGTGCTGCTGCCGGAAGTCGTTGAAGAGGTCACGGTCGTCCTGACGGAAGATCGTGCCGCCGTAATCGTTGAGCAGCTTCTGCAGCGTTTGCTGCGTCTCGACGAGGCGCGCGGTGTCGCGTTTGACGGAATCGGCGTCCGCGTCGACATAGATGAGACGCTGGGTGACGGTGTAGTTCTCGAACCAGGCCGCGCGCATCGCGGTTGCGTAGTAGAGGCCGGGCATCGAGTCCTGCTGCTGGCTCTTCGCGTCGCGGTCGATGCCGCCGAGTTGCTCGAAAGTGACGATTGCCATTGCCAGCATCACGATCAGCACGATCCCGAAGCTGCACAGAATCCGTTGCCGGATGGTCCATTGTTTCACGCGCACGCCCCTTAACTTTTTGGCTTGGGCTCGACGCCCGGCGGTCGACTGGTGGGTCTCGGGGTCGAAGAATCGGAAAGCTTTGCGGGTCGTCGGATTTGTCCGACGGGTCATGCGGCGAATTTTACATTGATCGTGGGAATGGATGACGGTCGGCCAGGATGCATTTTGCGGTGTTGGCTGGGTGCCGCGCTGGGCGCCAGACATTGCGCCCACCATTTTTCCCGCTTGGGAAAAATGGTGGGCAAGGACGCTCGCGCGACGTTACACCCGTAATGCCTGGTTACCAACTGCAGCATCTATTTCCGCGCGCGCCCTACACAATCCGTTCCATGCCTAACCGGCGGGAGCGAAACATGAAAAAGATTGCGATGGCGTTGTTGATGGTCGGGAGCCTGAGTGTGGCGGGGCAAGCGTCGGCTCATGGCGATGGCGGGGATGTGGTCGGTGCGCTGATCGGCGGTGCGGTGCTGGGCGCGGTGGTGACGTCCGCGTTGAATCCGGCGCCTGTGGTTGCTTACCAGCAGCCGGTCTACGCGCAGCCGGTGTATCAGCCGGCGCCCGTGTATGCGGGGCCGCCGCCGGGATACTGCTATGACCAGTACCAGCGTGCGTACGTCGCGTGCGGTGCGCCGCCGCAGGGACAATATGGGTATCAGCAGGAGGCTCAACCCGAGTATTCGCAGCAGCCTCAAGCTGCATATCCGCAGCAGCCTCAGCCAGGCTGGTAAGTGAGATGCGCAAGCGCGTAGTGTCGATGCTCGCGCGCAGCAGCGAAAAAGGCCGTCGCAGGTTGCGACGGCCTTGTCTTGTTGGGTGTCTCCGCTCAATGCTTGTGATGCAGCCACTCCGCATAATGCGTGTCGAGCCAGCGCTCAAGGCGCTCCGGCTTGGTCTTGTCGCGATAGTGCGACGCAGCCCAGATCGCTACGCCGACCACCAGCATCACCATCGGTCCCAGCAAATAAGCCATTAACGATTCAGACATGGGGAGCCTCCGTCCCGGCTTGCATCCGTCCTAGTAGTTTAGGCGATGATAGGCGGAAAAAAAGACGCTGTGATGGGTTGGCTGGTAGCGCGGTGGGATTGACGTGAATGCGCCGGGAGCGGTGTAGAAGATCGCGACTGAGAACCTAGCGAAGAAGATAGTTTTCTTTTTATTCGCTGGTACTTGCTGTCGGCGTTTCTTTCTCTGTGTACCATAAAATGCGCTGACGGTGTGACGGTGTGACGGTGTGACGGTGTGACGGTGTGACGGTGTGACGGTGTGACGGTGTGACGGTGAGATGAGTAGTGGCGGCAATCGGTCCGTAACTTGCCGCACCTGCCGCGCTTAACCGATCACGCCCTGTCGGCCGCTCTCAATCTGGGCGTCGACAAAATCCGCCCACAGTTGCAAAGTTCGACGCCGTTCCTCGGCATGCTCGGCGTGATCCTCTCCGCCCGGAGCATCCTTGACGCTATGCGCCAGCGCATTTTCAATCGCGTCCGCGGGCTGCCCCATCTCGCGCAAGTGGGTCGCGGCGGTGCGTCGAAAGTCATGTAGGACGAAATGCTCGACGTCGAGTCCGAGCGATTTGACGGCCTGATTGAGCGTACTTTTGGCGATCGGCCGATCGTCACCCCTGACACTCGGGAAGACGAAATTCCGACTGGTCTTCGTATCCTGAAGCTCGCGCAGCAGGGTGACCGCCTGATGCGAGAGATACACCACATGCTCGCGACCCTTGTTCATTCGCTCGGCGGGGATGGTCCATCGCGCTGCGTTGAGCTTGAATTCTGACCAGGCCGCCTCGACGATGTCCGATTTCCGCACCATCGTCAGCACGAGCAGATGCAACGCCAATTTCAGCGGGCGCCGAATGTTCGATGCGTAGATCGCCCGGAGCATCGCGCCTATTTCGTCTGGCGCGAGCACGCGGGTGCGGCTGTCTGGCGTTGCGATGAAGCGTGCCGGGATGAGTTCTGCCGGATTGGCCGTGGCGAGTTGCCGGGCGATCAGGTACTCATAGAGCCGCTTGACCGCGTTGCGCGTGTGCAGCGCCATCTTGGGCGAGCCACGGCTTTTGATCTGGTCGCATATCGCGCGGATGTCGTCGTCCGTCACGGCTTTGATCGGCTTGGCGCCAATGGCGGGGAGAACATCTTTTTCGAGCGCGCGCCGCGTGGTGCGCTGATACTCCGCCGACTTGCCGGCCATCTCCGTCGCGAGATAGAGCTCCGCACCCTCGCGCAGCACCTCGGCCTTGCTTTCCGCACCGCGGTCGCGGCGCGCCGTCGCCACGGGCGAGACGCCGCTTGCGACCATCTCCGCGTACTTCTGCGCCTTGGCGCGCGCGACCCGCAACGAAATCATCCGGTAGTCGCCGATCGTGGCGAGCGGCTGACGCTTGCCGTTCAGTGAATAGCGGAAGCGCCAGACCTTGGTGCCCGTCGTCATGATTTCGATGACGAGGCCGTTGCCGTCCGCGACGCAATATCGCGTGGCGCGCGGCTCGAGCGCGCGGATCTGCGTTTCGGTAAGGGGGGCGGCTAGTTTCGGCATGGCGGATTGTTTGATGCGGGGATGCCGGCAATTTTAGACTAGCTGGCTTTTGTGTACCAACAAAATAAGTGGATTTGGGTCAACAGAGGCCGTTCAATGAACGGCAGTGCAGACGTGGGGCGGGGGGAGTCGGTGATCCCGAACGTTGCTCCCGATCCAAGGGGTACCATTTTGGTGGCTCCGCCGAAATGGTCTTGGGCGGGCCGCCTGGCCGCTCAGAGGCAACTTTCGCTTTCTCGGGGGACGACGACCTCTGGCGAGATGCTCGCGATGATAGGTCGTCGCTTGGCAGCAGGTTATTTGCCGATGCAAAACCTACTGAAAATCACGCCGAGCAGGTCGTCCGAACTGAATTCCCCTGTGATCGAGTTCAGTTGGTCCTGCGCGAGCCGCAATTCCTCAGCGAACAGATCCAGCGCCTGGGAGTTCTGATCGGCGTGCGCCGCGGCCGTCGCCAGATGCTCCTGGGCTGCGCGCAGCGCAATCAGATGACGCTCGCGGGCGAGGTAGACACTCTCCGCGCCGGCCTGCCAGCCGGCGATACGCAGCAATTCTTCACGCAACAACGCGACGCCATCGCCTTGTTTCGCCGACAGCCGTACTTCGCTGAGCTCGAGATCCGCGTCCAGCGGTGTCGCGGCCGGCGCAAGCCCGGTCAGATCCGTCTTGTTCAACACGCGCACCACCGGCACCCCGCTTGGGAAACGGCCAGCGATCGTTTCATCTTCGGCATTCATACCGGTCCGTGCATCGAGCAGATGCAGCACCACATCCGCGCGTTCGATCTCGCTCCACGTGCGCGCAATGCCAATCTTTTCCACCTCGTCTTCCGTATCGCGCAGTCCGGCCGTATCGATCACGTGCAGCGGAATGCCTTCGATCTGGATGGTCTGCGCGACCTTGTCACGCGTCGTGCCGGCGATTGGCGTGACGATAGCCAGCTCCGCGCCGGCCAGCGCGTTCAATAGCGACGACTTGCCAACGTTCGGTTGCCCCGCCAGCACCACCGATAAACCCTCGCGCAGCAATGCCCCCTGGCGCGCTTCGCTCAGCACGTGCGCGAGGCGCTCGCGAATCCGCGTGAGCTTGCCGCGGGCGTCAGCGGCTTCGAGAAAGTCGATTTCTTCTTCCGGGAAATCGAGCGTCGCTTCGACCAGCATCCGCAGCGTGATGACCTCTTCGACCAACGCGTGGATGTCGCGCGAAAACGCGCCGTCGAGCGAGCGGCCCGCCGAGCGTGCGGCGGCCTCGGTGCTGGCCTCGATCAGATCGGCGACGGCTTCCGCTTGCGCCAGATCCAGCTTGTCGTTGAGAAACGCGCGGCGCGTGAATTCACCCGGCTCGGCCAGACGTAGACCGAACGCACGGCCGGCGTCGATGCACCGCTGCAAGACCAGTTGCAGCACGACCGGACCGCCGTGGCCTTGCAACTCGAGCACATGCTCGCCGGTGTAGGAGTGCGGGGCGGGAAAGTACAGCGCGATGCCGCGATCGAGTGCGCTGCCGGCGTCATCGAGGAAGGGCACATAGCTCGCATGCCGTGGCGCGAGCGCCTGGCCAGTGAGTGCTTGCATCAGCGGCTGCGCGGCGGTTTCCCCGGCGCGACCGAACGAAATCCGCACGACCCCGATTCCGCCTCGGCCGGGTGCGGTGGCAATGGCGACGATCGGATCGGAATCGGTGGCGAGCATGGGGACGAGGCTATCAGAAGGGATTGAATACGCAGGAGCGGGCGCCGGGCATTGTAACGCGGGCACCGGAAGGGCCTTCGGTCAGGCCAGGATTCCTAGAACAGGAGTTGTTTCATAAGACAAATAAGGATTTATCTCAAACAAGCTAAGATAGCTTAAGGCAAATTTGTGACTTACTGTCTCACCAGACGGCCTAAAACGCACGCCACACAAGGAAAAAACGGAATTTAGTAAAATCGTGAAACGCCGCAATATATGGCGATTTCAAGCTAAAAATAGCCTAATTGAGCTATAAAATAGCGCGATTGGTTGTCCACTGAGTATGCGCCGAATTGCACAATCGGGCCCATGCCGACCTCCAAAGAAAAAGCAGCTTTCGCCAAGCGGCTGAAAGACTCACTCCCCAAAGACATTAAGGGCGGGACCGATTTAGCCCGGGAATTCAATTTGCGCTATAGCGATGGCCCTGCGGTCTCACCGCAAACCGCGCACAAATGGCTCGCGGGTACGACGATTCCCAAGCGCGATAAGTTGCAGGTTTTAGCCGTATGGCTGCAAAAAGACGTTCACTGGCTGCATTACGGGCCTGCGCCATCCGGCAAGACTAAACCGCTTGCACGTGGCGAGAAATATCCCATGACGCCGGAAACGATCGAACTGGTGACGCAGATGGCGAACCGGTTCGCGGGTTTATCGCCGAAGCAGCGCAATCTGGTGGAAGAACTGATCACTGAATTTGACGGCGGCACGCAACAGGAAACCGGCGCCGCGCCTGAAGACGCATCGAAAGACAAAGGCCCACCGGCCGAGTCATAAAAAAAAGTCGCCCGGCGCAAACCGGGCGGCTTTTTTTACGACCTGCTTCTACCTGTCAGCCAGCGGGCGCTACCACCGCCCGCCTTAGGCAACACATCAATCAGGCCGCTTTCGTCTTCGGCTTACCCATCATCCGCGTGATGTAGTACTGCTGGGCGATCGACAGCACGTTGTTCACGACGTAGTACAGCACCAGACCGGCCGGGAAGAAGAAGAACATGACCGAGAACGCGATCGGCATGAACATCATCATCTTGGCTTGAACCGGGTCCGGCGGCGTCGGGTTCAGACGCGTTTGCAGGAACATCGAGACGGCCATCAGCACCGGCAGGATGTAGAACGGGTCTGGCTGCGACAGATCGTGAATCCACATAACCCACGGCGCGCCGCGCATTTCCACCGACGACAGCAGCACCCAGTACAGCGAGATGAACACCGGAATCTGAATCACGACCGGCAGACAGCCGCCGAACGGATTGACCTTCTCGGTCTTGTACAGCTCCATCAGCGCGGCGTTCATCTTCTGCGGATCGCCCTTGAAGCGCTCGCGCAGGGCTTGCATACGCGGCGTGATCGCCTTCATGCGCGCCATCGACTTGTAGCTTGCTGCCGACAGTGGGAAGAACACGGCCTTGATCAGCAGCGTGACCAGCACGATTGACCAGCCCCAGTTGCCGACATAGCTGTGGATCTTCTCGAGCACCCAGAACAGCGGCTTCGCGATGATCGTGACCCAGCCATAGTCCTTCACCAGTTCCAGACCCGGCGCGATGCCTTCGAGCATGCGCTCTTCTTCCGGACCGGCGAACAGGCGCGCGGACACATCAGCCGATTGGCCCGGCGCGATCGTCGCCACCGGTTGCTTCACGCCGACGCGATACAGCGCCGGATCGATCTTCTCGACGTAGATGTCGCGCTTCGCACCTTGCTGCGGAATCCACGCCGACGCGAAGTAATGCTGCACCATCGCGATCCAGCCGTTGTCTGCCGACGTCACGAAGTCTTCCTTGTTCTTGTCGATGTCGCCGAACGTCATCTTCTGGAAGTGGTGCTGCTCGGTGTAGACAGCCGGTCCGATGAACGTGTGCGAGAAGCGCGGCGTTTCCACCGGCGTATCGTCGCGCACCAGTTCCATATAGACCGACGGCGTGACCGGCACGGTACCGACGTTCTCGATCTTCGTGTCGACACCGATCACATAGCTGCCGCGCGTGAACGTGTAGGTCTTGATGACCTTCACGCCACCCTTGACCGGCGACTCGAAGCTGAGCTGGAACGACTTGGCGTCGCCCGTCAGATCGTGCGGCTGGTTCGGCAGCGGCGTGTAGATGTCGGTATGGTTCGGGAAATCGCCACCGAGCAGACCGGTACGCGCCAGATACGTATGGTTCGCGGTGCGGTCGAACAGCGTGATAACCAGATCGGGCGTCTTGCCGTCGCCTTGCTTGACGAGCGACAGCTTCGACAGCGTGCCGCCGCGGGTGTCGATCTCGCCGTTATAGACGTCGGTGCTGAAGCTGATCAGTTGGCCTTGGGCCGCAGCAGCCGGCGCATTGCCCGGTGCTGCTCCGTTGGTGGCCGGCAGATCGGCGGACTGGGTTCCCGGCGTCGAGCTTCCCGGTTCGGCGCTACCGACGGTCTTGGTCGGGTTGGCGCTCGGGAAGAACATCGACGGGCGTCCGTGGTCGCGTTGCCAGTTGTCGAACAGCATGACCGCTGACATGAAAAAGATGACCCATAGGACGGTGCGTTTGATATCCATGCGTTGTCTCAGTGTCGATGGAACGGCGCGTCAGCGCTTTTCAGAAGTGGGAGGCGGGACGAGATCGATGCCGCCCGCGGAAAACGGGTGGCAGCGGCAAATACGCCTGGCGGCGAGATAAGTCCCGCGCGCGGCGCCATGATACTGGATTGCTTCGCGCGCGTAATCAGAACAGGAAGGGTAAAAACGGCACCGGTTGCCGAGCATAGGGCTCACGGCAACCTTGTAAAAACGCAGTAAAGCGATGAGTACCGTTTGCATGGCTGGTGCGGCCTAGCGACGCCGCGCAACGTGGAGTACCGGGTGAGGCCCGCGCAGCCGAGCTGCCGAGGCCGGCCCGGCGAACCGGGCCGCGACGAAGCGGGCGCTCACTTGAGCGTCATTCCGTCTTGGGCGCTTCCGCGGGCGGCGCCTCGCGACGGACAATTTCGCGCGCTGCCTTGTCGAGCAGCGCCTCTATCTCGCTGCGGCACAGCGCCCTCAACGGCGACGACGAAGCGCTCGGCAAAGCTTTCTTGTCGAAGCGCGTGTGCAAACGCAGCAGCACATCCCAACCGCCGAATTCCGCGCGACGCAGCCGGAAGGCTTCACGCGCGAGTCGACGTACCAGATTACGCGTGGCCGCGCGCGGCGCATACTTCTTGCCGATCACGAGACCTAAGCGAGCGTCATTGCCGGTGGGCCGGCCGTACACCACGAAGTGCGCGGTGCGGCGCCACGGGCGCAAACGAAAAACGGATGAAAATTCATCCGTTTTCAGTAGCCTTGCGGCTTTGGGGAAGGCGGCTTGCGCTCGCAACGGAACCGAGCCCAGTTGCGGCGCCCCTGCCGCTCCCGCTTCACCGCGGGTGTCGCTTGTCACTGACAGAGCGCGCAATCCGCTCGCCTGCCTTAGATGGCGAGGCGCTTGCGGCCCTTCGCGCGACGTGCGTTGATGACCTTGCGGCCACCTGCGGTCTTCATGCGAACGCGGAAGCCGTGGGTGCGCTTGCGACGGGTAACGGAAGGTTGGTAAGTACGTTTCATGTTGCTCTCACTTGATCGACTGATCGAAAATTAACCGCACGATCATCGCTGAAGCGGCAATGGCCGGAGGTTTACAGAATTGGTTTTCGCGGAACCCGCTATTTAAACCGGTTTTCTTTTGGCCGTCAATAGTTTAGCCAGGTTTGGCCTGACCCCAGGAAGACTTCGCCAGATGATCCGTCCCTGTGGATAACTCCCTTTCGCCGACGTTTTGGCGTTAGAATCTCGCCTTACTTCCCAAAAATTCTGCACGCCGCTCCGGCTCGCTTGCCCCGCAAACCCTTGTGGCACAAGCGCCTGGAGCCATCGCGCCTGGTTCGGCCTGGCTGCTCAGGGCCTTGTTGCGTATGCGCGACAGGGGCAGCGGCGAACCGCCGTGCACACCATAACGACAGCAACTCGATGAACGATTTTTGGCAACACTGTTCCGCATTGCTGGAGCGTGAGCTTACGCCCCAGCAGTACGTGACGTGGATCAAACCGTTGGCCCCGGTCGCCTTCGACGCCGCTGCGAACACGCTTAGCATCGCTGCGCCGAACCGCTTCAAGCTCGACTGGGTCAAGAGCCAGTTCTCCGGCCGCATCTCCGATATGGCCCGCGATTTCTGGCAGACGCCGGTCGATGTGCAATTTGTGTTGGACCCCAAAGCCGGCATGCGCGCGCCGGCGGCGACCTCGTCGCCGGCTCCGTCGCGCCCGTCTTCCGCGGCTGGCTCGATGGGCGGCCATTCGGCTGGTTCAAACGGCGGTGGGGCCGCCGTGGACGCAGCCGTCGGTGCCGTACAAGCGTCGCAAGCCGCGCGCGCCAATGGCGCGAACAGCGCAATGGCGACCCTCAACGCGAATGCACGCGCTGCGGCTGACCACAATGCGAACGCACGCGCGGCGGCCGCCGACGATGCCGCCGACCTCGATCTCCCCAGCCTCGACGCGAATGAAGCCGCGGCCGCACGCCGCACATGGCGTCCGGGTCAAAGCGCGAGCTCGAACGGCAACGGTGAGAACGACTCGATGTACGAGCGTTCGAAGCTCAACCCCGTGCTGACCTTCGACAACTTCGTGACCGGTAAGGCCAACCAGTTGGCGCGCGCCGCGGCGATTCAGGTCGCGGACAACCCCGGCATCTCGTACAACCCGCTGTTTCTGTATGGCGGCGTGGGCTTGGGCAAGACCCACCTGATTCACGCAATCGGCAACCAGCTTCTGATGGACAAGGCTGGCGCACGGATTCGCTACATCCACGCGGAACAGTACGTGTCCGACGTGGTGAAGGCCTACCAGCGCAAGGCGTTCGACGACTTCAAGCGTTACTACCACTCGCTCGACCTGCTGCTGATCGACGATATTCAGTTCTTCTCCGGCAAGTCGCGGACACAAGAGGAATTCTTCTACGCGTTCGAGGCGCTGGTCGCGAACAAGGCGCAGGTGATCATCACCAGCGACACGTATCCGAAGGAAATCTCCGGCATCGACGACCGCCTGATCTCGCGCTTCGACTCCGGCCTGACGGTGGCGATCGAGCCGCCCGAGCTGGAAATGCGCGTCGCGATTCTGATGCGCAAGGCGCAATCCGAGTTCGTGAGCCTGAATGAAGACGTCGCGTTCTTCGTCGCCAAGCACTTGCGCTCGAACGTCCGTGAACTGGAAGGCGCGCTGC
This sequence comes from Paraburkholderia sediminicola, assembly GCF_046027825.1. GTDB lineage: Bacteria > Pseudomonadota > Gammaproteobacteria > Burkholderiales > Burkholderiaceae > Paraburkholderia > Paraburkholderia sediminicola_D. The sequence goes on from NZ_JAQQDU010000010.1 coordinate 136,376, forward strand.
GCAAGATCCTCGCCTATTCGAAGTTCCACGGCCGCGAAATCACGATTGAAGTGACAAAAGAAGCGCTGAAAGACCTGCTGACGGTGCAGAACCGGCAGATTTCGGTGGAAAACATCCAGAAGACCACGGCTGACTTCTACAGCATCAAGGTCGCGGATATGTATTCGAAGAAGCGACCGGCGAACATTGCGCGGCCGCGGCAGATCGCGATGTATCTGGCGAAGGAGCTGACGCAGAAAAGCCTGCCGGAAATCGGCGAGCTGTTCGGCGGCCGCGACCACACCACCGTGCTGCACGCGGTGCGCAAGATTGCCGCCGAGCGTGGCACGGACGCGCAGTTGAACCACGAACTGCACGTGCTGGAGCAAACGCTTAAGGGTTAAGCAGCCCGGACGTAAAAATCGACCTGTTTATTTCGGAACTCGCCCCCATTTTAGGGGAGCGGTTCTGTTTTCAGGCACAATACAGGTTTAACCGCCCGGCGGCCGCGGGCGGAATTCACGCCGTGACAGGCGCTGCGTGGCGCCGGCGGGGAGCCGCGGGTGCGCGCTGTAAGGCTGGCAAGTCAGGCGCGCAGGCCGTTATATCAACGAAGGAACTCTATGCAACTGGTCAAGACCGAACGCGATAACCTCCTCAGGCCGCTGCAAACCGTGAGCGGCATCGTCGAACGCCGCCATACGTTGCCGATCCTCGCCAATTTGCTGATTACCAAGAACGGCCCTGACGTGTCGTTCCTGTCGACCGACCTCGAGTTGCAGATCACCACGCGTGCCGATTTTGGCGTGGGCGGCGATTCGGTCGCAACCACGGTGGCAGCAAGAAAGCTCCTCGACATTCTGCGCGCGATGCCCGACGGGCAAGTTACGCTGACCCTGAACGACAAGCGTTTGACCGTGCAATCCGGCAAGAGCCGCTTTGCGCTGCAAACCCTGGCGGCCGACGAGTTCCCGACCGTCGCTCAAGCTAAAGACTACGGCGCGAACCTGGTGGTTCCCCAGAAGACGTTCCGTCAGTTGCTCGGCATGGTCCATTTCTCGATGGCCCAGCAGGACATCCGCTACTACCTGAACGGCATGCTGCTGGTGGTGGACGGCGACCAACTGATGGCAGTCGCAACGGACGGCCACCGCCTGGCGTTCTCGTCGATGAAGATCGAAGGCTCGTTTGCGCGTCAGGAAGTGATCATTCCGCGCAAGACGATTCTTGAACTGCAGCGTCTCCTGGAAGACATCGACGACACGCTGAAGATCGACATCGCGCCGACGCAGGTGAAGTTCACCTTCGGCCAGGTCGAACTGGTGTCGAAGCTGGTGGAAGGCAAATTCCCCGACTTCCAGCGCGTGATTCCGAAGTCGCACAAGAATCAGTTCTTGATCGGCCGTGAAGAACTGCAGCGTTCGCTGCAACGTGCCGCGATTCTGACGTCGGACAAATTCAAGGGCGTGCGCTGCATTATCGAGCCGGGCCAGTTGAAGATCATGTCGACCAACGCCGATCAGGAAGAGGCGCAGGAAGAACTGGAAATCGCGTACGACGGCGACAGCGTCGATATCGGGTTCAACGTCACGTATCTGCTCGACGTGCTCGCGAACCTGAAGGTCGACATGTTGCAAGTGAGCCTTGGCGACGCCAGCTCCAGCGCGTTGATCACGATTCCCGAGAACGACGAATTCAAATACGTCGTGATGCCGATGCGCATCTAACGCGTCCAAAAACCAAGAACACACCAAGGGGCGCAGCGCCCCTTTGGCGTTTTTATGGTGTTTTGAAAAGTCCCGAGCAGCAACCTTGCAGTAACGCAGAACCGGAAAAAATCCATGACTGAAACGAACAATTCGCAACCCGACAATAGCGGCTATGGCGCCTCGTCCATTCAGATCCTTGAAGGTCTGGAGGCTGTGCGCAAGCGTCCCGGGATGTATATCGGCGATACATCGGACGGCACCGGCCTGCATCACCTCGTGTTCGAAGTGCTCGACAACTCGATCGACGAAGCGTTGGCCGGGTACTGTAACGACATCCAGGTCACCATCCACGCGGACAACTCGATTTCGATCACCGACAACGGCCGCGGTGTGCCGACCGGTCTCAAGATGGACGACAAGCACGATCCGAAGCGCAGTGCCGCTGAAATCGTGATGACCGAGCTGCACGCCGGCGGCAAGTTCGACCAGAACAGCTACAAGGTGTCCGGCGGCCTGCACGGCGTGGGTGTGTCGTGCGTGAACGCGCTCTCGTCGTGGCTGCGCCTTGTGGTGCGCCGTGACGGCAAGAAGCACTTCATGGAATTCCACCGTGGCGTGCCGCAGAACCGCGTGATCGAAGAGATCGACGGCGTGGCTGTGTCGCCGATTCCGGTGATTGGCGACACCGAAAACCGCGGCACCGAAGTGCACTTCATGGCCGACGAGACGATCTTCGGCAATGTCGAATATCACTACGACATTCTGGCCAAGCGGATTCGCGAACTGTCGTTCCTGAATAACGGCGTGCGGATTCGCCTGCACGACCTGCGCAGCGGCAAGGAAGAAGATTTCGCGTTTGTGGGTGGTGTGAAGGGTTTTGTTGAGTACATCAACAAGAACAAGGCCGTCCTGCACCCGAACATTTTCCACGTCAGCGGCGAGAAGGACGGCATTGCCGTCGAAGTCGCGATGCAGTGGAACGACAGCTACAACGAAAACGTGCTGTGCTTCACGAACAACATTCCGCAGCGCGACGGCGGCTCGCACTTGACCGGGTTGCGTGCGGCGATGACGCGCGTGTTGAACAAGTACATCACCGATCACGAAGTCGCGAAGAAAGCGAAGGTTGAGACGGCCGGCGACGACATGCGCGAAGGGCTCTCGTGCGTGCTGTCGGTGAAGGTGCCGGAGCCGAAGTTCAGCGCGCAGACCAAGGACAAGCTGGTGTCGTCGGAAGTGCGCGCGCCGGTGGAGGATGTGGTCGCGAAGGCGCTCGAAGAATTCCTGCTGGAAACGCCGAACGACGCGAAGATCATTTGCGGCAAGATTGTTGATGCTGCGCGGGCGCGGGATGCGGCTCGGAAGGCGCGTGAAATGACGCGTCGTAAGGGCGTGCTGGATGGCGTTGGTTTGCCTGGGAAGCTGGCGGATTGCCAGGAGAAAGACCCGGCGAAGTCGGAAATTTATATCGTCGAGGGCGACTCGGCAGGCGGCTCGGCGAAGCAGGGGCGTGACCGGAAGTTTCAGGCGATCTTGCCGCTGCGCGGCAAGGTGCTGAACGTGGAGAAGGCGCGCTATGACAAGCTGCTTTCTTCGGAGCAGATTGTGACGCTGATTACGGCGCTGGGTTGCGGGATCGGCAAGGAAGACTACAACCTCGACAAGCTGCGTTATCACCGCATCATCATCATGACCGATGCTGACGTGGACGGCGCGCACATCCGCACGTTGCTGCTGACGTTCTTCTATCGTCAGATGCCGGACATGATCGAGCGTGGGTATATCTATATCGCGCAGCCGCCGCTGTTCAAGATCAAGGCGGGTAAGGATGAGCGGTATTTGAAGGATGAGGCTGAGGTTAATGCTCACATCCTGAAGCTGGCGTTGCAGGGGTCGGAGCTGCTGGCTTCTGAAGGTTCTACGCCGATTACTGGGGATGCGTTGGGTGAGTTGGCTCGGGCTTATTTGCTGGCTCAAGCTGTGGTGAATCGTCTGAGCCGGTTGTATGACGCTGGGGCGCTTGAGGCTGTGATGGATGGGGTTGTTATTGATCTGTCTAGTGAGGAAGCGGCTGAGGCTTCGGCTGTGGCGCTTGAGGCTAAGCTGCGGGATGATGCGTTGAAGCCTGAGGTTAAGGTCACGACGATGTATGACCCGGTGCGTGAGCTGCGCTCGCTGCGCGTCGCGCGGACTCATCACGGTAATCAGAAGATTTCGGTGCTGGATCAGGATTTTCAGCTGACTGCTGACTACCAACAGCTGATCAATACCGCTAATACGTTTAAGGGGTTGATTGGGACTGGTGCTGTCATTAAACGTGGTGAACGCAGTATGGCTGTTACCGACTTCAAGAGCGCTATGAAGTGGTTGCTGGCTGATGCTGAACGCAATATTTCCAAGCAGCGATACAAAGGCCTAGGCGAGATGAATCCTGGGCAGCTTTGGGAGACGACGATGGATCCGACCGTGCGTCGCTTGCTTCGTGTGCAGATTGAGGATGCTATCGCGGCTGATGGTATCTTCACGACGCTCATGGGGGATGATGTGGAGCCGCGGCGGGCTTTCATTGAGTCGAATGCGTTGCGGGCGGGGAATATTGACGTTTGATAAGGTTTGTAGCAGGAGCCATAACCTGAGATTTTGGGAAGCATCCATTGAGACATTTATCGATGGATGCGCTCCGATAGCTCACATGACGGCACCCAACTGGCGTCACAGCCGGAGGAACGACGGCCACAGCGTTTGAGACGGCCGTCGTTTTCTCGGTTTGGGCAACAATCAGGGAGTGGCTTTTCGGCCCGACTTCTGCTGCCTTCGCTGGTCAGCGGTTCTTGTCTGTGCTTCAGCCCAATGTACTGAAAGCGATTCAGCCTACGACAGCATCGCCCAGCTCACGCACAGCGGCTTCGTTGGTCGCCAGAGCATCGCAGTCAGGGTGACCCGGTTTGCTGCTCTAGCGAATGCGCTTCTTGTAGATAGACGCACGGCGCTCACCGCCTCCAAAAGACTCCAGGCTGCGATGGCCATTGATGCGCTCTTATCTGACGCCGGCGAAAACGTGAAATCTGGCGAAGTCGGTGACGGTGGAGTGAGCGGGCGGCTGGGGCGGGTGTTGTATGCTGAGGTGCATTAATTTCGGTTACGAAGCCTCGATTTAGTTTTGGTTACGTGGCTCTTCCCGGCCGCTGAGCCTTACTTGGCAAGCGGTAAACAGAATTAATGTCCAAGGGGCGCTGGAGCATTTTCCAGCGCCCCTTTTTTGCGCCCGGCACCGCGATTTCGCCTTCAACGCGCCTGCTCCAGGAAGTCGCCGTCGAGTAGAGGACGCCACAAGACTCGAGCGGCGACTCACCTACAGCACGGCAGGCCTAACTCCCGTGTTGGCATTCTGCCGCCCGCGCCGGAAATTGCGCATTTTTACCGAACTGTGGTTTCCTGTGTCATATTTACTTGCGTCGCTCATTGCAGTTTGGTAGTGTGTATTTTCCCGGCGATAGGCACTCTGGTGGCGCCTATCCTCCATTGCGTCACTATGTGATATCGCGATGTAGCATTGCGGATAATATTTCCTATATGCATATCAGTTTTGATTTGTGGTCATTGCGCACAGCGCTAGACAAGCCGGGATTGAATGGAGAAAGCTGCTATGAAAAAACTTACTTTCGTACAGCGTCTAGTTCTTGCTCTGATTCCCTTTGCGACCGAACTCGTTCGGCTTGCAGAGGAGGTCGTCAAGAACATGACCGCTAATTATAAAAATTATGGAACCTCGCTGGGATTCCAAGTTTGAGCTGAGGCCTGGGAAATGGGTTTTCGTTCCTAACGGCGACACGATGGAGCTTGGACGAAAAATCAAAGACGACCTACGCCAACGGTGGAAAGCGCCTGCGTACTACTACCATCTTCGTGATGGTGGCCACGTCGCAGCGTTGAAGGCACACTTGGGGCAGACCTGTTTTATTCATGTCGACATCGAGAATTTCTTTCAACGCATCAATCGCAGCCGGGTAACTCGTGTCCTGAAAGGGATGTACAGCTACGCGGAAGCTCGAGATATCGCAAATCTGTCGACGGTGAGATTGCCTGAAGATGCGGAAAAGCGGTACATACTGCCGTATGGATTTGTCCAGTCCACTTTGCTCGCAAGCATCTGCCTCCGTAAAAGTGCGCTTGGCAATTACTTGAAGCGGCTCGCTGCGACTGACGGCATTGAGGTGAGTGTCTATGTGGACGACATAATCATTTCTCTGACTGACCAGGCGCTGGCAGAGGATATTTTTGCCGACGTTAAGGGTATAGCCGAAAAGAGTGGCTTCGATTTAAATCAAAAGAAAGAGCAAGGGCCAGCCGACAGAATCAGCGCTTTCAATATCGAGCTGTCGCAGCACTCTTTGAATGTATTGCCCGACCGCTGGCTCGCGTTCCTCGACGCGATGCGAGAAACCGAGAATCCCCATCGACAGCAAGCCATATTGGGGTATGTTGACTCGGTGAACCCGGCTCAAGCCACTCAGCTTCAGGCCCAGGCATTCTGACACGCGCCGGGATGACCCGCTTCGGAGCTGCCCGACCGCTCACGATGTGGCCGCTCCGTGCGCAGGTAGCCGATAGGGCACCCCAGCACGAAAGACTTTATCCGCGCCTCGGTCAAGTTCAGCTAGCCCGCGACGTGGGCAACGCAACACGTTCAAGGTAGACGGGGAGCACGTGGCGGCTGCCATCCCGCAACGGGACCGACGTGGACACTGATGCCTTGAGTAAACGCCTTCTGCTCGTCGGGTGGGCCAAGGTAGAGAATTGCAATGCAGCTCTTCGCTAGTTCTCGATAAATCTCAGTGTCAGTCGCGCAGCTGAACAGCAGGCCGACATGTATTTCCGTGCCGCCACCTCTAGCTATTACTTTCATCTGGAGCGCTTGCTCATCCGGTTCGCCCATTTCTACGTCCCATCCGGCATCTCTGAGCGGTCGAACCAGGTCTTTGATGCATTCATCGCTGAGATATG
>NZ_JAQQDU010000100.1:0-30801 GCF_046027825.1 Paraburkholderia sediminicola
CAGGATCATGCATCGATCCGTCTGGCCAAGCATCAACATCCGCGACGGTTCGATCCGTGCGTAATGCGCGACGGGTTTATGCGCATAAAGACATCGACTCAAATGGCCCGCGGTCACAACAGTGGGCGGCATAAGCCCTTGCCGTCGTCAGCAGGATCAGGGTGAAAACGACGAGACCAAGCGGAGTAGCGGCGCATCCGAAATACCTGACGCCCCCAGCTATACGCCAGGCCGTCGCCCGACAGCGAAATGGCTCGTGTGTCCTTCACCCTTCGATACCCCATAGCGTCCGATCCCTCCCAGAAGCCACCAAACGGGTTGCCCCCGACAGCGTTTCACAGCCGTTGCTGCGTTAGCTCAGCCACCTCAAATCCTTTATGCGCATAAACCTATCCCAAACGGTTATTTCTTATCTCGTTTACACAAAAACGATTGAAATGCGAATTCATCCAGGTAAAATCCATCTGCGTCTAAAAAGAGGAGGTGAAGATTGGCAGCAGAAATCATCGCGGTAACTCAGCAGAAGGGTGGGGTCGGGAAGAGCACAATCGCGATGCACCTCGGCGCTGCGTTCCATGAGAAAGGCAAACGCGTCCTCGTCGTAGACGCAGATGGTCAAAACACACTGATCCACTGGGCCAGTGCATCATCAGACGGCGACACCGGCATCCCCTTTCCGGTGGTCAACCTCTCTGAAGCCGGTAGCCAGATCCATCGCGAGATCAAGAAGTTCGTGGCGGACTACGACATCATCGTCGTCGACTGCCCCCCCTCCATCACAGAGAAAGTGTCCGGCGTCGTGTTGCTCGCAGCGAGCGTCGCGATCATGCCAACGTCCTCGTCGCCTGCCGACTATTGGTCGAGCGTCGGTCTGGTGAAACTCGTGCAGCAAGCCCAGGTCATGAACGAGGACCTGCGCGCAGTCTTTCTGCTGAATAAGACCGAAGAGAAACGGATGCTGACGCGCGAACTGAAGCGCGCGTTGGAAGAGCTCGGCTTCCCATTGCTCAAGACCCAGATCCCGACGCGCGAAGCCTATAAGCAGGCAATGGCGTTAGGGCAGACAGTGCTTCAGATGAACGATCGCGGCGCCAAGCTCGCCGCCATCGAAGTACGGGCGTGCGCCAACGAGATCGCAGCCCTGCTCCCCTGAGTTTATGCGCATAAAGAAAGGACCCTGAATGAAACCCTCCCAATTCGCCAAAGGCTTTCAAGCACGTCCTGATACGACCAGCAGCGAAAAGCGAACCGCCCTCGACCGTCTGAATGCGATCGACGGTTTGGTCAAGAATGGCGCCACGACTGCCGATGCACCGAGCCGCACGATCCAGCCGGCTATGTCGCAGGACATCGCGGAAATCGACGCCGCCGATCTCGCCAATGAGTCGGCAGCCTACCGTGCGTGGCGAATCGAGCACGCTTACCGGCCGGGCCAGGTCATTGAGCTCGCGCTCAAAACGATCAAGCCGAGCCCGTTCAATCCGCGCCACTTCTATCTGAAGTCGTCGATTGCCGAACTTGCTGTCAATCTCGCGAAGCAGGGCCAGCAGCAGGCGATTCACGTCATTCCCGATTACGACAATCCCGGCAGCTACTTCGTCAGCGACGGCGGACGGCGTGTGCGGGCGCTTAAGGAAGCGAACAAGGAATCGGTGAAGGCGATCGTGATCGATCTGCCGATTGGTATCCAAAGCTATAAGCTTGGCTACGACCTCAACGTCCAGCGCGATTCGCAGACCGTGTTCGACAACGCCGTTGTCTGGAAACGCTTTCTCGACGATCGGCATTTCCAGAGCCAGAAAGAGCTCGCCGAACATCTCGGACTCGACGAGTCGACCGTCGCGGTCGCCCTGTCAATCGCGAAGCTGCCCGAGGTGGTGATGCATGAGATGGTCGCAAGGCCTGACCGCTTCGGCTCGAACATGGCCTATCAGGTGGGCCGTTATCACACTGCCCGCGGCGCCGACGCTACGCTGCGCCTGATCAACAAGATCCTCTCGGACGACCTGAGCACGCGACAGGTCGCGGACATCGTGAAGGGCAGGGCAAGCGCACAGGAAAGCACCAAGCCGGCGGGTCGCCAGCGCTATGCGCAGCGTCTGGAGATCAAGCTCGGCGGTGTCGCAGTCGGCGATCTGAAGTCGTATGGGGACGATCGGATCGAACTGCGCCTGAAGGGTCTCACACGTGAAAAGCGTGACGACATTCTTCGTCAGATTGAAAAGATGCTGAAGTAACGAAGGAAAGCGTCAACAGGAAAAGAAACGGCGGCGCACGAAAGTGGCCGCCGTTTTTCTTGATGCGCTGTTGACTCGCTCTTGACGCGCTGTTGGCAATTACGCCGCGCGCGATTGGCTCAGCGTGAAGGCGAGCAGGTCGCCATCGGTGGGTTCGCCCCAGGTTTTGCGAGCCAGCCAATCGAAGAACGCCGTTTCGACGATCTTCGAGTCCAGTCCACGACGACGCCAGTCGTCGCGCATATGTGTGCCGAGATCCGGTAACACGTCGTCCTCGAACGACTTCCGCGCGATCTCCCGCTCGGACTCACCTTGCTCGTCGTAAAGCTCCCGAGCTTCCTTGCGGCGAACCGCCGAGTACTCGCCAAGCAGACGCGCTTTCAGGTCGTCCGCCGGCGCGGCCGCGGCCTTGCCACCGCTACCGGACGGCAGCGCCTCGACCGGCGGCGCATAGCCCTTCTTCAACGCGTCCTTGAACAGCGCCGGGGCGCTACGCACAGCGGGCAACGACGTGCTGCGCATGCGTTGTTCGGTCATCTGCAGTGCAGCGCGAATCCGGTTTTCTTCGCTATCGGCATACAGCGTTTGCGCTTCTTTCAGCGGAATGCCGATCTTCACCATCCGGTCGACCAACGTGCTGTCGAACACATTCGGGTGTTCGTCGAGCGCCAGCATGGGCTGTTTGCGCTCGGTCACGCGGAACTGGATCTCGGCGACCCGGCGTCCTTCCCGGTGCTCGATCAATTCGACAAAGATGTTGGTGACCGCATTCACTTCGGCGATAGCCGGGCGCAGGTAATCGCGCTTGAAGTACTTGTACTCGCGCTTCGCCTCGTCACCCGCCTCGGTGTCGGGCGTGCCGGAGAGAATAGGGCGCCACCATTCCCATGTTTCGCGCATCGTCAGATGGCTCGGGTTGGTCAGGTAGCGGACGCAAATCTCGTAAAGTGCGAGACCGGCGCTACTGCGCAACTGGCTCTGGAACTGCAGACTGAGCCGCGCGTACTGAACTGGATCGAGCAGCTTCTTCTTGATCTTCGGTGCGAACGAGAACTCCACCCAGACGCGGCGGGTGGTGGGGTCTTCGAGAATTTCCGCATCGGCAATCAGCGTGGAAATACCCCACTTGCGGCCGGGCTTCTGGCTGGACGTGCCGGTACTCCATTCGACCTGCACCGACACCATGCGCCGCAGGTGCTCTTTGACGAGCGCGGTGTCATTCGAATCGAATGCCGAATTGGCGACGATGTCGGACAGCAAGGCCCGATACGTGTCGCCGGACTCATCAGCTTGCTGAGCGACGGCGAGGAGAACGTTGAACAGCTTGCGGGTGAGGAGCGTGATCTTGCCGCTCTTCGGCTGGATGGCGATCGCCTCGACGGCCTTGCGTAATTCGGCCGAGCTCGGGCTGACTACATCTGTCTTCTTCGCGCGCTTAGTGGCCATGCGTCTGGTCGAGGAGGGATTTGGCGAGAGCATACCGGCTGTGGTGATACGCGTCTATAGCATGGGTCTCACCGTTCCCGGTGAAGTGAGTTTACGAGGCGCAACTCACCTCGAGCAGCTCCCGAAAACCCTCACCTCACCTGTTTCGCGCCAGGTTCAGGGCATCCTTATCGGTCGCGGCCTCCCGAAATACCGACCGATTTCTGACCTGGCGCGAACGGAAGTCATTCGATCCCGAATCTTCTCACCTCAAAAAAATCTCGTTAATTTTGGTGGTATGCATGTTGCGGGTCGAGCGTACGCGAACCGCATCGGTGGCGCGAACACGCTTCAGCCCATTTCAGCGAATAGGGGAGGGGAGGAGAGCGGGAGAAACTTGGGGCAGCAGCAGGCGCACGGCCCCACGTCCGGGACTATCCCAGGCGCAGCCCCGGCTGTCCCGGTTAGACGCGAGACGTGCCCGCCACAACGCGTGCCAGACGGCCTGCACGACGGGCGCCGCGACGAAAATCGCCGGAACGCACACCCCTCGATTGCGACCGCGTTGTCTTCGCCGCGCAGAAACGCACGGGCAATCGCCGCGTATCCATTTGAGCAAAAGCGGCCGAACCTGGCGGACAGACACCTCATACCGCGAGCGTGAGCTCCAACTCGCGACAAACTCCCCCCGAAAAAGCTCACCTTAACGTCTGCCGAGCGCTCGGAACGACGCGGCCTTCAGACCTGGGGGCCTGAAAAAACACCGATAAATACTCCCGAAAAGCCTCACCAATGACCCCGGAAGAGGTTGGCGCAGGTCATGGAAAAGGCCCCCCGAAAAACCTCACCTTTGCGCATCGCACAAAAATTATTCAATAATTTCATTGGCTTATAGAAGCATAGCGATCCGAACCACGGCCACGCGCTCCCGTATATCCTCACCTTTAGCAGCATTTCCGTGAAATCCGACGTTTCCGGTCGCGATCCAAAGGGCCCCGAAAAACCTCACCTTAACAATTCAGCAGCCGCAAAATCGGAACGGCTCTGACAGCGTCCGTAGGGCTTTTCCGGCCCATCGCGGCGATTTTGGTCCTGTATTTCCTCACCTTAGCGATCACGAGCCCCCAAAAAGACTCCCGAAAAACCTCACCTCAGGCCGAAAACAGGCAATTTGGCGAGCCGGCGATCGCCTCGATCCACGTCTCCCGAATTCGCTCACCTTTGCGCAAGGGTGACCGAGGACCCCGCTGACGCAGCAGACAGAATTTCGATCGAAATCGCATGCAGCTCCCGCAAACCCTCACCTTAAGCGCCCGAATGCCCAGAAATGAGGCAAAAATGACGTCCAGACCCCGGAAAGTCTCACCTTCGGTTCGCGTTTTCTCCTGTCTTGTCTCACCAATGGGGTTTACGAGGCCAAAATAAGGCAAAAAGTTGGGGTCCACGGAGGTCCCGAAAGCGCTCACCTTAAGGCCAGCAGCGGTCAGAACCGACTTTTGAGTGCTGCCGGGCGATCCCGGACACTCAGGTCCCGCAAAATCTCACCTTTAGCCAAACCGCACTTTTAGGGGCGCTCCTGAACCAGCTCACGTTCTGTCCCGGACCCACTCACCGAGGCCCCCGAACCTCATCACTCAACCCTCCCGCAAGACCTCACCACCTCTCCCGTAAAGCTTCACCTTACCGGGCTGGAACCCCAGCCTGGTAAGGGTTTGCCATGGCGTTAACGTTTTTAACATGGGTTCAAAGGTGTTTACTTTTATTACTCTCTAGCATTTCCCCGCGTGTCCTTCAGACAGCACCTTTCCACCACCTCGGCTCCCATCAAGCGTTCGTGAAACAGTGAGCGATCAGAAAGAAACCGATGAAATCTCTTTATTTACAAAGGCTTATTGGCTAGTCTTCGTTTTGTTTCACGGAAAAAAACCGCTGGCTCCAATCTAGCGACCTATCAGCAACCCTAAAACACGCCAACTCGCTAAACAACAGGCTCCTCCGACAAATACGTAGCAAACAGTACGTAAATTGTTATGATTCATCCAATTCGAGCGACATCGAGGTATACATGAATCTGGACCAGGAACGACAAGCCATCCGTGACGAGCTTGAATCGTTGAGAACTAGCGGGGCACGTCGACAGGAACTGTCACTCCATGCTTGCAAGCGACTTTTTTTCGATTTGGGAATTCGTCCGTCCATGGCGACCGTTCGCGACCTGACCCAAACAGGCAGCGCAAGCGACATACCGAAGGACATCGACCACTTCTGGGAACGCATCAGAACGGTGTCGCGCGTAAAAGTGGGTGCCGGCGCTATCCCTAAAGGACTGGAAGATCGCGCTGGAGAGTTGCTGGGCGCACTCTTTGAAGAAGCCGTTGTGCATGCCCGCTCTACGCTCGACAGCGAGCGCGACGAAATTCGGGCTGAAGTCACGGCTGCCGACCAACGTGCGCGAGAAGCGGAAATTCGCTGCGACGTGTCGCAAGAGGCCATCAAACGCAGCGAACTGAGAGCCGAAGCCGCATGGGAACGCGTTCGCGCACTCGAAACTGAGCTATCCAGCACCACCACACACGGGACCGCTCACCAGGAAGGCTTGCAGGCAACGGTGCGCCGACTCGATAGCGAAAACGAAACGCTGCGTCAACGCCTCGATACCGAACAGGCGACCAACGCGGCACTCCGAGACCGAATCGATGCATTGCACGTCGAATTGCGCCAAAGCACCGAACACTATGCGCAACAGATCAAGGATGCCGTCGCCGAAGCCGAGCGCCGTGTGAAGCCCATGCTGGTCGAGCTCGATTCCTTACGCAACATGGCCGCCACCTATCAGTCGGGGGTACGGGACGCAAGCCGCAAGGAATTCGAGTTTATTCAGCAGATCGCCGCAGCCAAGGCGCGTGGCGACCGGCTCGACGCGCAACTGCGCGAGCAATCGGACGAAGTGGATGCTTTGACGAAAGAAGTTGCCGCGTTGCGCGGCCAGCAGGGCATCGACCCTGCGATCGCGAGCCTGCTGTGTTCGCTGGTCGAAGCAGGCAGGCTCACCACCGACGAGCTGACAGCGATCGGCACCGCGGCGGACGGCCATGTCTCGCTGCCGCTGCGCTGCCCAAAATGTGAGGAAGGTGAGCCTGAACTATCCCAAGTGGATCACCGCTTCGAACTGCAGTGTCCGGAATGCGATCACTCGTCAGGCCTCGGTGAATCAAGGCTGGAAGCGGTTAGCCGGTTTTTGTCGAGCGGTTCGATTGCCGCGTCGGCATGACCGTTCGGCGAGGGCGTAATAGCGGATAAATCACCAAAGGTGAGGAAATTCGGGACCTCAAGGGTGAGTATTTTCAGGGCTCATCCCATCACCCTTTCCTCGTCAAACGCCCGTCCTGCCTAGGCGTGGGCAATGGCGGAGCGGATGGATCCGGTTCATCGATAACCGCCGAATCCTGCTGATCCATCCACTTTTGCCACGTTCGATACAAACGGTTGGCGGACACTGCCTGTACAAATCCCAGCCACTGCCCGACCAGTTCTGCCTCAACCCCGCTCTCGAACAGGTCCGCCGCAAAGGTGTTGCGCAGGGTTTGCGGACTGGCGCGCGAGGCTCGCGACGCGGCAATGCCAGCCGCGTCGACCAACGCGTCGACTCCGCGGAGCATCGTTGCCTTGTGCATTGGGCGTCCTGAAGGCGACGCGGGAAAGACCAGATTGCCGGCCAGTTCGGAAAGGCGCCGTTCAGCAAGCCATGCGTCGAGGATAGCGGCCGCGAAGGGAGCGAGCCGGGTACGCCGCGTCAGCATGGGATTGGCGGACTCGATCGTGACCCAGGGCGAGCCGGCATTCACGCAACTAACTGTAAGTGCCCCGGCCTCGCCTGTCTTGAGTCCACCGCCGAGAAACACAGCAATCAACGCACGGTCGCGTCGCTCCCTCCACCGCTGCGCCGCGGACAAGGCCGGCAAGGGCGAAAACAGATGCGCAATGAGCGCGGCGCGTTCGGCATGGTTGAGAAAACCGGTCGGCTCGTTATCGCGTGCATTTCGCCATGCTGCTTCGCCATCCTGAGCAATGAAACGGGCGGGGTTGGTCGACGCGGATTCGACTTCGCGCACATGGTCCAGTACCCGCTCAATAAGCCGCAAATACCTGACGCGCTGCGGTTTCCGGATCGCAAGGCTGCCCACGAATTCAGCAATGGTTTGCGTATCGACCGTGACCAGACTCTTTTGGCGAACGGCAAGCCAGTCGAGGAAAAGTCCCCACTGCGCTTGATAGACTTCAGCGGAAGAGCGCCTGAAATGCTGCTTGGCAAGCCATGCGTCGAACGCGATTTGCGGATCGCGGCGCCAGTCTTCGCGTTCCTGATCGAAGAGATCGGTTGACGGTGCGGGGCGTGTGGCCGGGTCGGTCAGATGAGGAGGTGACATACGCTATCTTTCTGTTAGTTGCGCATATTGTAGGTGGCAACCGATGAAAGTACAGCGTTTAGGTCAGTCGCCCCAAGCCCGCGCGTGCTTGAGCGGAGCGTTTTTGGACGCAGGTTGCGCAGCACGCCGTGCCGCCTCTTCATAGGCCGAGACGGCAAACGCGAACACCGCCGGCAATGCCGTGGACGTGCCGAAGTCCACCGCCTCGTCCGTTTCCGGATAAGGCAACGCGGATGGCCGCTGGAACAGGCCGAGCATGATCGCGTCGTGCCGGCTGGCAAAACCGAGATCAGCCAACGCTTCGGCTTCGATGGCCTGTAACAGGCGCCACGTAAGCGGCACCTGCTGGACGATGTAGCGTGCAGCGATGTTGCGCACGATATGTTCAAGATCGCGCGCCGCGCTTTGATAGCGCAGCGCGGCCAGAGCATGCTCGGTTTGGTCGGTGGTCAGGTCGTTCATGATCGGCTCCAGTCGATACCCCGTACTGTACAAATATACAGTGTCTCGCGCAACCTCGGCCGAACGGCTAATTCAGTCCGAATCCGCCAACAACCTGCAACGGTGCGCCCGCACCTCAGCCGTGAATCACCACCAGCAGCGCTTTCGCCTCGCCCTTTCCGGCATTGCGGATCGCGTGCGGCTCGTCGGCGACGTAGCGCGCGGTGTCCGCGGCCTTGAGCCGTTTCGTCGTGCCCGCCGCCTCGATCTCGATCGATCCCTGCAGGACGGTCAGATGCTCGCGCGTGCCGGGCTCATGCGCGTTCGACACCAGCGCCCCGCCCGCTTGCAACGTCAGCTCATACCACTCGAACTTGCCGGCCAATTCGATCGGACCCCAGACACGCAACTGATACTTGGCCTCGTGCCCGCTCAAAGTCGGAATGTCGTGCGGACCGGAGACGGCGATCGCCTCCGGCGCTTTTTGCGGCGCGAACAGCGAATCGAGACTGACGCCGAGCGCGTTCGTCAGGCGCCAGGCGACCGCGATCGTCGGATTGGCCTTGTCGCGTTCGATTTCCGAAAGCATCGATTTCGACACGCCGGCCGCGCGAGACAGGTCGTCGAGCGTCATCCGCCGCTCGGCGCGCAAACGCTGAATCTGCTCGCCGACGCGCGGTGGCGCAGCGATCGCCGGGACCGGGCTCGCGCCGGAAGTGGGTGTCGCGCTGGTTGCTGCACGGCGGATTCCCGAACTTGCCATTTACTGACCTATCGTTTAGAGTTGTTCGACATACCGGATTTTAGTTCGGAAAAACGAAAATATCCGATAAAACTGACAGCCGACTATAACAGCCCGCCTCGACGTCGCAAATGCCGCAGATGCCGGACATGTCGGAGCGCACCACCCTTTCAGGAGTCAGGTTCATGCGTGACCTTTACCTCGCCCATCTGCGCGGCACTCTCGAGCAGATTCGTGCTGACGGCTTTTACAAGAACGAGCGCGTGATCGCCAGCCCGCAGTCGGCTGACGTGCGTCTCGCGAACGGTACGGAAGTACTGAATTTTTGCGCGAACAACTATCTCGGTCTCGCCAACGACGAACGGCTGATCGAGGCCGCCAAACAAGGCCTGGATCACGACGGCTTCGGCATGGCGTCGGTGCGTTTCATCTGCGGCACGCAAACCGTGCACAAAGACCTCGAAAAAGCGCTGGCCGCCTTCCTGCAAGCCGACGACTGCATTCTCTATTCCAGTTGTTTCGATGCGAACGGTGGTCTGTTCGAGACTCTGCTCGACGAAAACGACGCCATCATCAGTGACGAACTGAACCACGCGAGCATCATCGACGGTGTGCGGCTTTCGAAGGCGAAACGCTTTCGCTACAAGAACAATGACCTCGCCGATCTCGAAGCCAGGCTGAAAGAAGCTGACGCGGCAGGCGCGCGCTTCAAGCTGATCGCCACCGACGGCGTGTTCTCGATGGACGGCATCATCGCCAACCTCGCCGGCATTTGCGATCTCGCCGACCGCTACGGCGCGCTGGTGATGGTTGACGATTCACATGCGGTCGGTTTTGTCGGCGAACATGGGCGCGGCACCCCGGAACATTGCGGTGTGCTGTCGCGCGTCGACATCATTACCGGTACGCTCGGCAAAGCACTGGGTGGCGCATCGGGCGGCTACGTCGCCGCGCGACAGGAAGTGGTCGATCTGTTGCGTCAACGCTCGCGTCCCTATCTGTTCTCGAACACGCTGACACCGAGCATCGCTGCCGCCTCGCTGAAAGTACTCGAATTGCTCGCCAGCGAAGAAGGTGCGCAACTGCGCGCGCGCGTGCGTGAAAACGGTGCGCATTTCCGGCGTGCGATGAGCGCGCTCGGTTTCACGCTCGTGCCCGGCGAACACCCGATCATTCCGGTCATGCTCGGCGACGCGCAACTCGCATCGAACATGGCCGATGCGTTGCTGAAGGAAGGCGTGTATGTGATCGGCTTCTCGTTCCCAGTGGTGCCCAAAGGCCGTGCGCGAATCCGCACGCAAATGAGCGCCGCGCACACGCCGGAACAAATCGACCGTGCCGTCGACGCATTCGCGCGTGTCGGCCGTCAACTCGGCATCATCTGAAGCGGAGGCGCACATGAAAGCACTAGCAAAACTCGAACGCGCACCGGGCCTCACGCTGACGGATGTGAAGAAACCCGAAGTCGGTCACAACGACGTGATGATCCGCATCACGCGCACTGCGATTTGCGGTACCGATATCCATATCTGGAAGTGGGACGACTGGGCACAAAAAACGATTCCCGTACCGATGCATGTCGGCCACGAATACGTCGGTGAAATTGTCGAAATGGGCCAGGAAGTACGCGGCTTTGCAATTGGCGATCGCGTCTCGGGCGAAGGGCATATCACCTGCGGCTTCTGCCGCAACTGTCGTGCGGGACGCCGGCATCTGTGCCGCAATACGGTGGGCGTTGGCGTGAATCGTGAAGGCGCATTTGCCGAGTATCTCGTCATTCCCGCGTTCAACGCGTTCAAGATTCCGCCTGAGATCTCCGACGATCTCGCCGCGATCTTCGATCCGTTTGGCAACGCCACGCATACGGCGCTGTCGTTCAACCTCGTCGGTGAAGACGTGTTAATCACCGGCGCCGGGCCGATCGGCATCATGGCCGTGGCGATTGCGAAGCACGTCGGCGCACGCAATGTCGTGATTACGGACGTCAACGACTATCGACTCGAACTCGCGCGCAAGATGGGTGCGACGCGCGCGGTGAACGTCTCGCGTGAATCGTTGCGCGACGTGATGACGGATCTTCACATGACCGAAGGTTTCGACGTCGGGCTGGAAATGTCAGGTGTGCCGAGCGCTTTCACCAGCATGCTCGAAGCGATGAATCACGGCGGCAAGATTGCGTTGCTCGGGATTCCGCCCGCGCAGACCGCGATCGACTGGACCCAGGTGATTTTCAAAGGCCTTGAAATCAAGGGCATCTATGGCCGCGAGATGTTCGAGACCTGGTACAAGATGGTTGCGATGCTGCAAAGCGGTTTGGACCTGTCGCCGATCCTCACCCATCATTTCAAGGTCGATGATTATCAGGAAGCGTTTGCCACGATGCTCTCAGGCGAGAGCGGCAAGGTGATTCTCGACTGGACGGCTGCGTGAGCTAGAACGACAACGCGCCCAGTCGCAGCGCCTGAAACAAAAGACCTTGAAAAGAAACGCCCGCACCGCGCTCACCCGTCTGCGGGCGTTTTAACGAACTCGGCCTGAACGCGCACATGAATATCGTCGCCGACAGCCGGATACCACGTTGCCAGACCGAACCTCGCGCGACTGAAATGACCGTCCGCGGAAAAGCCGAGCGTGTCTTTTTTCGTGAGCGGATCGGGCGCGAAGCCGTTGAAAGTCACGTCTAACGTCACGGGTTGCGTGACGCCATGGATTGTCAGATCGCCACTCAACGTGCCGCGTGATTCACCGGTGCGCTCAAAGCGCGTGCTGGCGAAGCGTACCTCCGGATAGCGCGACACGTCGAGCATGCTCGCGCTTTTCACCATCCTGTCGAGTAGCGGCACATTCGTATCGATGCTCGCGGCGTCGACCGTGATCGTCGCACTACTCCTGTCCAGTCCTCCTTCATTCCAGTCGAGCTGCCCCTGCTTGCGGTCGAAGCGCATGGTAAAGCGCGAATACTTGAAGTGATCGATGTCGAAGGTAATGCTGCAATGGTCCGGGTCGAGATCATAGTGTCCGACCGGCACGCGCGCTTCGTTCTGGCTGACCGTATGGGTGAGCACTTGCACAGGCGTACAGGCCATCGCCGTCAGCAGCGTTGCGCTGAGGAGCACACGTACAAACATTCCACGAACGGGAGAGCGACTCATGAAATTCGTTCCAGTTGATTGATCGCCCCCACGATAGCAGCAAGCGTAGCCGACCCGCAGAAGTACGCAAAAAACTTGACGAAGGAGAATGATCGTTCTACCCTTCGCACATGGCTACTCAAAACCCAACTGAATCGGCTGCGTCCGGCAGCGCGCGTGAGCGGCTGCTTGATGCTGCGGAAGCATTGATCTACGCCGGCGGCATCCATGCCACAGGCGTCGACGCGATCGTCAAACAGTCCGGCACCGCGCGCAAAAGCTTTTACACGCATTTCGAATCGAAAGATGCGCTGGTGGCTGCCGCGCTGGAGCGGCGCGACGAACGCTGGATGAACTGGTTTATCGCGGGCACGCTGCAGCAGGGCAAGACTGCGCGCAAACACCTGCTCGGCATGTTCGATGTGCTGCGCGGCTGGTTTGCCTCGGAGGATTTTCATGGTTGCGCGTTTCTGAACGCTGCCGGCGAAATTGCCTCCGCGGAGGATCCAATCCGGATCGTCGCGCGTGAACACAAGGAACGCCTGCTCGCGTTCGTGCGAACCCAGTGCGATGAATACGCGGCTGAATCGGGAATGGACGCCCGCCGCGTCGCGCGCTTGTCGCGCCAATGGCTGATCCTGCTCGATGGCGCCATCGGCGTGGCGCTGGTGAGCGGCGAGGCCGATGCCGCGCTCGACGCGCGAACCGCAGCCGAGGCTTTACTCGACGCCGAGTCGACCAGCGAATCAAGCGAGTCGCGCAAAACCCCGATCAAAACCCAGAGCAAACGACCGCCATCCCGGCGCACCGCAACCTGACTGAGGGACCCCCATGGCCGACCCAATCGAAACCCGCCCGCCACTCCCGCCGTTCACACGCGAAACCGCGATCCAGAAGGTGCGCGCCGCAGAAGACGGCTGGAACACCCGTGACCCCGAGCGCGTGTCACTCGCATACACACCGGATAGCGTCTGGCGCAACCGTGCCGAATTCACGCATGGGCGCACTGAGATTGTCGGACTGCTGCGCCGCAAATGGGCTAAGGAACTCGACTATCGCCTGATCAAGGAACTATGGGCCTTCACGGATAACCGCATCGCCGTGCGCTTTGCCTACGAATGGCACGATGACTCGAACAACTGGTTCCGTTCATACGGCAACGAGAATTGGGAGTTCGATGAGCACGGGCTGATGGCGCGCCGTCATGCCAGCATCAACGATCTGCCGATCCGCGAGGCCGACCGTCTTTATCATTGGCCGCTCGGCCGCCGTCCCGACGATCATCCAGGCTTGTCCGATCTCGGCCTGTAAACCGTTTTCCGACATTGAAGGTGAGCATCTGTTACGTGTTCACCGCTTTGCCATCGGTTCTCCGTTATGGTTGCATGTGCGCCGCGGGGCACGTCCTGTGCCCGTGCGCCCCGAGCGTGTCCTCCACATCGTCTGTGCTGGTTGAGGTACAGTGCGCGACGGACGGCAAGCAAGAATAACCAGAACATAGATGACACCGGCGCTCGACCGGTGGCGGAGCGTACATGCATTTTCGGCAGATCAGGAAGAACATTCGGCGGACCGCCGTGGCGCTTGCCGCGAGCCTGGCCGCAGCCTCCGCGGCGCATGCGGGCAACTGGTGCGACGGCGGTGTATGGGTCGACGCCATGCTCGGTTCGTATCACATCGACCCTGACCCGAACACGCATTTCAACGAGTTCAATCCGGGCCTCGGCGTCGAATGCTGGCTCAACAACCAATGGGCACTGACCGCCGGCGGTTTTCGCAACTCGCTGCGCCGGCCTTCTTATTACGGCGGTGGCATCTGGGCCCCGGAATTCGCGCATTGGGGCATCGTGCGGATCGCGGCGATGGGCGGGATCATCTCGGGCTATAACTATGGCAACTGGGGGCTGGGTCGCAACCACACGATTGGGCCGGTGGTTGCGCCGGTCGTGATGCTCGACTATAAGCGCGTCGGCGCTAACTTCATTGTGATTCCGCCGATCCCCTCGGACAATCTTCCG
Source organism: Paraburkholderia sediminicola (assembly GCF_046027825.1). Classification (GTDB taxonomy): domain Bacteria; phylum Pseudomonadota; class Gammaproteobacteria; order Burkholderiales; family Burkholderiaceae; genus Paraburkholderia; species Paraburkholderia sediminicola_D. The sequence goes on from NZ_JAQQDU010000100.1 coordinate 14,422, forward strand.
TTCACGATCGGGTTTCAGGTGAAGGTGAAGTTCTAATCTGGCGTAATCAGCCCCGGGCCTGGCGTAAAAAGCCGCCTGTGGGCGCATGGATGGACCCCGGCGAAATATTCGCTATCACTTCGGCATCTCACGCCCTATAACACATATCTGCAGGGCGATTATTCCGTGTCGAGGGGTCCAAAAAATCCGTTGACACTGCCAGTTCGCACGCCACCTTGCGCCCCGGGACCTCGGCTTGGCGCACTGCTCTCCTTATTTTCACGACGACCTAAAACTTTGACCTCGGGCAATTCGCCTGTGGGCCCGAAGCGCGTTTTCGCGCGTCCGAGAATTTTTGTCCATGCTGACTTCCGGACCCCGGATAACGAATCGCATCAGTGAAAACGTACCCTAAATTAAGGAGGTAAAAGTGAAATCACGACTCATGGCAGCTTCTGCTGCCGGATTACTTGTCATGGCCGGGCTTGCGCATTCGCAGAGCATGCCGGCGACTCAACAACCTGCCCCATCGGAAAACGCAGCGACTCAGCCAACCGCCTCCCCCTCCGACACGGCGACGCAGTCATACGGTGGCATGCCTGACATGAAAATGCAGAGCGGCGCGAAACACATGAAGCCCTGCAGCAATGACCCGCAATGCAATATCTTCTTTGGCGGCAGCTAAAAACAATCTGACGGCGTGCGGCAGCGCCAGGCAACCTCTTTGTTCAGGTCCTCCGTGAGGATGCTCAGGAGATTGCCTGGCGCCAATAGCGCAGCCGTCTCAGCCGTCGTGAAGCCAGGTGATCCAGCTGAGACGAGCGACTCCTGGATGGTGAGGAATTCCAGGAGATGGCGCTATCTTGATCAACGGTGAGGAATTCCAGGAGACGGCGTCATCTCGATCAACGGTGAGGAATTCCAGGAGACGCCGTCATCTCGATCAACGGTGAGGAATTCCAGGAGATAGCGTCATCTTGGTCAAAGGTGAGGAACGCCAGGAAATGCGATCACCCCAGCCAAGAGCGAGGAATTCGATGAGACAGCGCCAACGTGATCAAAGGTGAGGAACGCCAGGAAATTCCGTCACCCCAGCCACGGGTGAGGAATTCCAGGAGATGGTGTGATGGTGATCAATGGTGAGGAGCGCCAGGAAATGCCGTCATCCTCGCCAAAGGTGAGGTGTTCCAGGAGACGCCGCCACCTCGACGAGAGGTGAGGCGTTCCAGGGCGCATGGCTTCACGTCGGTGAGAGGTGAGCCGTTCCAGGAAGTGTCACTATTTCAGCGAGAGGTGAGCTGTCCCAGGAGTCGAGCTGCACCGTGGAAGCAGGCCAGAACACGTGACGGTGAGGAATTCCAGGAGATCGCTTGCAAAAGGTGAGCGATTCCAGGAGGTGAGCAATCGCCACGTTGAACGCGCACCTGTCATAAAGTGAGGATTTCCAGGGAGTCTTCCTCATGGCCATTCACGGTGCTTCATAGAGCATTCAGGGCGAAACCTAGAATTACGCGGGAAGCGTAAATCTCACCGCGAAACCGCCGCCAGCAGGCCAATCTTGTGATCTTGTACACAGTGTCTGGCAGCGCCAGGGAAGGAAGCTAAAAAACCAAAGGTGAGAAGATTCGGGAGCGCGTGCGGTGATAATGTTGCTACCTGTGGTCGCACTTTCGATTCGAAGGTGAGAAGATTCGGGAGGCCTGCCCGAACGCAGTTACCTGCGAATCACATTCCGTTCACGTGGAGCGCTTTCCCCAATGACACCGCGCGCCTTTGGCAAAGAAATCAAGGCGGCACTCGCGCCGCACGCCGACGCTGAACGCGCGCTCGCTATGAGCGCCTATATGCGCAACCACTTCGCGTTCATCGGTGTGCCGACACCGCAGCGACGGCAAGCCGTGCTGCCGGTGTTCAAGCGGCTGCCGATGGAGAGTGCCGATCATCTGCTGGCGTGCGTGAATGTCTTATGGTCGATGTCAGAGCGCGAATTCCAATACGTTGCGACCGACCTTCTGGCGCGCAATTGGAAAACGCTTACGGTGACAGACATCCCACACTTATTAGCGCTCGCACAGCGGAGCGCCTGGTGGGATTCGATCGATCCATTAGCCGGCGTCGTCGGCGACGTTCTGAAAGCGGCACGAACTCATACACCGGAGGTGCAGGCCGCGATGGATGCAGCGCTCCAGCACGAATCGCTGTGGGTCCGGCGCATTGCCATGATTCATCAAGTCGGCTGGCGCGACCATACCGACGAAGAACGTCTTTTCGGCTACGCGCGTTCGCTGGCCGCGGAAGGTGACTTCTTCATCCGCAAAGCCATCGGGTGGGCGTTGCGGGATTACGCGTGGCATGCGCCCCAGCAGGTGAGCGCCTTTCTTTCCGCTTCGAAGGACATCATGTCGCCGCTTACTTTGCGCGAGGCATCGAAGCATCTGCCACCGATCCGCTGACCTGTCTGGCGCAAAACATTTGCCGCGCAATTAACCCCATTCAATTAGTGGTGTGCGTCAATGCCACACGTGCTTTTTGCAAAAGCGCTACGCACCGTAATGCGCAAAATAAGTGGGTTATAAAAAGGGCAGTAATTAACGGCACCCAAATCAAAAACTTTAGAAAAATATTTAACCCCCCGGGCGTGCTCAAAACCCCTGCCGTCATCGCTTAGTAACATGCATCCGCAATACTCGGCAGCGCTGCATTCTTGACTCAAATTCGCAAAAAAACGCGCTGCTCCAATCGAGGGCTGACGCGAAGGCCATACCCTCGGGGGGTTCACATGACTATTCGTCATCGCATCACGCTATTAGTGGTCTTAATGTTCGTCGCCCTGTCGGCGATCGGCGGCTACGCCGTCTATCAGACGCGCGGCAGCGCGGCCGAAGTGCGCAAAGTGACCGAGGGTGTCGTCCCTAGCGCGCTCGCCTCGGCCGACCTCGTCTCGCAGGTCAAGGACGTGCAACTTGCCACCATGACCCTCGTCTACGCGCCGGACGCCAATATGGTCGCCCAGGCACAAGACGAACTGAAGAAGAAAAAGGCCTCGCTGCAACAGGGCCTCGCGCTGCAAGCCAAAGATGCCGCGAGCCACGCCCAGCAAGGCCTCGTTTCCCAGGCGAACGACAGCCTCGTGAACTACTTCGACGCTATCGCCGAGACGGCGAAAATGAAGGCCGACGGCAAGAACGAACTTGCGCAAGCGTATCTGTTCGCCAACGTCGCGCAGTATCGCGACGAACTCGAAGGCATCGTCGAAACCCTCCGCGTCGAGAAGAACCGCCAGAAAGACGAAGCGATCACGGCACTGAACGCCACGCTTTCCACCACCACGACGGCCATCGCCATCGTCACCGGTATCGCGATCATTCTGCTGACCTTCATCGGTACGCTGCTCTACCGTCAGATCACCCGTCCGCTCAGCCGCATGCAAGCGATGATGAGCGAGATCGCAGCGAGCCAGGATTTCACGCGCCGCGTGCCGGTGGGCCGGCTGGACGAGATCGGCCATTCGATCGTCGCCTTCAACGGCATGATTGAAAAGATCCAGGAAAGCTCGGCGCAACTCAAGCAGAAGACCGCCGACATTCAGGCGATGTTGCAGAACATGCAGCAAGGTATTTTGACGGTGATCGACGGCGCCGTGGTCCACGCGGAGTACTCGGCGTATCTGGAAGACATCTTCGAAACGAAAGACATCGCCGGTCGCGGTCTGATGGATCTGGTGTTCTCGGAGACCGATCTCGGCTCTGACGTGCTCTCGCAAGTCGACGCCGCCGCACATGCGTGCCTCGGCGAAGACTGCATCAACTTCGCGTTCAATCAGCATCTGCTGGTCGGCGAAATTTCGAAGCGCATGCCCGATGGCCGGGTGAAGATTCTCGACCTCAGCTGGTCGGCGATCACCGACGAAAACGACGTTATCGTGCGCTTGATGCTGTGTGTGCGTGACGTCACCGAACTGCGCAAGCTCGCCGCGGAAGCCAGCGAACAGCGCCGCCGTCTGGACATGATCGGCGAGATTCTCGCGGTCAGCGAAGAGAAGTTCCATCACTTCATCGAAAGCTCCGCAGGTTTTGTCAGCGAGAACGAGCGCATCATTCGCAAGCATTCGGAAGCGGACCACGCGGCGATTGCCGAGCTGTTCCGCAACATGCACACCATCAAGGGCAATGCGCGGACCTATAACCTCGCGCATCTGACCAACGTCGTTCATGAAACCGAGCAGAGCTATCACGAACTGCGCCAACCGGACGCGGACCGCTCGTGGGATCAGGAACACCTGATGCAGGAGCTGACGCGCGTGCGCGAGGCGATCGAGAGCTACGCCAGGATCAACGAACAGAGCCTCGGCCGCAAGGCCAAAGCCGGAGCGAACAACGCCGGCAATGCGGGCCGCTACGTGATGGTCGAGAAGGACCAGATTCAGCAGACCTTGAGCATGCTGGACACGACGAACGCGGGCGAACTCCACGAATTGCAGTCGATGCGCGATGCGATGCGTCAAACCCTGCGCGCCCTGGGCAGCGAAAGTGTGCGCGACGCGCTGTCCGGCGTGCTGGACTCGCTGCCTTCGCTCGCGCAGGAACTGGGCAAGCCGGCGCCGACCGTGCGTATCGACGACAACGGCTACCGCCTGCGCGGTCAGGCGGGTGGCACGTTGAACAACGTGTTCATGCATTTGCTGCGCAATTCGATGGATCACGGCATCGAGACTGCCGAGACCCGCGGCGCACACGGCAAAACACCGGCCGGCACGATTGATATCGAAGTGGGCGTTGACAATCACGCGCTCCAGATCACGCTCAGCGACGACGGGCGTGGCCTCGCGCTCGAACGGATCCGCGGCATTGCCGCCGAGCGCGGCTGGATTGGCAGCGATGAACAACTGAGCGACGAAGCCATCGCCGAATTCATTTTCCGCCCGGGCTTCTCCACCGCAGCAACGGTTACGGAAGTGTCGGGCCGCGGCGTCGGCATGGACGCCGTGCGCGACTTCCTCAAACGCGAGAACGGTCGCATCGAACTGCGCTTCACCGACGATCACAAGGGCGCCGCGTTCCGTCAGTTCCAGACGATTGTCTGCCTGCCGGATAACGTCGCCGTCGATACGCTCGGTGTGGACGCGCGTGGCGATGCCGGCGAAGTGCAACTTGACGCGATGGCGGATTGAGCGTTGGTCGAACGCCGATTGGCGCGCTTCGCGACGGACTTCGGAAGGATAGGGTGTGATTCAACAGTACGTATTGGCGACGGTGGCAGGCAGCGCGGTAACCGCGCTGCTGGCATTTGTCGCGCACAAGTTGCACAGCACGAGGCTGACGGCACGGTTGCGCGCCGAAGCGGATGCACGGATCAAAGCGTTGTCGGCGGACCAGGCCGACCACAGTGAAGCAATCCGCGAACGCGAACAGGCCGCGCAAGAGATGGAGGCGTTGGCCGTACAGTTGCGCGAGGAACTGAGGCAGCAATCGGCCAGCGTCGATGAACTGCGCGCCACGCTGAAAGCCGCGACCGACGACAAAGACCAGTGGGCGCATCAGGCGCAACAGATCGCCGGCGAAGCCGCGCGTCTGAAGAGCCTCGGCGCGACATTCGAGCGTTGGCACGAGCAGATGATCTCGCTGATGACGCAGAACCACGACATGCACGCGAAGAATCAGGAGCTGTCGTCGATCGTCCGGCATGTGGTGATCGTCTCGCTGAACGCGTCGATCGAAGCCGCGCGCGCGGGTCCGGCTGGACGCGGCTTCGCGGTGGTGGCGAGCGAGGTTCGGGCGCTTGCCGCGCGTTCTGAGGAATTGTCGAAGAGCTATCGCGACAGCCTGCACCGCAACGATCTGACCACCACCTCCACGTTCCAGGACATCCAGGCCGGCGGCAAGATGATCGCGGCGTCGCTCTCCAGCGTCGAATCGCTCGCCAACCAGTTTCACTCGAAGCTGCACCAGGTGCCGATGTGATCACGGGCAACGCGAAGGACAGTTTCGACCGCATTTTCCGCAAAGCGGCGCAGGCGCGCCTGCCGCGGGATGCCGGCGATACGTGCGAGATCGCGCCGCTCGCAGAGGCCGGTGCGGGCGTAACGAAGGACACCCAGGTGGTCGTGCTGACCATCTCGTCGATCGTGTTCAGGCTGCTGCTGATCCTTCACTTCGACGAGAACGACAGCACGCGCAACTACTACCTGAAAGAAGGCGACGAACTGCCGTTCAAGGAAGCCTTTCTGGAAATCTGCAATCTGTGCTGTGGCGCGATGAATCAGGAATTGCTGCACTATTTCCCGGACCTCGGCATGTCGACGCCTTATGTCTTGAGCGCGCGTTGTCTGGGGCATCTGGCGGAATTGAAGCCGGCGTTTCTGTCGTCGTATTCGATCACGCTTAACGGTTCCGTGCAGTTGGCCGCGACAGTATGTGTGTGCGCGCATGCACCGATCGACTTCGTGGCGGACACGAGCGCAATTGAAGAAACCAGCGGTGAGCTGGAGTTGTTTTGAGTGTTGACCATGACGCCGATATCCGCAGTGAGCAGGAACGCAAAATGAACATGAATAAACCGGTCAGTAAGGTGCTGGTGCTGGACGACTGCCCGGTGCATAAGGAGGCGCTAAAACGCTTCTGCGACGAGAACAATCTGGTCGGCGTGAAAGTCGGCAAGAACCGCTTGCAGTCGGTGCTGCGCTCGAACATCGACCTGGGCGCGGTGCTGTTCGCTGAAAGCTACGGTGGTTCAGCCGAAGCGAGCGCCGAGATCGCGATCAGGATCAACGCGGTGCGCCCCGAGTTGCCGATCATCATGCGGCGAGAGGCCGATCCGAGCGTCGACGGTTTGCCGGAGAGCTTGCGCCGGGTGGTCTGCGCGGCCTACGTCGCGCACGATATGGCGCCTTTGCGTCAGGTGATCGACGAGTACATCTTCAGTCTGGACTACCCGAACGCGTTAGTGCGCGGCATTGCCGATATGACGCAGGCCATTCTCGGCGACGTGTTCAAGGACCTGACCATCACGTGCGACACGCCTTATATCGTGCGTGACCGGATCATCTTCGGCGAAGTGTTCAGCCTGATTCCGCTGGAGAGCACGTGGTGCCGCGGCTACATGATGATGCAGGCGGAAGAGGCGCCGATTCTCGAACTGCTCGATCGCCACCGGATGATCGACAACGCAGAGGATGGCGAGGCGAACTTCCGCGATCTGAATGGCGTGCTCGGCGAAGTGACGAATCTGATCTGGGGTTCGTTCAAGAACCGCTATGTCGGCGATGCGGACGCCTGGCTGCGCAGCCAGGTGCAAGTGCCGTTGCTGGTGAATCACAAGCACAAGTACATCTCGTTCGGCAGCGGCAATCCGCAACTGTGTTTCATGTTGTCGCTGACGGACCCGCAATCGGGCCGTTCGGTCAAGCTGCATCAACGTTTTGTGTTCAGCCTGAGCTGGTCGCCGGAGGACTTCAAGGAAGTCACGGACGATGTCGGCGCGATGGTCGAAGCGGGCGAACTGGATCTGTTCTGAATATTGTCATAGGGAAAAATCATGTCGAAAATTCTGGTGGTGGATGACTCGAGCACGGTGCGCGACGAAGTGGCCGGCTTCCTGAAGAAGAACGGTCTGGACGTCGATACGGCGGTGGACGGCAAGGATGGCCTCGCCAAATTGAAGGCCAGCCCGGGCATCAAGCTGGTGATCAGTGACGTCAACATGCCGAATATGGACGGCCTGACGATGGTCGAAAAGATTCGCGGCGAACTCGCTAACACGACCGTCAACGTCATCATGCTGACGACCGAGAGCAGCCCCGCGATGAAAGAGCGCGGCAAGGCGGCCGGCGTGAAAGGCTGGATCGTCAAGCCGTTCAAGGGCGACGCGGTGCTGGAAACGTTCCGTAAGCTGGCGAGCTAAAGGCGGCACAGGCGGCGGCACAGGCCGCGGCCCGACCAAAGGTGAGGGTTTTCGGGAGCCCGTGCGCCGATGCTTTGCAAAGCATGATTCGCTATAACGGCGGCGGTTGAAACACGCTAGTCTGCGATCATGTGCCAACTGCTCGCCCTCAACTGCGCCGAACCTACCGACGTCAGCTTCTCGCTGACGGGGTTCGCCGCACGTGGTGGCCTCACCGATCATCACGTCGACGGCTGGGGCGTGGCGTTTTACGAAGATCGCGCGTGCCGCGTGTTCGTCGACGATAGACCCGCGTGTCAGTCGCCGGTGGCTGAGTTTCTGAAAAGCTATCCGATCAAGTCGCGCAATGTCGTCGCGCATATTCGCAAGGCGACTCAAGGTGGCGCGCGCGTGGAGAACTGCCACCCGTTCATGCGCGAGTTGCGTGGGCAGCAATGGGTGTTCGCGCATAACGGCGACCTGCAACCGCTCGGTGAACCGGAGCAAGGTCCGTATGCACCGGTCGGCACGACCGATAGCGAGGCGGCGTTCTGCTTCATCATGAATCGTCTCTACGCCTATTTCGTTGCCCAAGCGGATACGGATGTGGACGACGTCGACGCCATGTTCGATGTGATCGAGCAGGCGACGCGCACGCTGAACCCGTATGGCATTTTCAACTTCGTGCTCTCGAATGGCAAAGCGCAATTCGCGTATTGCTCGACGCGTCTGTCGTACGTGATACGTCACTGGCCGTTTTCGAGTGCACGTCTCGTCGACGGCGATCTGACGGTGGATTTCGCCGAGCGTGGCACGCCGGCCGATCGTACAGCGGTGATTGCCACCACGCCGCTCACGGACGAAGTGTGGACCCCCTGCCAGCCGGGCGATCTGCTGATGTTTCGCAGCGGCGCGCTGCTGCGGCGCACGCATGTTCCCGTTCCCGCCGAAGTGCTCGCGACCTCGAAGTACGCGCCCTCCGAACGGTCCGCCGTTCCGGCGTGACATCGCACCAACGCGTGACCTTGGAAGCGGCCGCGCTACCGGCACTTTCATATCCATCGAAGAATTAGTTAGTTTGCCGACGCAAACCCATCTCGTATCGTTGCGCCAGATTTAAACAAATACAACATTGATACGGGAAATTGAAAAATGAAACGACTTTCTCTCCTCGCATTGCCTGCCGGTCTTCTTCTTGCTGCCAGCGCTCAGGCACAAAGCAGCGTCACGCTGTATGGCATCGTCGATGCCGGTATCGCTTACGTGCACAACGCACAAAGCGCGAACGGCCAGAATCAATCGTCGCTCGTGAAGTTCAGCAGCGGCAACCTGTCCGGCAGCCGCTGGGGCCTCAAGGGCACCGAAGACCTCGGCGGCGGACTCGCCGCGGTGTTCCAACTCGAGAACGGCTTTAACATCGGTACGGGCGCGCTTGGGCAGGGCAGCCGCGAATTCGGCCGCAAGGCGGTGGTTGGTTTGTCGAGCGGCACGTGGGGTGCGGTGACCCTCGGACGTCAATACGATCCGATCGTGGATCTGGTCCAGGGCCTCACGGAAGACAACTACTTCGGCGGCGTATTCGGCACGCCTGGCGACCTGGACAACTACGACAACAGTCTGCGTGTGAGCAACTCGGTCAAGTATGTGAGCCCGCTGTTCGCCGGCTTCCAGGTCGAGGCGCTGTATGGCGTGGGCGGTGTGGCGGGTGCGACGGGTAGCGGCCAGACGTACAGCTTCGGCGCAGCCTACGCAAACGGGCCGTTGTCGCTCGGCGCGGGCTACTTCTACGCGAACGGCGGCAACACCACGACGGCCGCGAATGTACGGACGTGGACCAGCAGTTCCGATTCGCTGTTCAACACGGTCATCAACGCCGGCTTTGCGAGTGCGAAGTCGATTCAGATCGTGCGTGTGGGTGGACAGTATGTGATCGGCGCGGCAACGATCGGCGCGGCTTACTCGAACACGCAGTATGCGAACGACGCGTTCTCCGCGTTCAGCAACACCGCGAAGTTCAACAACGGTTCGGTGTTCTTCAACTATCAGATCACGCCGGCCTTGCGCACGGGCGTGGGCTATAACTACACGTCGCTGACGGGCCCGAGTTCGGCGCATTACAACCAGGTCAACCTCGGTGCGGACTACGCGCTGTCGAAGCGCACCGATCTGTATGCACTGGCGGGCTACCAGAAGGCGAGCGGCAACACGCTGAACGCTAGCGGCAAGGTGGTCAGCGCCCAGGCGTCGATTGGCGATTACGGCGTGAATTCAGGGACTAACAGCCAGGAAGTGGCGATTGTGGGGATTCGTCACAAGTTCTGATTGCGTGGTTGATTGCCAGGTTGAGCGAGCCGGCTGCTGTGACGGCGGCCGGCTTTCCGAATGCCTTCAAAAAGCTCAAAGGTGAGAACATTCGGGAGCCGACGGGCAATCAGCGATACGTGAGCCCACACGCATCACTCCGCCTCACCATCCAGCAATTCCGACGACGATTCCCGCAAACATTCGCTGAACAGATCCGCCGCCGGCGCGGAGGTATCCGCGCGCCACACCAGTACCACTTCACCTAACGGTTCGAGCGGCGCGAGCGGCAGCACGCGCATGCGTCCACGGCTTACATGATGCCGTGCGACCGACAGCGGCAGGATCGACACGAAGTCTCCGCCGATCAGCAGCGACAGATTCAACGTCAACGAACTCGATTCAACCGCGCCGCGATCGAGCGGAATGCCTTGCTCCGCTAACGTCTCGGCCAGCGTCGCAAATGCGGGTGAACCGCGCAGTGGCGTAATCCAGCGCACCGAGCGCAGATCGTTCCAGTTCACCGGCATATCGACCTTGCCGAGGGGATGGCTCGCACCCACGACAAACACGAACGGCTCGCGATGCAACGTCTGCTGACGCAACAAGCCCTGGTTGCCGGCGATCCGGTTGCGGCCCAATGCGAGATCGAGCTCGCCTTCGTCGAGCATCTTGATCAGCTTGTCGAGCGTCGCTTCCACGAACGAAAGCGTCGCCGATGGCGCACGCCGCATGAACAGTTCGACCGCATGCGCGATCAGCGGCTGAGGAATCGTCACAACCGCGCCGAAGCGGACGTGACCGGCCGTGCCGGTGGTCAGCGCACTGACGTCGCGGCGCGCCAGTTCGATGTGCCGCAGGATTTCGCGGCCACGCGCGGCCATCACTTTGCCGATGCTGGTTAACTCGACCGCGTTGCCGACCCGTCGCGCGACCGGGACGCCGAGCGCTTCCTCGATTTCGCCAATCTGCTTCGAAATGGCCGGCTGGGTCACGTGGAAGGCGGCCGCGACGCGCGTCACCTGCCCAAGCTCCGCGAGGCTCACCAGGATGCGCAGATGCGGCAGCTTCAGGCCGCTGCGGAAGAAACGGTCGATTGCGTCGTTTTCGGTAGTTGCCATCCGTGCTTTCTCGGTACACATAACTGAACGGTAATGACCCGCGCCGAAACAGTGATTTGCGGTGCGGCGCTCAACCCGGCTAATCTTCGCTATCGGCATGACGGTAGAGCGTGAAGCGGGTGCGTCGAGCATAGCAGTTGGGCGTCGATCACATGACTCAGGGTATAACCGGAGCCGCGCCATGCCCCGCATCGCCACGACCACAGCGCGCATTCAAGCGCGCGGAAGGAGACAAGCATGAGCACCCCTCTCTACGGCGGCGCCGAACGGCCCGCTGTGTCTGATGCCCCCCCGGCACCGACGGAATCCGCGGAACGCACGGCGCTCTATCGCAAGCTCGCGTGGCGCATCGTGCCGTTTCTGTTTCTCGCGTTCATCGTCGCGTATATCGATCGCGTGAACGTGAGCTTCGCCAAGTTGCAGATGCTCACCGATCTCTCGTTGAGCGAGACCGTGTACGGCGCGGGCGCCGGCATTTTCTTTCTCGGCTATTTCATCTTCGAGGTGCCGAGCAACCTCATCCTGCATCGCGTCGGCGCACGCATCTGGATTGCGCGAATCATGGTCACGTGGTCGATCGTCTCGTGTCTGACGATGTTCGCGAGTGGCGCGACCTCGTTCTACGTGCTGCGCTTTCTGCTCGGCGTTGCCGAAGCGGGGTTCTTTCCCGGCATCGTGCTGTATCTGTCGACGTGGTTTCCCTCGAACCGGCGCTCGCAGATCATCGCGCTGTTCATGGCGGCGATTCCGGTGTCGGGTGCGATCGGTGGCCCGGTGTCGGGCTGGATCATGCAGCAACTGGCTGGCGTGCACGGGCTTGCCGGATGGAAGTGGCTGTTCCTGATCGAAGGGATCGCCTCGTTGCTGGTGGGCATCGCGGCGTTTTTTGTTTTGCGTGACCGCATCGAGTCGGTGAGCTGGCTGAACAACGAGGAAAAAGCGCTGCTCGCGCGCGACCTCGAAGCCGATGCGCAGACCCGTGCGCATCAAACGGTACGCGGCGCGTTCACCAATCCGAAGGTGTGGCTGCTCGGCCTGCTGTATTTCTGTATCGCGATGGGCAACTACGGACTCGTCTTCTGGCTGCCGACGATGATCCGCGCGAGCGGCGTGGTGAGCGTGGCGAATATCGGTTTGCTGTCGGCCGTGCCGTCGCTGATTAGCGCGGTCGCGATGATCCTGATCGCGCGTCACGCCGACAAGCACGATGAGCGGCGCAAGCACGTGGCCGTGTGCGCGGTGCTGGGTGCCGCCGGCATGCTGGCGTCAGTGCTGCTGGGCCAACACGTCTGGCTCTCGATGGCGGCGCTGGTGGTCGCGGCGATCGGCATCAATTCGATTGCGCCGGTGTTCTGGGGCATTCCGACCGCGCTGATGGGTGGCGTGGGCGCGGCGGCGGCCATCGCGGTGATCAATTGCACCGGCAATCTGGCGGGCTTCGTGAGCCCGTACGTGATCGGCTTCCTGAAGGACACGACCGGCACCTTGCTGCCCGGCATGATCGTGCTCGCCTGCGCGTTGGTGCTGGCCGCCGTGATCGTGCTGGCGATGCCGGCCGCGCGCAAAACAGCATGAGGAGAGCAGGATGATGCAGCAGGTTTGTATGGTCACCGGCGCGGCCACCGGTATCGGTGCGGCCACCGCGTTGCGCTTTGCGAGCGCCGGTTGGGCGGTGGCGATCGGCAACTTTGATGACAGCACGCGCGAAGCGGCGTTGGCCGTCGAAGCGCAATGCAAAAGACTCGGCGCCGAGACGCTGGTGTTCGACGTCGACGTCGGTTCCGACGCCGCGTGCGTGAAAGCGGTCGATGCGGTGGCCTCGAAGTGGCAGCGCATCGACGCGCTGATCAACTGCGCCGGCACCACGCGCTTCATCCCGCACGGCGATCTGGCCGCCGTCGACGACATGGAGTTCGAGCGCGTGTATCGCGTGAACCTGATTGGCATGTTTCAGATGACGCGCGCCGCGGTGCCCGTGCTGCGCGATTCGTCGACCGCTTCGCATAGCACAGCGGTGATCAATATCTCGTCGCTGGCCTCACTGAACGGTACGGGGTCTTCCATTGCCTATGCGGCTTCGAAGGGCGCGGTCAATACGCTGACCCTCTCGCTTGCCCGCAATCTCGCGCCGCATATCCGCGTGAATGCGTTGGCGCCCGGCATGGTGGACGACGGCTTGCCGCGGCGTGTGCTGGGTGAAGAGGCGTACGCGAAGATCGTCGACAACATGACGAATGTCGCGCCGCTCAAGCGTGTGTCGCAGCCTGGCGAGATCGCCGATCTTGCCTGGTTCATCGTCGCGCATGCGCCTTCGATGACCGGCCAGGTGATCGCCGCCGAGAACGGCATGCTGCTGAACGGCTGAACGGCTGAACGGCTGAACGGCTGAACGGCTGAACGGCTGAACGGCTGAACGCACAGCACCGCATACGGATACGTACAGGAAGAAAACCATGAGCAATCTCCACAAACACCGCTCGCGCACCGTCACCGAAGGCATCACGCGCACGCCGCATCGCGCATTCCTGCGAGCGACCGGCATGGACGACGCCGCGATCGAGAAGCCCTTCGTTGCGATCGTCGATACGTTCGGTGAAAACACGCCGTGCTCGATGTCGCTCGCAGCCGTGTCCGACAACGTGCGCCTCGGCGTCGCAGCGGGCGGCGGCGTGCCGATTCGCGGCTCGGCGATTTCGGTGTCGGACGGCACGTCGATGAATCATTCGGGCATGCGCTTTAGTCTCGTGTCGCGCGAAATCATCGCGGACAGCGTCGAGGTTTTCGTGCGCGCGCACTGCTACGACGCATTCGTCGGCGTGGCCGGATGTGACAAGACCCTGCCCGGCATTCTGATGGGCATGGTGCGCGTGAACGTGCCGGGCGTGTTTCTGTTCGGCGGCGCAATGTTGCCGGGCATCGCACCGGACGGCACACAAGCGACGATTCTGACCGCGATCGAAGCGGTCGGCGCGGCGCAACGCGGCGACATGTCGCTCGAAACCTTGCGCGGCATCGAGAAGCGTTGCACGCCGGGTGCGGGATCTTGCCCCGGACAATTCACCGCGAACACGATGGCGATGGTCGCCGAAACGCTGGGTCTCGCGCCGCTCGGCTCGGCGATGGTGCCTGCCGTCTACAGCGAGCGCATTGCGATTGCACGCCGCGCCGGCGAAACGGTCATGAACACGCTGAAAAACGGCGGTCCGCTGCCGCGCGATCTGGTCACGCGCAAGAGCCTGGAAAATGCCTGCGCCGCAGTGGCGGCCACCGGCGGGTCGACCAACGCAGCGCTGCACATTCCAGCAATCGCGCACGAGGCGGGCATTCGCTTTACGTTGGACGATGTCTCCGAGGTGCTGGCCCGCACGCCGTTGATCGGCGATCTGCAGCCCGGCGGCAAGTATCTCGCGCTCGATCTGTATCACGTTGGCGGCGTGCCCGCGGTCCTGAATGCATTGCTCGCCGGCGGATTCCTGCATGGCGATACGTTGACACAAACCGGCGAAACGCTCGAAACCGCGTTGAAAGCGTTCGCGGGCCCGGATGGCCGCGTCGTCCGTCCGCACAACGAACCGCTAAGCGAGAACGCCGGACTGGTGGTGTTGCGCGGCAATCTCGCACCGGATGGCGCGTGTCTGAAAACCGCGGGCCTGAAATCGCTGGTCTTCAGCGGCACCGCGCGGGTGTTCGAAACCGAAGAGGCGTGCATGTCGGTCGTGTCGAAGCGCACCTATCAGGAAGGGGACGTGCTTGTGATCCGCAACGAAGGGCCGAAGGGCGGCCCCGGCATGCGCGAGATGCTGAGCGTGACGGCGGCGATCTACGGTCAGGGGATGGGCGAAAAAGTCGCGCTGCTGACCGACGGACGCTTCTCAGGTGCGACGCGCGGCATGTGTATCGGCTACGTCGGACCGGAAGCGGCGGCAGGTGGCCCGATTCGTTTGCTGAGGGACGGTGACCGGATTCATATCGACGCGCACAAAGGCACGCTCGATGTGGAATTGAGCGATGAGGAACTCGCACAGCGCAGCAAGGAGCTTGTGCCGTTCACAAGGGGTCGCTTAGGCGGCGTACTGGAGAAATATGAAGCGCTGGTGCGGCCGGCGAATCTCGGTGCGGTGACGCATTCGGGCGCGGTGGAGTGGCCGTATGAGGCGTCGATCGGTGAGGACGAGGCATGAGCGCCGCCGTCGCGCCGGATGCGCTGCGCGTCGGCTTTTGTGGCATCGGCAAAATGGGCGAACCGATGGCCTGGCGCTTGCTCGCGGCCGGGCACGCGCTGCGGGTGTGGAATCGATCGTCGGCGAAGCTGGCCGCGCTGGCAGCAGAGGGCAGTGTCGTCAGCGATTCGCCCAGACAACTGGCCGAGGCAAGCGATGTCGTGATGCTGTGCCTCGGCGACGCCCATGCGGTTGAAGACGTCGTCTTCGGTGAACAGGGGCTCGCGCATGCCGCCGCCGCACCGCGCTTTCTGATCGACCACTCGACCATCGCGCCTGTTGAAACGCTGCGCTTCGCCCAGCGTTGGCATGACCTGACTGGCGGCGTGTGGATCGACGCGCCGGTGTCCGGTGGCACGGCAGGCGCTGTGACGGGCACGCTCGCGATCATGTGCGGCGGCAGCACGAACGATATCGCCGCAGTTGAACCGCTGCTGCGCGCCTATGCTTCGCGTGTCACGCGCATGGGCGCCACTGGCGCAGGACAGGCGACCAAGCTCGCAAACCAGGCGATTGTCGTGACGACCATCGCGGGCATTGCTGAAGCCTGCGTTCTTGCTCAACGCGTCGGTATCGACGCCGCTGCGATGCCGGCTGCCTTGCGAGGCGGCTGGGCCGATTCGGTGCTGCTGCAAACCTTGATGCCGCGGATGCTGACGCCGCCGTCGAGTCCATCGGGCACGATCAGGACAATGCTGAAGGATCTCGACGCGGTGGCGGAGTTGGCGCGTGAGGCTAACGCGCCATTGCGCGCCGTCGGCGAAGTGCGCAATCTTTTGCATGAAGCGGTCGATCGGGGACTCGGCGAGGAAGATATCTCGCAGATCATTAAAGTCCTGCTCGAACAGCGAATGACCGACGAGTCATGAGTAAACCACGAG
>NZ_JAQQDU010000101.1:0-30708 GCF_046027825.1 Paraburkholderia sediminicola
TTGTCAGAGAACCAGTTGCGACGTGCGGTTTTCCGCTCGGTACCTGAATTGATCTCCACCATCGAGCAGTACGTGGAGAAGCACAATCGTCATCCGAAACCGTTCATCTGGACGGCAAAGGCTTCCGACATCCTGGCCAAAGTCACGCGTGCCAGGTCCAAGCTGAATAAGATGCAATCCGTTTGACGCAGACCACT
Source organism: Paraburkholderia sediminicola (assembly GCF_046027825.1). Lineage (GTDB taxonomy): Bacteria > Pseudomonadota > Gammaproteobacteria > Burkholderiales > Burkholderiaceae > Paraburkholderia > Paraburkholderia sediminicola_D. The sequence continues at coordinate 198 of NZ_JAQQDU010000101.1, forward strand.
AGCTAGACTAGTAAATTAACGCCTCTTTTGAATTCTGAGTGGGTAGGTTTGGCGGGTCAAGGACGGGCATAAGCCCGGCGAAGCGAATCCTTGAGGCGCCCAGAATTGATAAGCTGAGCCATGGCTGGTTGCGGCAGAATGCGGCAACCAGCCATGCAAGACAAAGCTCCCATGACGAATCAACTGTTCGAATCCGCTCTTGGAATAACCGCGCCCTGGTACGTTCAAGGCGTTGACTTTGATGCCGCCCAGCGTCAACTCACCATTGCCGTGGACTTCGTCGCGGGCACCCGGTTTTCCTATGCTGGAGTTGCCGGTGAGCATCCTGTCCACGACACGCAAATCAAGCGTCTTCGTCACCTGAATTTCTTTCAACACGAATGCTTCCTGGAAGTGCGGGTGCCGCGTGTGCGTTTGCCCGATGGCTCCGTGCGGTTGGTCGAACCTGATTGGGTCGGTCAACTCAGCGGCTTTACGCTGCTGTTCGAGGCACTCGTACTGATGCTCGCCCAGCAGATGCCGTTTGCCGCTGTCGCGCGTGCGGTGAATCTGTCGTGGCATCGAGTACACGCCATCTGTTCGCGGTATGTGGAGCTGGCACTCGCGGGGGCTGACCTGTCAGAGGTGAGGGCAGTGGCGATTGACGAAACCTCGTATCGGCGCGGTCATGAGTATCTGACGCTCGTCGCCGATATGCGGGCGCGGCGGGTCGTGTTCGTCACGACCGGCAAGGATGCCAGCACGATTGAACGCTTTGCGGCCTATCTTGGCGAACACGGTGGTACGTCCGAGCAAATCAGCTCGGTCAGCATCGACATGTCGCCAGCTTTCATCAAGGGCGCCAACGAACATCTGCCCGGCGCGCGACTGACCTTTGACAAGTTTCACGTCGTTGCTCACGCGTCCAAGGCGCTCGACACGGTGCGCAGGCAGCAACAGAAGGTAGACCCGCAACTCAAAGGCATGCGCTGGACGCTGCTCAAAGACGCGAACAAACTGAATCTCGCCCAACTGACCGACCTCGAGGCGCTCGTCAGTCAGTACACCACCAAGCGCACGGCCCGGGCGTGGCTATACCGCGAGCAACTGCGCGACATTCTAGAGCGCAAGCAAATCAATGTCGTATCGGCGATGTTGCACCAGTGGTGTACGAACGTCATGCGCTCGAAGGTCGAACCGATGAAGGACGTCGCGCGACTGATTCGCCGACACTTCGAGGGCATTGTTGCCTGGACTCAGACGCGCCAGAGCAACGGCTTCATCGAAGCCATCAACGGCCTGTTTCAGGCCGCCAAACGCAAAGCACGCGGGTACGCTCGCTTCGAAACCATGCGCACTGTCCTGTTCCTCATCGCCGAAAAACTCGACTTCTCACGCTTTAATGAGCATGCCCGATGAGCCCCGTTACCCACTCCGTTTTCAAAAGAGCCAAATTAACTTATGCAAAAAAATCCAGCCGGACAAACCATTAACAGTCCGTGTTACAGTCAAATAGCACATGCCGTAGCTGCGATTCGCGCGAGCGGTGCGACTCGACAGGAAGCATCCCACTTCGCTTGCAGAAAACTCCTCTACGAATTAGGAGAGATGCCTACGACTCGGGTCGTCCGAGACATTACTGGGTGGGGATCTCATTCGGATGTGCAACAGGACGTCAAATCCTTCATGTGGACGCTTCGTTCGCACGGACCTGCGCCCTTTCCGGAAACGAAGTTGCCCACAAACGTTCAGGCGGCTTTTCGAGAGGGAATACTTGAACTCTATGCCCACGCCCGGGCGGAAGCCGCGAGAGCGTTTGAAGATGCACGAGAAGCCTTTGACATTGAGAGGAGGGGGTTTGCGGAGCGTGAGCGAGAACTAAAACTTAGAATCGCGGCTCTGGAGGGGGACAACTAAGTTATTACGGAACGCCTTGATGGCTTGGTGAGTCTTCTCGTGCTAACCACGAAGCCCGGCGAGTTGCCGGGGGCTCTGATGTGTTGGACGATTCCCGCTAAACGGCGAGAGATTTATGCCAAAGTGGACTGGTCGTGATGTCCCAATCCTATCAACTTAAGCCGCAGAGACTTGTAAACACGGGGATAAGCTGTATGATTCGGAATGTCGTAATCCTCACTATGTCACGAAATGAACTCGGGTTATCCGCATATTGAGCGGGTTCATCCGCTACCTTCATTCGGTGGAACTGCGCACGCGTCATGTTGCCGATCCGAGGCATTTAAGCAGGCGCCGCAAGCTGGACTTCGCCACACTGATCAGCTGGTTTCCCGGCTGCAACCGGGCCTGCGTTCAGACTGAGCTCGACCGCTTCTTCGCGGTGCTGCATAACCAGGCCGAACTGATGCGTGGCGCAAGCGCTCAGGCACTTTCGAAAGCCCGGCAGAGCCTGCCGCACACCGTGCACCGATCTGACGCAGCATCTGCTACGCTCGTCGATCAGCACATCGGCTGAGGAAGCGTTCAAACGGATCAAGCATCGATTGGCGCTTGAGGCCGTCTCCGGACTGAGCTGGCTGACGCATCAGCAGGATCTCGCCGCGAAGGTCCTCAGCGACAATCTCAGTGCGCTGCTGTGCCTGGAAGCACTCGGTGAGCGCGACGGACAGATCAGCGCACACACGCCCACCTTGATCTGTTCGTCCACCGACGCGCTGCTCAAGATTAACCGCACGCGCGCGTTTGCCCACATCCGGCAGTGCCTGCCGCGCTGGCTGTGCGATGGCGTTACGCCTGCCATCGATGATCTGACTCGCCTGCTTCGTCATATCGCTGACAATGTTATCCGCTTCATGCCCGACCGTAGCCGACCTCGAGCGCTGCAATCCAAACCACACAAGGCATTCGCAGCCAAAGCCGTCACGTAGCTTTCCTTAAGTTGCGAGGATTGAATTCCAACGACCTGGTGTATTGATGTGTGAATTCTGCAATTTCTAACGACGTAAGGATGGTGCCCGAGACGCCTGTGCCGGAGGGAGATTTCCTCCAGCAACCGCTGCGTGAGCGGATCAGCGTGAAGCGTCCATTGGTACGACTAGCCGGGCTGATCATCAGGGAGCGACTGGGGCGTCGATGAGCGAGCGCTTCCTTCGCGTAAAGGTCGACCGGCGCCCGTAACGACTGATTGCAGGGCTGCTGTATTTGCAGCACACGTTCCCGTCTGTCCGACGAGAAAGTCGTCTGGCAATGATCGCCGATAGCGCTAGAAATGAATTGTTCACGGCCGACTACTACGCCCTAAAATCTCCCCCTCTCTCCGCCTCAAACCGATCCAACTCCCCAAGCAAATGCTTGATCTGGGCCGTTTGCAATGCGGTCAGGGAGAATTCGTCCTGTATGCGTTGTAGCCGCTTTCGCCAATACGAAGGTAGCAGAACAGGTTCACCACGAAAGGCGCGCAGCGACGGCGCCATCACTCGCGCTACGTGCGCGATGTCTTCATCCATTGTCATTCAAAAGCCCCGGAAGACCTCGGTATTTAGTTTTGGCCTTGTTTTTATGGGCGCGCCTGGGTGAAAACGAGTTGGTCATCGATACGTAGGCGGCGATGACAATGGTAAGAAATCACGATCGTTCGGTCAAGCCGTCCTACGACCATTCGTGTGGACGGTGCGAGAGATTTCCCTCTATTTCGCGGGTCTATCGATCACACCAGGGAGCCGTGGGTTAGCTTGCTGGGTCTTCGGGAAGGGGTAACGGTATTCGCGCGATTGCTGCGGCGCATTGCGGATCTATCGACGCAAGTGAGTGCCTCCACACCTGAAGACGCAGGTAGGCGAGGGTGTAATTAGTTTTGTGTAAACGGTCATTTGGCAGGAGACTGCCAGTAACAGGAGCGACGATGACCGTAGCGAAACGCAATAAACGAGTGAAACCCGATCCTGAGCTCGTCAAGCTGGCAGACAGCCTGCTGACGAACTACCAGAAGCCGGAAGACCTGATTGGCGAGAACGGCCTGCTCAAGCAGCTCACCAAGATGCTGGTGGAGCGGGCGCTTGAGAGCGAGATGTCCGAGCACCTGGGCCATGGCAAGAGCGAGGCTGTTACCAATGCCACGGGCAATACCTGCAACGGGCACAGCGCCAAGACGCTGCAGGGCGAGTTCGGCGAGTTGCCGCCCGATATTCCACGCGACCGCCAGGGCGCGTTCGAGCCGAAACTGGTAGGACGCCATCAGACGCGCTGGACGGGCTTTGATGACAAGATCATCTCACTCTATGCGCGGGGACTGAGCGTGCGGGAGATTCAGGGCCATCTGGAGGAAATGTACGGCACTGAAGTGTCGCCCACCCTCATTTCCGCCGTCACCGACGCAGTCAGCGAGGAAGTGAAGATCTGGCAGGCTCGCCCGCTCGACGCGCTTTACCCGATCGTCTATCTGGACTGCATCCACGTCAAGGTGCGCGACAGTGGCGCGGTACGGACCAAGGCGGTCTATCTGGCCATCGGTGTGAAGATGAATGGGCACAAGGAGGTCCTGGGGCTGTGGATCGCCCAGACCGAGGGCGCGAAGTTCTGGCTGCAGGTGGTCACCGAGTTGAAAACACGCGGCGTGCAGGACATTTTTATTGCCTGTGTCGACGGACTCAAAGGCTTCCCTGAGGCCATTGAAGCGGTCTACCCAAAGGCGGCCGTGCAACTGTGCATCGTGCACATGGTGCGCAACAGCCTGAACTTCGTGTCGTGGAAGGTGCAGCGCGAGGTCGCCGCCGATCTGAAGACGATTTACACTTCATCGACCGTCGAGATGGCCGAACAGATGCTGGGCACCTTCGAAGCGAAGTGGGACAAGGACTACCCGTCCATCGGGCTGAGCTGGCGGCGCAACTGGGAACGCGTCATTCCGTTCTTCGATTACCCCCCAGAGATCAGGAAGGCGATTTATACCACCAATGCCATTGAATCGATCAACATGAGCCTGCGCAAGGTGATCAAGACCCGGAGCCCATTCCCGACCGACGAGGCCGTGACCAAGCTGTTCTACCTGGCGCTCAATAACATCAGCAAGAAGTGGTCGATGCCGATCCGCGACTGGAAAGCAGCCCTGAACCGCTTCACCATCCAGTTCGAAGAACGGCTCGTGCCGGGTTAAACACCAACCCGTTTACACAAAATTCGGGACACCCCCAGGTAGGCAGTGGAGGGAAGCGCTAGCAGCATCGGAGCCCAAGCCTAAACGCGACCCGGTTAAAGCGCATTCCCCCGCGGCGGAAGCACCTCGGCTTGCGTCGGCCCCCCTTCAGGCTTCCACTCCGCCTCCGGATAGCTAATCCTCACCGGCGGCACAAACCACGCAAGGCACAACCCCGTCAACGCAGCAGCACCCGCCACCAGAATCCCGATATGAATCGACTGCACAAGTGCATCCCGAGCAGAATTCATCATCGCATCGCCCGCATGTCCGGCGCTCACCAACCGATTGATCAACGCCGCCTGCTCCGCACGGTCCACGAGCAACTCAGGACTAGCAAACGATTTGAACCACTGCGTCGCCTGATACGAGGCGAGCGATCGATGCACCCCTTGCGTATAGAGATGCCCAAGCAACGCCCCCGTCATCACCGTACCCAGCATCCCGCCAAAAGTCCGCAGCGATTGCAGCAGCGCGGTTGCCGCACCGAGCTGATCACGCGCGACGATCTGCTGCGAACACACAGTCAGACTGGTCGCCACCAGACCAAGCCCAAGCCCACTGATCCCCATACACGACATCCACACCAGATGCGGCTCAGTACCTCTAAGCACGATCACGCTCAAACACGCCAGCGCAGACAAAGCAAAACCGACATACATAATGCCGTTCGCGCGACGGATTCGTGTGACGATACGATTGTTCACCACACTGCCGACAGTCGTGCCGAGCAGCAGCGGCGTAATCAACATACCCGAGTCGTGCGCGGACATCGCATAGCCGCCCTGAAACAGCAGCGGCACATAAAACACCAGCGAAAACAGCGCGAAGCCGCCGAGCACGGACATCGCGAAGAGCGCGGACAGCTTGCGGTCCATCAGCATATCCACCGGAACGATCGGATACGCGATGCGCCGCTCCCATAGCCACAGCGTCAGTGCACAACTCGCCGCCACAACGGCCAGCACGACAGTCACCGTGTCGACGCCGTACTTCGGAAACAACTCGATCAGCAACTGCAGCGAACCAAACGTGACCGCGAGCACAAACGCACCGAGCCAGTCGAGCCGCACGGGGCCCTTGTGCCGCAGATGAAGCAGCGGCGGCAGAAAGCGCTGCACGAACAGCAGCGACACCAGGCCGACCGGTACGTTGACGAAAAACACCAGCCGCCAGCCGCCGTATTGCGTGAGGATGCCCCCGAGCGTCGGGCCAACCATATTGGCGACGCCGAACGCTGACGTGACGAACACGAGCCAGCGCAGCCGCAACTTCGGATTGGGAAACAGGTCGGCGACGGTGGCGAACACCGTGCCGATCAGAATGCCGCCGCCTATCCCCTGCAGGCCGCGCGAAATGACCAGCAACAGCATGCTGGTCGAGAGCCCGCACAGTACCGACGCGCCAGTGAACAACAGAATGGCGGCGATCAGAAACGGCTTGCGGCCGAACAGATCGCCCAGCCGCCCGAAGATCGGAATGGTGATCACCGAAGCCAGCATGTACGCGGTCGCGACCCATGCGTACAGATCGAAGCCCTTCAGATCGGCGACGATGCGCGGTAGCGCTGTGCCGACGATAGTCTGATCGAGCGCCACCAGCATCGAGACGAAGGCAATGCCAAGCATCGCCAGCAGCGACTCGCGAAACGGCAGCAATTGTCCGCTGGGTGGAGGCGCGTCGAGACTGGGGGGCATGGCGGTCCTAGTTGTGTACTTACTTGCGTGCGGCCTGACGCGCAGCCAATGCCGCGCCGAGGTCCTCGTCCGTCATCGCGGGGACGATACTCATCGTCAGTAAATCACCCCATTCGAGTGCCAACGCTGACAGTCCGCGCGAATCGTCCGCTTCGACGATCGCAACGCCATGCAATCCGCCGATCGCATGCCAGCGTCCTAACATAGTGACACCCTCCGGCGCTTTGCCACCGGTCTTCATGAAGCGCTCGACGACGGAATTTTCCGCCGTCGGCAGGCCACTCCACTGCACGATGAATTTCATTGCGTCTCTCCAATATGAATTGGCAGTGCCGGCTCGTGGCGCGCCGTCATCGCCGCTCGTGCTGTGCGGCGAATTTTCATGCCTCGCGCCGCAAACACTTCCGTGCCAGGTTGCTGTCCGGATAGCGCACGCTGTCGGCGAACGGCATAAACCACGTGGCATCCTAAACATCATAGGCGAGGGCATGATCGATAACGTTGCTGCGTACGGACATTCGCCAGGTCGATTGAACAATGCGTCCGCCGCCCGGAAAGCGTAGCAGGCGCGTCTGTTTCCAATTACGGGCATCTCACGCGTCCTACAAGAGGAACCTTTTAGCAAGGCAGTCGAAGATGTCGGTATCGATCTGGCTTGAAGTGCGTCATGTGATGTGCCAGCACAACCGGTACGCACGCGAACGGCAAGCGGACAAGGTGCGTAGGCATCAAACGCTAACGGCACGCGCGTTAAGCGCATGCCGTTGTTTTGAATGTCTGAGTCCGGCTCTAGCCGCGCGGCAATTTGCGCGGCACTGCGGCGGCGGGCCCACCGGCAATGGTCTGATGTGCCGCGGGAAAACCCGGCGGATAGTCAACGACCCGTGCGGAACCCGACACCACCGGCATGGCGACGCTCGCGCGCGCACCGATCCGTGCGCCGCCGACAATGGCGGCCATCGCCTGGCGGTCGAGTTCGACGCTGTCAGTGAGGTCTTTGATAACGAGCTTTGCCATGGCGGCTCCAGGGATCAGGCGAGGGCAGCGCTGGGCGCAATTGTCCAGTCGCCGCCCGGGTGTGTCTTTGATTATGCGGAGGTCTCGTCGCACTACCAGTATAGGAAATCTGCTTGCAGCTCGTCTGTCGGATGTGACCGGGTCGCAGTAGGGAGGCCCCCGTCCCCACGCTACCGCACGCCGTTAAACGTTGGCGTAATTGGCGCCGAACAGAGACGGGCTGACGTTCAGATCCAACGGCACGAAGCCGGCGCCGATCACGCCGATGTTGTTGAGAGCGGCAACGTTGACAGTTTGTACCTGGGTGAGGTTCTGGTTCACTTTGACGCTGACGTTGGCGATGCCGCTCAGGCTGGGCATCGACGACAGGCCGGGCACGCTGCTGCCGGTGCCGCCGGACACCGCCGACATTGCGTGGCGGTCGATCTCGCGGGTGCGGGACAGATCGCGAATCATGAGGGATGACATGGTGATTCTCCAAAGGTGCGCGGAAGACGGGCGTGATCAGGGCGAAGCGGGGATTGCCGAAGGCCTCTCCGCCTCGCCGGATCACGCTTTAGACGTGGATGTTGTTGCTCGACGTGACGGAAGGGTTGATCGTCGAGGTGATGCCAGTGGCAAACGCGACGTTGTTGCCGTTGGCGCTCTGGATGTTCATCGCGTTGCTGATCAACTGCGTGGCGTCGACATTCTTGCTGTTATTCGGCGCAATCACCGGGCTGATGTTGACGAACGAGGAGGACGAGTAGGGGAAGCCGTAGCCGAGACCGCCACGCACGGCGCGCATCGCCTTGCTGTCGAGTTGTTCGGTGATGGACAGGTCTTTGATCATCAGCGTGTTCATGGTAAATCTCCTGGAAGGGAACATCACAGTCTTGCGGTTGGGTTCGAGCATCTTGTCTGCTCGAGTGTCACTAACGCATGGGCTGTGCCAGTTTTATTCTCGTCTCCTGAGAAATTCGGCGAACGCTTGCTGCGCAAGGCTTTCGCGTCACGCCGCCGCGCCGGAGCCGGACCACGACCCCTGGCAGGCGACAGGCGGCTGATGGCGCGGACCCAACAACGCACCGGATTCTGTTGGCTGTCGCAAGACACTCGCCGGCAGTGCGCGCAGCGGGGCAATCCTGGTTTGCGAAAGCGCAGGTCGGGGGCTAGTATCGAAGCGGCACATGTAACTGGTTACGACAGGTTTTCTATCGGTCCGAGGGACGCCGGTCGCATTCGGTCCGGCCCAACGGCAACGGCGGCGCTTCGCACAAATGGCTAGCCTTGCGCATGTGATTCGCGACTATCAGAGCGGCGAGTTGTCACGTGACGAGTTCGTCGCTCAACTCAACAGCACGTTGACGACCGAAGGACTCGGTCCCACGCAGCTGCTGGAGATGCTCGGCGTAGCGCATCGCAAAGCCCCCCTGCCCGACGATCTCTATGCTGAGGTGCGGCGGCGCATCGAACAGTTGCGCGTCTCGAACGTGGCGGCGGGCGGCGAGGAAACTGGCATGCAGACTACCGTCGAGATACCGTCGGTACGCTCTGCGAGTGCGGCAAGCCAGGCAGGCGCGGCAAGCGCCGCCAGTGCACCGGGACATGATCAGATCAAAGGCACCGGCGATACGCTGAACAACCGCTTCGTCCTCGAGGAATGTCTGGGTGTCGGCGGAATGGGGACGGTGTATAAGGCGCTCGATTTGCGCAAGCTCGAGGCGTCGGATCGCAAGCCGTATCTCGCGATCAAGGTGCTCAACGTCCAGTTCCGCGGCAACCCGAATTCGCTCGTCGCGCTGCAACGCGAGGCGCGCAAGGCGCAGGTGCTTGCTCACCGCAACATCATCGCGGTGTACGACTTCGATCGCGACGGACCGATCGTCTATCTGACGATGGAGTACCTGACCGGCAAGCCGTTGAGCCAGCTCTTGCGCACGCCGGGCTATAAGGGAATGCCGGTTCGCGCCGCGCTGCCGATCGTGCGCGGCATGTGCAATGCGCTCGCCTATGCACACGAACACGGCTTCGTGCATTGCGATTTCAAGCCGGCCAACGTCTTTCTCACGACGAATGCCGAAGTGAAGGTAATCGACTTCGGCATTGCCCGTGTGTTCCAGCGGCCGGAGGAGGAGAGCGACGCAACGGTCTTCGACCCCGGCAGTCTCGGCGCGTTGACGCCTGCGTATGCGAGTCCGGAAATGATTGAGCATCGCGAGCCGGACCCGCGTGACGATATCTACGCGCTCGGTTGCATTACGTATGAGCTATTGACGGGCCACCATCCATTTGACCGGCTGTCGGCGACGCAGGCTCGCAATGCTGACTTCAAGCCGCAGCGTCCACACAATCTCGATGCGAAACAGTGGCGTGCATTACGGACCGCGCTTTCGTTCGATCGCAACACGCGCATGCCGAGTGTCGTGCGTTTCATCGCCGAGTTCGACAACGAAGCGCGCGCGGAGAAGTCAGGTACGTTGGTCAAGGCGGGGTTCGCGGGGCTCGCCTTGGTGTGTGCCGCGGCTGTTGGCGTGTTGGCCTTGCGGTCGGCACCGAATCGTCAAGGTGGCACGCAACCGGCTGCGGCGGCGTCGGAGGCGGATCAGGGGGCTTCGGCGGCGACGCCTGTTGCTGCCGCGACGGTGGCGGGTGCGCCTGAGACAGCGTCAACCACTGGGCCGATCGCAGGGAGCAACGGAAGGGCGGCCGCAGGGGCATCGGTCGGGACAACCGCCGCGCCAACCGCTGCGCCAACCGCGGCGTCGCTTGTGGTGTCACCCCCGGCGCAACCTCCGGCACCGCCCGCGCCCAAACCCGCGCTGACCTTAGCCGCCGTTGCGCCGGTGCTTGCACAGGTGCCATGTTCGGCGCTGTCCGCGTCGACGCAAGACCACGCGTTGACGGTGCGTGGCTACATCTCGCAACGCTATGGCGGCGTGCGTCTCAAGGACACGCTGGCAGCGTTGCCGGGCGTCGATACGCTGACGCTCCAGGTTGACCCGGTCGCCGACGACAAATGCGACACGATCAAGGCGTTCGCTCCCTATTGGATCCATAACTGGCAAGCAGGCCACGTTGCATCGCTGCATGTACGGCCGCCCGGTGGCCAGTTGAGCGAAGGCGATTCGCTGGTCGTCGATGTGACCACGCCCGCTTACGACTCGTACGTGAACCTCGACTACTACCAGCTCGACGGCAGCGTCGTGCACATGGTCCCGAGTCCGCGCGCGAAGGACAATCAGGCGCCGCCGCACTATGCGGCCACTATCGGTAGCGCGGGCGACTGGATTATTTCGAAGCCGTTTGGATCGGAGATGGTGGTGCTGCTGATTACGCCGGTGCAACTGTTCGACAAGCCGCGGCCCGAGAGCGAATCACGTGCCGACTATCTGCGTGCACTGGATACGCGGCTCGCCCAGATCGCCGGTAAACACGGTCAGGATCATATCGTCGCCGATTTCGCTCCGATCACGACGAAGCCACGCACACCCTAAGCGCCGTGCCGTGCCGAGACCGTCCGCAGCCGCTCGAGCACACGCCGCCCCGGAAGCATGCGTAGCCCCAGCACTACCCGCTGCCCCCATAAGCGCCACGCTTTACTTAAGATCCTTGACTACCCTGAAGCCATCCTGCGACTGGCGCACGCTCGCGCTGTACTTGAAGCGTGTCGCGCTCAGCATGTAGTTCCCACCTTCACGCCACGAACCGCCGCGAATCACCCGCATGTCGCAACTGGGGCTGTCCCACACTCGGCCGTCGGCGGGCGCGCCCTGGTAGGAGTTGTGCCAGCAATCGGCAACCCATTCCCAGACGCTGCCGTTCATGTCATACAGGCCGACCGGATTCGGCGCGAACGAGCCGGCGGTCTCGGGCCCTTCCTTGTGCCAGGGATCGCCGCAGTCCTTGCAATTGGCATTACCCTTGCGCATCTGATCGCCCCACCAGTATGCCGTCGTGGTGCCGCCACGGTCCGCGTATTCCCATTCGGCCTCGGTGGGCAAGCGGTACGGCTTACCGGTCGCCTTGCTTAGCCACCTCACGTACTGTTGCGCGTCATCCCAACTGAGATCGCGTGCCGGCGCCCCTTTGTTCACATTGCTCTCGGGCGTCAGCTTTTGACAGGCGTTCGCTGCAGCGCACGCATTCCATTGCTCGACGGTCACCTCGTATTTGCCGATCGCGAACGGCGCGCCGATGGTCACGTGATGGACGGGCTTTTCCGAGGGGTCGTCGGTGTTGCTGCCCATCGAGAATGCACCCGCAGGCAAGGCGATCATGATCGGGCAGGTGGCGCAATCGCGGCTTTCACCGGCGCTCGGTGGATGGGTCGTGGGCTTTTGCGCGACCACCGGCGTGGACGGAACCGCGGGCCGGGCGGTCGCTGTAGAAGGCGCGGGCGCAGCGGCGCGCGGGTGGTCCTGCGGTGCGGCGCTGGCCGGCGCGGCTGGCCGCGCGACTTGCTGCGACTGCGCAACCGGCGGTGCGGCAGATGGCGAAGCAGTTTGCGACGCAGATGGGGCACTCGCCGATCCCGCAGCGCGCAACCGGTCGATGCGTGCGTGGGCGAGCGCGGCGAAGCGACCGTTCGGATAGGCCTTCAGATAAGCCTCGTAATCGCTCGGGTAGTTGCTGTCCTTGATGGAATTCCAGAAGGTAATTTCATACTGCTCGCTGCTGTCTTTCGGCAGGATGCCTCTGCTGCGCAGCACGACAAGCGGGTCGTCGCTGATTGCGGATGCCAACGGCGCAATAACCGCGCGAGATACCGGCTCGCTCAGACTCGCGGCACTAACAAGCGTTGACGCGATCCACGGCGTCTGTGCGCCGCCAGTGACCTCGCTAACCCTCGTCGCCACGCGTTGAAACAACCCTGCAAGATCCTGTGATGAATGAGCGTCGTTGAGTGCGCGCAGCAATGCATCCGTATAAACGCCATGATGCATGCCGTCCGCTGCAAAGCCACCCGGCGCCGTTGCGTAAGCGACTACGGTATGGGCGGGCAGCGCGGACGTATCGAGCGTGACGTCGCTGGAGAACGGGTTGTTCAGGCACGTATCGAGAATCACGAGATTGAGCGCATCGGCACGCGGCGCGTGCATCGTCTGCAGCACGGCATCCAGATCGATACCCTCGCCGACCAGCCGTGCGGGCGCGCGTGCATCGAGGCCGGCGGGTACGAGCAGCGTCTGCCGTCCGATTTGCATGCCGTGTCCCGCGAAATAGAAGAGTCCAATACCGCCTGCTCGCAGACGTTGGCGGAACTCGCCGATGGCTTGCCGCATCTGCTGTGGCGTTGCATCAGTGCGCATGATGACGTCGAAGCCGTGGGCACGCAGTGTGTCGCGCATGGCTTCAGCGTCGCGCGGTGCATTACCGCGAATCGGGTCACCGTGATCGCCGTACCTGCCGTTGCCGATCACCAGCGCGATCCGCGCAGGCTGCGTATTGTCCTTATGCAGTGTGAACGGCGCGATGAACGTGGCCGTCGTACCCGTAGCGGTGGCGCCATGCTCCGCACCGTCACGCTGCGCCGCGGCATAAACGCTGCCCCAATGCGCCTGAATTGCCCCGGCCATGCACACCAGCAGGAATGTTCGCCACATATTCGTATCCTGTTTGTTCCGGACAGAACATAGGGTTTCGACGACTACGACGCCCGCATCAGCCGTTGGAGTGGCCCGGGCACAGCTTCGATACCGCTATCGACGCTCCATCGACAACCTATGAACAACGATAGCACGCGGTTTGCGCGCCACAACTGTCCGCGCATCATCAGTGCGTTATACGGTTAACGAGTGTGGCGTATCTTTTTGGCAAGTTACGTCCTAAGCTAATTCACAAAGTAACGCAGTACGGCCGTCTTGGTAGTGCGGCCGCTCATCCAGGTGAACCCGCCACGTGATACCCACGTGAAATCACGCGAGCGCCCACGACATCCTGCGGGCGCGCCCCGCCTGCGCTTTGCGCAGCCGCGGCAGCCATGACCCCGCTTCGGGAGAGTGCGCAATGCGAATAACCCTCACACCCGGCGTGCTTGACGCACGTCATGGAACGAAGGCGAGTCTTGCAGTGTTCTGCACCGCGCTTTCACTCCTGCTAGGCATCGCGTCACTGTCTGAATCCGCGCTTGCCGAACAAACCCCGTCGCCACCGGGCGCCGAGGAGTACATCATCTGGCCGTCGGATGGCGCGGTGATTCATGGCGGCAAGCTGTGGGTCCGCATGGGGCTGCGCAACATGGGCGTGTGCCCGAAGGGCGTGGCGGTTCCGAACACCGGTCATCACCATCTGCTGATCGATACCGACCTGCCGCCGCTCGACCAGGAAATTCCGTCGGACCGCAATCATCTGCATTTTGGCGCGGGTGAGACCGACGCGCGCATCGAGTTGCCGCCGGGCAAGCACACCTTGCAGCTCATTCTCGGCGACCACAACCACATCCCACACGTGCCTCCTGTGTATTCGAAGAAGATCACCATCACCGTACTAAAAGACTAGCGGTCCCGTTCATTCAAGGCGGGTCCGTCAGGACGGAGAGATCACCATGGTCAGGATCATCGCGCTCGCGGCGCTTGTGACATTGGCGTCACTGGCCTCGCCGCATCTCGCCACGGCCGGCACGACACCATCGCCGCCCGGTGCGCATGCCTATATTGGCTATCCGAACGATGGGCAGGTGGTGCCCGCCAATAAACCGTTTCGGGTGTGGTTCGGCTTGCGGTATATGGGCGTGGCGCCTAAAGGCGTCAAGTATCCGAACACTGGGCACCACCATCTGCTGATCGATACCGATCTGCCGCCGATGGACCAGGAAATTCCGTCGGACCGCAACCATCTGCATTTTGGCGCGGGCGAAACAGAAACGATGATTCAACTGCCGCCCGGCAAGCACACGTTGCAACTGCTGATGGGTGACGACATGCACATTCCGCACAACCCGCCGGTGTACTCGAAGAAAATCACCGTCATTGCGCGTTGACGCGGCATTCGCGCGTGCAGTTTTCGGCTTCAGTGTCACGTCGCAGCCAACACCGTCGCGCGCGTTGTTGGTTGCGAACCACCAGCTTCAATCTGCTGCTTCCTGGCCGTCGCGCTCCACGCTGCGCATCAGAATCCCCGAAGTCCTTTATCTACGGCCGCTTGGCATATTTCTCAGGATCGGAAATCAAAACTGGCACAGCCCATGCGTTAGTGACACTCGAGCAGACAAGATGCTCGAACCCAACCGCAAGACTGTGCTGTTTCCCTTCCAGGAGATTTACCATGAACACGCTGATGATCAAAGACCTGTCCATCACCGCCCAACTCGACAGCAAGGCCATGAGCGCCGTGCGTGGCGGCCTGGGCTACGGCTATCCGTCGTCGTCATCGTCGGTTTTCAACTTCACGCCCGTGTATGCGCCGAACAACAGCAAGAATGTCGACGCCACGCAACTGATCAACACGTCGATGAACATCCAGAACGCCAACGGCAACAACGCAGCGTTCGTCGCCGGCGTCACCACCACGATTGACCCGCATGTGAGCTCGAGCAACAACATCAACGTGTATTGAACGGTTCTGGCCGCCGCGGAGGCGCTCAAGCCTCCGCGGGACGCGCGGCCTCAGCGCGTCAAAAAGATTTCGCATCCAATCGTTCTTTCCACACGACCCCAGCGTCACCGCTCGATCCCCGCGTCGCCTTTCCTGTACCGCTTCGATGGTGAAGCCGGGCAGGACATGCTTTACTTGAATGGCGCGTTCTCCTCGTGCAATGCAGCCGGTGTCATCGGAGAAAATCGTGTCAGCGTTGCTTGATTCATGGGTCCGCAAGCGCTTCCTCAATGCCTCGGCGCGGTGCTGTTCGGACCATCGACCGGCGAGTGCGAGCCGCACGGCCGCGGCGCTGCGCGGACTCTGCGCCGCAACCGCGTGTGCGCTGTCCCTGTGCGCGTGTATCGACGTCAGCATGCCGGACTACAAGCGGCCCGATACACCCGCCAAGGCGTCGTGGTCGGATCAGAAAGGTTCGCCGGTATCGGCGGCCGCGACCATCGAGCCGGACTGGTGGAAGGAATTCCACGATCCGTATCTGGACACGCTGATTGCTAAGGCGATCGCAGGCAACTTCGATATCAAGGTGCTGGCTGCACGGATCGATGTGGCAGCCACGCAGATCGGCGAGGCCAAAGCCGGCGCGTTGCCGACGATGGATCTTGGCGCCGGTGCCGATTTCGAAAAAAGTACGGGTCAGACGTTTGCCAAACAGTACAACGTCGCGACGCAGGTGAGCTGGGACATCGATATCTGGGGCAAAGTGGAGAAGGGCGTGCAGGCGCAGAAGGCCGAATTCCACGCAAGCGAAGCGGATTGGCGCGCCGGCTATCTGGAACTGGTGTCGAACGTCTCGAGCACCTATTTCCAGATCCTGCAATTCGATGACCAGATCGAGCAGCAGCAACAAACGCTCGTTACGAACCAGCAGATTCTCACCATCTACGACGGCCAACGCCGTAACGGCCTTGTGCCGCAAACTCAGGTGCTGCGTCAGCAGGCCGAGATCAACCGCCTGACGAATCAGTTGCTCGAACTGCGCCGTTCGCGCGACGTTGCGAACAACGCGCTATGCACCTTGCTCGGCGTGCCGGCGGGCGAATTCCAGTTGCCGAAAGGGCATTTGCAGCAACGCGTGCAATTGCCTGTGGTGCCCGACGGCTTGCCCGCACAACTCCTTGCGCGGCGTCCCGACGTGGTGGCCGCCGAATTCAGAGTGCTGGAAGCCTACAACCTGGTCGGCGAGGCCAAGCTTGCGCAACTGCCCACCATCAACCTGACCGGCCACGGCGGCACCGCAAGCTTCGCACTGACCGATTTGCTGAAATCGTTCACCTACGGATTCATGCCCAGTATCAACATCCCCCTGCTCGATCCCAGCGTGCGGGCCCATGTGAAGGTCACGCAAGCGCAATCGACGGTCGCGGAACAGCAGTATCGCGTAGCCGTCATGGGTGCGTTCGAGGAAGTGGAAAACGCGCTGGTCAATCTGAACTCGCACAAGGCGCAGCGTGTGGAGTTGCAGCAGGAGGTATCGCGCCTGCAAATCGTCGCCGATCAGATCCAGTCGCAATTGCGCCTCGGCGTGGTGTCGCAACTGGAAGTTTTCGAAACCGAACGAACCTTGCTGGAAGCGCAGCAGGAACTGCTCGCCAACCATCGGCTGATTCTGTCCGACACGGTGTTGCTTTATAAGGCGCTAGGCGGCGGTTGGCCGAATGTGAATGTGCAGGCGGAAGTAAAGGAACACTGAGCTAATCCGTGTCGCGGCGCGCGGTGTATTTCGGCTGCGAATGACGCATGAATGGCCCTTACAACCGACAATCTGAAAATTGACACTTGCCATGCGTGACTTAAAATCTGTAAGGAGCCAGTCTCTGCATGGCTCCCTGAAACATCCGCGATTCGCCGTAGTACTTCTTTCCGTTCCTGCTGCGCTTTCGTCGCAGCGGGTAAACGATTAGTGATCCAGATAAAATGACCGCCGGCGAAGCTCCGATTGCTGAGATGCGCGCGACACTGGACACCACTTTCGACGTGGTGCTGTCGCCGGTTGCGTCCGGGCAGCATCCGGCGCTCGGTGCGATCCGGATCGTCGATAGTCTGTTCGCGATCGGGCGCAGCGAGGTGCCATTTACTGACTACCCTACCGAACGGATTACCCGCCTGTCGCGCCGCCATGCGCGGATCTTCACCGAGCATGGCGGCGTCTATGTCGCCGACCTCGGCAGTAAGAACGGCACGACAATTAACGGCATTGCGGTGCGGCAAGCCCCTGCGCGGGTGCGTGCCGGAGACGAATTGTGCTTCGGCGGCGAGCTTTGCTACCGCGTGGCCATTGAGCCGCGCGCGCGGATCGTCGCCGCCGCGAGTGCGGCACCGGTACCTGGACTTCTGCTGGTGCCACAGCGCGATGACCTCGGACTTCAGCCGATCGACGTGCAGGCGTTCCCCTTTCTCATCAGCAAGGCGGACGAAGTCTTCTCGCGCTACAAGGACCGCTACCCGCATCAGGTCAACTACATTTCGCGGCGCCACGCGCACATCTTTCTGAAGGGCGGCGAGCTCTATCTGGAAGACCTCGGCAGCACCAACGGCACATTCGTCGGCGGAAAGCGGCTCGACGAAACCGCGCTGCCGCTTACCGAGGGAGACGTCCTTGCATTTGGTGGCGACCACTTCGTCTACAGGGTGACGCTGCAACAATCCCCTGAAGTCGAGCCGACCGTGACCCAGCTACTTCTCAACCCTGCAGTCGACGAAGCGGCTGATGCCGACAAGACCACGTTCGTTGCCGCCGCGCATTCGTTCCTCGATATCTTTTGCGTCGACCCGGGGCTACAACGCGAGGACGAAGTCAATGAGGCAGCGCAGGTGGTGTCTGCGCACGCGAAGCATGATGCGCTGACCGGCGGTGCAAAAGGCATGAACGGCACGAACGGCACGAACGGAACAGGCAGAACAAATGGAACAAGCGGCACACATAGCGCAAACGGCACGCATGGCAGGCAAGGTACAAACGCAGCGAAGGGCAGGCCACAGCGTTGGCGTCTGCTCGCGGGCGAACTCGGCAAGGCCTTTGCAGGCAGCGATCACACGATGGCGCGTCGTGCTGCGTGGTCGAGTGGCGCGGCCTTCGCGGTTCTGGTGGTCGTTGCGCTGACGCTCTATATGCGCGGCTCATCAGAGCGCGAGTTGAGAAACCTGCTGGCGAGCGGCGATTACACCGGCACGGTGGTGGCGGCAAACGGCTATCTGGCGAACCATCCAGCCGACACGAAAATCAGCGCGTTGGCGAGCGAAGCGCTGCTGAAGGCGAAACTCCCCGACTGGCTGAATTCGCTGAACAAGGCGCAGTTCGACCAGGCCGACGCGCGGCTCAACGAAATGAGATCGTTGAGTGCGAACAATGCGGACGCCGCATCGCTGGTCGGCGAATTGCAATGGGTGGGTGACCTGGAGCGTTTCGTCGTGGGGCGCGGCGGGGTGGACGCACCGATTCGCATGTACGCCGACGAGGCCGCCATCAGCGGCTTGCTGCAGCGCTGGGACGACGACGCCAGGAGCCATCAGCGCACGCTCGATCGCATCGTCTCGTACGTGCCAGATTTTGCGGAGCCGTACGCGCAGGCGTTAAGCCATCTACGCAAACTGGAAAGCGACGACTCGGTGTACCTTGCCGCCATCGACCGCCTGAACGGCACCATTCGCACCGAACTGGCGCGTGACACGCCCGATGCGCTGCCGGCCGTACTCGACGATTACGCGCAGCGCTATCCGCGTCTCGCCGGACTCGATCGTGTACGGGAAGATTTGCGCCATTACGCCGACGTACTCAATGCAGCGCTCAGTCGGCAATTGACGCCCCTGCTAGCCCTGCTGAAAACGGTGCGTTTCAGCACCCCGCCATTTCAGGCGCAGTTTCAGCAACTGGCCGCAAGCCGTCTGCCGTCAACGGACGTGATCCAGCGTCATGACGCAGCGAGCGCGGCGTGGCAGCACGGCGACGCTCAACAGGCGCTGGCGGATTTGCAGGCCATGCCTGCCGGGCCGTGGTCCGATGTGATCGCCGCGGAACTCGCGCATAAGAAAGCGCTGCTCGACCAGTTCACCGACTTGCAGAAAACGCGTGGCGGCAAGGATTACGACGAGCGCTTGCTGTCGTTCTACGCCAGTCTCGACCCGGCAGAGGACGCGTGGTTTGTTCAATCGATCCAGAAAGACGTCGCCGCTTTGCACGACAAGGCGCTGGCGCGTGCGCAAGACCTGATGCTGCGCGCGCAGAGTCTCTGGAAAGAGTATCGGGCAAGTGGTCCGATCGGCGGAACGCAACGGCTGGAAGCGGGGATTTCACCCGGTTTTCGCAGCGAGGCGCGCCTGCTTTCCGATGCGCAGTCTGCCGCGCAACAGGGCATGCGCATCTATACGCAACTGAAGGCGGATCATCCGGCGGACTTCGACCGCCTGCTCGCGGATATCCGGGCCGAGGCGGAGCTGCAGCGCCGCTCGCTGACCGATCTGCGCATGGTGCTCGACCCCGGGCTGTTGAAGGCGAAGCTGGCGTTGATTGGAGGCGAGCAGAGTGAAGCGCGACAGTCACCCTAGACCATTGTCGGAGGCGCTCGAAGACCACAGCGCCGAAGGCATTGCGATCCTGACCGCGGAGCCGGTGCGGCTCGCCCGCGCGCTGATCTGGGCGATGGTCGCGCTGGTGGTGGCCGGCTTGTTGTGGTCGTTCGTGGGGCGCGCGGATGTGATCGTCAGCGCGCAAGGGACGCTCTCGCCGGAATCGGATGTGCGCCGTATCTATGCGCCAATCGACGGCGAGCTCGCCGATCTGTACATCGCCGAGGGGCAGCCGGTATCGAAGGGCGACGTGCTGGCGCGGCTGAATGCGCGCGGCGCGATCGAGGCCGCGAGCAACGCATTGCAGGCGCAGCTCAAACTCGAAGACGCCGAGCGCGACTGGAAGCAGTTCCCCGAAAAGAAGGCGCTGATGGAGCGCAAGGCCGCAGCGCTGAAGGCACAGATGGAAGTGGAGGCCCATCAGCACGAAAATCGCGTCTCCGAAGGCACGACCAAGCTCGCCGAAGGCCAGAAAGCTGAACTCGACGAAGCGCGCAGCGTGCTCGACAACGCCCGCCGCACGCGAGAAGCGGCGCGTCAGGAGTTGGACCGCTATTCGCAGCTTTTCGCCCAGCCAGGTGGCGGCGGTATCGCCGAGTTGCAGGTGGAGCAGAAACGCACCGCCGCGCTGGAAGCGGATAACGCCTACCGTGTCGCGCAATCGAAACTCGCGGAGCTGGATTTCCGTCTGAGCCATGAGTACGCACAGGCGAATGCGCAGCTCGAGACCAGCGGGCAGCAAACCACTGACCTGCAACTCCAGTACGACTCGGCAGTCCGCGACATCACCGACGCGGAGGACAAGCTGCGTCTGCAACTGCAAACCGCGCGCCTCGTGGCCGACGCTGCTGCGCGAATTCGTTTCGAGAACATCGACAAAGACAATTTCCTGCTAATCCTTGCACCAGTCTCCGGCGTCATCACCGACGTGACCTCGACGCAGCGGGGCGACAAGATCCAGGCGAACGCGCCGCTCGGCGGCATCGCGCCGAAAGATGCGAAACCTGTGCTGAAGATTGAGATCGCCGAACACGACCGTGCTTTTCTGCACGAGGGTCAGCCGGTGAAGCTGAAATTCAACGCCTTCCCGTATCAACGCTATGGGCTGATCAGCGGCACGCTAGCCTATATTTCGCCGGCCACCAAGCCGTCCTTGCTGGATAAGCAGCCGGTGTACGAAGGTCGCGTGACGCTCGACAAGAACTACTACCAGATCGCCGACACCCGCTATCCGCTGCGCTACGGCATGACAGCGACTGCGGAGATCGTGGTGCGCGAGCGTCGCCTGATCGATCTGGGTCTCGATCCGTTCAGACAGGTAGCGGGCTGAGCGCGCAGATCACACGTCAATTAAAGGAGCGGATGACATGACCGCGATAGTGCGAATCGATGACGAACTCGTGGACGTTTCCGAGTTCATTCGTCTTCTGAAATTGACTGGACAGTTCGACAGCCTGATCGAACAGATTGTGCGCGACAAGCTCACGGTACATGCGGCGAAGAAGCAGGGCATAGCCGTTACGGCAGACGACATCCAGCAGCGTGCCGATCAGTTTCGCCGCGTGCGCGGCTTGCATCGCGCGACGGATATGAATCAGTACCTCGATGCGCTCGGCGTCAGTCTCGATGAGTTCGAAGCCTTCATTACGGACGGGCTGTATCAGGAGAAGATGCTCGACGTGGTCGGCAACGAGGTGGCAATCAAGGATTATTTCGCGCTGAACTCGCCGAAGTTCGATGCGATCGAGGTGAGCCATATCGTGCTCGACAGCGAGGGTAAGGCGAAGGAGATGATCTCGTACCTGCACGACGATCCGGACAGCTTTGCCGACATGGCGCGCGAGCATTCGATCGCGGATACGCGTGAAGCGGGCGGCGTGATCGGCAAGGTCCTGCGCGGATCGTTGAAGCCGGACATCGAAGCGAAGATTTTCAATGCGGCGGTGGGCGATCTGCTTGGGCCGTTCCCGTCGGCGGATCGCTCGTGCTTCGAGATTTTCGCTGTGACGGCGAAGTACCCCGCGACGCTCGATGCGGATGTGGCCGCGGAAGTCAGGCGTCTGCTGCGCGAGAGCTGGCTGATTGCACGCGCGCAGGAGCATGTCATCGAAGCGCGCTAGCCCGCCTATCACATCGTGCCGTAACGAAACATAGAAGCGTAACGCAACACCAAGCAAAGCCGAATCGAGGTCCGCAAGCCCATGGATGCACCCCAGACCGCGCCCTCCGCCGCCGAGTTTCTGACGTCGGTGGAAATTCTCTCGCCGTTTTCGCGCGAAGAGATCGAGCGTCTTGCCGACTATGCGCAGGCACGCTTCTACTCGTTCGGCGAGACGGTGTGTTCGGCGGGCGAGACGGCAGACGGTCTCTACGTGGTTCGCTCCGGCTCGGTGCGTATCTTCACCGAGGAGCATGGCAAGGAAACCAGCATGGGCGTGCGCAAGACCGGCGAGATTTTCGCCGACATTGCGATGTTGCGCGCGTATGTGCATGAGGCGTCGGTGCGGGCGTCGGCGAAAACCGAGTTGCTGTTCATTCCCCGCTCCGCGATCGAGCCGGTGATGGCCGGCAATCAGGCCGCATTGGCGTTCGTTGCAAGCTACGTGGCGATCAGTTCGGCCGGCGGTTTTGTCGCGCAGCTGTTCGATCTGCGCGGCAAGCTCAACAAGGCGGAACTCGAAGAGTATGTGCGTAGCGTCGGCGTGAAGAGGGTGGCCGCCGGCAAGGAAATCCTTAAACAGGACGGACGCGACGACCGGCGCCTCTACGTGGTGCGGCAAGGCCAGGTGCGCATTGTCCGCCATGAGGAAGGTCACGACTACACGCTCGCGACGCTAGGCGAAGGCGAAATCTTCGGCGAGAAGGCGTGTTTGATGCGGCAGGAGCAAATGGCGTCCGCGGTGGCAACGACCGACACGCGCCTGCTGGTGATCCCTGAGCGAACCGTCCATTTCATTCTGGAGCGCAATCCGAAGCTGCGCGAAGTCCTGGATGAGCGGATTCGCTACGGCGACCGCGAGTTGCAACGGCAAAAACGCCTCGAGCAGCGGCGCAAGTTGCCATTGATGCTCGATTTACAGACCAAACCCGAGTTCGGCGAAAAAGTCATCAAGCGCTTTGCACTGGTCGAACAGGCTGAAGAAATGGATTGCGGCGCCGCGTGTCTCGCGATGGTGTGCCGCCACTACAGCATCCCGATGACGCTCGGCAAACTGCGCGAACTCGCCAACGTGACGACGGAAGGTGCGACGCTCGATAGTCTCGCGCGCGCGGGCGAATCGCTCGGTTTCACCGCGCGCGGTGTGCAATGCACATTCGATTCATTGCGCGGCTTCGATCTGCCCTTCATCGTGCACTGGGAGGGCTACCACTATGTGGTGGTGTACGGACTTTCGAAGGAATACGTGTGGGTCGCAGACCCGGCACTTGGCTTCAGAAAACTGACGGTTGAGGATTTCGAACGCGGCTGGAGCGGCACCTGTCTGCTCTTTACCGGTGGCCCGCATCTCTTGCAGATGTCGGCCGCGCGTTCGCCATGGATACGCTTTGTCGGTTATCTCCGGCCGTACAAGAAGATTCTCGGCCACCTGTTCCTTGCCACGTTCGTCATTCAGGTACTCGGCGTGATTCCGCCGCTGATCATCCAGAACATTCTCGATGGCGTGATCGTCCATCAGAACGTTAGCCTGCTGCATCTGCTGATCGGCGGATTGATCATCGCCAACGTGTTTTCGCAGTTGATGTCATCGATTCGCGCGTATCTGGCGAACTTCATGGTGCGCAACATGGACTTCGCGATGATGTCGCAGTTCTTCAAGCACACCATGTCGCTACCATTCTCCTTTTTCGCCAAACGGAAGACCGGCGACATCTTCGCGCGCTTTCAGGAGAACCAGACGATCCGCGCCTTTCTCACCGAATCCACGGTGACCACCGCGTTGAATCTGCTGATGGTGTTCATCTACTTCACGATCATGTTCGTCTACAACGTGAAGATGACGCTGGTGCTGATCGCTTTCGTGATACCGATCATGGCGTTGACCGCGCTGGCTACGCCGAAGATCAAGAACTATGCGCGCGAGGTGTTCACGGCATCGACCGAATCGAAGTCCTTTCTGATGGAAGCGCTCGCGGGTGTGGAGACCATCAAGGGCATGGGCATTGAGCGGCCGGTACGGTTGCGCTGGGAAAAGAAGTACGCGAAGGCGCTCGAGGTGCAATACCGGGCGCATGCCTTCAGCATTCTCGTTGGACTCGGCAGCCAGTTGCTGAACGCGGCAACGACGATCGCGATCCTTTGGGTCGGCGCGAATCTGGTGCTGGCGCGCGAAATGACCATCGGGCAGTTGATCGCGTTCAACGCGTTCATGGGCAGCGTGCTGGGTCCGCTAATGGGACTGGTGGGCCTATGGAGCATGTTGAACGACGCGGGCGTGGCGATGGAACGCCTCGGCGACGTGCTCGATATCGAGCCGGAACAGAAGCCGCAGGATTTTCCCTCGCGGGTGATGCTGCCCGAACTGCAGGGTGAAATCAGCCTCAACGGGGTCTATTTCCGCTACGGCGAGAACGATTCGGCGTATGTGCTTGAAAATATCAGCTTCGACATCAAGCCCGGCGAACTGGTGGCGATTGTAGGCCGCAGTGGGTCCGGCAAGACGACGCTCGCCAAGTTGCTGGTCGGCTTCTACGCGCCGACCGAGGGCAAAATGAGCATCGACGGCTACGACCTCGGCGTGGTCGATAAAGCCTATTACCGCGCGCAGATCGGCTATGTGATGCAGAGCAATCTGCTGTTTTCCGGCACGATTGCCGAGAACATTGCAAGCGGCGACGACGCGCCCGAGCGGCGCCGCATCGAGGAGGTCGCGAAGATGGCCGACGCGCACGCGTTCATCAGCAAGATGCCGCTCGGCTACGAGCAGATTGTCGGCGAACGCGGGATTGGCTTGTCCGGCGGACAGATCCAGCGGCTCTGTATCGCGCGGGCGTTGTATCACGATCCGCGCCTCCTTGTATTCGATGAGGCGACCTCGGCGCTGGACTCGCAATCGGAGAGCAATATCCTCGGCAACATGCACGATATTCTGAAGGGCCGAACGGCAGTGATCATTGCGCATCGGCTCAGCACCATCATGCGTGCGGACAAGATTCTGGTGCTGTACGAAGGGGCGATCGTCGAACAGGGCCGTCACGATGAACTGATCCAGCGCGGCGGCATGTACTACCAGTTGGTCCAGAAACAGTTGAGTGCGTGATGAAGATCCTCGACCAGGTAGAAGAGCCCAGTCCGGCGATTTCGTACGCGGGGCTGATCGAGCGCATCGAGATTCTGCGCTCGACACTGCGCTGGTCTTCCCGGCTCGAGCGCGCCGACATCGACAAGCTGCTCCGGCAAGCCACCTCGTTACGCGATGAGGTCATGCAGCTCTCGCATAAGGAACGCTTTGTGCAGGCCGCAACGGCCGCTGAGTCCGTTGCACCTGCCGATCAATCGCGGGGCGCGCGTAGACAGGCCTTGATCGAGCGCAGTTTCATTTTCGAAGGGACATTTGGCGACAATCCGCGTTTGCTCGAATCGCTCGAAATCGCCGAAAAAGCGGCGCCGACCGATTTGCCGGTGTTGATCGACGGCGAAAGCGGTACAGGCAAGGAGCTGATGGCGAAGGTGATTCACGCGAATGGCTCACGCTCGGACAAGCCGTTTATCTCCGTGAATTGCGGCGCGATTCCGGACAATCTGCTTGAGTCGGAATTGTTCGGTCATCGCAAGGGCGCGTTTACGGGTGCCTCGAATGACCGAAAAGGGAAATTCGAAAGCGCGCATACCGGCACCATCTTTCTCGACGAAATTGGCGAGTTGCCGTTGGCCGGTCAGGTGAAGCTGTTGCGCGTGCTGGAAGCTCACGAGATTCAACGCGTGGGCTCCGATGAAACGATTGCTGTGGATACGCGCATCGTCGCGGCGACCAATCGCAATCTGCGGCAACTCAGTGAAGAGGGCAAGTTCCGCGAGGATCTGTTCTACCGTCTCAGCGTGATTCACGTCACGTTACCGCCGCTGCGCGAGAGACGCGATGAAATACCGCTACTGATTGCGTGGTTCGGCGACGAGGCCGCCGGTACGCTAAAACGCCGGCCGGTCAGATTGACGCCGCGTCTGCGGGATTTTCTGCTGAATTATGCGTACCCGGGCAATATTCGTGAACTGCGCAACGTGATGTATCGCGTGTCGTGCCTGGCAGGCGAGATGGCGGATATCGATCACCTCCCAGTGGATATGCGGCCGGCCGCACCCGGTTCAGCCGCGGCTTTGTCCAATGCAGCCAGTGCGACGGGACAGGAGCCAATCAGTGTGGCGAATCTGATGTCGCTAAGCGACGCGAAGCGCGCCGCGAGCGACGACGCGGAGAAAGCCTTCCTGGAGCGCGGCCTGCGCGAAGTGAGCGGCACGGTTGCGGAGCTGGCGCGGCGCATCGATATGAACCGCTCGCATCTGCAAATGCTTCTGAAGAAGCATGGCCTGCATTCAAAGGATTTTCGCAACCGGAATGCGCCGTCCACGGGCAATAACGGTGCTGACGAGCACGATGAGGACGACAGCGGGAGTTGAGGCTCGCTGCAAGATCGTTCAATACTTTTAGTCTGAATCCACCTGGCATTCCCTCCATCGCTTATTTTTGTGGGGAGATGCTTTGTTACTATAGGACGAACCAGGCGGCGCTAACGCCATTGAAGCCCCTGGCGAGGCCGGGCTGATCAGCGGGCGGGGCGCGGTCATACTGGATGCGGGCGGCGTTATCAAGCTGTCCGGCACGACTGTCGTTCGCACCAATTTTATGTGGGAACAACAAAGTGATGAAGAAGACAGGAATGTCGATCGTTCTGTTCGTGTTGGCCGGGCTCAGTCCGCTGGCGCATGCGAGCCTGGCTACAGGTGCTCACGAATTCAAGCACGATGTCAAGACGGCAGGAAAGAAGACCGGGCATGCTGTGCGCGATGCCGCGCACGCAGTCGGCCACGGTACGAAGGAGGCCGGTCATGCCATTGCTGATGCAACAAAGCACGGCTATCAGGCGACGAAAAAATTCGTGACAGGTCACGGATAAGGCGCGCTGCGCGGCAATTGCGGCAGCGCTGTCGTTCTGCTGCCAATCTGTGATGTCCAGACGGTGGCCGGCGCTTGGTCTGGCCGCTTTCCGCGCTCACTACCGTACCGCAGCCTTGAAGCAACGGCTGGTTTTTCTACGGAACCGGAGTCAGATTTCGTCTCGCTTTTGTCGGATATTTCTCTGGATGCAGCCTATGCTCATTGTCGCGACGCAATCTTAATGCGCGGGTGACTCACAAAGTCGCCAATGCG
This sequence comes from Paraburkholderia sediminicola, assembly GCF_046027825.1. Classification (GTDB taxonomy): domain Bacteria; phylum Pseudomonadota; class Gammaproteobacteria; order Burkholderiales; family Burkholderiaceae; genus Paraburkholderia; species Paraburkholderia sediminicola_D. The sequence goes on from NZ_JAQQDU010000101.1 coordinate 27,545, forward strand.
CTGGCTTTCTTGAGGCTCTTCGGCACGCGTCTGCCGAGACCAGTCCTTCCGTCCTTTTATCGCTGCCTGCGCAAACGCGCGAGCCAGGCATAGGCAGGGCATCGTCGTCGCGCGTCGCTCGACGATGTAATCAACGAACTCATCTGCGACCGGGTGCTGCTCGCGAGCATCGGCCACTTCCATCAGAACCGCGAGAGTCCAGGCAGCGTGCAGTCATCGTCGCATGCGCGACACCGGCGCGAGCGGCCGTTTGTCAAGCGCTGGATTCAGGCGCCTCAGCACCGCGCGGCCCGCCGCCGGTGCGTCTGCCGAAATCGTGCGACGGGTGCAACAGATGGGGGCCCGTCGCGATACGCTGAGGGAGCGACCATGCGCGCACTCGACATCATGACGTCGGCCGTCGTCACCGCCACACCGGACATGACGATCCACGAAGCGGCAAGACTGTTCGTCGATAATCGTATCAGCGGCATGCCGGTCGTCGACGCGAGCGGAAAGGTCGTCGGCATCGTTAGCCAGGGCGACCTGCTGCATCGCGTGGAGACGGGCACCTGCCGCGGAAAACGCTCGTGGTGGCTCGAACTCCTGTCGTCGTCGCCCCGCGAGCAGGCTGCGAGGTATGTGAAGGAGCACGGACATGCCGTCGGCGATGTGATGTGCGACCAGGTGATTTCGATTCCCGAGGACATGCTGCTCCAGCAGATTGCGGATCTCATGGAGCGCCGGCATCTCAAACGCGTGCCGGTGCTGAAGGACGGCAAGCTGGTCGGAATCGTGAGCCGCTCGAACCTGATCCGCGCGCTCGCGAGCGTCGCGCTGGCTGTGGACTCGGCTCCGCACGACGATGTGAGCCTGCGTGACGCGATAGTCCTGGAAATGCACGGGCAGCGCTGGGCGTTGCCGAAACAAGGTGTGCTGGTGAAGGACGGCGTTGCGCATCTATGGGGCGTGATCGAGTCCGAGGAGGAAAAGCGCGCGATCCGCATCGCGGCCGAGGGCGTGCCCGGCGTCAAACGCGTGGAGAGTCACTTGGTGTTTCCGAGCGTGATGCCGTCGATATAGTCCGCACACGGTCCGCACGCGGTCGCAAGACGCGTGCAGGTGATCGATCTGCGCAAGCCGCGGTGCGGCGCCGCGCTCAAGCGCCTCGGCGGAGGCGCCGTCAGTATCGCGCGGCTCGGCGGCAATTGTGTGGGCCTGCTCCCAGGGGGCACACCCCGTTGCCTGTCCGGTTAGTTCTTGTAGCGACTGACCGCAAGATCGTCGGCGGTAATCGCCGGCGTAGTGCCCGACATCAAATCCGCCAGCAGTTGCCCGGAACCGCAGGACATGGTCCAGCCTAGTGTGCCGTGGCCGGTATTCAGCCATAGGCCCTTGATCGCGGTCGGGCCGATAATCGGTGTGCCGTCTGGGGTCATAGGCCGTAGGCCAGTCCAGAAGCTGGCTTGCGCCACGTCGCCAGCATGCGGGAACAGGTCGGTGACAACAAATTCCAGCGTCTCGCGCCGGGTGCCGTGCAGTTCCTTGTCGAAGCCCACCAGATTGGCCATGCCGCCCACGCGAATTCGATCCTCAAAGCGGGTGACCGCAACTTTGTAGGTTTCATCGAGGATAGTCGAGACGGGTGCCTGCGCCGGGTCGGTAATCGGCACAGTGATTGAATAACCCTTGACGGGATAGACCGGAATGCTAACCAGGCCGCGCAGCAGTGCGGTGGAATAGCTGCCCAGTGCTACGACACACGCGTCCGCAGTCAAGGTTTCGCCGTCGGACTGGACACCCTTTAGCGTATCGCCTTCCACGACAAGGCCATCGATGCTGCGCTTGAACAGGAACTGCACGTGCCGTGCTTGCGCCATCTCGGCCAGTTTGGTGGTGAACACATGGCAGTCCCCGGTTTCATCGCCTGGCAAACGCAAGCCACCGACCAGTTTATTCTTTGAGCCTTCAAGCGCCGGTTCGGCGCGAGCCAGTTCGTCGCGCGACAGCAACTCATAAGGCACGCCCATTTCCTTCAGAACGTCAATGTCCTTGGTGGAGCCGTCCATCTGCTTTTGCGTGCGAAAGACTTGCAGCGTGCCCTGCTGGCGACCTTCATAGGTGATATGGGTCTCGCCGCGCAGCGCCATGAAGCAGTCGCGGCTATATTCGGCAAGCCGCACCATGCGCGCCTTGTTGACGGCATAGCGCCTTTTAGTACAGTTAGCCAGCATCTGTGTGAGCCATTGCACCTGAAACAAGGTGCCGTCCGGTTGCAGTGACAGTGGCGGATGCTTCTGCAGTAGCCATTTGACGGCCTTGGCGGGCACGCCCGGCCCGGCCCACGGCGACGCGTAGCCCGGTGAAATCTGGCCGGCGTTGCCGAAGCTCGTTTCGAGCGCCGCAGCGGGTTGGCGATCAAGCACCACCACCTCATGGCCGGCGCGCGCCAGATACCAGGCGCTCGTCACACCGACCACGCCTGCTCCAAGAATCAGAATTCGCATTAAAGTCCCCTGCAAAAGACCTGTTTATTTCTGGTTCTGATAGCGTTGATCACGTTGGATTGAACCAGCGGTCAGCAACACCAAAGAATATCTCGTCTGTCTCGTTCGCTGAGAAGCCTGCAACCCATTGCGCGTATCTATCGTAAAGTTCAGCAAATCCTGTGGAGAGCTTCGCAACAGGCATGTGGCTACCGAACATGCATCGCGATACGCCAAATATGTCGATAGCGGCCAACACCCAGGGCGCTGCCTTGCTAACGGACCATGGCATTCCGAAAATGCATTCCAGAGCTGAGATATCAACGCAAATGTTGTCACAAACGCCGAGCTGTGCGAGATCCCGTTTCCAACGGTCAAAGCCGGGTTCGCTCAGGTCGAGCGGCCACCCCATCAATGCGATGGTGAAGCCGATATTCGGATGATTTTGGATGACGCGAGTCAAGTCGGGCATTTGATGGGCAAATACTTCGAGCCCACACTTGAAATTGTGCCTGCCCAGTAAAGCCAGCGATTTGCTCCATGCTGAATCCGCCAGCAAATCTGGCCGTTTGGCGAATCGCTTCAAAGGGTTGTCGTCGTCCCAAACAAGATGTTCCCGAATCGATGTGCGATTGGGAAGCGCGCTGTATTGCTCCAGCTTGCTTTCCAGATCGGGATCCAGGAAGTCGACGAGCGCGA
>NZ_JAQQDU010000102.1:0-30094 GCF_046027825.1 Paraburkholderia sediminicola
CACAAGCGTTCCCATCAAAGTGAATCTGCAAACCTACGCCGGCCCGGAAGCCCGTTTCTGTCCAGCAGGCGTGTACGAGTTTGTGAAGGACGAGAACGACGACGACCGCCTTCTCATCAACGCGCAGAACTGCGTGCATTGCAAGACCTGCGATATCAAGGACCCGACGCAGAACATCGTCTGGGTGACGCCTGAGGGTGGCGGCGGTCCTAACTATCCGAATATGTGAGTAGGTTGCTCCGCGTGCGCAGCCGATCTGGACGACCCGAAGTATCGGGCGAATTGCCTCCTGAGGGAAATGGTGAGTGCCGGACGTCCTGGACGTCAAGACTTTGCACCAGGACTAGCTGTCCGGTTTCATACGGGTTACGATTCCAGGGCCGAACCGGCGTCGGCGCTGGTTAGCGCAAATTCCGCACATTCTGTTTGGCACTCGCAAATCAACGCAAGCTCTTCAGAAGGACAGCAATCATGCTCAAGCGTATGTTCAGCGCTTCCGCTTTCATCGTCACACTGGGCTTGCCGTTCGCAGCGCACGCCACCGAGGGTGCACTCGGCCGCCCGATCTCGGGCACCGGCGTACAAGCCGACGCTGGGATCGTTCCGCCTGAACCTGACTGGTTCGTGAACCTGGCCGAGATCTACTACGATGGCTCTATCGGCTCAAGTCGTTCGGTGCCGATCGGAGGGAAAACCACCTTGGGTCTCGATGGCAAGGTCTCCTTCACGCTGGCGACCCTGCTAAAGGTATGGGACACCGGGCCCGGTCCGTGGAATTTTGCGTCAAGCTTCACGCTTCCCTATGCATGGACAAGTGCGAGCGCCACGCTTGGCATCGGCAACCGTGCGGCCGGCCTGAATCAGGACGCGTCGGGCCTGTTCGATCTGACGTTCGCGCCGATCATCGCTGGCTATCATTTCTCCAAGACCGAGCACATTGCGTTCAGCCTCAACATCTGGGCGCCCACTGGCAAGTACGATCCGAACAGTATCGCCAACGTTAGCTTGAACAACTGGACGTTTATTCCTACCGTCGCGTACACGAAGCTCGTTCCATCCATTGGCATGGAATTCGATGCAACCGCAGGTGTCCAGTTCTATACCCGCAACTCCGCGACGGACTATCAGAACGCCTCGTTGTTTACGCTCGACTTGATGGCGCTCAAGCGCTTTGGCAATGGCGTCGGCGTGGGCCTGATCGTCGGTACGGTGCAGCAGATTGGCAATGATAGCGGCCCGACTGCCGATAAGCTCAATGGCTTTCGCGGCTACGACTGGGCGGTCGGCCCGATCGTGACCTACGATACCAAGATCGGTGGCAAGACCCCGCTCAGCATGACATTGCGCTGGGTTCCGACCGTCAGCAGCAAGAACCGGCTGTCGAGCACGTCGACCGTCATGGCGACGGCGACCGTCGCGTTTTGACGCGGCGCTGAGGCGCGGTGAAGGTCCGCCGCCCGTCAAGAGCTGGATTTGCAGGGCAAAACCGCAACCATGTGCCTGGCGCGGCAACAGCCTGACTGCCCTTGCGCGCAGCGTGACCTCTGAAGCGCCGCCAGCGGCTCCGCTGCTATTCCTCCCCGGAATCATAGCTATTGCCGCGCGGCCTCTACTGCCCGCGCACGCTTGCCGCCAACATAGCGTCACCCAACACCCTTTGAGGATGACGTCATGAGCAAGCTCTCAGCCAAACGAAAGTCGGACATTACGAACTGCAACACCGAGTGGTGCTCGCGCCGCTCACGAGAATGCGTACCGAGCCGGGCAACGTCCCCGGCGATCTCATGGTCGAGTACTACACACAACGCGCGACGGACGGTGGCCTGCTGATTACCGATGCAACGGCGGTATCCCAGCTCGGGATCGCTTACGTTGACGCGCCCGGGATCTACACCGAGGAACAAGTCAAGGGCTGGAAGCGCATGATCGATGCCGTTCACGCCAAGGGCGCCCGCATATTCCTGCAGATGTGGCACGCGGGCCGTCAGGCGCATCCGGCCAATACCGGGGGCGTCACGCCGGTTGCGCCGTCGGCGTTGCGTTCGCTCGAACACGCTGCGATTCGCGACGAAACTGGCCAGATCACCGAAGCGGAACTGATCCTTCCGCGCCCCCTCGAAACCGCCGAGATTCCCGCCATTGTCGAGCAGTTCCGGCGCGGCGCCGAGCTCGCGAAGCAGGCCGGATTCGACGGCGTCGAGCTCCACGCTGCGAACGGCTATCTGTTCGAGCAATTCCTGCTCGACGGGACGAACCATCGCGACGACGCGTATGGTGGGTCGATCGAAAACCGCGCGCGCTTCCTCTTCGATACCCTCGATGCGGTCGTTTCCGTGTGGGGGGCCGGCCGAGTGGCTGTCCGGCTTTCGCCAAGCGGCACTTACGGCACGATGTCCGATAGCAATCCGCACGCAACGTTCGGTCATGTGGCAGCGCGATTGAACGAGTATGACCTTGCCTACTTGCACGTGATTGAACCTCGCATTCGCGGCATCGTAGAAAAGGAAACGACCGACGCCGACGTTTCTTCGAAGGACATTCGCCGGATCTACACAGGTACGATCGTTGCCGCTGGCGGCTTCACGGCTGAGAGCGCCGAGAAGATCATTGTCGATGGTCACGCGGATCTCGTCGCCTTTGGCCGGATGTTCATCGCCAACCCGGATCTTCCGCAGCGTTTGCGCACCGGTGCGCCGCTCAATCGATACGATCGCTCAACGTTCTACGGTGGCGATGCGCCGGGCTATACCGACTACAAGTCGCTATCCGAAGAAGTCTCGGCCTGAATGAATGCGCAGGCAACGCAGTCGGGCTGCCCGCCGATCGCCCAGCAACGTGGTGGCTGGTGAAGTCGTCGGGCAGCGAGTGGAGCAGGCGTCCAGCGTTGGAATCTCGCGTTGGGCGTCGACTCGCCATTCCGGTTATCGGACAGTGAGGTCATGACACGTCTGAATCCACTCGTGCCCGAGCGTTCTGCTCTGGGCGTTCGTTTTCGTCCAGCCAGCGAACGATGTTTTTGACTGTATCGCCGTAGAAAGTCCGGTATAGCTCCTTCGACACATAGCCGATATGCGGCGTGGCGAGCACATTGGGCAGTTCGCACAACGGATGGGGATTCTCAAGGGGCTCGACGTCATAGACGTCCAGCGCCGCGCCGGCGATCCGATCCGTCCTGAGCGCGTCGAGCAGGGCGGTACCGTCGACGATGGGGCCGCGAGAGGTATTGATCAGGCGGCTCGTTGGTTTCATTTTCGCCAGCTCGGCGGCGCCAACGAGGTGATGCGTGCGCTCGCTGAGGCGCACGTGAATGGAGACGAAATCGGAGCTCGAGAACAATTCATCTTTCGTCACGTACTGGACGCCATCTTCCGCGGCGGCCGCGGGCGTCAGGTTCTGGCTCCAGGCGACTACGTTCATGCCGAATGCCCGGCCGATTGTGCCTACCGCCGATCCGACACGGCCAAGCCCGAGCAGGCCAAGTGTCTTGCCTGCGAGTTCGTCGCCCACCGAGCGTTGCCATCCGCCGTTGCGCAGCGACTGATTTTCTCCCGGAATGTTTCTGGCCATGGAGAGAATAAGCGCCCATGTGAACTCGATCGTCGGCGTGGAGGAATAGCCCGTATGGAGCACGGCGATCCCCATGGCGGCGGCAGCGTCCTCGTCGATGGCGGCGTTGGCGAGTCCGGTGGACGCAATGACCTTGAGATCAGGCAGTTTCTCGAGGATCGCACGAGGCAAGGGCGTGCGCTCGCGCATCACGCATACGATGTCGAATGGCTTCAGCCGCTCGATCAGGGCGTCGGGCTCGGCGATGTGGTCATTGAAGACAGTGATGCTTGCGCGGCCGTTCAGCGGTGACCAATCCGCAAGAGTCAGCGCGACATTCTGATAGTCGTCGAGGATCGCGATCCTGACGAGAGAATTGGCGTTCATGCTGGAAACTCCTGTTTCATCTACATGAGGACACGAGGTCCGAAAAAGGGCGGGGCAACCGCCAACGAATGCCCTTGATACTTTGTGCTTTCTCCGCGAGATGCGGTAGAGAGGGCGTGGTCATATCGTTCATTCCCGTTGGGAATGAACGCAGCGCGGCATTGCCTCCAGGAATGAATCATATGCCGCGCCCGGTACTACTCCGCTGACCTCCTCCTCGCTAGCATGTTCTGCATTGACTCACGGCCGCATTCCAACGGCAGAGGCCTGGAACGGCTAGCACTATCGGAGGAACGATGAAGATCAGAGCAATGAATATGGGCTTTGGCGCGCACGTTGAGGAAGCCGATCTGACCGCGTTGACGCAAGACGATGTGGACGGGTTGCGTACGGCGCTTCTCGAACATGGCTTGCTGGTCATCCGGAATCAGAAGCTTTCACCTGCTGGGCAGGTCAGGATGTCGGAGGTCTTTGGGCCGCTCGAGACGTTTCCGTCGGGCGATGGACAGTTGGCCGAATACCCGCAGATCTTTCGCGTGGCTAGCCGCCCCGCCGAAGGTCATACGAACGTTGGCCGCTACTGGCATTCCGACGGGTCGTTTCGTGCAGACGCCACGCCTATCTCGATCTGGTATCTGGTCGCGCAACCGGACAATGGCGGCGAGACGCTTTTTGCCGATCTGCGGGAGGCATACACGGCGTTGCCGGATGAGAGGAAGCCCGCAATTGACGGTCTCATTACGCTGCATCGAAACGGGATAAAACATCCGCTCGTTATGCGGCATCCTGCGACACGCGAGCCGTCGCTCTACTTCAACGTTGGGCTTACCGGCGGCGTCGTGGGTTACACGCCCGAACAGTTCATGGCGTTGCGGACCGATCTGAACGAACACCTCTCCCGCGCAGGTGCCGCTTATGTCCATCGCTGGCGCGAAGGCGATGTCGTCATTGCCGACAACCTCCGGGTCGCCCACCGTGCTACGCCGATCTCGGTGGATCAGCATCGCGTTCTGGATCGAACGACGATACGGGCGGATGACGTGTATTGGGGCAAGGCTCAGCACTGAGCGACCTTGACCCGTGGGCGTCCCCGCCCACGCCAGCGATTTTCTGGGGGAAAGTACCAATGGAATGCTCGTTGAAGAACCTGTTTTTGAGCGTCGAGACATTCATGAGGCACACGGGGCCCAGCAACTTCGCCGAGGCAGCCTGGCGGGATTCAATTCGGTGAGACGTTGGCCGGCGCTCGCGAAATCAATTTGGCGTTGTTCGATTGGAGCGGGTGCGTAGTGTGCGTCTGCACCGCCTCCGTTTTTGGAAACGGAAGCGTAGTGCTCGCCAGAAGCTGGCGTCCCGTCGGAATGAGTTGAGTCCCGATAACTATCCCCAGCAATCCCACGAGCGCAACCATGGGCGGTGCCGGCGAGCGAACCCGAATCAGGCTGTATATCGCCCCGGCGAGAATGCCACCAAGGAGAGAGAGAATGTAAGGCTTCATCTGTAGAAAATTCCTCGGACTCGCGTATCAGCGTGCTCGATGATTTTGACATTGCGCTAAAGGCCCGCACCGGAATGATTATTCCGGAGACGAGCCTCGCATCTCAGCTGCTGAGCATGCGTTGTTACGTCAGGTCTTCGCCGGGACTGGAGCGAGAGACTCGTGCTTTGTCTCGGTACGCTGGGGGGCGTTATGAACCCTCGTGTAGGCGTAGTCGACGCCCATTCCGTATGCGCCCGAATGCTCCTTCACGATTTCCATCACGGCGTCATACGTTTCTTTGCGCGCCCAGTCGCGCTGCCACTCGAGCAGGACCTGTTGCCACGTGACAGGGACGGCGCCGGCCTGGACCATTCGCTGCATTGCGAAGTCGTGCGCGTCTTTCGACGTGCCGCCGGATGCATCGGCGACCATATAGATTTCGTAGCCGCCTTCAAGCATCGCGCAGAGCGCGAACGTCGTGTTACAGACCTCCGTCCACAGGCCGGACACGACGACCTTGTTCCGGCCGTTCTTCTTGAGCGCGTCGCGGACTTTCTGGTCGTCCCACGAGTTCATCGAGGTTCGCTCTAGAGTGGGCTGGTCCGGGAACACGTCGAGCAACTCTGGGTACGTGAAGCCGGAGAAGCTTTCGCTTTCGACCGTCGTTATAGTAGTCGGGATATTGAAAGCCTTCGCCGCCTTTGCCAGTCCGACGACGTTGTTCTTCAGTACTTGCCGGTCGATTGACTGGACGCCAAAAGCCATCTGAGGCTGCTGGTCGATGAAGATGACCTGGCTGTTGGTGGGAGTAAGTACCTGCAGTTTCTCTTGGCTCATGATGTCCTCTCTTCGTATGAGGTTTCAACAAAACGTCGCGCCAGACTTGAGCGTCAGGCAAGCCCTCGCATTGTCTAAACACTCCAGGAACTACGTGTTTCTTGCTGGAAAAACAGGACATGAGCAATGGCATCTCGTGGTCCAAAATTAGCATAGTTCACATTGCCCGGATGTGAAGTTGTCGATAGCGATACCAGGGGTTTTTTGTATCGGGTCGATGCTAACAAGACGCTTTTCTTTGGAGATTGAAAGTCCTAAGCTGCTAGGGTACCGAAAGAGTTACGGTCCGCAGGTCGCCGGGTTCTGCTTATATTTTCGGTCGGTGTGTGTACTTCTCGGAGCATTCCATACGTCGTCCGAGCGGGCGTCCTTTAACGCCCGGTAATCAGTCGTCGCATCAGTGCGGGTGCTTTTTTTTCGGCTTGGCCATTGTCGTCGCGAGTGGCTGCTTGCGGCGTACCAGAGGAGGGTTGGTCGATGAAAGCTTATGTGCTTTCGCTGCTGGCTGGAATCCTGGTAGGCGTGGTCTATAGCTTGATTGGCGTCACGTCACCGGCCCCTCCTATCGTCGCCCTGGTAGGCCTTTTAGGCATACTTGCGGGCGAGCAAATTTTCCCGGTTGCAAAAAAGATGCTATCCGGAGCCAACTTTCGTGTGGCCTGGAGGGAGGAGCATTGCAATCAACACCTGTTTGGGTCTTTGCCCGGCCGAAACTCCGGAAGCCCTCGGCCCATGGCGGGAGTATCGTCTGAGGAGAAGCGTTCATGACGTCTCAGCAAGATGCGCCGGACCTGATTCTTTTTAATGGCCGGTTCACGACACTAGATAAATCGAAGCCAACTGCCACTGCGGTTGCTATCAAGGACGGCAAATTCATTGCCGTTGGTAGCGAAAGCGAGGTAAGTCAGCTCAAGTCCGATAGCACCCGCACAGTCGACCTGAAGGGACGCTCAGCGCTTCCGGGGCTAATCGACAACCATCTTCACATCATCCGTGGCGGCCTGAATTTCAACATGGAGCTTCGGTGGGATGGTGTGCGCTCATTGGCGACTGCGATGGACATGCTGAAGGCGCAGGTTGCTATCACGCCGCCCCCTCAATGGGTACGTGTCGTCGGGGGATTCACGGAGCACCAGTTCGACGAACGTCGCTTGCCGACCATCGAGGAGCTGAACGCTGCAGCACCGGACACACCGGTTTTCATGCTGCACCTCTACGACCGCGCGCTACTGAACGCTGCGGCGCTACGAGTGGTCGGCTACACGAAAGAGACGCCTGAGCCTCCCGGCGGCGAGATTGTGCGCGATAGCGCGGGCAATCCGACCGGGTTGCTCCTGGCGAAGCCCAACGCGGCCATCCTCTATGCGACGTTGGCGAAGGGGCCCAAGCTTCCTCCCGAATATCAGCTGAACTCGACGCGGCACTTCATGCGCGAGTTGAATAGATTGGGCGTCACCGGAGCCATTGATGCTGGCGGTGGTTTCCAGAACTTCCCGGAGGACTACGAGGTCATCCAGAAGCTTGAGGCTGAGGGACTGCTGACCATCAGGCTGGCCTACAACCTGTTCACGCAAAAGCCCAAGGGTGAGAAGGAGGACTTCCTCAACTGGACGAAGACCTCGAAGTATAAGGACGGGAGCGACTACTTCCGGCACAACGGCGCGGGCGAGATGCTCGCGTTCTCTGCGGCCGACTTCGAGGACTTCAGGGTGGCGCGCCCGGACATGCCTCCGGAAATGGAGGGCGACCTCGAAGGGGTCATCCGCGTGCTCGTGGAGAATCGCTGGCCGTGGCGCATGCATGCGACGTACGACGAGACCATCAGTCGTGCGCTCGATGTGTTCGAAAAGGTGAACCGCGATACACCCCTTGCCGGGCTGAACTGGTTCTTCGACCACGCGGAGACGATTACAGAGAAGTCGATGGACCGCATCGCTGCTCTCGGTGGGGGCATTGCGGTCCAGCATCGAATGGCGTACCAGGGCGAGTATTTCATCGAACGATACGGTGAGAAGGCAGCTGAGGGAACGCCGCCTGTTGCGCGAATGCTCGAGAAAGGGATTCATACGTCAGCGGGGACCGATGCAACGCGTGTGGCGTCCTACAACCCGTGGGTCTCCCTCTCCTGGCTGGTGACCGGCAAGACGGTCGGCGGCATGCGCATTTATCCCCAGCGCAACTGTCTGGACCGTGAGACGGCCCTGCGCATGTGGACCGAGAAGGTCACCTGGTTCTCGAATGAAGTCGGCAAGAAAGGGCAGATTGCAGTGGGTCAGCTCGCGGACCTTATCGTCCCTGACCGCGACTTCTTTGCCTGCGCCGAGGACGACATCGCTGGCGCTTCGTCTTTGCTCACGGTGGTAGGCGGCAAGGTGGTATGTGCGACGGGCGAATTCACCGCGCTGGACGACAGTCCGCCGCCTCCCGCGATGCCTGACTGGTCACCGGTACGAAAGTATGGCGGGTTTGCAGCGTGGAAGCAGGGCGACGCGTCCGGTGCTCCTCTGCAACAGGTTGCGTCCGCAGTGTGTGACTGCGCGCGCGCTTGTGGCATACACGGACACGACCATGGACGCGCCTGGCTCAGCAACGCGCCAACATCGGACTACAAGGGCTTTTGGGGAGCGCTGGGATGCGCGTGCTGGGCGGTCTAGAGCGGGGACCCGTGATGGACAGTCCATCCTGGGTTGCGATGCTACTGCGCCAACCGTGGGTAATGCCACTGGTTCGCATCTGTCTCGTGTCAGCCTACTTCATTGGCGGGGTCACGAAGTTGTTGCATTTCGATGCTGCGGTCGCTGAGCAGGTGCACGTCGGCCTCCAACCGGGGTGGCTCTGGGCTGCCCTGGCAATTCTCGTGGAGATAGCCGGCTCCCTGTGCGTTATCTTCAACAGGTTCACGTGGCTCGGAGCGGGAGGGCTGGCTGCGTTGACGGTGGTGGCGATGCTGGTGGCGAACAACTTCTGGCGTCTGGAAGGCGTGGCGCGCTTCATGGCGTTGAACAGCTTCTTCGAGCATCTCGGGCTGATTGCCGCCTTCGTAATGGTCACCTATCTGGCCAGCGGTGAGCGACGCTCTCGCGTCTAAAAAAACAGGACAGGAAACTCACTATCATGCGTAACCTTCAATCTCTCGGTGTCGCCGTTGCCCTCGCTTTCGGCCTCGTTGCGACTGCCCCGTCGATTTCTTTCGCAAAGGCAAACCTCGGGACGCCCCAGTCGGCGTCCTTCTCTGTTGGGGCGCAATACGACACCACTCACGTGTATGTGGCACCCGAGGACTTCGACAAGTTCACGGACAGCTTCGTTGCCACGTTCGGCGGCCACAAATCGCAGCAGGGCGTCTTTCAGGTGACGCCTACGCCTAGCCAGACGATGTCTCAACTGGTCTTCACGCCGGTAGGCACTATTTCGGTGTTCGGTTTCAAGACGCCGATTCCGTATCCTTTTGGTGACGAGCGTACCGGCTACCTCGTCACGGACATGGACGGTGCGATGAAGTCAGCGAAGGCCCACGGTGCCGATGTCGTGGTCGATACGTTTCCAGATCCGATTGGGCGCGATGCAGTCATCTCGTGGCCGGGCGGCGTGCACATGCAGCTCTACTGGCACACGCAGGCTCCGAACTACGGGCCGCTCGAGACCGTTCCCGAGAACAGGGTGTACGTCTCGCCCGGACGCGCTAACGCACTCATCAAGAACTGGGTCGCGTTCTCGAACGGGAAGGTTCTCTCCGATAACCGCCGCGCGCCGGGCGTTGAAATCGGGCGGCCGAACGATACCTTCCGGCTCGTTCGGCTGACGTCGGGCTTCGGTAACATGACCGTCTTCGTGACCGACGGCCATCTGCCATACCCATACGGGCACGAGATGACCGGGTATGAAGTGAAGGATTTCGATGACACCATGAAAAAGGCGCAGGCCGCTGGTGTTTCGGTTCTCGTGCAGCCTTTCACGTCGGACCAGAGAGAATCTGCCATCGTCCAGTTCCCCGGAGGATACATCGCGGAAATTCACGCGACCGCGAGGTAGTGGAGCGTCACGACCAAGATAGAGCGCCGGTATTTGAGAGGCCAATGCCCGCTAACGCTTCTCCACTGGGTGCGCAATGAATGACGACAATTTGCTCTCGGCGACCGCTGGTTATGTCGACACGCTCAGCTTTTTCTCGCTGTTCGGGCTGTTCACAGCACATGTGACGGGGAACTTCGTGCTCATTGGTGGTGGCGTCGCAGGATATGGGCAGGGCGTCTTCCTGAAGCTGATGGCGTTTCCTGCCTTCATCCTTGGCGTTGCGTTGAGCAGCTTCATCATCCGGGGCCGTAATCCCGAGACTCCGATGCGCGGCGCGTGCATGCTCTACGTCGTGCAGGCGCTTCTGCTTCTGGCGTTTTGTTTTGCCGGTGTCAATCTCGGACCCAGGTTCAGCCCGGAAAGTTGGGCAGTGGTCGTGTGTGGGATGTTTGGCGCGACTGCAATGGGTGTCCAGAACGCCCACAGCCGTCTTGTTGCCCGGGCTGGTGTGCCGAATACCGTCATGACCGGTAATGTGACGCAGGTCATTCTCGACGCGCTTGACCTGTGTTCGCCGCACGTTGCGGCTGACACCAGGGCGGCTGCACGAACGCGAATCGCCAAAATGCTTCCAGCAATCGCAGCGTTCGGGCTCGGCGCCGTCGCCGGTGCTCTGGCTTACAGACACTTTGGCTTCTGGGCACTACTGTTACCGGTAATCGGGCTCGCTGGGCTGGCAATGCGCGCGTGGATGCGCCGGGACGCGGTAGGTAACCTTGCCTCTTGATACTTCTCCTGCGAGCGCACTCGCTGCTCGTGCCTCAGGGAGGGGGCATCGACGATGCCTTGATGGCATCCGAAGAGTGCGTGGGGTGTTGGGTGACGCAGCACTTCACTCCATAGAGGCAGGAAGAACAATGTTGACACGGCGGGAGGCCCGGTGGGATGAAACTCGCGGCATGTATCGGGATTGCCGTTGCTGGGCTTGCGCTCGGGTTCTGCGAAGACACACGGGCGGAGAATGAGGGGCAACCCTCTCAGCAGACTGGCACGTGTGACGCCAAGCGGCCGGTCGTGATGTTCAATCGCTGGCAAGAAGATTGGTCGGTTCTCAAGAATCCCTGTATACCGCGCGAGCCACTCGACAGTCTGAAATATATCCCGCTCGGCGGTGACCCCTATTCGTATCTGTCGCTGGGTGCCAATCTGCGCGAGCGCCTCGAGATCAACGATGCGCCTCTATTCGGCATCGGCTCGGGACATTCGGATACCTACGTGATCCAGCGCGCGCAGGTCAGTGCCGATGCGCGTATTGGCCCGTACCTTCAGTTCTTTGTGCAACTCGAAGATGCCAGGCCGTTCGGCAAGGATATGGTGACCCCTGTTGACAAGAATCCGCTCGATCTGGAACAGGCATTTGTTGCGTGGGTCAGTCCGCTTGGGCCCGGAACGGTGAAATTCCGCGTCGGCCGCCAGGAAATGGCATTCGACCTTCAACGGTTCATTTCCGTTCGCGACGGTCCGAACGTACGCCAGGCGTACGACGCTATCTGGGCCGATTACGAGTACCAGAAATGGCGCTTCATCGGCTACCTTACTCAACCTGTTCAGTACAGCGACGTCACGGCATTCGACGACACGTCGAATAGCCATTTGACCTTTAGCGGTGTGCGTTTCGAACGGCAAGGCGTTGGGCCCGGAGACCTGTCTGGATATTATTCGCTTTACACCCGTGACGGTGCACGGTTCCTTGATGTGCAAGGCGATGAGCATCGCAACGTGTTTGACCTGCGATATACGGGGAAAATCGCTGCCACAGATTGGGACGTGGAGTCGATGTACCAAACGGGCCACGTCGGCGACAAGACGATTGCTGCGTGGGCGGTTGGCTCGCTGTTCGGCTACACGCTCGATTCTCCCTGGAAGCCGCGGTTCGGTGTGCAGATAGACGCGGCATCCGGTGACCGCCATTTGAACGACGGCCGCGTCGAGACCTTCAATCCGCTTTTCCCGAACGGCTATTACTTCACGTTGGCGGGCTACACGGGGTATGCAAACCTTATCCATGTGAAGCCCTCGATTACGCTCGCGCCGTCTAGCAAGCTAGCCCTGCTGTTTGCAGCCGGATTCCAATGGCGGATGAGCACGAACGACGCCATTTATCAGCAGGGAAGTGCTGTCGTCCCGGGTACGGCTGGCCACGGCACGCGATGGACTGGCGTCTATGCACAGATACGTGCCGACTGGACAGTGGCGGCCAACCTGATTGCCTCCGTTGAGGCCGTTCATTTCCAGGTCGGAAACTCTATCCGCGAGCTGGGTGGAAGCAACTCAGACTATGTTGGACTGGAGCTGAAGTATGGCTGGTAGCGTCGCGCGGGCGAGGCCCGGGCGTCGTATCTTGCGGAAGAAACGAGCTCTACGATGCATGTCCGAGCAGCGCTCGTGCTCTAAGAATTGCCTATGGATAATGTCCAGTTTTTCCACTACCTGCTAATGCTGATGGCGGGCGCGTGCGTACTGACCTGGCTCGCGGACCGAGTGGCATTTCCTCCCGCGCTCGCGCTCTTGGTCGGCGGGTGTTGTGCGGCCCTGATTGGCGGGCATTCGCCCGAAATCGACCCCAGTCTTGTGCTTGCAGCGGTCCTTCCGCCGCTCCTGATGTCGAGTGCGTTCTATACCGCATGGGATGACTTCCACAGGGAAGTCGGCGCAATAGTTTCGCTGGCGCTGGGGGCTGTGCTGTTTACGACCGTCGTCGTTGCAGCTGTTGTGCACGAGGTCAATCCGTCTCTGCCGTGGAGCGCGTGCTTTGCTTTGGGCGCCATCGTGTCTCCGCCTGATGCAGTCGCGGCGAAAGCCATACTCCAGCGTACTCCGCTGCCAGGCAGGTTGGTCGCGACGCTTGAGGGAGAAAGCCTCGTCAACGATGCGTCCGGTCTGTTGCTGTACCAGATTGCCATTCTGTGCGCGTCCACGGCTAATATCACGCTGGTTAGGGGCGGCAATCTCTTTATTTCGCTGACTGCCATCGGGATTGCAGTCGGGGCGCTCAGTGGCACTCTGATGACATGGTTGATAGCCAGAATAGAAGACGTCGCTATCGGTATCACCGTGACGTTCATCATGGCGTGGGCGAGCTACGCCCTCGCTGAGGAAATGGGCGGCTCTGGCGTGCTCTCGGTTGTGACGTGCGGACTGATATTGGGGATTTGCCAGCATCGGATTTTCGGCGCCAGCATGCGACTGAAGGCGAAGGCCACGTGGGAAGCTGTAGAGTTCATTCTCAACTCTCTGGTGTTCATCCTTATCGGGCTTGCGCTGCGAGGCATCATGGTCCGCATGCAGCAGCAAGATTCGTTGCTGGTCGACGGACTGAAGGTGGCCATACCGACCATCGTCGCTACGTTCGTTTCGAGACTGGTATGGGTTGGCGCCACGATGTACGTTCCGGGGCAACTGCTCAGGAAGACCAACCTTGTTCGGGCCTGGTCACTTCGGGAGGCTACGATTCTCTCTTGGGCAGGTATGCGAGGAGTAGTCACCCTCGTGGCCGCACTCGCGTTGCCCAATGGCTTTCTTGCGCGAGACCTTATTATCTTCAGCGCCTTCGCTCTCATAATTTCCACTCTGGTCATTCAGGGCGGGACGCTCTCGCTTTTGATTCGCCTCATTCGAATTCGTCCGGTAGGGCGTCAGACGATGTCTGAACTGGAGGCGAGGTCGAAAACATTCAATGCGGCGTTGCAGGAGCTATCAACGAGAAAGGCAGGCAGCGAGAACGTCGATGATATGGCGCTCCGGCGGCTCCTCGACGAATACAAGGTTCGAGTGAGCAATAACGAACGAGCCCATCATGAAGGAGCCGAGCAGGCCGATGTCAGAGCGCGACAACTACGCTTGGAACTCGACATGGTGAGCGTTTCACGTCGGGAGCTTTTGCAGCTCAAGGATGCAGGTCGCATTGACGATGCAGTCCTGCATCGGATAGAAGCCGAACTTGATTTCGAAGAGATGAGGCTCTTGCGCCTGCTTGAGCCTTAGGGCTGTCGGTGTCTTCCGACCGCGTCTTGACAGGTGTGCGTCGGGTGACGGAGAGCGACAGTTCCAAAACAAACTTGTCTTTGGTTCTTTTAAGGGGCGATCATGGAGAGCAAGGTAATGACGGACGAGCAGCGTCGAACAATAGCTTTGGAGTATCTGCGGCGCCTCGATTCCCGGAGTACTTTTTTCGAGCTGTTCGATGACCACGCCCAGGTATATTTTCCGAAGTGGGGACTTGCGACAGGGCGCAGTGAGTACGAGCGGCTTTTTTCGGACCTCAGCAAGATGATTGCGGAGTTTAGACACGACCACGCCTATCTGAACGTCATCCAGCAGGGGGATGTTGTTGTCATCGAAGGAACGAGTTCAGGCGTGACTTCAAATGGCGTCCGCTGGAGTGCAGGTCAAACGTTGGCCGGAAGATGGTGTGATGTCTTTGAAATACGTGATTTCAAGATTCAGCGTTGTTTTATCTATCTCGACCCCGACTACGAGGATGCGGATACTGCTCGGTACCCATGGCGTACGCAGTGAATTCTCCTATCGCCGTTGACCGCCGTGCGTCGGCGTGGCTGGCATCGGTGAAGGAAAAGTCGAAGTTTTCGATTGATGGTGGAGCGGCGGTTGCGGATTCTGCCGCTGCGAGCAAGCCGAAAGCCGCAGAGAAGAAGCCCGCGACAAGGACGGCGGTAGCGAAGAAGGCACCGGCGAAGAAATTGGTTGGCGCCGAAAAGGTGCGCGCGACGACGAATATCGCGGCCGCGCCGGAAGCTGCCGCTGCTTAAGCGACCGTGTAAGCGAGCAGTCAGAGTTCGCTTCTCGTTGCGTCGGCACGCGCGATTGGTGTGGCTTACCTCGCGCGGTCCGCAATGCGTCCAGACGGGCGGCGCATTTTGCGTGCGGACCACCGCGCTTATAGGCCTAGTGGTGCAAACAGAAATCGGCTGAGTGCGAGCAGCGGGGCCAGCATGCCGGCGACCGCGACCCAAGTCCAGCCGCCGTGCTGGTACAGCGTGCTCGCGATGGCGGAGCCGACGGCACCGCCGACGAAGACGCTCGTCATGTAGATCGAGTTCAGACGGTTGCGGCTGTTCGGATCGAGCAAGTAGATTTCGCGCTGGCCCAGGACCATGGTCATCTGCACCGCGAAGTCGAGCAGCAGGCCGGTGCCGGCGAGCCCGAACACGCCGAGGCCTGGAATCAGCATGACCGGCAGGTAGCTGATCGCCGCCAGCGCGAGCGCGAACGCCGTGGCGCGATGCGTGTGGCCGGCGTCAGCGAGGCGTCCGGCGATGGGTGCGGACGTCGCGCCCATCGCGCCGACCAGCGAGAACACGGCAACCGACATCTGCGACAGATGGTAGTGGTTCATTAGCTCGATCGGCGCCGCGGTCCAGAACAGACTGAATGAGCCGAACATCAATCCCTCATACAGCGAGCGCTGGCGTAGCACCGGCAGTGTCGCGACGAGACGCCCGAGCGAACGGATCAGTTGCGGATAGCTCGACGAATGGGTGGGGCGCCGGCCCGGTAGCGTTAGTGCCAGCAGCACCGTGACGAGCGTCATCACGACCGCGCCGAAGCCGAACACCGCGCGCCATCCGAACTCCCCGGCGATGAAGCTCGAGATCGGACGCGCGAGCAGAATGCCGATCACCAGCCCGCTCATGATCGTGCCGACCACGCGACCACGCGACCACGCGACCACGCGACCACGCGACCACGCGACCACGCGACCACGCGACCACGCGGCCGCGCGGCCCCGCGTCTCGGGCGCCGCGAAATGCGCGGCGAGCGGAATCAGCAACTGCACTGCAACCGACGTGAAGCCGATCAACAGCGAGAGCCCGAGAAAGACAAGCGGCTCGTCCAGCGTCGCGGCGGCAGCGAGACTCGCAGTCGATAGCACGGCGCTGGTGATCATCAGTTGCTTGTTTTCGACCAGGTCGCCGAGCGGCACGAGGAAGAACAGCCCCGCGGCGTAGCCGATCTGCGTGAGCGAGACGATCAGGCTCGCGGTGCCTTCGGACATGTGCAGGTCGGGCGCAATCAGCGAAATGATGGGTTGCGCGTAGTACAGGTTCGCGGCGATCGCGCCGCAACTAAAGGCAAACAGCAGGATCAGGCTGCGCGCCATCGTTGGCGCGGTGCCGGCGCGGGCAGGGGAAGCGAGGTTCGTGTTCATGGGCTCTGTCTCGTATCGGGTTGACTGGCGATGTGTGGCGAGAGCCTGCCGCTACTAGCGATGACGACGGGCTCTCAATCAAGTGCGGGGGACGGAGAAATTTTCGATGCCTTTGCGGCAGTGCGGAAGACAGGCTTGGGCAATAGATTTCATTCCCAGGCGGAATATCGACGTGTTCGCCGAAGGGCGCATCAAACGTCTTATGCCTGCCAGGAATGGATGTTATGTGTCTCGAAGGTCTTCTGTCAGCGTGACGCCGCGCGCACTATCTGTTCACCACGGATCCCCCGTTTGGAGAAGATCATGAGCACGTTCCCTTCGTACACGATTGATACCGCACCGGCCGCTTCGAAACCCGCGCTCGAAGACGCACAAAAGGCCTTTGGCTTTGTGCCGAATCTCCAGTCTCACATGGCCGAATCGCCCGAGCTCCTCGCCGGCTACTCCGCCCTCTGGGACCTCTTTGCCAGGAGTACGCTTACTCCGCACGAGCAGCAGGTCGTCTACCTGACCTCGAACTTCGAAAACAATTGCCATTACTGTATGGCCGGCCATTCGGCACTCGCCCGAATGATCAAGATGGATCCGGCTGTCATCGCCGCGCTGCGCAATGGAGAGCCTCTGCCTGATCCGAAGCTTGAAGCCCTGCATCGCTTCACGACAATTGTCGTACGCGAACGCGGCTTTGCTTCTGATGCGGATGTCGAGACATTTCTCGCCGCCGGCTTCACGCGCCAGAACGTGCTTGAAGTGATCCTCGGCGTTGCCACGAAGGTCATGAGCAACTATACGAACCACGTCGTCCATACGCAGTACGACCCGTTCATGAAGGGCAACGAGTGGGCGAAGCCGGTAAAGGCCACCGCCTGACCCTTGCTCTCGATGCATCGATATTTTCTGGAGGTCTCCTAACATGACCAATACAACTGCAAGAAAGCCTGATGAGCGTGCTATCCCTTATCAGCTGCCTCAACCCCCTGACATGTCACCCGACATCGTGCATTCGGGAGTTCTCGACAAATGGCTGGAGGAGGACAATCTTTGGGTGCCGATGACGCCGACTGTTTCGTTCAAGCCGCTGCTTCTCAGCGCCAGCCAGGGCTACTACGTCAATCTACTTAGAGTGCGCCAGTCCGGTGTGCTTTCGCGTCACCGCCATACCGGCCCTGTCCACGCGATCGTTCTGAGAGGCAGATGGTATTACCTCGAGCACGACTGGGTTGCAGAGCAGGGTGGCTACGCACACGAGCCGGCAGGCGAGACGCACACTTTGTACGTGCCTGAGGACGTCACAGAGATGATCACGTGGTTTCACGTCACGGGCGGGTACACCTACGTCGATCCCGAAGGCACAGCAGTGGGATACGAAGATGTGTTCACGAAAATCGAAGCGGCTCGCAAGCATTACGAAGCGATCGGCCTCGGCGCCGACTACGTGAAGCAGTTCATTCGCTAAGCGTATTCGTTACGTGCGAATTGTCGGATGCCGCGAGCGCACGAACGAAGATGTGCCCTATGCGCGGCGGCGGCCGGGCGACTCGATCGCCCGGCACCACAGGCTGCAACGGAGGAGTTTAATCATGGAACGACGAACCGTTGACGTGGCTGGCGTACCGGTCAGCTACCTGAGCGCCGGTGACCCGGCAGGATCCATCTTGTTGTTGCTGCACGGCACCTATTGGAGCCGGGTATGGCAGCCGGTGCTAGACGACCTGGCGGCCGCGGGATTACGGCTCATCGCGGTGGATTTCCCCGGCTCCGGCCGCTCGGGTGGCGAGCTGACCATTGCGGATGCCTCGATTCCCGCTTTGGCGGATTGGCTGCCGCGCTTCGTGGATGCGCTCGGTATCGTGGGCTCGGTGGGCGTGGCGGGGCACGACATTGGCGGGGGCATTGCGCAACAGGTGCTGGTCGACGGGAAGATAGAGGTCAGCAAACTCGCACTCGTCAATGCGGTGATGTTCGATTCGTGGCCGGTGCCTGGCGTTGCCCGGTTCCGCGATCCGGTGGTGGCCGCTGCGACAACGACGGCGGATGTCCTTGCAGCCCGTCGCAAGTCCGTCCTCACGGCACTGGCGAGGCCTGCAACGGAAAGCGAGGTGACCGAGTATCTCGAACCCTGGACGGACCCGCGCGTTGCACGGTCGTGGCTCGCGTTAGCAGGTGCGGCGGACAATCGTTACACGATGGAGTTGTTGCCGCGGCTTCGTGCGTCGCAGACGCCAAAGCTGCTCGTCTGGGGCGAAGACGACAGCTTCCAGCTCGTCGAGCACGCGGAGCGCTTCGCCAAAGAGATCCCGAACACGCAGCTTGTCCGGATTCCCAAGGCGGGCCACATCCCCATGGAGAACGACGCTGTCGCAGTGGCTCGTGCGTTGGCTGGGTTCTTCATCTGACGCAGAGCAGCAGGCACGAGCGGTTGCCGCTCGATGGTCCTTTCCCAGCTCGCGGATGGGGCTCATTCAATTCTGTACGTTCGTACGTAGGAGAACATCATGAAAACTATTTCGGATAACTATTTCACTGCTTACCGCAACCTGAAGTTGACACGGGATGAGGACGGTGTGCTGGTTGTGCAATTCCATACCGATGGAGGTCCGCTCACTTTCACGGCCCAGGCCCACACGGAGGTTGTCGATGCGTTCTACCGGATTTCGCAGGATCGTGCGAACAAGATCGTCATCCTCACGGGTGCAGGCGGGGACTTTATGACCGGGGTCGACTGGGCGTCTTTCAAGGACGTTTCCGATCCTGACGTTTGGAGCCAGATCCATGACGAAGGCGTTCAGGTCCTGGAAAATATCGCCAATATACGCGTGCCAGTCATCGCAGCCATCGAGGGGCGTGCCCATATTCACTCGGAGTATGTCCTGCTGGCCAACGTCATTGTGGCCGCAGAGGGCGCAACCTTTCAGGACATGGGCCACTATGCTGCCGGTGTCGTGCCTGGCGACGGCATCTTTACCACCTGGAGCTATCGCGCGGGAGCGGGACGGGCGGAAGCTTTTCTGCTCAACGCGGAGACGATCACGGCGGCTGTCGCACGCGAGTGGGGCGTGGTTGCTGAGGTCGTGCCAGACGGCCACGCGCTTGGCCGTGCACAGGAATTGGCGAGGCAGTATCTGAAGGCGCCCGAAGTGGCGCGCCGCAACACGCGCGTACACTTTATTTGGCCCTTGAAGCAGCGCATCGTGCAGGAAGTTGGCTACGGGTTGTCGCTCGAAGGCGCATCCGCAGCCGCCCTTGTGAAAGCAACGCAGGCGAGGAGTTGATCGCTGCGAGCGACTCCTCTAGATTTGCGGAAATCCGGGAAAGCGAGTGTGGTGTCGGGCGTCGCGCGTGGCGTACATGCTCCGGCCCGCACCAAGTAGTATTCCGCTCGATTCCCGGAATTTCCTTAATCCCTTGATGCAGCAATGCTTCTCGCCAGCACGCTGCTCTTGAAACGCAGCACCATTTTGCAACCCGGCGCGTTGTCGCGAATTTCCACGTCAGCGTCGTGCACCCGTGCGATGGCCGCAACGAGACTCAGGCCGAGACCATGCCCGGCCGGCGCCTGCGCCTGCTGACTCGGGCTGCGATAGAACGGACGCAACACGGCCTCGCGTTCACCCGCTTCGATACCCGGTCCGGAATCCGCCACATAGAGGATAGGGTCGCCTGCCTCGATGCCCGCTTCGAGCGTAATCACGCCGCCGCTGGGGGTGAATTTCAGCGCATTATCCAGCAGGTTTTCAATTGCGCCAAAGAGCAGGTCCACGTCGCCGTGCACCTGGACGGGTTCTGGCGCATGCACCGACACCGACAGGCCGCGGTCATCCGCAACCGGTTCATAAAGATCGACGACGTCGCGCAGCACCGTGTCGAGCGAGACATCGCCAAAGCTCGCGCGTCGGCCGTTGGCTTCGATTTCCGCGATTCTAAGCAGTGCCGTGAAGCGGTTCAGGACGACGTCCGATTGCAGGATCGCTGCATCGACCGCGCTCTCATAGTCCGCCACGTTGTTCGAGCGGCGCCGCGCACGTTCGAGTCCCGCGCGCAGATGGGTCATCGGTGTGCGCAAATCGTGGGCGATGCCCGCGCAGACGCCACGGACTTCGGCAACCAGCCGCTCGATCTCGTCGAGCATCGTATTGACGATTTCGGCGAGACGGTCCAGATCGTGATGCGTGCCGCGAGTCGGCAAACGCCGGCTCAGTTGACCCGCCATGATCTCGCGCCCGGTCAGGTTGATGGCCCGGATACGGCGATTGGACATCGCGTTGAGCGCCGCGCCGCATCCCACGGCGAGGATGATCGTGAGCGTCAGGCCAACACACAGCATTTTCACCAGCGTGTGATCGAAATAGCGGATCTCATCGGTCGAGTGACCGACGACGATGCGCACGCCGCTGATGGCGGGCACGATGATGCCGCGGAAATGTCCGATCACCGTACGGTGATCGTCGTCCACAGGCTGCGTGTAATTGAACGGCTTGGCGTTGCGGGCCCGTGGCAGGACGCGGATGTTACCCGCGAGCCACGTGCCGTCGGCATCGAATACACCGTAGGGACGGCTGCTCGCCACGTCGCGCCGGCTCAACGCGTCGATGTTCGCGATTGCCTCGGCGCGGCCGATTGAATGGAACTCGGCCACTTCGCCGACCAGGCGCTCATCGACCTCGTGCACCAGGTACCTGTCGGTCGCCCAGTAAAGCATCGCGAACAGGACGATGGCCGAGCTGATAAACACCGTCAGCAGCCAGCCGACGCTGCTCAGGTGCATGCGCGTGCGTCGCTTACTCGCCGGCATGGAGGATATAGCCGACATTGCGCACCGTATGGATCATGACCGAGAGCCGTCCGTTCAGACTGATCTTGCGGCGTAGCTGGCCGATATGCATGTCGATCACGTTGGTTTGCGCGTTGAAATGGTAGTTCCACACCGACTCGAAGAGCATCGCCCGCGTGACCGGCTGTCCGGCGTGCCGCATCATGTATTCCAGCAACTGGTACTCGCGCGGTTTGAGCTCGATTGTCTCGCCGGCGCGTTCGACCAGGTGCGTGCTCATATCGAGGATGAGGTCGCCGACGCTCAGTGCCGACGCTTCCTTGGGCGACGAGCGGCGGCGCAGCAGCGCATTCAGACGCGCGGTCAGTTCGAGGCTGTCGAACGGCTTGGTCAGGTAGTCGTCGCCGCCGGCGCGCAAACCTCTCACGCGTTCATCCACCGCCGACAGGGCGCTCAGGATCAGCACGGGCGTTTCTTTGCCGACGTTGCGCAAGGTGGACAAGATCGACAGGCCGTCGATGTCGGGCAGCATGCGGTCGAGTACGACCGCGTCGAAATCGCTGTCTAGTGCGCGCAGCAGGCCGGTGTGCCCGCTCGACACACCGTCGACCGCGAAGCCATAGTCTTCGAGTGCGGCAGCGATCTCGAGCCGTACGTGTTCGTCGTCTTCGACGACCAGGATGCGAGGTCTGCGCCCCGCGGGGTAGGCGACCGATGCTTCACTTTCCAAGAGGACGTTTTTCCGTTTGATCTTGTGCCATGGGAGGGCGCGGGCATCGCTTGGGGTTTGCGCGCCTGGTGTCGCGACGGCAGGTACCCGGGTGCAGTCTGCCCCGCATGGGCACGCAGCCTGTCACGAGCATGTTGCGGTTTCGTGACATGCGCAGACGCTGGGCTTCCACATCGCTCGGGTAGTGCACGCCGTCGACAATGCGGATCGTGCCGAGTTCGCAGCCACATGCGAATGCGCATCGATATAGGTTGCGCCTTGTGCGTGTGCAGCCTGAACGGTTGCGCACGCATCGATCAGAACAGTAGCGACCAGCAGTAGGGAGGTGAGGCATTTCATGCTGCCCGCGAAAAGAGACCGGACGAAGGTGCCGATCCTAGAGCGAACAGATGAATGAGCGGTGTCCAGAAACTTACAAATCTAAGCCCACGTCCACGCCCTTTCGCTTGAGAGGTGCCGTGTCGGGTATCCGTAATAAGAACTTTAACTTCGTAAGTTACCCATCACTCGGTATTAATGCGCCGTCGATAACATCCCGCCTTGTCTGACTTACTGCCCCACGGCACATTCAAAAACAAGGATGCATGAACCATGCGACGGGTACGTTCCAAGTTCAACCAGAAACCGCTGACGCAGTTCGTTCTTGCGACGCTCTGCGCCGCTGGGGCACAGATCTCGCATGCTCAGGCAACCGGCGACCTCGGCTCGGTGCAAAGCACGGCCGTGTCGTCGTCGGATAACAGTACGTCCCCCGCAAAGAACACGCAGTCGGCGCCGGCGCAGGCACCCTCCCAGGGTTCGCTCACGGCCAGCGAGCCGAAATCGATCATCAGCCAGCGCTATATCCAGAACAACACGGCGCCCACGTCGAACTACAGCGACATCGTGCAGATCGCCCCTAGCGTGTCGAATATCTCCCCGAACGGTGCGGGTCTGATGGAATCGCAGAGTCTCTCGATTCGAGGATTCCAGGACGGTCAGTACAACGTGACATTCGATGGTATCCCGTTTGGCGATTCCAACGACTTTACCCATCACTCGACTTCGTTCTTCTCGAATCAGGTGATCGGCAGCATCGCGATTGACCGGGGTCCGGGCGACGCTTCGCAGATCGGCTTTGCGACGTTTGGCGGCACGATCGGCATCGACTCGAAAGATCCATCGCTTAAGCCCTCATTCTCCGTACTCGGGTCGTACGGCAGCTACAACACGTGGCTTGCGGGCGCGGAGTTGAACACGGGTGATATCCAGCAATGGGGCGATGCCCGCGCCATGGTCGGATACACGCAGACCGGCAGCGACGGCTACCTGACGGATTCCGCACAGCGCCGCCAGAACGTTTACTTCAAACTCGAAAAACCGCTCGGCGACAACACGTTAATCACCGTCTTCGCCACCTACAACAATATTCACCAGAACGTGCCGGTTGGCGCAACGGCCGCACAGATTCAGGCCAATGGTCCGAACTTCGGCTTGAACAGCGATCCGGCCAGCCAGGCCTTTTATGGCTACAACGTCGACCTGATCAACACCGACTTCGAATACATCGACGTTAAAACCAAGGTCGCGCAGTGGGTCATCAATAACAAGCTGTATACGTACGGTTATTACCACAACGGCTTTAACGGACTCGATCCGAACGGCGAAACGCCGAACGGGACGAGCCTCGGCGCGAATAACGTACCGGGCCAGGAGATGAACAACAATTACCGCGCTTGGGGCGACGTGCTAACCGCTGAACGGAAGATCGGTCTGGGCACGCTGCAGATGGGCGCGTGGATCACGCATCAGTCCAACTTCCGCGACAACTTCAACGTCGACGACTCGTTGAACTTTGCTTTCCTGTCGCAGAACTTCACGATGAACGACACGTTGCTGACGTTCGAGCCGTACCTGCAGTATGCGTTGGAACTCCCCTATGGCGTGACGGTGACGCCAGGGCTGAAGTATGTATCGTTCAATCGGCAAATCGATTCGCCGACGAACCAGAAGTCGGGCGATCCGGTGGACTATGGCCATACGTGGACGAAGGTGCTGCCGTCGCTCACGTTGCATGAGCAGATTGCCCCGGACTGGAGCGCCTATATCCAGTACGCACAAGGGTTTCTTGCGCCGAACCTGAATGTGTTCTACGTCCAGAACCCATCGGTCTCGGGCCAGCCGGACCTGGAGCAGACGGATAACTACCAGATCGGCACGACCTACAAGACCAACCGCTTGACGGTGTCGGCTGACCTCTACTACATCAACTTCCGCAACGCGGTGACGAGTCGCACGGTAGGCGACAACACGGTCTTCACCAACGCCGGCGGTGCGGTGTACAAGGGCTTCGAGTCCGAAGCGACTTTCTCGGTTGGCGAGGGCTTCAGCCTTTACGCGAATCTGACGTTCAACTCGGCGAAACAGAAGAGCACCGGTGACTGGATGCCTAACGCGCCTCAGCAAACCGCTGCCGCCGGCGTGCTGTATGAACGCGGTCCGCTGACCGGTTCGCTCATCACGAAATTTGTCGGTCACCAGTTCGGCGACACGGGCGACACCCAGCCGATTGGCGGCTTCACGGTGACCAATTTCTCAGCCGCCTACACGATCAGGAACCTCGCGCCGTGGCTGCATGACACGCGTATTGGCTTCCAGATCGAGAACCTGTTCAACCGTACCAGCATCGATGCGCTGGCGGGCTACACCGCTGCCGACAATACCCCGCTGTACTGGACGATCCCGGGGCGCACGTTTATCGGCACCTTGTCCACCGACTTTTAAGAGGAGCTTCACCCATGACCGTCGACACTCTGTTGCACCTCGCGAACAACTCAGGCGGCGTGCTGTACGTCATCGCCGCCATGCTGTTCGTTGCCTTGACGATCATCATCGAGCGCAGCTGGTTTCTGCAGCGCGCTGCCAGCAGCAGCCGCGAGGCGCTCGAACAGATCGACCGCCTCGACCAGTTCAATGCCGCGACGCTGGCCGCCTGCGCTGAGCAGTGCCAAACGCTGCCGGCGGCGGCGTTATTCGCCACCGCCGGCCGTCTTGCCGGTCAGTCCTCGCGCGAGGAGCTGAATGCGCGCCTCGAAGAAACGATCATGCGCGAAGCCCCGCGTATCGACCGCTTTCTCTGGGCGCTCGACACGGTCGTCACGCTCGCGCCGTTGCTCGGCCTGTTTGGCACGATCGTCGGCATGTTCAACGCGTTTCAGGTGCTCTCCAACCCTGGCAATGCACCGACCCAGGTGACGGGTGGGGTCGCCGAAGCGCTGATCGCCACCGCCTCCGGGCTGTTTGTGGCGATGATCGGTCTGGTGTTTTTTAACGGCTTGCACAATCGGGTGAGGGGTGTCGTGCACCAGCTCGAAACGGTGAAGGCTGCGCTCGTGAACCGTCTGGCTGGAACGTCGCACGAAACTTCGAAGACCGTGCGTGAGGCGCCGCGCGCCGTGGTCGGAAAACTCGCGTCGCAGGGAGTGTGACGATGAAGTATTTCGAAGCGCGCAAAGCTCGCATCGAGATCATTCCGATGATCGACATCATGTTTTTTCTGTTGGTGTTTTTCATCATGATTACGCTGCACATGATTCCGAATGCCGGCTTGCGCACGCAATTGCCTTCGAGTACCACGACGCAGTCGTTGCCGCCCCCGAAGGTGACGGTGACGCTCGCGACCGATGGCAGCTTGTCCGTCGACGGCCGGACCTTGAGCCCCGCTGAACTGACGTCGATGCTGTCAGCCTGGCCGGATGCTGCCCATACCGTCGTCACGATTGCCGGCTCGAAGCAGGCGCAGATCCAGAAGCTTGTCGCCGTCATGGACGCCTGCCGTGCCGCGGGCGTGTCGCAGATCGCGCTGGCTGCGCAACCGGTGGCGAACTGATATGGCGACCGTACCGGCCACCGGCGACGTGCCGGAGCGCACGCGCCTGTTTCCTGCCGCAGCGCTCGCGTTGATCGCGGAAGTGCTGCTGCTAGGCGGTGGATTTGCGCTCCTCACGCATAAGTCTCACGTGCCAGCCGAACCGGCTCCGACGCTGCTAACGCTGGTAGCACCGGCGCCATCGCCGGCTCCTGCGCCCAAACCGGTCGTGGCGGCGCCTAAGCCCGAGGTGTCTCAGGTGCGGCCGGTTGTACCGGTGCATCGCGTTGCGCACGTGACGCCGCCGAGGCCCACGCCTGTCCCGACACCGACGCCAGCGGCAATGCCTGCGCCGGTGCTGCCGTCGGCAACACCGACTGAAGCGCCGCCTGCGCCGCACCCACCTCCGCCGCCACCCGCTCAGGCGCCGGCCGTGCAGACGGCCAGCTTCCAGGGTGCGCTGCGCGCGGCGATTCAGGTCGCGTTGCGATATCCCGAGTCAGCCCGCATGGCGGGCATGTCCGGCCGCACACGGGTCGCATTTCAGTATCGCGACGGCGTGGTGTCCGACGCGAGCGTTGTAGTGTCGAGCGGCATCGGGCTGCTGGACCGCGCCGCGCTCGCGGCCGTGCGGGACGCGGCGTATCCCAAGCCTGAGCCCGAATTTGTCGGCAAAACGCTCCCGGAGCAATTGTGGGTCACGTTCAATCTGGACGCACACGAATAACCGCCACTCAGTCCTAACGATTTGCTTCATAGCGCCACGCCGTCGTGCCCGTTAGCCGGCCGGCATGGCATTGGCCTGAAACGTCGATAAACAGCATCAACCGGAGTCCGTTCAAGTGAAACGAAAACATGTCCTGCAATCGCTGATCGCCGCTGGCGTCGCCTCCATGCTCGCCGTGGCTGCCGCGCATGCGGCAAGCGGGGAACCCGCCAGACAGTTCGAAATCGCGAAACACTATGCCCTTGATGGGGCCGAG
The DNA here is from genome assembly GCF_046027825.1 of Paraburkholderia sediminicola. Classification (GTDB taxonomy): domain Bacteria; phylum Pseudomonadota; class Gammaproteobacteria; order Burkholderiales; family Burkholderiaceae; genus Paraburkholderia; species Paraburkholderia sediminicola_D. The sequence continues at coordinate 26,825 of NZ_JAQQDU010000102.1, forward strand.
AACTGGGACTACGTCGCGTACGACCCGGTACGTCATCATTTATTTGTCAGCCGCGACACCCATGTGCAGGTGATCGATGCACGCACCGGCAAGCTGGTCGGCGAGATTGAAAACACCGACGGCGTGCATGGCTTTGCGTTCGTGCAGGATCGCAAACTCGGATTCGTGACCAATGGCCGCGCCAACACCATTACCGTCATTAATCTCGACACGCTGAAGGTCGTCGACACCATCAAGGCTGCGGGCCCGGACCCGGACGGCATCCTCTATGTGCCCGCACTGCAGCGCGTGTACGTCAGCAATGGGCACGACAAGAGCGTGAGCGCGATCGACGTCGCGACACGCAAGGTGGTCGCGACGATGGAAGTGGGCGGCAAACCGGAGGCACTTGCCGCGGATAACCACGGCCACGTCTTCGTTAATGTGGAAGACAGAAGCGAGATCGTCGAGATGGACGGCAAATCTTCCAGCGTTCTGGCGCACTGGTCGATTGCACCGTGCGAGGAGCCGACCGGACTCGCCATCGATACCACGCGTGAGCGTTTGTTCTCGGTTTGCGCCAACCAGCGCATGGAGGTGGTCGACGCCGCTTCAGGCCGCGCTGTAGCCGAGGTGCCGATCGGTGGTCATCCGGACGCAGCTGCCTTCGATCCCGCTTTGAAGCTGGTGTTTAGCTCGAATGGCGGAGACGGCACGCTGACGGTCGTGCATGAAGACGATGCGGATCACTACGCGGTTGCGCAGAACCTGCCTACGCAGGAGGGCGCAAAGACGATGACGCTCGACGAAAAGGGACACCGTTTGTATCTCATTTCATCGAAGTTCGGCCCGGCCCCGGCCGCAACCGCCGACAATCCTCACCCCCGCCCGAGCGTCATTCCCGGCACGTTTGAAGTACTTGTGGCGCAGCGTAAATAGTATAAATTAATCACTAAGCATAGCTTATTAGATTCATGGCGAAGGTGAGATGTGAATGTGCATCAATTCGCATTCGCCATGGTTGCAATGGGTAGATCTTGAATTTGCGGTTTGCAATACCAGTAGCACATTCTCAATCCGATGTTGTTAACTCAATCCAAGAAACTATAATGAATACGACCCTCAAGGCACTTCCGATCGCGGTTTTACTCTCTGTCATTTACGGCTGCGGCGGAGGTGTCCAGAATTCCCCGAGTTCGACTGCATCGCAAGGCGGTGCCAGCAGTACGCCGGCCACCCCCAGCACGCCGGCCAGTTCTGCTTCGACCAGTAACTACACACCTGGAAACCTGCTGGTCTCACGTACCGCGTACGATCCGGCAAATGTGGTGAGCGGCACGCTGCCTTATAACGCAACGCCTACCACCACCAATGCATCTCCCGTAACCGCGGTAACGCCCGGCACGTATCCGAATGTGTTTACCAACGACGCCAATGACGGCAACTTTGGCATCACGTCCGAGGCGTATCTCGATCAGTGGACGCCGGGGGCGGGCAGTCCCTCGCAAACACTGGACATCACCGCGCAGGCAGCAAAAAACCAGGTGAGGTTCGCTACCAGCTTTGCATCGAAGTCCGAGCTGTCGTTGAATGTCTCGCTCGACCAGAAATCGCTGAGTTTTGTCGGCTACAACACGACGATTGACCAGTTGGATATCTCCAACTCCAATACGCCGGGCGTGGTGGATACGACCAACACGGATATCGCGGCACCCACCTACCGGACAGTTGGTCAACTGACGTTTGCCAGCAACAGCTTGTCGTTCACGAATACCAACGCCTATGCCGGCAACAACGGCCGTGCGGCCGTGCTCGCGAACGGGTTGTTTTACATCGTCGGCAATGCGGGCAATTCCGGCAAGAATCCGAAGCCGACAACAGCGCTGCTCGATATGTTGACGATGAATACCGGGGTGCAAAGTATCGCACCGGGTAGTTCGTGCGCGTTTTCCCAGGTGATCGGCGCATTCGAATCCGGCACTGGCGCGGGCACGTATGCTGCCGCGCCGGCTGGAACTGCCTGTTCGTTGGCGTCGATGGGCTCGATTACCGGTGGCAGCTCGACGGGTGACCAGTTTGGCTTCTCGATCGCAACGCTGCCGACGACACCGGCGACTGCAGCGGACAAAACGGGTAAGGATGAAAACCTTCGTGGCCTGTTCGTGGGTCCGGACGGAACGATGTATGTCTCGAAGGGCAGTGGCGGCAATGGGGTGAACACGGTGTACCAGGTCGGTGCCACCGGTGCGCTTGCCAATGGCGGCGTGTTGCCGCAAAACGCTCCGGTGACAATCCTTCCGGGTTTCCCGACCGCATTGGCAACGAATCTGACGAATCTGACATCGCCTGCTCAGGTGACCGGCACTGTCTATCCGTTCGGGATGTGGATTCCGTCGTCGAACCCGTCGATCATGTTCGTGACTGACGAGGGCGACGGTGTGGCGGGGGATCAGGTAAGCGGCAGTGGCGGCCTGTGGGTGTACCAGAAGCAGAATGGTGTCTGGAAACCGCTGACCAATTTGACGACGGGCCTGAGCTTGGGGGCCGCCTATACGGTGACGGATAGCACGGGTCTTTACGGGACCAAGGGGGCTAGCTACACGACCACGCCGGATGGTCTGCGCAATATCACAGGGCAGGTCAATAGCGACGGTTCGTTCACGATCTATGCGGTGACGTCGACCATTGCCAATAGCCTGGGCACTGCTTTCGACGCGGGTGCTGACTCGAACCAACTGGTCAAGATTACGGTGACGGTAAGCGGTTCAACGGTCACGTCCGCGAGTGGCTTCTCCGTCATGCAGACTGCGCCTTATGGTCAGGCCCTGCGCGGCGTAGCGATTGTGCCGAACTCCTAAAGCAGATCATCGGTCGGAGCCGCTTTATCGCTTGGCGAAAACAGCCTGCCGAATAGCAGGCTGTTTTCATTAGCGCGCACAATCTTCGGATTCGAGGGTGAGATCGTGACGTCAGGGCGTACCCATGGCGGTCGATAAAGCCAGCCGCTACAGATGCAACCTGATCTGTGTCGCGAACGCGCGAATGCCCTCTTCATTTCGCACCAGAAACACCCACTGACCAACACGGGTCGAAACAAGGAGCCCCGCCTCGATCAATACAGCGACGTGTGCCGATACGGTAGATTGAGATAGCTCACTGCGCGAGTGGATTGCATTTTGATGGTACGCCGCAACCAGGATCGACGTATCCCCGCACAAAGTATTTGTTCGGCGTCTTTAACCACCTCAAGATCTCGCGGCGGAACAGGCTTGCGAGTGCCTTATGAATTAA
>NZ_JAQQDU010000103.1:0-29678 GCF_046027825.1 Paraburkholderia sediminicola
ATCCAATACCAATTCAAGGAAAGGCCAACGCCACAGGCACACAGAAACAAGCGCCGGGCTGGCAAAAACCCAAGCCAAGCCCAACGCCGCAGGCAACCAGACAAAAGCGCCGCGCAGGCAAAAACCCTCAAATTTTCATTTGAGCCAATTTGGAATGCCGTCGCGAATAGCCAAAATAAATAACCATCCCAATCAGCAACCAAACCACAAACGCCACCCAGGTCACAGCCTGAAGATTAACCATCAAAAACAGACACGAGGCGACAGCCAACACCGGCACCACCGGCACGCCCGGGCACCGGAACGCCCGCGGCAACTCAGGATGCGTCTTACGCAAAACGAGAACCGCAATCGACACCATCGAAAACGCGGCCAACGTGCCGATATTGATCAGCTCAGCCAGCACATTCAACGGCACCAGCGCGCCAATCAGCCCGAAGAAAATCCCCACAAGCCACGTCGTAAAGAACGGCGTAGCAAACTTCGGATGCACCTTCGAAAGCTTCGCCGGCAACAACCCATCCCGCGACATCGCAAAAATGACGCGCGTCTGGCCATAAGCCATCACCAGAATCACCGTCAGCATGCCCAGCACGGCGCCCAGGTCGATAAATCCCGCAACCCACTTCTGCCCCGCGACCTGCAATGCGTACGACACCGGATGCGAAATATTCGCGAACTGCGCCGACGGCACAATGCCGGTGACCACCGCCGCCACCGCGACGTACAGCACCGCGCACACGCCCAGCGACGCAATGATCCCAATCGGCAGATCGCGCTTCGGATCCTTCACTTCTTCCGCGGCGGAAGACACCGAATCGAAACCGATGAACGCGAAGAACATCACCGCCGCCGCGCCGAATACGCCGTTCCAGCCGTTCGGCATGAACGGATGCCAGTTCGCCGGCGTCACGTGGAAAACGCCCACGCCGATCACCAGCAGCACCACGATCACCTTGATCGCCACCATGATGTTGTTGATCCGTGCGGATTCACGCACGCCAAGCGACAACAGTGCCGTGATCGCCATCATCACAAGGAAAGCGGGCAGGTTGAACCATGTCTCGTGCCCCGGCAAGGCGCCGGGTGCCGCCGTCAGCACGACCGGCAAGCTCACGCCGAAGCCCGACAGCAGCGATTGCAGATAGCCCGACCAGCCAACCGATACCGCTGACGTGGCCAACCCATACTCGAGCATCAAGTCCCAGCCGATGATCCACGCGGCCAGTTCGCCAAGCGTCGCGTACGAATACGTATAGATGGATCCCGCGACCGGAATCGTCGACGCAAACTCGGCATAGGCGAGCGCGGCGAATCCACAGGCAATCGCGGCGATCAGGAACGACACCATCAGCGCCGGGCCGGCCTGAACCGCGCCCGTGCCGGTCAGCACGAAAATGCCGGTGCCGATAATGGCGCCGACGCCGAGGAAAGTCAGATCGAGCGCGCCGAGCGCTTTCTTCAGCCCGGCGTTCTGGGCGCTCGCGGCGATCATGTGCTCGACGCTCTTTTTGCGAAACAGGGACATTGGCGGTGGGTCTCCAGTTGTGCACGCATCTTGCGCGCCGAATGTCGGGGAAACCCTCGATTTTAACGGAACCGCGCCTCTGCACCATTTTGGGACGATGTCTTTTAGCGTCTGTTGGGCGGGCGGAAAATGCCAGGCGAAGGCGATTCGGACGTGACGTTTGTCTGCGGATTTCAAGCCGGTAGCAAAGCTTTCGCCCGCGGCATCCTCAATCTGGGTGGGAATCGCTCTCTTGCGATCGCCTCGGCGACGATCGCACGCTGTTCAGTGATCGCAGAGAAATGGCGTCAGCCGGCCATCGCCGGATTCAGATCGACGAGACGGTTGCTCATCACATAGAAGGTGAGCTCGGCGTTATTGCGCAGCTTCATTTTTTCGAGCAGCCGGGTGCGGTACACACTGACCGTCTTCACCGAGAGCGATAACGCCAGGGCGATATCTGTCAGCCGCTTGCCGGACGCGAGCATGCAGAGCGTCTGGTATTCGCGGTCCGAGAGCTTTTCGTGCGGCAATTGTTCGCCGTCGAACGAGACGTAGTCCGCCAGCGCTTCGGCCATGGCCGGGCTGACGTATTTACGGCCCGCCGCGACCTGCTGGATCGCGCCGATCATCTGCGCGGCGTCGACAGTTTTCGACAGGTAGCCGGCGGCGCCTGCCTTCAGCGCACGCACGGCGTATTGGTCCTCGCGGTACATCGAGAACATCAGGACGGCCACGCGCGGCGCTTTGCGCTTCAGACGCTTGAGCACTTCGACGCCATTCATATCGGGCAGTGAAATGTCGAGCAGCACCACGTCGTAGCTGTGCTGGACGACGGCCTCGAGCGCTTCGCCGCCGCTTTGGGCCTCGGTGACTTCGCGCGCCACGCCGCGGTCGAGCAGCAACTGGCGGACGCCCTGGCGAACCACCGCGTGGTCGTCGGCGAGCAGGATGCGCAGGCTCATGATGGCGTGCTCACGATTGCAGCGCGCGACGCTCAGCGCCCCGTGCGCTCGCCAGCATCGCATCCCACGCAAAGCGGGCACGCACCAGCGTGCCGCGCGGCGCTTTGTCGCTCTCGCCGCGGTGTGAGGCCACTCGGCGGGCGCTGATGTGCAGCGTGCCGTCGAAGGCGGCGCAGCGCGCCTGCATGCCGCTCAGGCCGAAATGGCCGCGACCGTTGCGGGCATTGCGCGTCATGCCGATGCCGTCGTCGCTGACGATCAGGGTCAGGTGACGGCGGCCGGTTTCGATCCGCACGTCGGCGGATTCGGCGCGCGCGTGCTTGGCAATATTGTTCAGCGCTTCCTGGGCAACCCGGAAAACGGCCAGCGCCGCGTCGGCGGGCAGGCGGGTGAGCCGCACGTCGGCCGTGCAGACGAAACTCGTGCGTAGTTGCGTGCGCGTCGCGAAGTCGCCGGTCCAATGCGCCAGCGCGCCGACGATACCGGCCTCGAGCGACGGCGCATGCAATTCCGCGACGGCCTGGTGGCTGGCAGCGCACGCGGCGTCGAGCGAACGGTTCGCGACGGCGAGCGCGGCGGCGCACTGGGGCGGCGCGTCGGCCGGCAGCCAGGTTTCGACGCCGGCAAGGGCGAAGCGCGTCGCGGTCAGCTCGGCGCCCACGCCGTCGTGCAGCTCGCGCGCCACATGGCGGCAGGCCGCTTCCCGCGCCTGAACGAGTTCGGCCGACAGTTCACGCACGCGGGCGCGCAACTGCGCAAGCTCACGCTCAGCGGCGGATTGCGGCACGGCGTGGGCAAGCGAAGGCGAAATGTGGGGGCTAAACGGGACGACAGTCGACGTATCCATAACTTTTCCTCTCAGGAAACAGTGTGGACAACGAAGCGGGTGCGCATCGGCGGCGCGAAGACAAAAGAACGCATGCGAGTCTCTGGCCTCCAGGGGTGTTCTTTACGCGGGGTGCGCGACAGACAAATTGCTACGGTACGACGTAACGAAATTTACATTCTGTAACATGCCGGTCGTGCCATGGCGGGCATGTAAACCGACCGATCGTGCGCCGCGATCATATCTTAAAAAAAGAAAAAATGCAGGCACACCAAGGGTTAGCGCGCACATTTCACGCAATGGTTGATGTTGGGCAATGTCGGTTTTGTAGGAAGAATGCTGACACAAAATGTCAGGACGATGGCGCCGATTTGTAACCGAGCAAAAAAAAGGAGCCCGAAGGCTCCTTTTTGCCGCTCAGTTTTGCTGAGTACGCGGCGTTGGCCGCGCAATCTCGGCGTTCGCTTAACCCACGAACGCCTTTTCGACCACGTAGTGACCCGGCGCGTTGTTGCTGCCTTCCTGGAAGCCCAGGTCGTCGAGCAGCTTGCGCGTGTCGCGCAGCATGTGCGGGCTGCCGCACAGCATCACGCGGTCGTCTTCGAGCGAGAAACCCGGCACGCCGAGGTCGGCGAACAGCTTTTCGGTTTCGATCAGTTCGGTGATGCGGCCGCGATTCTGGAACGCTTCACGCGTCACCGTCGGGTAGTACAGCAGCTTTTCCTGCACCAGCTCGCCGAGATGCTCGTGCGCCGGCAGGTGATCCGTGATGTATTCCTTGTATGCCAGTTCGTCGACGAAACGGCAGGTGTGCGTCAGGACCACGCGCTCGTAGCGGTCGTAAATGTCCGGATCTTTGATGATCGACATGAACGGTGCGAGACCCGTGCCGGTGGACAGCAGCCACAGCGTCTTGCCGGGCAGCAGATTGTCGGCCATCAGCGTGCCGACCGGCTTTTTGCCGATCAGGACTTCGTCGCCGACCTTCAAGTGCTGCAGGCGCGACGTGAGCGGGCCGTCCTGCACCTTGATGCTCAGGAATTCGAGGTGCTCTTCGTAGTTCGCACTCGCAAGGCTGTAGGCGCGGATCAGCGGCTTGCCTTCGACTTCGAGGCCCACCATCGTGAACTGGCCGTTTTCGAAACGGAACGACGGATCGCGCGTGCAGGTGAAGCTGAAAAGCGTATCGGTCCAGTGATGGACGCTCAGGACGGTTTGTGAATTCAGGTTGCTCATGGCTTCTTGGATAGTGCGAAAACAAAGGCGGCCAGTCGTTTGAGCCGGCCGGCACGGCAAGGGCGATGCTGCGCTAACCCGAGGACGGGAATCACGCGCAATCCGCTATTTTACCGCGCCCGCTGCCTGAGGGCTGCGGCGCGGCGGTTGAGCGTGGTGAAGCGGGTTACCGGGCCTGGAAGCGTCGGCGCCGGCGTTGTGACGATCGGCGCCGCAAGTACGTTGGCGTGGCTGCAGCCGCGCTTCGCAAGGGTACGGCGATGGGCGAAAACCGCGCAGGGCGGTTGCCATCGGCTGTCCGGCATGCGCCGGATAGGCGCGCCGCACGGGCAACATTTTCAAGATCATACCGAAACCCGCCGTGCGCCGCAGCATTGACCCTGCTGATAAAACTGGCAAAAGCAGGGCAAATCGGCGCGACAGGTGAGAGAGGCGCAGTGGAGGGGCGGCATGTACAGCAGCCGTTATTAGCGCCGGTTAGGCATGCAGTGATGGTACACAGACAGGGGCTGATCGGTGCTTAAACCGCCTGAATCCAAGCCTGTGTAGGGAAGTGACGCGTCACATCGTGATCACTCCGGGTCGCGCCCGGGTGAGATTGCTATTGCACGGTCCGCCGCAATTCCGTGCTGTCCGAGGCTCGTCGCACGTTGTGTTTTGATAACACTGGCGCAGTCAACTGGAAGCGTCGATTGCACGGATCTCCGGTATGCCATGCTGCAGGCGGCCCGCCGGCCGACGCCTCATTGCGGATTACGCTGCAGCAGCAACGCGCTTCTTGCCGCGCTGCTTCAACACTCTCGCCTGCAACACGATCACCAGCAGCAGAAACACCCCGCGAATCACCGATTGCCAGTACGCCGAGAGGCTGATGAACCCCAGACCGTTTTCGAAGTTCAGCAGGTTGAATACGAGGCCGAGCAGCAGCACGCCGGCAATCGTCATCGCAATCGAGCCTTCGCCGCCGGTCAGCAAGGTGCCGCCGAGCACCACCGCCGAGATCGCGAACAGCTCCCAGCCGACGCCTTCGTTCGGTTGACCCGCACCGAACTGCGCGGCCAGGATCACCCCGGCCATGCCGGCGAGCAGGCCGCTAACCGCATAAGCCATCACCAGCGTGCGGTCGACGTTCAGGCCCATCAGCCGCGCGGCTTCCTCGCTGCCGCCAATGGCCAGCGAATGCCGTCCGAAGCGCGTGCTGCGCAGCGCGAGCCAGCCGGCGACCGCGGCGACCACCGCGACGATGCCTGGAATCGGCAGTCCGAACAGATCGCCTTGACCGAAGTTGCCGAAGTTCGAGTCGGCGGCAATCGACACCGCATCGTTCTTGCCGAGCAGCAGCGCGACGCCGTGCGCACCGAGGCTGGTCGCGAGCGTCACGATGAAGGGCAGGATTTTCAGCCGCGTGATGATCAGGCCGTTGAGCACGCCGACGGCCATGCCCGCCGCGCAGCCGGCGAGGACGGCGACCCAGCCGCCGCACGCGCTCGTCAACGCGGCGACGACGCTCGCCAAAGCGGCCACCGTGCCGACCGACAGGTCGATCCCGCCCGTGATGATCACGAAGGCCATGCCGATCGAGATCAGCGCGAACATCGAGTTGTAGCGCCAGAACGAGGTGATGTTGTAGGCCGAGCCGAAATGGTCGTAGCGCACGAGGCCGAGCGCGACCAGCGCGACGAGAGCAAGCAGGATAGGAAGGTTCTTTTTCATCGCATCGAATCCGGGAATGTCTCTGAATCTGAAGCGTTAGGGTTACCGTGAGCGGCGCTGCACATAAACCGCGGCGACGATGATGCCGGCCTTCATCACCAGCGCCGCCGCGTCGGGAATGCCATGCGCGAGCAGCGTATAGCGCAGCAACTGGATGATCAGCGCGCCGATCAGTGTGCCGCCGATATACGCCTTGCCGCCCGTCAGCGCCGTGCCGCCGACCGCCACCGCGGCGATCGCATCGAGTTCGACGCCGAGCCCGACCACATTCGCATCCGACGACGAATTCACCGAGATCGAGATCAGCCCCGCCAGCCCCGCGAGCGCGGCGCATAGCGTGTAAGCGATCAGCTTCACGGTGGCCGTCGGCACACCGCACAGATAGGCGGCCTTTTCGTTGCCACCGGTGATCAGCAGATACTGGCCGAACAAGGTCTTGCGCACGACCCACGCGAACACGGCGACCAGCGCAAGCATCAGCAGCACCTGGAACGGCACGCCGGCAACCTTGCCCAATGCGATCCACTGGAACGCGGGCGTGTTGAACGCCTGCAGGCTGCCGTCAGTGACGACCTGGGCGATGCCGCGCCCGGCGATGAACAGCACCAGCGTCGCGACAATCGGCTGGACGGATAGCCGCGTCACGAGCAAGCCGTTGAAGACGCCGCATGCGGCGGCCGCTAGCACCGGCAGCACGAACGCGAGCGCAATGCCGCCCGGCCCTGGAATGTTCAGGAACAACATCGGTGCGAGCGCGCCCGAGATCGCCATCGACGCGCCCACCGACAGATCGATGCCGCCCGTCGCCACCACCAGCGTCATGCCGATGCCGACGATCACGATCGTCACCACCTGCGTCATGTTGACGTTGAAGGTTTGGAGCGACCAGAAGTGCGGGGTGAAGATCAGGTTGAAGAGCACCATCGCGAGCAACACGATCACTTCGCGTTGCATGGCCAGGTGCCGCCATTTTTTCATCGTCGATGCGCCCGTGACGCGCGGTGCGGTTGCGTCCGGCATCTGCGCCGCGGTTTGGGGTTGCAGTGGCTCGGTGTGCAACGACTCAGTGTGCAACTTAAGCGCCATGACGGTCGCCCTCCAACGCGTCTTCGATATGTGCGGTCTGGGCGGCTTCGGCCAGTTGCGACTGACCTTCACTGCCGTAGGCGATGGCGTCCATGATCGCGGTCTCACTCATGGACGCGCCGTTCAGTTCGGCGACAGTCCGGCCGTCGCGGATCACCACCGCGCGATCGGCCACTGCCGTCAGTTCCTCGAGTTCGGATGCGGACAGCAGCACAGCGAGGCCCGCATCGCGCAGTTCGCGCACGATCCTCGCCACGTCGGCTTTGGCGCCGACATCGATGCCGCGCGTCGGTTCGTCGAGCAGCAGCAGCGACGGTTCGGCCGCGAGCCAACGCGCGAGCAGAACCTTCTGCTGATTGCCGCCGGAAAGTTCGCGAATCGGCTGGTCGGGCGAACGCAGCTTGATACCGAGCGACGCAATGAAACGGTCGACAATCACCTGCTGTTTCTTCACGTCGACCACGCCGTTCTTCGCCAGCGTGCGCAAGCAGACGAGCGTGAGGTTGTCGCGCACCGAGAGTTCGGGGACGATGCCTTCGGCTTTGCGGTCTTCGGTGAGGTAAGCGAGGCCACGCGCGATGGCGTCCTGCGGCGACTTCAACGCCACCGTCTCTCCGCCAATCGACAGTGACCCGTGTTCGAGCGGATCGGCGCCGAACATCAGGCGCATGGTTTCGGTGCGGCCCGAGCCGAGCAGGCCCGCGAGACCCACCGCTTCACCTGCATGCACGTCGAGCGACACGTCGCTCACTTTCGGATGGGCGCTCAGATGCGTCGCGGCGATCGCCTGCTTGCCGCGCCGCGCGAGATTCGCTTCGCGCGTCGTGGCGTCTTCCTGCACGACGGCGGCAAGCGTGCGGCCGAGCATCGTGGTGACGAGTTGCAGTTTGTCCATCTCCGCCATCGTGCTTTGCGCGACCGTCTGGCCGTCGCGCATCACCGTGACGCGGTCGCATAGCGCATACAGTTCGTCGAGGCGGTGCGAGACGAAGATCACCGCGCGGCCGTCGTCACGCAGTTTGCGCACCACGGTGAAGAGCAGTTCCACTTCGCGTTCATCGAGCGACGAGGTGGACTCGTCCATGATGACCATCTTCGCATCCGACGACACCGCGCGCGCCAGCGCCACCATCTGCTGGATCGCGGTCGAATAGCGGCTGACCGGTTTCTTCACATCGATCTGCAAGCCGAACGAGTCGAGCAGGGCGGCGGCGCGTTGCTGAACCGCGCGCCAGTCGATCAGGCCGAAGCGGCGTGGCTCGCGGCCGAGGAAAATGTTCTCCGCCACCGAGCGGAACGGCACCAGGTTGATCTCCTGATAGATCGTGCTGATGCCGGCTTCGCGCGCCTGCTTCGGCGTGCGGAAATCGACTTCGCGGCCTTCGAAGCGCACGCTGCCCGAGCCGCGCCGATAGGCGCCGGTCAGGATCTTGATCATGGTCGATTTGCCGGCGCCGTTCTGGCCGATCAGCGCGTGCACTTCGCCGGCTGCCACGCTGAGATTGGCGCTGCGCAACGCGGGTAAGCCGCCGAAGCTGATGCCGATGTCCTGCATCTCCAGCAGGGGCGAACGGGTAAGGGGAGCGTGTGGCATTTGCGTGCCGGATTCCGTCACGGGTGTCCTCCTGATGCGTGTGCTGCTTCACGTGCTGCTTCATGCGCTTCATGAATTGCAGGCATTGCACGTGCGAGCCGCTGTGGCCATTCGTTCGGGCGCTTTGCAGGCGGTGTCGCCGAACCATGTTACGCCGCATAAAAGCGAAGCGACGGTCCGTGCTGCCACGAACGCGTCGCTCCGAACCCTTCCCGTCACCCGCCCCCCGAGGAGACTGATTCGGGGCGGGGACGTCCTGCGGGCACTACCCCCGAAGACGCTTACTTCGAAGCACGGAGCGCCTGGGCACTCCGCTAAAGCACTACCCTCAAGCTACAAAGCCGCGCGTACGACCGCGGCCGTCGATCAATAGCCGTACTGCACGCTCTGCTGCACGTTGCTCTTGTCGTAGAAGCGGTCGGACACCTTCACCCAAGTCGGGATCTTTTCGCCCTTGGCGTAACGCTGGGCGACGTCGCAGGCGAGCGGGCCGAAGAACGGGCTCGATTGCACGCTTGCACCGAGTTCGCCGGCGGCGATTGCGTCCATGCCACCCTTGGTGCCGTCGATCGTGACGATCTGGATGTCCTTGCCCGGTTGCTTGCCGGCCGCCTTGATCGCGGCGATTGCGCCAAGCGCCATTTCGTCGTTATGCGCGTAGACGGCGGTCACCTCCGGATGCGCCTGCAACAGCGTCTCCATCACCTGACGGCCCTTGTCGCGCGCGAAGTCGCCGCTTTGCGAGGCGATGATCGTCATGCCGGGATTCTTCGCGATGATTTCGTCGAAACCCTTCTTGCGATCGTTTGCCGCGGATGCGCCGGTGGTGCCTTCGAGTTCGATGATCTTCGCCTTGCCGCCGGTCGCCTTGACCAGCCAGTCAGCGGCGCGATGACCCTGATCGATGAAGTCCGAGCCGATGAAGGTGATGTAGTCGCGGCCCGCCTTGGCCACCGACTGATCGACGTCGCGGTCGACCAGGATCACCGGAATGCCGGCCTTTTTAGCTTGCAACACGACCGGCGCAAGCGGCTTTTCTTCGCGCGGCGGGAACACCAGCAGATCGACGTGCTGCGCGATCATGTTCTGGATATCCGATACCTGTTTGGCGTTCGAACTGTTGGCATCGGTCATGACCAACTGCCAGCCGCACTTCGCGGCGATGTCCTTGAAGCTTTTGGTTTCCGCGAGGCGCCACGGATTGTTGCTTTCAGTCTGTGCGAAGCCGACCTTCAGCGGGGTCTTGTTGGGTAACTTCGGCAACGCGTCGTCGGCGTGCGCCGTGGCGACGCCGAAACCGATTGCCAGAGCCAGCAGCGAACCTGCCAGCGGACGAATCTGTTGCTTGCGCGACTGCGTGTTGAGCGACGCCATTGTCTTCCTCCAGTACCTGGTGAGGTGTATTTGCTTTTTAGTGTTTCTCCTGTCGGTCGGACTGCTTCACCCTGACCGGACGTGCCGATTATTCCATCGAGAATTATTATCGGTCAATCACTAATAATATTAATTATTGGTTTTTTTGCCTCGGTAATTACCCTGACCGAAGCGCGTTCGACGAGCGGTCCATCGAGTTTCACGAGACGATGACGCACCGGCGCGCCGGCCGCGCGGTTGTGTTCTTCCTGCAGCAACGTTTCGACGGCCCAGCGTCCCAGTTCGTAGTTCGGCAGCACTACCGTCGACAGGGGCGGGTGGGTATGGCGGGCAATTTCCTGGTCGTCGTAACCGAGCACGGAAACGTCCTCGGGCACGCGCAGGCCGAGTTGTTTCAAGGCCTCGATCGCGCCCAGCGCGGCCAGGTCGTTGGCGCAGAAGATGGCAGTCGGCGGATGGGGCTCGCGCATCAGGGAAAGCGTCATTTCGAAGCCGACTCCCGAGCTCCAGTCGCCGTCGCGCACCAGTTCCGGCGCGTACGGCAGGTCGGCGGTGGCGAGCGCGGTGCGATAGCCCTTGAGGCGGTCTTTCGAGGCGTCCTGCCACGGCTCGCCGTTGATATAGCCGATCCGCCGATGGCCGAAGCGCAGCAGAAAGTCGGTCGCCAGATGGCCGCCTGCGACTTCCGCCGGTACTACCGAAGACTGCCCGCCTTCGCTCGTGTAGCAGTTCAGCAGCACGGTGGGCACCTTCGCTAGCGCGGCCGGCAGGGTGACCTTGCGGGTGTAGACGGTCGCGTAGATCACGCCGAATACATGTGGGTTCGACAGCGTGGCGTCGAGCACCTGCTTTTCGATGTCGGCGTTGCCGTGCGTTGAGTAGACGGCGAGCATCTTGCCGCTTGCGTAGGCCGCGTCGCGCGCGCCATCGATGTTGACGACCGGGTGCGGACTGGTGGAAATCTCGTCGGCCAGATAGACGATCAGATTGCGTTCATCGTCCGAAACCGACACCGGTTCGCGCAGCGAAAGCCGGTAGCCGAGGTCGTGCGCGGCCTTCAGCACCTTGTTGCGGGTGGTCTCGGAGAATTTTGCGCCGGTCGCGTTGTTCAGGACGAGCGAGACAGTGGATTGCGACACGCCGGTGAGCTTGGCGATGTCGGTCATAGTCGGACGGCGTTGAGTCGATTTTTTCATTGTGCGGGCCGCGTTGCAGCGGCGCGAAAGCAGGGGCATGCCGGTGGCATTTGTGGTGCTGACGGTACCACTAATAATATGCGTGCGGCAACGCGCGCTAACCCGTCATTTTTGGGAGTTTGGGTGACGTGTTCACGGTCGGTTCATGATCAGTTTATTACTAATAATATTGACCGATCTGCTTTGGCGTGCGATTCTCGGTCGCGCGGACCCTGACGGTTCGCCGTCCGCGCGCTGTGCGCGGCATGTCATAGGAGACATCGATGCGCGTTCATGCCGCCATCCGCCTGAGCCCCCGCCTTTTCTGACCATGCGCGACGTTTCCTTGAATCCGGTCCGGCCGTTCGCAACCGAGCTCACGTGGCTCGACGACCCCGCGATCGCACCGGCGCTTGTCACGCTGGTGGCAGGCGCCATGCGAGTGGTGATCGCGCCTGAAGTCGGCGGCGCGCTGGCGGCTTACTACGAGTCGACGCCGGAAGGTCCGTTGCACTGGCTGCGGCCGGCCACGCAGACGGCCTTCGATGAACGCGATCCGCTGCGCATGGCGAGCTTCCCGCTCTTTCCCTACTGCAACCGGATTCGCGACGCGCGCTTCCTGTTCGAGGGCGACATTGTCGATCTGAGCGGCAATGATTTGCGTTTTGCGCACGCGCTGCACGGCAATGCGTGGCGGCATCCGTGGCAGGTGGGGACGCGCACGGAAAGCTCAGTGGAATTGCACTTCGAACACGAACCGGATTCGCAGCAGCCCGGCGACTGGCCGTTTCGCTATCGCGCGCAGCAACGCATCGCGTTGATCGGCGGCGCGTTGCGCATCACGTTGTCTGCCCGGAACCTGGGCGACCGGCCGATGCCCTTCGGCATGGGCCATCACCCGTACTATCCGCGCACCGCGCAGACTCGCGTCTACGCGCACGTGCAAGCCATGTGGCACGCCGATGCCGACGTGCTGCCCACGCATCTTGGCCCGCATCCCGCGATCGAGGCGCTGCGCGACGGCATGTCGCCGGACGCGTTCGCGCTCGACAACAACTTCGCAAACTGGTCGCGCGAGGCGACGATCGCATGGCCCGACGAACACCGTCAACTGACGATGACCGCCGATGCGCCCTTCGATCATATGGTGGTATTCGCGCCAGCCAACGACGCGCAACTGTGCGTGGAACCGGTGACGAACACCACCGATTGCTTCAACGCGGCCGGCATGCAGGAGCAGGTGGGCGGCTGCGTGTTGCAGCCGGGCGAGGAGATCGCCGCGACGCTGGAGTGGACGCCGCGAAGAGGCTAGTTCAATCCACTCGCAACCGCGCCATATACGGCAAGTGATCTGACAGCCACGCAGTTTCCTGTGTCGGCTGGATCCATTCGATCGGCTGCATGCCGCGCACGAACATCTTGTCGAGCGCGAGCGCCGGCGAGAAGGCGGGGAACGTGCGGCCCGATTCGCCGAGCAGTGTCGCCACTTCCTGCAAGCCGTGTTCGGCGAAGAGCGGCACCGAGTCGTTGCGCCAGTCGTTGAAGTCGCCCGCCAGCACCAGCGGACCTTCCGGCGCTTCCTTCGCGATCCAGTGCGCGATCCAGTTCATCTGCCGCAAGCGCGCCGCGCGCGTGAGCGCAAGATGCGCGCACAGCAGCGTGACTGAATGACCGCCAAAGGTAGCCCGCGCCACCAGCAACCCGCGCTTTTCGAAGCGATGCGCGGAGATATCCCAGCGCCCACCGAGATCGAGCGGATGCGGCGACAGAATCGCATTGCCATGCCGCCACGACGGCTTGAACACGTTCGGCCCCAGCGCGATTTCGAGTTCGGCCGCGCGTGCGATCTCGGTGGCCTGACAGTGCCAGACATCGCTCAACGGATCGGCGAGCGGTGAGCCGAAACTACTTGCCAGGATCGGCGAGGGCATGCGCCGCGCCATCGCTTCCTGTAAAAAATACGCGTCCGCGTGGGTCGACTGAACCCAGCGCTGCATTGCCTGCCAGGCCTGAAAACCGAGCGGTGTGCGACCTTTGTGCAGATTCCAGCTCACCGCAATGAAATCCTTGGGCGCGACGCTCTCGCGGATCAATTCTTCTGGGTTTCGCATACCGCGTTGTCCACGTGTTCTGTTGAGGCTTCGGTTATTCGCCTGAGTTCGTGCAGTTCGCAACCGCCGTTCGCATTGATCCGCGAGGGTGTGCTAACTCGGGCTGTTCGCAAGACTCGCACGCACCCGGTAGACCAGGTTCGGATCCTTGTCGACGATTGTCCAACTGGTCCACTGGCCGGCCGGCACCTTCAGGCCGGGATGGCTCGCGCTTACCTGACGCGGTTGCGGCGGCAGCTTGCAGCCGGTATCGGTTTGCTGCGCGGTGTCTTCCTCGAATGTTTCCTGGGCGTCGATCGACAGCGTGACCGAATTCGCATCCGCCTGCAGCGGCGAGACTGTCAGCGTGCGCGCCAGATCGATGCTGCCGCCGGGCTGGTCTTTACAGCCGACGTTATGCTGCACCATCTTGTGATGCGTGTCGGTGCGCGCCTGGCCGACGGTGGTGGTGCCGTCGAAAGAATCGATCTGTTGGCCGTCGCGCACGACCTGCAACTGCCATTGCACGACCTGCTGGGTCGATCCTTGCGCGTTCGCAAGCAACGAAGTGCCGAACAGCGCTGCGGCAAGCACGGCCGCGATACTGGTTTTCCACATAGAAGGATTTTCCGGTCACTGCGTCCGGCCGAGTAGTCAGAAGCCCATCTTACGCCTGATGGGCGGAACGTTTTTCTGACATGCCAACCGGGGCCGGGTTCAGCAATGCTGCATTTCAGATGGGGCGGCCGTTGCTGAAAACAAGCCGTTGTTAGCAGCAGAGCCGCACGACTGCTGGCTTGCACGCGAATATGGCCTCGTTACACTGGACTTGAAACGGCGCCCACCAGGCGCCGCAGCAGCAGGGCCAGTGAGACGGGGTGAATCATGACAACAGCAATGGTCAAACAGGAAATCGCCGTAGCGTCTTTCAGCCGGGTGTACGACCTCGATCAGGTCGAGCACGCGCTGAACGATCTCGGCGAAGGTGCGAACGAGGCGCTGCGCGCCACTTACGAAAAGATGCTGAAAACCGGCAATCTGCGCTTCTGCGTCAAGCCGAACCGGATGCCCTCGATCGATGATCTGATCGATGCGCTGCCCAACTTTTCAGCGCCGCTCGACGACATCCGCAAGCAGGTCGCCTTGTGTCTCGAGACCGAAGACCGGCTCGAACTGATGCCGATTCTGTTGCTCGGCGACCCCGGTATCGGTAAGACGCACTTTGCCAAGCAGTTGGCGCGCCTGCTCGGCACCGCCTATCAATACGTCGCGATGAGTTCGCTGACGGCGGGGTGGATTCTGTCGGGCGCCTCGTCGCAGTGGAAGAACGCGAAGCCGGGCAAGGTGTTCGATGCGCTCGTGAACGGCAGCTACGCGAACCCCGTGATCGCCGTCGACGAAATCGACAAGGCCACCGGCGATTCGCAATACGATCCGCTCGGCGCGCTTTATGCGTTGCTTGAGCACGACACGGCGCAGACCTTTATCGATGAATTCGCCGAGATTCCGATCAACGCCGGCCACGTGATCTGGATCGCGACGGCGAACGACGAGCGCTCGATCCCGGAGCCCATCCTGAACCGGATGAACGTGTACGAGATTCCGCCGCCGGATCGTGACGGCGCACGCCGTATCGCCCAATCGATCTACGACGAGATTCGCTCGGCACATAACTGGGGTCTGCGCTTTCCCGAAACGCTCGGCGACGCGGCGCTCGATGCGCTGAAGCTGGCATCGCCCCGTGAAATGCGGCGCGCGATTCTGAATGGCTTCGGCGCGGCGCGCATCGATGGGCGGGATCGGATCGAAGCCGGCGACATCCGCCTGGATTACGGAAATCGCCGGAAACCGATCGGTTTTTGAGGGTTTTTGCCATTTTTTTGCATGAAAACCGCCTTCGGGCGGTTTTTTTATGGTCGCGAATCGGGTGTCCATGCAGGAAACACAATGAATGCTGCGACAATTGTTGCTAATTATGAGTTGCGATCGCACGTCACCACGCGTCACGGCATGGCACCAGACCGCGCCGTGCCCGCGAAGATCGAGCGTGGCGAGCGTCGACGGCGTACACTAATCTTGTCCGGCCCATACGTTTTAGACATGCTCAAGACCGAATGCCCGCAGTCATCCGACTGCGGGCATTTCTGTCTGTGCAGCGTCGTACAATTTTGCAAAGCGGTTGCGTCAGGCCAGGTACGTTCGACAGCGAGCGGTGTACGGTTCTCGATAGCCGTACCCTGTCTTCATGGTTATCGGGTGAACGAGGCAGCGCGCGGCGAGGTCAGCCGCGTCAAGGGACATGGATCAAATCGAATGTGTAGTGATCGGCGCAGGCGTGATCGGTCTCGCGGTGGCGCGAGCACTGGCGGCGCGCGGGCGCGAGGTGATCGTGCTGGAAGCGGCCGAAGCAATCGGCGTGGGCACCAGCTCGCGCAATAGCGAGGTGATTCACGCGGGGATCTACTATCCACGCGGCTCGCAGAAAGCGGCGCTCTGTGTGCGCGGCCGCGAGATGCTCTACGACTACTGCGTCGAGCACAACGTGCCGCATTCGCGCTGCGGCAAACTGCTGGTTGCCACCTCGCGCAATCAGATTCCTCAGCTCGAAAGCATCATGGCGAAGGGCCGTGACAACGGCGTGCTCGACCTGATGCGGATCAACGGCGACCAGGCGCAAGCGCTCGAGCCCGCGCTCGAATGTGTGGAGGCCGTGTTCTCGCCGCAAACAGGCATCGTCGATAGTCACCAGTTGATGCTGGCGATTCAGGGCGACGCCGAGCGCGACGGTGCGGTGTGTGCGTTCCATGCGCCAGTCGAGGCGATCGAAGCGAGCAACGGCCGATTCATCATCAAGGTGGGCGGCAGCGCGCCAACCACGATCAGCGCCGCCTGTGTGATCAACAGCGCCGGCTTGCAGGCGAACGCGCTGGCGCGCACGATTCGCGGCCTCGACGCGCGCCATGTGCCGCCGCTCTACCTCGCGCGCGGCAACTACTTCAGCATCTCGGGGCGTGCACCGTTCAGCCGCCTGATCTATCCAATGCCGAACGAAGCCGGCCTCGGCGTGCATCTGACGATCGATCTCGGCGGCCAGGCGCGCTTCGGGCCCGACGTCGAATGGGTCGATGCGATCAATTACGACGTCGACCCGCATCGTGCGGAGTCCTTTTACGCGGCGATTCGCGCTTACTGGCCCGCGCTTCCCGACGATGCGCTGCAGCCCGCGTATGCGGGGATTCGTCCGAAGCTTTCCGGCCCAGGCGAGCCCGCCGCCGACTTCGTGATCCAGGGGCCGGCCGCGCATGGCGTGCGCGGGCTCGTCAATCTGTTCGGCATCGAGTCGCCCGGCCTGACTGCCTCGCTGGCGATTGCGCAGCGCGTCTGCGAACTGAGCGGGCGCGCCTAATTGTCGCACCCCGGGTTTTCACCCGGGCGCTTACGCCACGCGATCAACCGGCATGCCGCGCGCGATATTCGAGCGCGGCGTCGTACCAATTCGCTTATCTCTATCATTTGAGCCGTCACGCGCGGCGGCTTCATTGCTATCCTTGGGGACCGCTGTCACTAGAACGGCGATCAGTTCAATATAAATGGAGTGAGTCCCCCATGAAATCTTCCCGTCGTACGTTTTTGATCACCAGCATTGGTGTGGCATCGACCTTTGCCCTGTCGCGCCAGGCTTTCGCCGACGCACCGAAGGTCGCCGAGACCGATCCGACCGCCCAGGCACTCGGCTACAAAGCCGACGCGAGCAAAGTCGACAAGGCCAAGTTCGCGAAGTACGTAGCGGGCCAGGACTGCGGCAACTGCAGCTTCTATCAAGGCAAGCCGACCGACGCCTACGCCGGCTGCCCGATGTTCGCGGGCAAGCAGGTCGCGAGCAAGGGTTGGTGCAGCGCATATAACAAGAAGGCCTGATTACGTTCCAGCCGCGCACACGCTCAGTGGTGCGGCAAATGCGCCGCAACATCGCGGCGCCGGACTGCGGTCCGATCATCGAGGCGTCTGCCGCCCTGCGCGACAGACGCCTTTTTGTTGCTTGAAAACAGCCTGCGCGCTCTTTACACTCCATGCGATTGCTGCAGTCGGCGCTGTTTTTGCTCAGTCACCCTGAGACGCGCTAACGCACATCTACGCTGAGACGCCTTACCACGCGACATTTTTCGCAGGCTGGAGACTCGAATGGCACCAGCGTCAAGGAGCCTCAACACGCGCGCAGTCGTGGCGGCTGTGATCGGTAATGCGCTCGAATGGTACGACTTCACCGTGTTCGGTTTCCTCACGGTGGTGATCGCACAATTGTTCTTTCCGGCAGGCAACGACTATTCGTCGATGCTGCTGACCACCGCAACCTTCGGTGTCGCATTTGTCATGCGGCCGATCGGCAGCATCGTACTGGGACTTTACGCGGATCGTGCGGGACGCAAGGCGGCGCTGTCGCTCGTCATCGCGCTGATGACGCTTGGCATTCTGCTGCTGGCGATTGCCCCACCGTATTCGGCGATCGGCATCGGCGCGCCTTTGATGATCGTGCTCGGGCGTTTGCTGCAGGGCTTCTCCGTCGGCGGTGAATTCGGCAGTTCCACTGCCTTGCTGATCGAAGCGGCGCCGTTTTCGAAGCGCGGCTTCTACGGCAGTTGGCAGATGGGGAGTCAGGCGGCGGCGCTCCTGCTCGGCGCTGTGGTTGGCGCGTTGATCACGCACGGCCTCTCGCCTGAAGCGTTGAAGTCATGGGGCTGGCGCGTACCGTTCATCCTGGGCTTGATCATCGGGCCGATCGGCTTTTACATCCGCCGCCATCTCTCCGATTCGGAAGCCTTTCTGCTTGCGCAAAAAACGGCGCGACGCGCGACGCTCGGCGAAGTATTCAAGAGCCATAGCCGCGACGTGCTGTGCGGACTCGGCGCGGTGATCGCGCTCACCGTGACGATCTACGTGCTGATCAGCTATCTGCCGACCTTCGCGGTCAAGCAACTGAAGCTGCCTTATGCGCAATCTTTTTACGCCGTGATCGTCGGCAATCTGCTGTTGACCGTGCTCTCGCCGCTGACGGGCGCATGGTCGGACAGGATCGGACGTAAGGGGCTTTCGCTGTGGTCGCTGATCGTGACGCTCGTGATCATCTACCCGCTGTTCGCGTGGCTCGCGGCGGAGCCGAGCGTATCGAAACTGATTCTCGTGCAGGCGCTTCTGTCGATCACGCTGTCTGGATACTACGGACCGTTCGGCGCGTTGATCGCCGAACTGTTCCCGGCGAACGTGCGCTCGATTGGTTTATCGCTCGCGTACAACGTCGCGGTGATGCTGTTCGGCGGCTTCGGGCCTTTCGTTGTGACGTGGCTTATCAACACCACAGGTTCGCCGCTCGCGCCGACTTACTACGTGATGGGCGGACTGGCACTGTCGATCGTGGCGGTGGCCTGCATCCCCGGCAAGCGCCATGCGGATCTCGATGCACAGCGCAAACCGGCTTGAGCGTCTAGCTGCGCGCCTGGATTAACGGCGGCCGCTTGTCGAACCACGGCCGCGCCGCTTCGAGTTGCGCGGCGAGTCGCAACAGCGTGGCTTCATCGCCGTTACGCGTGGCGAACTGCACGCCGACAGGCAGCCCGCGCGCGTTCCAGTAGAGCGGCACCGACATGGCCGGTTGTCCGCTCAGATTGAACAGCTCCGTGCATCCCGCCCAGGCGAACGCCTTGTTCGACGCTTCGGTCAGCATCTTCTTTATCAGGGCTTCGAGTGGCATAGCCGTGACGGCGCGCATCTGCATGCGCTCCGCGGACGTCGGCTGCATTTCGCCGATCTTGATCGGTGAGCCGGCGAGCGTCGCGCACAGGAGCACGTCGTAGCGGTTCAGCAAATCGGTGAGACGTTCGGTAATGCGGCGCTGTTCTTCGAGTGCGGCTGGCAGGCCACGCTCGCCGAGTTTGCGGCCGACGTGCGCCATGGCCCACGTCGAGATTTCGAATTCGTCGCGCAGCGGTTTGCGGCCGGTCACGCGATCGGCGTGCAGCACCATTTCTTCCGCCGTCACCGACCAGAGCATCAGGAACGCATGGCGAACTGCCGCGAAATCAATGCCGAGCGAAACCGGCTCGATGTTATGGCCTAGCGAACTGGCGAGTTGCGCAGCGTCTTCGAGTGCTGCGCGCGAGTCGGCGGAGAGCGAGAACGCCAGCATCGAATCGGTGACGTAGGCAATGTTCAACGGCTTGCACGGCTCGCGGCTTGCACCGAGGAACGTGCCCGGCGCGCCGGTCGGCCGGTCCGCGTTGCCTGCCAGCAGGTCGAGCAGCAACGCGCTGTCGCGCACGCTGCGCGATACCGCATGATCGATGCCGAGCTCGCCGGCCGCGGCGGTCGGCGTCGCGCGCGGTACACGTCCGCGGGAAGGCTTGAGGCCGAAGAGTCCGCAGCATGAAGCGGGAATGCGGATCGAGCCGCCGCCATCCGACGCGTGCGCGAGCGGCACGATGCCCGCGGCGACCGCCGCGGCCGCCCCGCCGCTTGAGCCGCCGGGTGTGTAATCGAGATTCCACGGATTGCGGCACGCGCCGAACAATTCGGGCTCCGTATAAGGCATCTGACCGAGTTCGGAGGTGCTGGTCTTGGCGAAGATATTGAGGCCGGCCGCTTTCGCGAGCGCGACGACCGGTGCGTCCTGGGTCGGAATGAAGTGGCGATAGTGACGGCTGCCCATCGCCATGCGCAACCCGGCGACCGCTGCGCCCAGATCCTTGATCAGATAGGGCACGCCCGCGAGCGCTGCTTGCGCGGTTCCACCATCCGGCTGGTTCGCGCCATTGGCTCTGCTTGCATCATCACGCGAGGCACGCTGACGCGCTGCGTCGTAGTCCTTCAGGACAATCGCGTTGATCGCGGGATTAACGGCCTCGGTGCGGGAGATCGCGATGTCCAGCAACTCGCGCGCGCTTACTTCGCGGCTTCGAACCAGTTCGGCGAGGCCGATGGCGTCATGGGCGAGATAGTCTGATTGCACGACGGAGGGGCCCTCGCTATCGAGTGTTGGATCTGCTGGTTGCCTATGCGCATGATGAACGGCTTGGGCGGACGTCGCGTCGTCCACCGTTCATCGATACGCATGGAAGAAGACGACGCGCCGATGGCGCGCCGTCTTTGAGAGAGTAACCCAGGTAGAGGGGCGAGTTACAGGCGCCGGTTGACGCCGTGCGTTACAGCTGTGCGCTACAACCGCGAGTTACAGCCGCTCACCGAGGAAGGTCAGCGTGCGTCCATGCGCCAGCGCCGAGGCGTGCTGGTTATACGACGCGCGGTCCGAGCAGTTGAAGCCGTGATCGGCGTTCGGATAGATGTTGAATTCCGCATCAGTGCGGCCGGCGAAGCGCTCCTGAATCTGGCCGACGGCCGACAGCGGAATATGCGCGTCGAGTTCGCCGTAGTGGAATTGCATCGGCACCTTGATCTTCGCGGCCTGATCGAGCTTGTTCTGAATGCCGCCACCGTAGTACGCAACCGCGCCGTCGAGCGTACCTTGCGCGGCAGCCAGATACGCGAGCTGACCGCCGAAACAGAAACCGATCGCTGCAACCTTGCCGGTCACTTCCGGCATCGCGCGCAGTGCCGCGGCCGCTGCGCCGATATCGGCCACCGCCAGGTCGACGTTGGTCTTTTGCATCAACTCGATACCTTTCGTGCGATCCGCGCCGTCATACGTCAATTCGACGCGCGGCTGCACGCGCCAGAACACGTCCGGTGCGAGCGCGACGTAGCCGTCTTGCGCATACTGATCCGCGATCGAGCGGATATGGCTGTTCACGCCGAAGATTTCCTGAATGATGATGACGGCCGGTCCCTTGCCGCCTTTGGGCAGCGCCAGATAGCCGCCGAAACTGTCGTTGCCGGCGGGAATGTCGATCCAGCGGGAAGTCGTGCTCATGTTGCTCTCCATTGCCCCGTGTGTTGATGCGCGGGGTCGGTCCGAATGAATGCC
Source organism: Paraburkholderia sediminicola (assembly GCF_046027825.1). Taxonomy (GTDB): domain Bacteria; phylum Pseudomonadota; class Gammaproteobacteria; order Burkholderiales; family Burkholderiaceae; genus Paraburkholderia; species Paraburkholderia sediminicola_D. Next base: position 21,539 of record NZ_JAQQDU010000103.1, read on the forward strand.
AGAGGCCTGAATGCCTGAAGCGGGCGGTCAGTTTGCCATCAAAAGAAACGCCTTGCAGCGAGGCCACGCACGGCTGACGACTCCGCCGCGCGGCGATAATCTCGTAAGACGATTGAAACATTCTCGATAATTCATTTTTCGGCACGCGCAGGGCTCGGTACAGTCCAAAGTATTGGCATCGTCGATGCTGCGACCGCCTTGTCGGAAAGGGAATCGATCATGAACGAAAGCAGTTTTGTGACGCCGTTCGCGGCGCGTTTCGAGTTGCGGGTGCCGGTTGTGCAGGCGCCGATGGCCGGCGGCGCAACGACGCCGGCGCTGGTTGCTGCGGTATCGAATGCCGGCGGCCTCGGCTTTCTGGCGGCGGCAGCGCTGTCGCCCGAGAAGATCGCGAGTGAAGTCGCGGCGATTCGCGCGCTGACGGATCGCCCCTTCGGCGTGAATCTGTTCGTCCTGGAGCCGGCCGCGCCGGACGAAGCCACCGTGCGCCGCGCGCTCGAAGCAATCGACCCGTTGCGCGCCGACCTCGGTTTGCCGCCGGGGCAGCCGCTCGCACGCTATGCGCCGGATTTCCGCGCGCAACTGGAAACGCTGATTGAACTGCGCGTGCCGGTGGCGAGCTTCACGTTCGGAGTGCTCTCTGCCGCCGACGTCGCCCGTCTGCATGCAAACGGCCTCTATGTAATAGGCACCGCGACGCATGTTGCCGAGGGTGTCGCCTGGCGCGACGCGGGCGCCGATGCCATCGCCGCGCAAGGCGCGGAGGCGGGCGCGCATCGCGGCACGTTCATCGGTGCATTCGAGGACGCGCTGGTCGGCACAATGGCGCTCGTGCCGCAACTCGTCGACGCGACCGGCCTGCCGGTGCTGGCCGCCGGCGGCATCATGGACGGGCGCGGCATCGTCGCGGCGCTCGCGCTCGGCGCGCAAGCCGCGGTAATGGGCACAGCGTTCCTCACCTGTCTGGAAAGCGCGATACCGCAGGCATGGAAAACCCGAGTGCGTTCGATGTCGGACACATCGACCTCCGTAACGCGCGCGATCACCGGCCGTCATGCGCGCGGCATACGCAATCCGTTGATGCAACGCTTGAGCGAATCGGCGCATCAGGTCGCGCCTTATCCGGTGCAAAACGCCTTGACCCAGGAACTGCGTCAAACCGCGAGCCACGCGGAGAACGGCGACTATCTGTCTCTATGGTCAGGCCAGGGCGCGCCGCTTGGCCGCAAGCGTCGAGAAGGCCTCGGCGCAGCGGAGTTGGTCGGGCAACTCGAGCAGGAATGGCAGGCTGCGGCAGCACAGATCGCCGCGCTCAAACGTTGATTCAGCCTGACTCAGGCGCGTCTCGCAGTAACGTGCGGCGCGCCTCGTTTTTAAGCACAAAGCCTATTCGAACCATTAACGGTTTAACACGCTAAAAGCTTTAGCCTGCGCTGTTAGACGAAATGCTCACCTGGCGGAAACCCGCATGGGCTGGTGCTTTCCAGCCTGTCTATCCAGCCGGAATCGGCCTCTGTTGGATAAACGCTATTAGTGTTCATCCCACTTCCTCAAAAAAGTCCCACAATTTAATTTGATGGCCTACACTTGCGCGCAAGTACGGTTTGCCGCCTGCCACAAACAGGTTCGCGAACGTGCTGGCCAAGTGCATGAACGATGCAACCGGCGTGGTCGTCCACGGGACTGAGCGACACGTGTAGGGAAGCGGGGGCACAGGGCGATTACGTTGTTTTTGGGACCGAAACTGGAGACTTATATGAACATCAAGATTCAAAAGCTGTTGCCGATCAGCGCTGCGGCCATGTTGTTTGCGTCGTTGGCAACCGGTGCGGTAGCGGACGAGGTCGTCAAGATCGGCCACGTTGCGCCGTTGACCGGCGGTATCGCTCACCTGGGTAAAGACAACGAAAACGGCGCGCGCCTGGCAGTTGAAGAAATCAATGCCAAGGGCCTGACGATCGGCGGCCAGAAGATCACGCTGCAACTCGACGCACAAGACGACGCAGCTGACCCGCGTACGGCTACGCAAGTCGCGCAGAAGCTGGTGGACGACAAGGTCGTTGCAGTGGTTGGTCACTTGAACTCGGGTACGTCGATCCCGGCTTCGAAGATCTATAGCGATGCAGGCATCGTGCAGATCTCGCCGTCGGCAACGAACCCGGCCTACACGCAACAAGGTTTCAAGACGACGTACCGCGTCGTGGCAACCGATGCGCAACAAGGCCCGGCACTGGCTAACTACGCATCCAAGACCATGAAGATGAAGAGCGTCGCAATCGTCGACGACTCGACCGCTTATGGCCAGGGTCTCGCCAACGAATTCGAGAAGACCGCCAAGTCGCTCGGCATGAACGTGATGTCGCATGACGCGACTAACGACAAGGCTGTCGACTTCCGCGCAATTCTGACGAAGATCAAGGGCGAAAACCCGGACGCGATCATGTACGGCGGCATGGACGCCACCGGCGGCCCGTTCGCCAAGCAAGCCAAGCAACTCGGCCTGCGCGCGAAGGTGCTGGCAGGTGACGGCGTGTGTACCGACAAGCTGTCGGACCTGGCTGGCGACGCAACCGACAACATCGTCTGCTCGGAAGCCGGTATGGCGCTCGAGAAGATGGCTGGCGGTGCAGCGTTCCTTGCCAAGTATCAGAAGCGTTTCGGTCAGCCGATCCAGATCTACGCTCCGTTCACGTATGACGCTGTGTACATCATCGTCGACGCTATGAAGCGCGCGAACTCGACCGATCCGGCGAAGATCCTGGCAGCAATGCCGGCGACCGACTACAAGGGTGTGATCGGCGAAACCACGTTCGACTCGAAGGGCGACCTTCAACACGGCGTGATCTCGCTGTACGACTACAAGGCAGGCAAGAAGACGCTGCTCGACGTAGTGAAGATGTAAGAGCCGCCTGACCGAAGACAGCTTTGTTTGTCTTCGATCAAGTAATTGGAAGGCACGCGCGCCGCATGGCTCGCGTGCCTTTTCTTTTGGGCGCCTGCGTGTCAGGCTGGCGGGTTTGAGAACGTTGTTGGGGAGAATGCCGTGACCACTGTGATCCGTTCAATCGATAACGGCTGGCGACGCTGGATTGCCGAAAACCTGCTACTCGACGCACCGCCGCCCGCCGTGCATGGAGCGCTGGTCGGACATGGTTTCGACCCTGCCGAAGCGGTGCGCGAAATCGAGACCGCGCTCGCGAGTCCTTACTTTGAGGGCGCGGTGCGGTTGCGCAATCGTTTGCGAAAGCGCGAATGGATCTTGTCGGTGTACGGCACGCTCAATCGCATGCGCGCCGGAAGCGGTGTGATTGAAAGGCGCGAGCGCTTATCGCGTGACGAATTCTTTGAGCAGTACTACTTTCAGAACCGGCCGGTCATCATCACCGGCGCTTTCGATTTCTGGCCGGCGCGCACGCAGTGGAATTTCGACTACTTTCGCGAGCGTTGCGGCGATTGCGAAGTCGAAGTGCAGTTCGGCCGCGAGTCGGATGCGAATTATGAAGTCAATCAGCCGAAGCTCAAGCGCATGACGCGCTTTGCCGATTATGTCGATCTGGTCGAGCGCAGCGGCCCGACTAACGACTTCTACATGACGGCCAATAACACGTCGCACAATCGCGCGGCACTCGCGGCGTTATGGTCCGATGTGCCGGCTATTGGCGAATATCTCGATGCCGGATCGCCCGATACCGGTTTTTTCTGGATGGGACCGGCTGGAACGAAGACGCCGTTTCACCATGATCTGACCAATAACTTCATGGCACAGGTGATCGGCCGCAAACAGATCAAGCTGGTTCCGTTGTCCGATACGCCGCATATGGCGAACACGCTGCATTGTTTTTCGGAGGTGGACGGCGGTGCGATCGATTACGAACGCTTCCCGTCGATGCGTCATGCGCATTTGATGGAATGCACACTCGGACCCGGCGAATTGCTGTTTCTGCCGATTGGCTGGTGGCATTACGTGGAAGGACTCGATGCATCGGTGACCATGACGTTCACCAATTTTCTGCAACGTAACGACTTCTCGCGTGATTACGTGACGTATCACGAATTGTGATGTACCGGCGGATGCGCTGGCGTTGTGGATTGCGGCGATAAAAAAACGGCGAGCCGGTTGACCCGGCTCGCCGCCTCCCTTCGACGCTTGTTTTGCCGCGCCGTTATTTGCCGTCGTTATTCGTATTCGTCACTTCTTCGGCACCAGGCCGCCCAGACCGCCGAGCAAGCCGCCGCCCGTAGTGCCGCCTGTCGAACCCGCCGTACCGGTCAATGCGCCGGTGATGGTGCCCAGTAGACCTGTGATCGGCGCAAGCGGGTTGCTGGTCCCGCTGGTGCCGCCTGAACCTGAACCCGCAGCCGACCCGAGCGCACCTGTCAGCGACGACACCACGCCCGTCACCGGTGCCAGCGGGTTGCCGCTGCTACCCGTCGCGCCACCCAATGCGCCGGTCACTGAGTTCAGCACGCCGGTCAGCGGTGCCAGCGGGCTGCCCGAGCCGCCGGAGCCGCCGGAGAGGCCACCGAGGCTGCCGGTCACTGTGCTGAGGACGCTGGTCAGCGGTGCCAGCGGACTGCCCGAGCTGCCGCCGACGCCACCGAGACTGCCGGTGACCGTGCTGAGGACGCTGGTCAGGGGCGCCAGCGGACTACCCGAGCCGCTGCCACCGGTAAGGCCACCGCTCAAAGTGCCGGGCAACGCGGTGAGAATGCTGGTCAACGGAGCCAGCGGATTGCCCGTAGAACCGCCGCTGCCGCCCGGATTCAGGATGCCGGTGAGGCCGCCGAGCGGGTTGCTACTGCTCGAGCCACCCGCGGTCAGCAGGCCGCCGGCCGAGGTGACGGTGTCGCCGAGCTTGGTCACGACATTGCCGAGGTTCTGCTCGATCGCGTTGTTGGTCGCGCCGCTGAGCTGGCTGCCGGCGCTGTCGAGGCCATGACCGATGGTCGACAGCAGACCGTTCAGCGGTGCACCGAGACCGGTCGTATCGCCGACGGTTTGGGTCGTTTGCGCGAGCGTGGCTGTGATCGGCGTGATCGCGGTGCTGACCGTTTGCGTGACTTGCTGGATCGGGCCGTTCGTCAGCTGCGAGCCCAGTTGCGTGCCAAGGCTACTGACTGCATTGCCGAGCGTCGAGACGGTGCTGCCGAGCGGCGTGGTCAGCGGGCTGAGCGGCGCGGTCGGACCGCTGCCGAGACTTGTCACGAGTTGGCCGGCGCTATTGACGGCCTGGCCTGCGTCATAAACCAGGCTGCCGCTGCTCGCCAGCGTCGTGCCGAGCGGGTCGGCGGAATTGCCGAGCTGACCGAGGCCGTTCGCCGCGCCTGCGCCGACCGCAGTGACGCCTGCGCCGAGGTTCGAGACGGCGTTGCCGAGCGCGGTGGTGGTCGCCGGATTCGCACCGGGAACCGGCGTGAGGCCGATCTGGCTGCCGATCGCGGAGACGGTCTGGCCGGTCGCGCCAATCACATTGCCGGTGTTCTGGACGACGACGCCGACTGGATTGGCGCTGGTTGGCGTCGGAGTCGGCGTAGGCGTGGGCGTGGGCGTGGGCGTCGGCGTCGGCGTCGGCGTGGGTGTAGGTGTCGGCGTTGGTGTGGGCGTGGGCGTAGGCGTAGGCGTAGGCGTAGGCGTAGGCGTAGGCGTAGGCGTAGGCGTAGGCGTAGGCGTAGGCGTTCCGCTTCCCGAACCGGAACCCGAGCCTGAACCCGAACCGCTGCCGGAACCAGTCCCCACTCCGCTTGCGATATTCGGTCTGATTGCCGTGCTTCCGCATCCGGTCAGTACGATCATCGACGTCACGCACATGGCGATCGCCGACAGTTTGAAATTGCAATTCATGGTCTGCTCCCCCGTAATTTGGATACTGCCTGGGGAGCTAACTGCAAGGCCTATGCCATTTCTGTTTGAATGGCCGGTTCGAAAATTAGGTTTATATAAATCAACAGGTTGCGGGTATTGGGGGGAGTCGGGGAGCGTGTTGGTGCTACCAGTGTGGCGGGGAACACATCAGCGCGCAGGCCTCGCGTAACGTAACGTAAGGTTGTGGTTGTTCATATGACGTGACATTCGCCGATGCAGCGGCAGCGCGCGTCTGCGTCAGATCTTCAAACGCCGCAGCACCTTCGGACCCGCGATCGCGATTAGCGCCGAACACACGGCCACCACGGACAAACCAATCGGCAAGCTGCTCATCTGCGTCACCGCGCCGATGATCACCGGCCCGAGCAGCAGCCCGAAGTACGCCAGCCCGGCCACGTGCGCGAGTCCTTCGGCAGCGTGAATGCCTTTTACGCTCGCTGCCGCCGCGAACAGCACGGGCATCATGTTCGCGAGCCCGAGACCCATCAGCGTGAAGCCGATAAGAGCGGCGACCGGGTTCGGCAGCAGCAGCGCACCGACCATCCCCGCGCAGGCGAGCGACGCGCTCGCCATCACCAGTTGTGGTGCACCGAAGCGGACGCGCACGGCGTCGCCGGCGAAACGCGCCGCTGCCATGCCGCCCGAAAACGCCGCGTAGGCCGCGCTCGCGAGGGCCGGCGTGGACAGCACGACGTCGCGCATGTAGACGGTGGCCCAGTCGTACATCGCGCCTTCGGCGATCAGCGCGACCAACGCCATCGCGCCGAGCGCCCACAAGGCCGGCGAGCGCCAGCGGTTGGCGCGCGGTGTGGCGGCGTCGGGATGGTCGGCGTGCCCCACGTGCGGCAGCACCGAAGGGCAGGCCGCGATCAGCACCAGCGCGCTGGCTGCCGCAGCCAGCGCGAGATGCACAGCCGGCGCCATGCCGCGCGCCAACAAGGCGCCGCCTACCGCCGCGCCGAACATCCCGCCGACGCTGAACATGCCGTGCAGCGACGACATGATCGACTTGCCGAGCGCCTTCTCGACAGCGCTGGCTTCCGCGTTCATCGCGACGTCGAGCGTGGCCATGCCCGCGCCGAAGATCGCCAGCACGAGCAGCAACATCCAGTAAGCCGGCACGATCAGAATCAGCGCCCCACACGCCGTCATCACGAGACCGCCCGTCAGGCAGGCGCGGCGCGTGCCGACCCGTGCGATCCACGACGCATTCGCCGCCATTGCGCCGATCGAGCCGCCGGCCACGGCCAGTAGCGCGAACGAGAGCATCGCCGCATTCAGATGGAAGCGGTCGCGCACGGTCGGCACATGCACCCCCCACGACGCGTACATCATGCCGGCGATGAAGAACACCGCCATCGTGGCGATACGGGCGCGCTGCCGTGCGGTGTCGGAGAGATCGCGATGAGCAGCGGGGAGGGCGGCGAATTCGGGGGAGCGGTTGGACACTGAAATCTCGTGGAGGGGCACGCGCAAGAAAGCGCGTTGAAAGCGAATTTCCGATTCTAACGAAGCGCGCTGTCTTATGCTTGGAGCGGATCGATCCAACGCTCATTCATTGAGGAACGCGCACTTGAACATTCCCGCTCATGCTCCCCTGCATCTGCTGCATAGCGCCGCTATCGGTACGCTCGCTACCCATGCGCGTCAGCCGGAAGGTTTTCCTTATCCTTCGGTGCTGCCGTTCGCACCGGACCCACAGCATCGCCCGACGATCCTCGTGAGCCGGCTCGCCGAGCATACGCACAACCTGCACGCCGACCCGCGCGCCGGCTTTCTTGTCGTCGACGCACCCGACGGCGACGTGCTCAGCGGCCAGCGCGTGACCTTGCTCGGCATGTTCGAACCGCTCGACCCGACGCCCGAAGTCGTGCAGCGCTATTTGCGCTATCACCCGGAGGCGGAACGCTACCTGGTGCTCGGCGATTTCACGTTCTGGGCAATGAGGCTCGAACGGCTGCGCTACATCGGCGGCTTCGGCGCGATGGGCTGGCTCGGCGGCGCCGAACTCGATCCACTGCCGCCACTCGGCTTTGATGAAGAAAATGCGCTGATCACGCACTTCGCCGGTCATTCCTCGGGTGCCGGGGGACTTCAATTGCTCGGCGTCGATCGATATGGCGCCGATCTGAAGCGGGAAGATACGCGCATCCGTTTCGTCTTCGACGACGCCAAACTCAATACCGAAACCTTGCATGCGGCGCTCGAAGATTGCATCCAGCGCCACGCTAATTAAGTTCTGATTGCTGTTTCGGGAAAACACTCATGCCGTAATAA
>NZ_JAQQDU010000104.1:0-29521 GCF_046027825.1 Paraburkholderia sediminicola
CGGCTTCAATTGGACGCACAGCAGAAAAGTTTTGCGACAGCCTCTGAAGGTCGGGGTTTCTCGGAGACACTGATGAAACTTTGGAGCCGTAGCGCTGGCAACGGTTTGGTGCCCGCAGGCAAACGCCGGACATTTCTCACCGCAGCGGCGGGCCTCGGCGCCCTGTTGGCTGTCACGACACCGGCTGCGCGCGCCGCATCGAGCGGACCATGCGTGGGAAAGAAAGTGGTCATGGTCGTGCAACTGAACGGACCGAACCTGACTGTCGACGAGAAGATTGCGGCACATCTTGACGCGCGTGGCTACAGCGTGCGCCTGCTGGATCAGGCGCAACCGCCTGAGGCGGTCGGCGACGCGGATCTTGTCGTGATTTCATCGACGGTCTCATCGAAGCAGGTGGCGGCTGGCTGGCGCTTTCTGGTCAAACCGTTGTTGACATGGGAAAACGATTTGCTTGACGACTTCGCCATGACGGGCAAGCGTCACGACGTCGATTTTGGCGAAGCGGAGAAAGAGCGTTACCTGTGGCTGGTCAACGCGCCCCACCCCATTGCAGCTGGCTTACCGGCGGGCGTGACGAATGTCTATGTCAAACAGGCGGCGATGAGTTGGGGCAAACCGGGCCTTGGCGCGACGACCATAGCGACGTTGTATGGCCAGCCAGAGAAGGCGGCGATCTTTGCGTACGAGAAAGGCGCGACGATGGACTACGAATCGCTGGCTCCGGCCCGGCGCGTAATGTTCTTCCTGAACAACGACACGTTCGGCAACCTGTCGCCGGCGGGAAGCAGTTTGTTCGATGCAGCGGTGGATTGGGCGGTGGGTGTGAGCTAAACAGGACGCAACCTGCCCGACGCGGCTTTGAGCGGAGCGAAGATAAGCGGGCAATCTGGCTGCGCACGGTGACCAGCCACACCCGCTCGCACAAAAGCCAAGCTTAACCGGCCGCCGCGCCGTTAAACATCGACATCCTTTCCAGCATCCAGCGAAGCAGTTCATCCGCGGCCGTGGCCAACGGCCGGCCTGCCCGAACCAGTATCCGGGCCTTCGCGGAGGCAAACAGCGGATGCTCGATCGGCAACGCAATGAGTTCGCCCGCTGCGATTTCGTGCATCGCGGCGAAGCTTCCCATCAGCGTCGCCCCTTCGCCCTTCTTCACGAAGCGTTTCAACACCGTCAGCGAGTTGGTGGTGAGCGTCGGCCGGATTTGCAGGTTGTCGGCGAAGGCGAGCATCTGCACGGCCTGCCCGAGGCCGAACGCCGGCGGCATCAGTGCGAGCGGACACTGGAGCATCTCATCGATGCTGACCGGGCCGCCGCGCACGGCGAGCGGATGCCCGGCGTGCACGAGCAGCACGACAGGCTGTAGCGAGGTTGCCCGGTACTCGATGTGCGGGTCCCCCGGCGGGTTGTACGCCAGCCCGATATGGGCGCGGCTTTCCACGACTTCGCTCACGATGTCGTTGACCGCCAGCGTTTCCACCGTGATATCGAGCTTCGGATAGTGGGCGCAGAAGTCGGTCAGCACCTCGTCCATCAGACCGTCGATATAGCCTTCGCTAATCGCCAGCCTGACATGCCCCTGCTGCAGGCCATGGAGCGCCTGCAAGCGCTGTTCGAACTGTTCCTGCTGCGCCTGGCAACCGCGCCAGAACTCGATCAGATGCTGCGCCGCTTCGGTGGGCGCGACACCGCGCGCGCGGCGCTCGAACAGCGGCGCGCCGATCTCCTCCTCCAGCAGCTTGATTTGCCGCGTGATCACCGACGCAGCCGTATTCAGCCGGTCCGCCGCGCCGCGAATCGAGCCGTGGGTGAGGACTTCATGGAAATAGCGCAAACGGCGCTGGTTGATTTCCCGCATCGTCTGGTTCCTTTGCCTTTGCTCATCTCGGTCAATCGTTGGGTGTTGCCCAACGAGCAACATTACTTCACTTTAGTTGCTCTTGCTACTCAGTTATTGGTTACCGACTATCGGCGCGTTACCTGAAAAACAGTCGATACCCCGTCATCGCAGAGTCGTTCCCTACCCGCCGCTCGCAACAATTCCCCTGGAGGCTGTCCGTGTCCGCTATTCCATCGAATCCGAGTGCCGACGAGGCCACGGCGCTTTACAGCCGGCTCAACTGGCGTTTGCTGCCGTTCCTGCTCATCTGCTATCTGTTTGCGTGTCTCGACCGGCTCAACATCGGCTTCGCGAAACTGCAGATGCAAAGCGATCTGGGTTTTTCCGACGCGGTCTACGGCGTCGGCGCGGGCATCTTTTTTCTCGGCTATGTGCTGTTCGAAGTGCCGAGCAATCTGCTGCTGCCGAAAGTCGGTGCGCGCAAGACGATCAGCCGCATTCTGGTGCTGTGGGGCCTCACATCAGCGTCAATGCTGTTCGTCCACAACGTGCCGATGTTTTACGGGCTGCGCTTTCTGCTCGGCGTATTCGAAGCCGGCTTCGCGCCGGGGATGATCTTCTACCTGACCTACTGGTACGGCGAAGCCCGCATGGCGCGCGCGATCGCGACCGTGATGATTGCCGGGCCGCTTAGCGGCGTGGTCGGCGGCCCGCTGTCGACGTGGGTCATGACAGCCTTTGCAGGCGCCTATGGACTCGCCGGGTGGCAATGGATGTTTCTGGTCGAAGGACTGCCGTGCATCGTGCTCGGTGTGATCGCGTGGTTCTTCCTGGTCGATCGGCCGGCCGATGCGAAGTGGCTCTCCGCCGACGACAAACGGGTGCTCGACAGCGGGCTAGGCGCACCGTCCGTGGCGCATCACTCGTTCGGCCAGATCGCGCGCGATCCGCGCGTGTACCTGATGGCGATCGCGTATTTCTGCGTGATCTGCGGCATCTATACGGTTAATTTCTGGCTGCCGACCATTCTGAAAGCCGACGGCGTGACCGACACGATGCAGATCGGCCTCTATTCGACGATTCCCTACATCGCTGCGGTGATCGGCATGTATCTCGGCGGACGCAGTTCGGATCGCCACGGCGAACGGCGTTGGCACAGCGCGGTGCCGGCGCTCATCGGTGCGGTGGCGCTGGCCGTCGCGACGCTTGCGAGCGGGCATCTCGTCTTGTCGTTGCTTTTCATGACGATCGCCACGGCGATGATGTGGGTCTCTTACACCGTCTTCTGGGCCATTCCGTCCGCTTATCTGAAGGGCGATTCAGCCGCCGGCGGCATCGCCTTGATCAACACCATTGGTCTGTTGGGCGGCTTTCTGAGCCCCACGATCATCGGCCTCGCCAAGACGGCGACGGGCGACCTGCAGGCCGGCCTGTACGTGATGGTCGGGCTGCTGGCGCTCGGCGCGATCCTGCTGCTCGCGAATCGCCTGCCTTCGCCTGCCGCCGTACAGGCTCGCCGGGCCTGACACGGCCGACTCACGTGACTCAGTGAGCCGACTCAATGAACTGGGTCAGTGACAAAACTCAGTGCCCAAACTGAGTGACCCGACTCAATGGACATACCGGTGCGACCCTGCGCGCCGGCTTCTTCGACGGAGAGCATTAACTTGGCATTCAAGATCCTGATTGCTGGCTTCCAGCACGAAACCAATACCTTCGCGCCCTCACCCGCGACCTACGAAAGCTTCGTGCGCGGCGAGGGCCATCCGGCCATGGCACGCGGCGATGCCGTCCTCGCGTTGCGCGAAGTCAATCTGCCGATCGGCGGCTTCATTCTTGCGAGCGAGCAGCACGGCCATACGTTGATGCCGGTGATCTGGACTGCGGCAAGCCCATCCGCGCAAGTGACCGAGGACGCTTACGAGCGGATTGCCGGCGAGATCGTCGCGGCTGCAGGCGCCGGCGGCTTCGATGCCATCTATCTCGACTTGCACGGCGCGATGGTCGCGCAGCATGTGGACGACGGCGAAGGTGAACTGTTGGCGCGGCTGCGGGCGAAGGTCGGTGCATCGGTGCCGATCGTCGCCTCGCTCGACCTTCACGCGAACGTGACCGAGCGCATGCTCGCGAGCGCGGATGCGCTGGTCGCTTACCGTACCTATCCGCACGTCGACATGGCAGCTGCGGGGGCACGGGCGGAACGCCTGCTCGCCCGTCTGCTGGGCCAGCGCAAGCCGCTCGTGCGCGCCGCGCGCCGCTTGCCGTTTCTGATTCCGATCAACGGCATGTGCACCCTGCTCGAACCGGCTCGCTCGATGTACGAGGCCCTCGGCGCGCTGGAAAAAGATCAGGTCGTCTCGCTGTCGTTTGCGCCGGGTTTTCCGGCTGCCGATTTTCCGGAATGCGGCCCGGTCATCTGGGGCTATGGCGACAACGCGGTGGCTGCGCGCACTGCCGTCGATGCGCTCTACGACACCATGCTGCGCGACGAATCGTTATGGGCCGTGCCGTTTCTGTCTCCCGCGGCTGCCGTCACCGAAGCGATGCGCCTCTCCGCCACGGCGCAGAAACCCGTTGTGATTGCGGACACGCAGGACAACCCAGGCGCGGGCGCCGATTCGAACACCACCGGCATGCTGCGCGCGTTGCTGGCCGAAGGCGCACAAGACGCCGCGCTCGGTCTGATCTGGGATCCGGAAGCGGCCGCGCAAGCGCACGCGGCGGGCGTAGGCGCCACGCTCGAGTTGACGCTCGGCGGCCGCTCGAACGTGCCGGGCGACACGCCGTTCGCGGGCAGCTTCGAAGTCATGGCGCTGTCCGATGGCCGTTGCCGCTACGATGGACCGATGATGCACGGCATGCAGGTGAACCTCGGACCTGTCGCCTGCCTGAAGATCGGCGGCGTGCGGATTGCCGTGAGTTCGACCAAGGCGCAGATGCTCGACCGCAACCTTTACCGGGTCGCGGGCATCGAGCCGGAGCAGATGAAAATACTCGTGAACAAGAGTTCGGTGCATTTTCGAGCGGACTTCGAACCGATTGCACACGCCGTGCTGGTTGCCAAGGCGCCCGGTCCGATGACAGCCGATCCGGGCGACTTACCGTGGACGCGGCTCACGCCCGGCATCCGCACACGGCCAATGGGCGCGCCGTTCGTGGGCTAGTTGCGCAGGCCGGGCGGGCAACGACAAAGCCCGCCATCATTCGACGTTATCCGCCACGTCTACCATCCGGATCATATGCGGCCTGACGACATCGTCTTCATCGACGGCGGCCGTGGGCGGATGAATCAGCGCTTCGAGCCGGGCCTTGGTGGCGAGAAATTCCGGCGATGTGACCTGCGAATAATCGCGCGGACGGGGGACCGGTACCTCGATCAATTCCTGCACCTCGCCGGGATTGGCCTTCAGCACCAGGATGCGGTCAGCGAGAAAAATCGCTTCGTCCAGATCGTGCGTGATGAACAGCACGGTCACATCGATGTTGCGCCAGATATCGAGCAAATGCGTCTGCATCTTCGCGCGAGTCTGCGCATCGAGCGCGCCGAAGGGTTCGTCCATCAGCAGAATCCGCGGCCGGTTCGCGAGCGCACGAGCAATCGCCACGCGCTGTTTCATCCCGCCGGACAATTGGTGCGGATACGCATTGGCGAACTTCGTCAGACCGACCAGATCAAGCCATTGCAGTGCTTCGCGCTCGGCATGCACGCTGCTGTGGCCGTTCATCTTCAAACCGAACATGACGTTTTTCTTGACCGTCAGCCACGGAAACAACGTGTAGCCCTGAAACACCATGCCGCGATCGGCGCCGGGACCCTCCACGGGTTTGCCGTCGAGCAGCACGCGGCCGCTTGTCTGCCGTTCGAGGCCCGCGAGAATGCGGATCAAGGTCGACTTGCCGCAACCCGATGGTCCGATCACGCAGACGAACTCGCGCCGGTGCGTTTTGAAGTTGATGCCATTTAACGCGGTGCATTCGCCCTGTGGACTCTCGAAGCGTTTGTCGAGGTCACGAACCTCGAGGATCACCTCGCGCGACTTCAGACGGTCGAAACGCTCGCGCACCGCTTCGGACTGGATGAGGTACGACGGAATCGGTTGCGGATTTAACATGATTGAATCCCTTGAATGCGGTGCAGTGTGCTGCGTGTGCTGCGTGTATTGCGTGTATGGCGTGTATGGCGACAGGCCGTGGCGCGAACGGTCCCGCTACGCTTTGAGCGTGCGGTCCCACGGAAACAGCCTGCGGCCGAGATAGGCCAGCACCAGATCGGTGCCCAGTCCGATGATCCCGATCATCATGATCGCCGCATAGACGTTGTCGAAATGCTCATAGCGCGCCTGCTGCGTGATGTACCACGTGATGCCGGAGCTGGTGCCGACCAGTTCCGCCACGATCAGATAGGTCCACGCCCAGCCGAGCAGAATGCGCTGGTCGCGATACAGGTCCGGCAGGATGCCGGGAATCACCACATGCGTGAGCAGCTTGAGTTTCTTTGTGCCGAGCGTCATGGCCGCTTCGAACAGGCCGTACTCCAGCTTGCGCGTGGTGTTCGCCACGATCAGCACTTGCTGGAACAGCGTGCCGATCACGATGATTGCGATTTTTGGGCCGTCATAAATGCCGAGGATCGCCACCATCAGCGCGCCGAACGCCGGGGCCGGCAAGTAGCGGAAGAACTCGAAAAACGGCTCCTGCAGCCGCGCGATCGCACTGTAAGTACCGCACACGATGCCGATCGGCACGCCGATCACCGACGACAGCACAAAGCCCCAGAAAATCACCTGGATGGAGTGCCAGAGGCTTTGATGCAACCACACGCCGTCGCGCGACGCGGGTGGTGTCGTGAACGCGGTGTAGAACGCGCGCAGCACTTCGTGGGGCGCGGGCAGGTACACCGGGTTGACCGGCTCGCCCGTCGGCAAGGCGGTGTGACCCGCTCGCGCATGACTCAGCTCGTCGGCGAACACGTCCTTGTCGACCCGCATGCCAGGCTGGAAATAGTCGACACTGCCCGGGCTTTCGATCAGCACCTGCGGATGCCAGACGAACGGCACGTAGCTGACGATGCACCATACGAGAAGCGGCAGCAAAAACGAGCCGAACCCCAGGAGCCACTTGCCGCGCACGGAGAGTTCGCGACGTACCGCGAACCAGTCACTTCTGTTCATGACAGTCATGGGATTCTCCGGGGCAAGCGGGTTGCGAACAGATCGTCGTGTTGTGTCATTTGCACGTAGCCTCCTCGGTGGCGCCGGCCGCAACGCCGGCACCGGGTACTCGCAGCACCATCAAGCGCTGACCTGCGACGACTGCCGCGCCGGCCACACAATCGATGGCTTCGATCACACCGTCTTCCGTGACGGCAACGGAGACTTCCATCTTCATCGATTCCACGATTGCCACCACCTGCCCTTCGCTCACGCGCTCCCCCTCGCTCACCAGAAGTTTCCAGACGCTGCCCGAGACGTCGGCGACGATGCTTTGCTGACCTGCCGCCAACGCATCGGCCGTTCCGTTGCCGGCCGCCGAATCCGCGTCGCTGGCCGGCTCGCCGACATACTCAGCGTGCCCGGCGGCATTCCAGCGCTCGCGCTCTTCGTCGAACGCCGCCTGTTGCGCGTGCTTGAAGGCGGAAATCGATTCGGCTTCGTCCTTCAGGAAGCGGTTGTACGCACCGAGGTCGAAGACCGACTCCTCGATCTTCAGGCTCGCGCGGCCCGCGATGAAGTCGGTGCGCAGTTCGGCAAGCTCGGCCTCGCTGACTTCGTAGAAGCGGATTTCGTCGAAAAACCGCAGCAGCCACGGCTTGCCGGCTTCGAACTCGCGCGTGGTGCGATAGCGGTTCCACATCTGGACGGTGCGGCCGACAAACTGATAGCCGCCTGGCCCTTCCATGCCATACACACAGAGGTAGGCACCGCCGATCCCAACCGCGTTCTCCGGCGTCCAGGTGCGTGCGGGGTTGTATTTGGTCGTGACGAGCCGGTGACGTGGATCGAGCGGCGTCGCCACCGGCGCGCCAAGATAGACGTCGCCGAGACCCATCACCAGGTACCGCGCATCGAACACGATGCGTTTCACGTCCTCGATGCTAGCCAGACCATTGATGCGGCGAATGAACTCGATATTGCTCGGGCACCACGGCGCATCGGGCCGCACCGATTGCATGTAGCGTTCGATCGCGATCCGCGTCGACGGGTCGTCCCATGACAGCGGCAGATGCACGATGCGGTTCGGCACGCGCATGTCGTCGACGGCGGGTAATTCGCGCTCGGCCTGCTGAAGATGGGCGAGCAAGGTGTCGTGCGACAGCGCCCGGTGGTCGAAATGCACCTGCAGCGAGCGGATACCCGGCGTGAGATCGACGATGCCAGTCAGTCGGTGTGCATCGAGCCAGTTCATCAGCGCATGCACGCGAAAGCGCAGGTTCAGGTCCAGCATGAGCGGGCCGTATTCGACCAGCACGTTCTGATCGCCGGAGCGGCGGTAGACCACGCCCGTTCCCTCGCCTGCCGACGGATCGCTGTAGAGAATGCAATCGTGCGCGCTGAGGTTCTCGCTCGCCACAGAGACAGCGGATCCAGCAGATGCCGTCAGCGACGGTTGCGCGCGCACCGGTTCGAAGCGCACCGTATCCCCCGGCCGCAGTTGACCGAGCTTCCATAACTCGTCGCCCACCACCGTCACCGGACAGACGAAACCGCCGAGGCTCGGACCGTCCGGGCCGAGAATCACCGGCATGTCGCCGGTGAAATCGACCGCGCCGACCGCATACGCATTGTCGTGAATATTCGACGGATGCAGCCCTGCCTCGCCGCCGTCCGTGCGCGCCCATTGCGGCTTCGGACCGATCAGCCGGACTCCTGTGCGGCTGGAGTTGTAGTGAACCGTCCAGCGCGTGCCGTACAGCATCGCGATGTCATCGGGCGTGAAGAAATCGGGCGCGCCGTGCGGACCGTCGAGCACACCGAGGGTCCAGTCGTGCGTTAACACCGGCACGCGCGCTGGATCGAGTTGCGCGCCCGCTTCGCCACGGCCTGCGTCGGCGGCAAGATGCAGCACGTCGCCCTTGCGCAAAGCGCGCCCGGCGTGGCCGCCGAACTGGCCCAGCGTGAAAGTGGCCTTGCTGCCGAGATAGTCCGGCACCTGCAAGCCGCCCTTGAGTGCGAGGCACGCACGCATACCGGCGCCGGTCACACCGCCGAGCTTGAGCACTGAACCCGCCGTCGCCCGCGTGACCTGCCACAGCGTAACCGACTGGCCGTCGAGTGTGGCGGCGAGCGGCGCGCCGCCCAGCACGAACAGCGTCGCGGTGTTAAAGCGCAGCGTCGCGCCGACCATCGCGCATTCGAGTCCCGCCGCGTCGGCCGGATTGCCGAGCAGTTCGTTAGCGAGCCGGAACGACAGATCATCCATCGGACCGGACGGCGGCACGCCGATGTCCCAGTAGCCGACCCGTCCCGGCGTTTGCTGCACGGTGGTCTGCACGCCGCCGTCGAGCACGTCGATGGTGTGCGGCGCGAACATGAGGCGCGTGAGGAAGCCGGTGGTTTGCTCGCCCCGCGCGAAGGTCGCCGAACCGGCGATGGCGCGCAAATAGTCGAGGTTCGTCTCGATGCCGTAAAGCTGCGTTTGCGCCAGCGCGGCGCGCATTGCGGCGAGCGCGGCATCGCGGGTCGCGCCTTTGACGATGATCTTTGCGAGCAGCGGATCGTAGAACGCGCTGACTTCGGTGCCGGCATCGACCCATGTGTCGACCCGCGCATCGGCGGCGAAAGCGACATGGGTCAAGACACCCGCGCTCGGTTGAAAGTGCTTGTGCGGATCTTCAGCGTACAGCCGAACCTGAATGCTCGCCCCGCTGGGCGTCGGAACCAGCGTGTCGAGCGGCGCAAGTTCGCCCTCTGCCTGGCGAATCATCCACTCGACCAGGTCGACGCCCGTCACCTCCTCCGTGACGCAATGCTCGACCTGCAACCGCGTGTTCACTTCGAGGAAATAGAAGCGCCGCGTGTCGGCGTCGAAGACGAACTCGACCGTGCCGGCGGATTCGTACTTCACGGCCTGCGCGAGGCGCACGGCGCTCGCGTGCAGCGCCGCGCGTTCCGCCTGTGTCAAACCTGGCGCGGGCGTCTCCTCGATCACCTTCTGATTGCGCCGCTGCACCGAGCAGTCGCGCTCACCTAACGCGATCACGCCGCCACGGCCGTCGCCGAAAATCTGCACTTCAATGTGGCGCGCATTCTCGACAAACTTCTCGATATAGACACCCGCGTTCGCGAAGTTGGCCTCGCCTAGCCGCGCGACCGATGCGAACACGCTCTCCAGTTGCGCCGCATCGCGGCACAGCGACATGCCGATACCGCCGCCGCCCGCGGTGCTTTTCAGCATCACGGGATAGCCAATCGATTCGGCCTCGCTGAGTGCGGCCGAAACATCGGGCAGCAAGCCAGTACCCGGTAGCAACGTCACGTCGTTTGCCTTCGCGAGCTCGCGTGCCGTGTGCTTCAGGCCGAATTCAAGCATCTGTGCGGGGCGCGGCCCGATGAAGCGGATACCCGCGTCTTCGCATGCCTGCGCGAACGCGGCATTTTCGGAGAGAAAGCCGTAGCCGGGATGCATGGCATTCGCGCCGGTTGCGCGCGCCGCCTCGAGAATCGCCGCGCTATTCAGATAGCTGGCGGCCGCCACTGCTGGGCCGATGCAGACGGCTTCATCGGCGAGCATCACATGCATGGCGTGGCGATCGGCTTCCGAATAGACCGCCACCGATGCAATGCCGAGCCGCTTAAGCGTGCGAATCACGCGGCAGGCAATTTCGCCGCGATTGGCAATCAGGACTTTGTCGAATGTCATTGGATGTCCCAGATGGTCAGCCGCACGGGCGTCGGGTTATAGCCGTTGCACGGGTTGTTTAGCTGTGGACAGTTCGAGATCAATACGGTCACGTCCATCTCGGCGCGCATTTCGACGTATTTGCCCGGCGCCGAAATACCGTCTTCGAAGCTCAGTTTGCCGAGCGGCGTCACCGGTACATTCATGAAGAAGTTGATATTACTGACGATGTCTCGCTTGGTAAGCTGCGTGCCCACGCCGCACGTGCAATGCGTCAGCGCGTGCAGGAAGCTGTCGCGGCAGCTATGCATATGGCGTTTGTCGAGTGCATAGCGCACCGTATTGCTCTCGGCCGCGCAGGCGCCGCCGAGGGTGTCGTGGCGCCCACACGTGTCCGCGACGAGAGTCAGCATCGGCTTGCCGAGGTTCGACATCAGCACGCTGCCGGCGGACAGATAGAGATTGCGTTGCGCGCGAATCGTGTCCTGCGCGCTGTAGCGTTCGAGCGGATCGGCGCTGTTGTAGAACAGGGTGTCGACGGCCTGATTGCCTTCCAGGTCGAGAATGCGGAACACCTGGCCGCGCTTGATTTCATGCAGCCATGGTTCGCCGGACGGCAGCGTGAGGTCGTAGACCGCGTGATGGATGTCGAGCTTGCTTTCGATAATGGGCATCGCGGGTCTCCTCAAACGAACAGACGATCGGTGTTGACGAAGCCGCGCTCATTCTCGGCACAGGCGGCGCGGCAAGGATCGTCGGCGGGTACGGAGGCATCGGCGGCATACGCGCGGTACGCGATCAGCCTGACGGGTCTCGGTTCGTATTCGCAGGAAGGATTCAACGGATGCGGTGCGCTCGAAAACGCGGCGAGCGTATCCATTTCGAAACGCAGATCGAACGCCGCGCCGGCTTTCGAATAACCCGTCACGAAGTCAAGCGAGCCGTCCTCGGCAATGGCGAGCTTGCTGAAGAAGTTGATGTTGGCAACGAGATCGCGTGTGCCCAGGCCGTGCTTGGCCAGTTCGAGCAGCAGGCTGTCGCGTCCGTTACGGACCATTGCATTGCGGTGTTGCTGATAGCGGGCTTCGCCGTACTTGCTCGCGAACAGTTCGGCATCGCCGAGACCGCCCAGCGGATCGTGCCAGCCGAGCGTGTCGGCCGTGATCGAGGCGAGCACGCGGCCCATATCCGAATAGAGCACGTGACCGCGCGTCAGATGCGCGGTGTGCTGCGCCTTCAGCGTATCGGCCATGTTGTAGCGTTCGAGCGGTTCGTCGTGCCGGTAGAACACGCCGGCCAGATTGGCGCCGCCCTCGGGATCGACAATGCGCAGCGCCACGCCGCGGCGCAGTACGCCGGACCAGTGCGTGCCGGCGGGAATCACGGATTCCCACAACACATGCGGGATCGGTGTGAGATCGACAGGGGTTTGCGTCGACATGGAGGCTCCAGGTATCGGTTGGGAAAAAGCATGAGAGGGCGATTGACCGACATCGCGACCTCCCGGGCTTTTATCCCTCCGTGGAGCCTCGCCGGCGCCTTGAAAGAAGGTGAACGGCAAGACCGGATTGCTCTCGGACCAGACATCGTGTGCGCGCCTCAAAGCCATCTAAAAGCCTTTAAAGCGCTACGACCGGAACCCTAGCGATCCTGAAGATGATGCAAATTACTTCGCACCTCTCGCTGCATAGCTAAGCGAGTTGCGTGCCAGGGTCATGTTGCAGAGGCGCTAAGCGCGTGGTGGCGAGGGATTGAATGCTGTCGGCGGCGCAATTTTGCGCCCGGTGGTTGATTGGGGTGATGACGCACGCACCACGGTTGAGGGCGATCAGGCACCAGTTGAATGCGCGAAGCACCATGATTGGGCTGCGCGCTTACGTGGCTCTCATGTATCTCACGCGGCGTAAGGGCTCTGCAGGATGGCATGGTGTGTGCGTGACATCACGCCACGCTCATCAACTCGACCATTCGATCATGCTTAAGCTTGCCACGCTTCGCCGCACGCTCTACACGTTGATGTCGGCGCGTTTCATCGAACTGCAGAAGCAACGGCGCCGCTCGTAGGCGAGACGGCGCCGTTGTTTTTTTAGCTTGTCGTGCTTTGTGGGCGAGTCCCAGTTAATTCGCCTTCGCCTGGCGGCCGCAATAAGCAGCCGCATAAATTGACGCACCAGGCAACATACTGCTCGACGCTAGCTAACGCACTTGCTGCGGAAACGCGCCAACGTCTGCGTCCCATCGGGCATCACGCCTTCATTAAGCCACATCCTGCTCAGCACCCGCATAACGCGCCTGTTGCCCAAAGCTCGCTAAACCCTTCGCGCCTTCCGGCAATGCCAGCTCACCGCGTTCGAGACGCTGCTTCAGATAGGTAAAGCTCTGCGCCGTCTGGGCGAACAGATGGTCGCCCGCCGACACCGGTGGGTATTTCGCCACCGCCTCGGGTGTCGCGAACTGCGGCAGTGGCGCGACTACCGTGCGATAGTCGCAGGCGAAGAAGAGCGGAAACGAGTAGCGCTCTTCCCTCACCTTGCGCACACGATGTGAAGTTGCCACGTACGTGCCGCCCGTCCACACCTCCAGCATGTCGCCGATGTTCACGACGAACGCGTTGTCGACCGGCGGCGCGTCGATCCATTCGCCCTCCCCGTTCATCACTTCGAGGCCGGGGGCTGTCGGCAGCAGGATCGTGAAGCACTCGTAGTCGGTATGCGCGCCAATGCCCGGCCGGTCTTCCGCGGATGGGTCGAAGGGATAGTGAAGCAGGCGCAACTGACTCGGCGGCTTCTGCAAGTACCTGTCGAAATGCGTTTCCGGCAAGCCGAGTGCGAGCGAGAAGCCGCCGAACAACGCGCGACCGAGCGCGAACGCCGCGTTGTAATAGCAGCCGATCGCTTCACGAAAACCTGGCTGCTCAGGCCACATATTGGGCCCGAGCATCGGCGTGCCGGCTTTGACGTCGGGATCGTCAGGCGGCAGTTCCCGGCCCGTGTCGAACCCCTCCTTCCTGTCGCGCTTGCCGCCCGCGAACACCTCTTCGCCTTCGGGCACGTAGCCGCGATGCGAGGTCGATTTGCCGATGTAATAGCGCATCTTCCAGTCGGCGGGCGCAGCGAAGAACCGCTTTGCCTGTTCTATTAGCGCAGCTTGCTGGGCGCGTGAGACCTGATGGCCGGTGACGTAGAAGAAGCCCGCGTCACGCGCCGCGCGGTCGAGCTCGCGGGCGGTCGCGAGACGCCGGTCGGGGTCATCGCTAAATAGGCCGCTGACGTCGACGATGGGCAGGCGGTCGAAACGGGTGTGAGTTTGGCTCATGAGCTTGGCCTATGCGTGCTGCGGTTCGACGGACGATCGAGTCGGCGAATGCGTTTGCAGTTCGGTTCGCAGGCCGCCGCGCGCCTCGCGCCCGGCAAGAAACGCCGCGAGATGGCGCCGCTCTTCGCGCCCCATCCACGTGTTGATCTCCCACAGATTGGCCACCGGCGCATTCGTGAAAGGCAAGGTGTGCAGATAGCCATCGGGTCCAAACTCGGGCGTCATCGTCGTGGTCGTGTAGCCCCTGTCGATCTGTGCGCTCCACAGCGCCTCCCAGATCCGCTGGTGCGAGGCGAGGCAGTCCGCGTACTCGGGCGCAGCCGGATGCGGAACCTGAGGACCTTGCGGATAGCCGACACGCCCGTGCAGATGATGCGCATGCGGCGCAAGCTCAAGGATCGTGTCCCATTCGCCACCCTCGCCGTCGAGCAGACGCTCGCATACCGACACCCAATGACTGAAGTCGCACGTCAGCTTGAGCGTCGGCACCGCACGCGCGACATCGCGAGTAATCCACGGGTTGTAGAACGAGCGGCCGCGATGCGTCTCGAAGCTGCAGGTCACCTCGTGCTTCGCGGCGATCTCCACCGCACGCGCGAAAAAATCCATCTGGGTGGCGGCCGGCCACGCATCGCAGCCTGCCATCACGTTGAAAAAGCGTGGCTTGAGCGGCTTGCCCCACACGATCTTTTCCTCGAAGTCGCGCAGGTGGTCCGCCGGCGTCGCGGACCGTTCCGGCACATAACTGCCCGCCGTCGTGATCTCGGCGATAAACGCGAGATTTTCGTCGGCAATGGCCTGCGCGAAAGCCTCGCGCTCGGTCTCACCCGCGGGAACCGGCGCCTCGATTCCGTCGAAGCCGGCAGCGCGCACCAGCGGTGCGGCATCATGCGGACCACCGTTGAATCCCCAGAACGTCTTGAACAGTTCGAATTTCATCGTCTCTCCAATTGCATGCAAAATTGCATGCAATGGTACACACGAATTTGACTCGCCAATAAAAACGCCTGGTGTCGCCGTGCATAATTTTGGCGCGCCCGATTTCCGGCGCGATTAGCACTTAAACTGTGCACCCCTCCTCCTCATGGTGAATCGATGAAGAAGAAACTTGCGCGTCACAAGGGGCAAGCCGTCGCGCGCGCCATTCTCGACATGGACTGGCAGTGGTCGTCGCATTTCGGCGACCTGGGGTTGAACGACCTCAACTACAGCGATCTGTTTTGCCGGATGTGGGTGGAGTCGGACGATGACTTCGCCAAGACAGCGCTCTACGAATTCATGCCTGGCGTGAGCCGCCGCACCGCGGTGCGCTACGTGCAGGCGCTGATCGATGCCGGCTGGCTGCTGGAGACGAGTTCCGAAGCGGATCGACGCATCAAGCGGATCAGTCTCGCGGCATCGATCGAGGAGCGCCTCGAACAGTTTCTCGCCTACGTGCATCACCGTTTTGCCGCGCTGGATTGAGCCGTTGCCATGCATGTTTGCGTTGAAGCGTTCGGATAACAGCACCTCAATGCATCGCCCGGTTCGGCTGGCATATTTCTCGCTTGATGAATGGCCGAGAGGTGCGGCAGCGTCGCATCTTAGGGATGCTAGGGTTCCGGTTCGCAAGAATGTCTGGTCCGAGAGCAGCCCGGTGCATCGGTTCGTTCGACTCGGGTTTGATCCGGAAACGAACGACTGCTGCACTACACGGCGGGACAAAAGCCCGGGAGATTGGCGATAGCAATGCCTATCGTGCCTCTCCGTGGCCGGCGTTTGTCTCCCGCAGTTTTCGCGCAGTGTCCGCATCGTTCGGATTCTCGGGGGAACCGGTCATGTTGTTTTATCGCGCAGTCGCCGCGCGATCCAACTCAACAATCGCAATTGACCGGTCTCCTGGAGAAAACGATGAAACGCTTCGAATCCGCCCGTACGTCCCTTCTGTCCCTTCTGTCCCATCCGTCGCTGAGCAGCCTTGCCTCGCCACGCCGCGTGCGTGGCGCGATCGCTGGCGCTGCCGCCGCGCTTGCTATAGGTTTCGCCGGTTTCGGCGCCACCCCCGCACAAGCGGCTGCGCCCCTCGCCATCGGCTATAGCGACTGGCCCGGCTTCGTCGCCTTTCAGATTGCCATCGACAAAGGCTGGTTCAAGGAGGCCGGCGTGGATGTCAATTTCCAGTGGTTCGACTACTCGGCCTCGCTCGATGCATTCTCCGCCGGCAAGCTCGACGCAGTCGGCGCAACCAACGGCGATGCGCTCGTCACCGGCGCAAGCGGCGCCAAAAACGTGATGATCCTCCTGACCGATTACTCGAGCGGCAACGACATGATCGTGGCCAAGCCGCCCATTCGCACGGTCGATGGACTCAAGGGCAAGAAGGTCGGTGTCGAAATGGGTCTCGTCGATCACCTGCTGCTGGACACGGCGCTGGAGAAGCATGCGCTCAAGGAATCGGACATCACGCTCGTCAACGCGAAGACGAACGAGTTACCGCAAGTGCTGGCGTCGTCCAACGACGTCGCCGCAGTCGGCGCGTGGCAACCGAACGCGGGCGAAGCACTCAAGCGCGTACCGGGCTCACGTCCGATCTTCACCTCGGCCGACGCGCCAGGCCTGATCTACGACGCGATCACGGTCAATCCGGTCAGTCTGCAGTCGCGCAAGGCCGACTGGGCCAAGGTAATCAAGGTCTGGTATCGCTGCGTGGCCTACATCAACGATCCCAAGACGCAACCGGATGCCGTGAAGATCATGTCCGCGCGCGTCGGGCTGACGCCGGCCCAGTATCTGCCCTTGCTGAAAGGCACGCACCTGCTCGACGCGGCGGCGGCCAGGAAGGCCTTCATCAAGGGTGACGGGCTCGACTCGGTGTACGGTTCGAGCGTGAACGCGGACAAGTTCAACGTGCGCAACGCGGTCTACAAGCAATCGCAGAACGTGAGTGCCTATCTCGACCCGGCATTGACCAATGCGCCTTGAGTCGTGCGCCATGTTGCGCCCTGGATCACGCTAGCCGCGTGCGGGAGACATGCGCCAGGTCGGCGTGTCTCCTGTCGCGCTGTGACCGGTTCGGATCGACTCGCGCGGAGGCACCGCTCAGTCAAGGGACGGCCAGGGCGGACGCGACCTCGACGAAAGCTTGCCCATACACGGTAATATAGGCAGCCGCACGCGCTGCCGCAGCACGTTCGCTATTCGTTGCGGCGCCCGGGAACGCCAACGAGGAGGCAATCGTGTATAAAAACCGCTGTTGCTATAAAGTCCGATTCGCGCTGACGCTCACACTATTGCTTCTGTCGGCGGCACTGCCCCGGCCCGCGTCAGCCAGCGAGGACGGTGCGAACGCCAACGCGGAGGCCGCCGGCGAGCGGGCGCACTTTGTCCAGGAGTTCTGCGGATGGACGCCGGCGGACGTGGCGCAGTACAAGGCGAAGCTCACGAAGGTGCTGACCGAGGCCAGCCAGTTCGATACTCGCTGGCAAGCGGGTTGGCGGCGCGGGGATAACGACGCAATCCAGATGCGCTCGTTGCGCCTGAGTGCCCCAACCGACTACGAGGCGCGCGTCAAAAACAATTGCGGCCGCATCAAATGGCAGATCGACAACTCGTTGCGGCCGCGCTCGCCAAACTAGCCCACCGCCCGAAGCTGTTATTCTTCCCCCTCTCCCGACCACTATCTGGTCGCCTGCCGCCCCCCGGGCGGCACTCCCAAGCGGCGCGTTCACGCGCCTGGCATCAGTAACACAGGAATTTGCATGTTCGGTTTTTTGCGCGGCTATTTTTCCAACGACCTGGCAATCGACCTCGGCACGTCGAACACCCTTATTTATATGCGTGGTAAGGGTATCGTGCTGGACGAGCCCTCGGTGGTCTCGATTCGTCAGGAAGGCGGCCCGAACGGCAAGAAGATCATTCTGGCCGTCGGCAAGGAAGCGAAACAGATGCTCGGCAAGGTGCCGGGCAATATCGAGGCGATCCGCCCGATGAAGGACGGCGTGATCGCCGACTTCAACATTACCCAGCAGATGATCAAGCGCTTCATCCAGATGGCGCACGAGTCGCGGATGTTCGCGCCGTCGCCGCGCATCATCATCTGCGTGCCGTGCGGGTCGACCCAGGTCGAACGCCGGGCAATCAAGGAAGCCGCACATAGCGCGGGCGCCTCGCAGGTCTATCTGATCGAAGAACCGATGGCCGCGGCCACTGGCGCCGGGCTGCCCGTGTCCGAGGCGACCGGTTCGATGGTGGTCGACATCGGCGGCGGCACGACGGAAGTCGGCGTGATCTCGCTCGGCGGCGTCGTCTATAAGGGTTCGGTACGCGTGGGAGGAGACAAGTTCGACGATGCAATCGTCAACTACATCCGCCGCAACTACGGCATGCTGATCGGCGAACAGACCGCCGAGGCGATCAAGAAGGAAATTGGCTCCGCGTTTCCGGGCTCCGAAGTCAAGGAGATGGAGGTCAAGGGCCGCAATATGTCCGAAGGCATTCCGCGCAGTTTCACGGTATCCAGCAACGAGATTCTCGAAGCGCTCACCGATCCGCTGAATCAGATTGTCTCCGCGGTGAAGATCGCGCTGGAACAGACGCCGCCGGAACTGGGCGCCGACATCGCCGAGCGCGGCATCATGCTAGCGGGTGGGGGCGCATTGCTGCGCGATCTGGATCGGTTGCTTGCGGAAGAAACGGGTCTGCCGGTGTTTGTTGCCGAGGCGCCGCTGACTTGTGTGGTGCGGGGCTCCGGGATGGCGCTGGAGCGGATGGATAAGTTTGGCGGGGCTTTCTCTTACGAGTGAGTGACGGTAGCGTGGCGGCCTCTTCACGCATTGCAGCGCGCGGCCAGGCCGCTCAGGCCCTCAGGAGCCGCGCGGCCATCAGGACACGAACGGCAACTTGCTATCGCGCGCCGCGGCCAGCATCGAGAGCGTGATCTTGCGCACTTCCAGTTTGCTCTGCGTGATATGCGCGCGCAGCAGCATGATCGCCTCCGTCAGCCGGTTGCGCTCGATCAGGCTCAGCATGGTCGAATGTTCGTCGTAGGTGGCGCTCGTGCGGTGGGGCTTCAGAAAGTCCAGCCGCCGCACGATGCGGATGCGCTCGGTCACTTCGTTGTGCACCCGCAGCATCTCCGCGTTGCCGGTCGCCGCGACGAGTTGCCGGTGGAAGTTCTCATCCATGCCGAACATCTTCACCGGATCGCTCTCACGCAATTCGGGCTCGACGCACCATGTCGCCTTCAGCGCTTCGACGGCCGCATGCGCGACGTCGCCGCCTGCCCCCACCCGCTCGACGGCCGCCACTTCCAGCACGATGCGCAAATCGTAGAGCTGATCGAGCTGGTCGAAATTGATCGGTGACACTTTCCAGCCGCGCCGGAAGCCGACTTCCAGATAGCCCTCGCGTTGCAAACGAAACAGGCCGTCGCGCATCGGTGTACGCGACACGCCGTAGTGCTGCGCGATGCCGTTTTCGGAAAAGCGGTCGCCGGGAAACAGGCGGAAACTGAAGATATCGTTCTTCAGTTGCTGGTACACCTGCTCGGCGAGCTGATTGGCCGCGGCCGGAGCGGCAGGCATGCCCGGCGTTCCCGCAGCGCCTGGCGTTTCAGGCTCTGCGGGGGGCTCGAGCAGATTCGTCGTATCGTCGTTCATTGATGCCTCATCCCCCTCTTTTCTTATTATCGGCGTTTCATGGCATCGCGATAAGGCTGACGTGAGCCGCGACGATCTTCCAGCAGTCGGCGGGACCAAGCCTCGCCCATGTCTGCATCTGACGGCCAATCAACGGCGTTGCGTCGCTGGTGAATTCAGTGCTGACGGTGGCGAAGTCGGTGCCGAAGGTTGTTACCACGGTGCGATGCAGCTTGCGCGACTTCGGCACCGGATAACAGGTCTCACGCCATGCGCGGATCGCTTCGCCGCCATGCTGGATTTCGGCAATGCCATAGCGGACCGTCTGCGGCGTGTGCCAGAACAGCGCGTTCATCGCCGCAACGTCGTTGTCGACGAGCGCCCGCTCGTATTCGATAAAGGCTGCCTGCACTTGAGCGACCACTTCGGGCTGATTTATCTCCATGCCGGAATCGTCTCGTCGAGCTTCGTCAATGATGAAAACGGCGCGGTCCAGCCGACAATGCCGCCTTGCGAGCTAACCATGTGGAGCGTCGCCTGTTTGAACGCAGGGAAATAGCTGGCGGTCGCGTCTTCGATCAGCAAACTGTCGTAGCCGCGGTCGTTGGCTTCGCGCATCGACGTCTGCACGCACACTTCAGTGGTCACGCCCGCGAACACAAGATGCGTGATGCCGCGCATCGCGAGCTCTTCGCCAAGCCGGGTGGCATAGAACGCGCCCTTGCCAGGTTTGTCGATCACGAGTTCACCGGCAAGCGGCGCGAGCGGTTCGATGATTGCGTTGCCGGCCTCGCCGCGAATCAGGATGCGCCCCATCGGCCCTGCATCGCCGATGCGGGCATTGGGTGCACCTCTGAGCCGTTTCGCCGCCGGACAGTCGGACAGATCCGCCGCATGCGATTCACGCGTGTGCACCACCAGCCATTGATGCCTGCGCGCGAAGGCCAGCAATGCCGCGACGGTCGGCACGATCTCAGCCAGCAGCGATACGTCATTACCAAGCGATTCACCGAAGCCGCCCGGTTCGATGAAATCGCGTTGCATGTCGATCACGATCAGTGCGGTTTTCGTGGGGTCCAATGTGAAGGGACCCGGTTGAGCGTCGATCGTCAACCCGGTTTGCTGTGTCATCCGATGGCTTCCTTCATTCTCTCTGCGGGTACGCCGCGATGCGCCGGGGTATCGCCGTGCCCTGCCATATGCTGACCGAGCACGGCCCGATCCGCGCGCGCTGCCGGCGTTTCGAACACCAGCTTGCCCTCCGCGATCACCACGATGCGGTCTGCCAGTTCGAGCAGTTCGTCGAGGTCCTCGCTAACCAGCAGCACCGCCGCGCCGGCATCACGTGCGGCCATCAGACGGGCATGGATATCGGCGACCGACGCGAAATCCAGACCAAACACAGGATTGGCGACGATCAGCACATCCACCGGTTGTCCGAGTTCGCGCGCCAGCACCGCGCGCTGCACATTGCCGCCCGACAGCGTGCCGATCGCCCGTTCGGGCAGCGGCGGCCTCACGTTGAATTCGCCGATCAACTGTGCGGCGCGCTCGCGCACGACACGCCGGTCGAGCCACCAGCCGCCGCGCCGCAACGGCTCGCGATCGAAGTCGCGCAGCGCGAGGTTCTGCGCCACGCTCATTGCGGCGACGCAGGCGTTTTTCAGTGGCTCCTCGGGAATCGCAAACACGCGCCTTTGGGTCATCTCTTCGCGCGTTGCATGGTAGGCCTTGCCCGCCACCTCCATGTCGCCGGCTTTCACACGGCGTTGGCCGACCAGCGCTTCCACCAGTTCCTTCTGTCCGTTGCCGGAAACGCCCGCCAGCCCAAGGATTTCGCCCGCCCGCACGGACAGCGTCGCGTGCTTGACCGCCGTGTGGCCACGATCGTCTTCCACTGATACGTCGTGCAGTGCGAGACGCACTTGCGCCATGTCGCCGACGGGTTTGCGTGGCAGGCGTTCCACGGTCACCGCGGCCATCACCGGCGCTTCGTCCTCCAAGGGGACTTCGTTCGGCGCATGGGTAGCGACGGTGCCCATCATCCACGCTGCGAGTTCGTCGCGACTGGTGTTGGCAACCGCGCTCGTGCCGACTTGCCTGCCCTTGCGCAACACGGTGACGTCGTCGGCATACGCCATCACCTCGCGGAACTTGTGCGTGATCATCAGCACGGTCAGCTCGCCGTGTGAAGTCAGTTCGCGCATCAGGCCGAGCACTTCATCGGCCTCTTGGGGCGTCAGCACCGAGGTGGGTTCGTCGAGAATCAGGAAGCGCTGCTGGAGATACAACTGCTTGAGGATCTCGAGTTTCTGCTTTTCACCGGCAGCGAGAATGGCCACCGGCGCGTCGAGCGGCAAGCGAAACGGCATGCGCTGCATAAATGCGGCAAGCGCGGCGCGCTCGCCCTTCCAGTCGATTTTCCACGGCATCCGTCCGCGCGCGAGCAGCAGGTTTTCCTCGACCGATAGGCCGGACGCCAGAGTGAAATGCTGATACACCATGCCGATGCCGAGCGCCTGTGCATCGCGCGGCGACGCGATATGGACTTCACGATCGTCGGCGGCGATCTGTCCGCCGTCGAGCACGCCGTAGCCGACCAGTCCCTTCACGAGCGTGCTCTTGCCCGCGCCGTTCTCGCCGAGCAGCGCGTGGATCTTGCCGGCCTTGACTTTGATCGAGACGTTATCCAATGCGCGAAACGCGCCGAACGATTTGCTTGCGTTCAGCACTTCCACGCCCAATGCCTTCGGCGCCGTGGTCATGGTTTATCTGCCTGAAGTGGCCAGCGCCGCTGCCGGCGCCGTAGTCGTAGTCGTAGCCGATAGCGTAGCGAGCAGCGCGTGCGAGTCCGACACCGTGCCGAACACACCGCCTTGC
This sequence comes from Paraburkholderia sediminicola, assembly GCF_046027825.1. Taxonomy (GTDB): domain Bacteria; phylum Pseudomonadota; class Gammaproteobacteria; order Burkholderiales; family Burkholderiaceae; genus Paraburkholderia; species Paraburkholderia sediminicola_D. The sequence goes on from NZ_JAQQDU010000104.1 coordinate 22,492, forward strand.
ATGGTGATCATGTGCAACGCGGCGTCGTGATTGCTTTTGTCGGTCGCGCCGCAGCAATCGGCCAGCACCGTGCATTCGAAGCCGCGATCGTTGGCTTCGCGCATCGTCGTGTGGACACAAACGTCGGTGGTGATGCCGGTCAGCACCAGATTGACGATGCCACGTGTACGCAGGATCAGTTCGAGATCCGTCGCGCAGAAGGAACCCTTGCCGGGTTTGTCGATGATGATTTCGCCCGGCAACGGCTTCAGTTCGTCGATGATTTCCCAGCCCGGTTCGCCGCGCACGAGGATCCTGCCGCACGGGCCGTCGTCGGCGATGCCCACACCGTCAGTGCCCGCGCGGCGGCTGCGCCAGCGTTTATTCGCGGGAAGGTCGGAGAGGTCCGGTCGATGCCCCTCACGCGTGTGGATGATCGTGAAGCCCAGATCGCGCATCGGCTTCAGGATGCTTTTGATCGGCTCGATCGGCGCGCGCGTCAGCGACAGGTCGTAACCCATCTTGTCGACATAGCCGCCGTGGCCGCAGAAATCCGTCTGCATATCGATGATCACCAGCGCCGTGTTGTCCGCGCGCAGGTTGCCGTCGTAGGGCCACGGATAGGGCTTCGCTTCGATGAATCGGTTCATGGTGGTGAGATCCTTGATGGGTTCCCTGGCACACGCAGAAGCGCACGCACCAGCGCAAGCTCAGCGAGTCAGGCTCAACTCGCCCGGCGCGCCAGCCAGCGCGCGATCCGGACGGCAATTGACGATCATGATCGCGAGGGTCAGCACATAGGGCGCGGCGTTGTAGAGGTAATAGCCGCTCGTCACGCCGATCGCCTGCAGCGCAGGGCCGAGTGCGCCGGCCGCGCCGAACAGCAGGGCGGCCCACAGACAACGCAACGGCTGCCAGCGCGCGAAGATCACCAGCGCGACCGCCATCAGCCCTTGTCCGCTGGAGAGTCCTTCATTCCAGCTGCCTGGATAGACCAGCGACAGATACGCCCCACCGATACCCGCGAACACACCGCCCACCGCCGTCGCGGCGATGCGCACGGAAGTGAGCGGATAACCCATGGCACGCGCCGTTTCAGCGTGATCGCCGACGAGCCGCAGCACCATCCCCCAGCGGGTATTGCGCAAACCCCATTGCAGAACGAAGGCCAGGGCAACGCCGATCACGAACAGCAGGTTGATATGCAGGGCGTTATGCAATTGCGGCGATGAGGTCCACTTGCCGAGATCGATAAACGGCAGCATCGGCGCTTGCGGTTCGATGAAAGGCTTGCCGAGATAGAACGCGAGCCCAGTGCCGAGCAGCATCAACGCGATGCCGAACGCAATGTCTGACACGCGCGGCAACGAGCAAACAAGGCCATGCAAGCAGCCGAGCAGCAAACCGACGAAACCGGCCGCAAGCACGCCGGCCCACGGCGAGCCGGTCAGAAAGGCGCCGGCATAGCCACTCATCGCGCCGGACACCAGAATGCCTTCGAGGCCGAGATTCACCCGGCCGCCTTTCTCGGTCAGACATTCGCCGAGGCTGACGAACAGATAAGGCGTACTGACGCGGATCGCACCGGCGAACAGCGACAGCAGCAGGATCACGATGGGTGAGTGCATATCAGGCATGGGTCTGCTCCAGTTGCACGGGAAGGTCGGCCTGTGCGACGGCCTGCAAATTGACGCGCCATGCGGCGATGCGCCCGCCAAGCGCTTCCCACGCGAGCAGGTTCGCGAACAGGAGGCCTTGCAAAACGAGCGTGGTGGCGTCGGGAAGATCGAGCCGCCGCTGCAGCAGTGAACCACTCGCCTCGATGCCGCCGATCATCAGTGCACACGCGATGATCGCGAGCGGATTCTGGCGCGCCGCGAACGCGACGAGGATGCCCGCATAGCCATAACCCGCGAGCAACGATGCATTTGCGCTGCCCTGCACCGCGGCCACTTCGAACATGCCGCCGAGTCCCGCCGCAGCACCGCCCAATACGCACGCCGCAAGGGCCAGCAGATTGACGGGCAAGCCGACCAGGCGCGCCGCGCGATGACTGCCGCCCACCACGCGCATCGCGAAGCCCTTGGTGCTGAACTTCACGAACACCCACGCCGAGATGCAGGCGACGACGCCCCAGAACAGTCCCCAATGCGTGTCGAGTCCGGGGATCGAGCCGATCATCATCGCGTCGGGTACGGGATAGGTGGACGGTTTATTCAGGCTGGCGGGATCGCGCAACGGCCCTTCCACCAGGTGCTTGAAGAGTGCGATCGCGATATACGACATCAACAGGCTGCTGATCGTCTCGTTGACGCCGCGCCATTGCCGCAACGCGCCGACCGCGCCGATCCAGGCGCCACCGGCCAGCATGCCGGCCACCGCCATCAACGGCGTGGCGATCAGCCACGGCGTGCCGTGCGGCAGTATCTGCGGGACGATTGCCGCACACATGCCGCCGAGCGCAAGCGCGCCCTCGCCGCCAATCACGATCAGCCCGACCTGGGCAGGCAGCACGACGCAGAGCGCCGTCAGCATCAGCGGTGACGCGCGCAGCAAGGTGCTCTGCCACGCAAACGACGAGCCGAATGCGCCTTCGAAGATCAGCCCGATCGCATCGAGCGCCGGCTGTCCCTGTACCAGCAGGAACAGCGAAAACAGCAGCAGCGTGCCGAGCACCGCCAACGCGGTCGGCAGCGCGGGCAAGAGTGACAGGATCACTCTTGCGGTAGGGGCATTGGGACGCATCACGGCTCCTTCGCTCATGCAAACTCACGCACACTCACACAACCACGCAGGCCAGGTTCAGATCTGGCCGACGACGCCCGCCACCAGATAGTTCATGCTTTCGAGCGTGTAGTCGGTCTGTATATGGCTCGTGCCGGAGGCGATGGCCGTGCCGCCCTTGTTGTCCTTCATCGGGCCTTTGAAGATCACGAAATTGCCGGCCACCATGCTGCTTTTGATCGAGTCGGCGTTCTGCTTCGCCTCTGCGGTGACTTTCGCGCCATACGGCGACATCTTCACAAAGCCTTCTTTCAACCCGCCGCGCAACACATTCGGCTGCGGGGTGCCGGCCTGTGCGCCGCTGACCAGTTGCTTGTACGGCGTCGCCCAGTCCCATTCCGCACCGGTCAGATAGCCCTTCGGCGCGAGCGCCGCCTGGCTCGCGTGATAGCCGCAACTCATCGCGCCGCGTTTTTCCGCTGTCTCGACGACGACCTTCGGACCGTCGACGTGACAGGTCAGCACATCGCAACCCTGATCGACGAGACTGTTGGTGGCTTCCGCTTCCTTCACAGGCATCGACCAGTCGCCCGTGAAAATCACCTGCGTGGTGATCGACGGGTCGACCGACTGCGCGCCGAGCGTGAACGAATTGATGTTGCGCAGCACTTGCGGAATCGGTTTCGCGGCGACGAAGCCGAGCTTCTTGCTCTTCGTCATATGACCCGCGACCACGCCGTTCAGGTACTGGCATTCGTCGATATAGCCGAAGTAGCTGGTGATGTTCGACGGGTTGCCCTGCTTCCACAAACCGCCGCAATGCGCGAAACGCACCTTCGGATATTTAGCCGCCATCTTCAGCACATGCGGATCGAAGTAGCCAAACGAGGTCGCGAAAATCAGCGTGGCGCCATCCTGCTCGATCATTGCTTCCATAGTTTTCTGCACGGCGATGGTTTCGGGCACGTTCTCCTCTTCCACCACCTTCACGTCGGGCATTTTCTTGATCACGGCGGCGGCGGTCGCTTGCGCCTGGTTGTAACCGTAGTCGCTGCGCGCGCCGACGTAGATCACGCCGACGGTGGTCTTCGGCGCGGCGAACACCGATTGAATCGGCAGGATATTGCCGAGCGTGAGCAGACTGGCGCTCCTGATGAAATTGCGGCGGCTGGTCATGGTGTCCAATTCCTGGTAGCGGGTTAAAGAGCGTTGGCCTTCAGTTGAGATTCAGACTGTCGAGATAGGCGAACTAGCCGCCAAACGAGGTGATGTCCCTTGCGCCGCTGCCACGACTTCAGTCGGCGTAAGACGTTTGGCGGCATAGGCCTCGAGAAGACCGCGGACCGTCAATGGCGAAGAAATAGGCACTCGTTTTTCCTTGAGTTCAATCTTGCATACAAGTCTGAACTCAAATTAGCAGGAGCTATGCCAAGTGCATTCCGAGTTGCCGGGAACAGACTGTGATCCTTGTCAGGACTGGATTTGGGGCGATTCGACGGAGGCGCCGTCACGGTGGTCCGCAACGCGTCGCTCACCACCTCATGGTGCAGCGCTCCCCAACTCGGGGCTCGTGCGCCCCGCATTTGCGCCCGGCATGCGAGCCGGGGTGCGCGGGCAGGCGAAACAAACCAAATCAGCTCAGATCAGCTAAGCAAGCGAAAAATCGTGCTAAAGCGCGCGGGCAAAGCGTTCAATAATCGGCACTCGCATCGAGCCTCAACCGAAGCCCTAACCTCTGGAGACCGACCTTGAGCGAGTCCGCATCCGCCAACTGGCGCCTCGAAACGATCGCGGTGCACGGCGGCTATCAGCCTGACCCAACGACCCGCGCGGCTGCCGTGCCGATTTACCAGACCGCTGCGTTCGCCTTCGACGATACACAGCACGGCGCCGACCTGTTCGATCTGAAGGTGCCTGGCAACATCTATACACGGATCATGAATCCGACTCAGGACGTGCTCGAGCAGCGCGTCGCCGCGCTCGAAGGTGGCGTGGGCGCGCTGGCGGTCGCGTCGGGCCAGGCAGCGGTCACCTATTCGATCCTGACGATTGCCGAAGCCGGCGACAACATCGTTTCATCGAGCACGCTGTACGGTGGCACCTACAATCTGTTCGCGCACACGCTGCCGCAGTACGGCATCACCACGCGTTTTGCCGACCCGCGCGAGCCCGCTTCGTTCGGCGCCCTGATCGACGAGCGCACCAAAGCGATCTTCGTCGAGTCGGTCGGCAATCCGCTTGGCAACATCACCGACATCGCCGCACTCGCCGATATCGCCCATCGTCATGGCGTGCCGCTGATCGTCGACAACACCGTGCCCTCACCCTATCTGCTACGCCCGTTCGAGCATGGCGCGGATATCGTAGTGCATTCGCTCACCAAGTATCTCGGCGGTCATGGCACCAGCATCGGCGGCGCGATTGTCGACTCGGGCAAGTTTCCGTGGGCGAAACATGCTGAGCGGTTCAAGCGTCTGACCACACCCGATGTGAGCTATCACGGCGTCACCTACACCGAAGCACTCGGCCCCGCCGCCTATATCGGACGTGCGCGTGTCGTGCCGTTGCGCAATATCGGGGCGGCCATCTCGCCGTTCAACGCGTTCCAGATCCTGCAAGGGATCGAGACGCTCGCGCTGCGCATGGATCGCATCAGCGAGAACGCGCTGAAGATTGCGCGGCATCTGCAAGAGCACAGCAAGGCCGAGTGGGTGAGCTACGCCGGGTTGCCCGGCCATCCGGACCATGCGCTCGTCAAGCGCTACCTGTCGGGGCGCGGCCCAGGCATCCTGACCTTCGGCGTCAAGGGCGGCCGCGCTGCGGGTGCGAGCTTCCAGGATCGGCTGAAACTGTTCACGCGCCTCGTCAATATCGGCGATGCCAAGTCGCTGGTCACCCATCCGGCGTCGACCACGCACCGGCAGTTGTCGCCGGAAGAACTGGCGCGCGCGGGCGTGCGTGAGGAGACCGTACGGTTATCTGTGGGTATCGAACATATCGACGATCTGCTCGAAGACCTGGATCAGGCGTTGGCCGCGCTTTGAGCGCAGCGTACAACGCCCCGCCCTGCTTTGGAGAACTCATGCCAGCATCTGAATCGCACCCGAACCCAAATTCCACATCGGCAGACGCCGCTCAGCTCTTCGATGAAGACGAACTAATTAACCGTTTCGCACCCGTATTCGCCCGCATCGCCGAAGGCGCCGTAGCCCGCGAGCAGAAGCGGGAACTGGCCTACGCTCCGGCGGAATGGCTCCGCGAAGCCGGCTACACCAAATTGCGCGTACCAAAACGCTACGGCGGCGAAGGCGTCACGCTCACAGCGTTCCTCGCGCTAGTCACGCGTCTTGGCGAAGCGGACTCGAATCTGCCGCAAATCCTGCGCGTGCACGGCGGCTTCATCGAAGCGCTGCTCGAAAACGGCGACGAACCGCTGCGCGACCGCTGGCTCACGCGGATCGCACAAGGCCAGATCATCGGCGGTGCCGTCTCCGAACGCACCGGTGTCACAGACAACAGCGTGCGCCTCACGCAAACCGACGGTGCGTGGCATCTCGACGGCGAGAAGTACTACACCACGGGCACGCTCTACGCGGACTGGGTCGACGTCACCGCCCATGACGGACAAAGCAACGTGCGCGTGCTCGTGAAGAGCGACGCCCCCGGTCTCGACCGTATCGACGATTGGGATGGCTTCGGGCAGCGTCTCACCGGCAGCGGAACGGCGCGTTTCGAGCATGTGCCAGTCTCGCTCGATAACCTGTACCGCCGCTATAACGCCGCCGAGCCGCGCCGCAACAGCCTGCTTACCGCGTACTACCAGGCGCTGCATGTCGCGAACCTGGCCGGTATCGGCCGTGCGGCGCTGCGCGATGCGGTGGCGTTCACGCAAGCTAAGACTCGGACCTTCGGTATTCCGGGCGAATCGAGCCCCCGCGACAATCCGTTGGTGCATCGTGTAGTCGGCCGCCTGGCAAGCCTTGCTTACTCGACGCAGAGCATCAGTGCGTCGCTCGCCCGCGCGATCGATGAAGTGTCGATGGCGCGACAGGAAGGCCGGACTGACGAACAAACCTATATCCATCTGGATATTCAGACCTTCCAGGCGCAGCAGATCGTTATCGAGCAGACCTTGCAAGCGGCGACGCTACTGTTCGAAGTGGGCGGCGCATCGGCAACCAGCGAGACGCGCCGCTTCGATCGCTATTGGCGCAACGCACGCGTGCTGGCGTCGCACAATCCGGCGATCATCCGCGAAGCCGCTATCGGTGACTTCTATCTGAACGGGAAGGCGCATAACGAAAGATTTGGTGTGTCCGTTTCCTAG